>NZ_JBFPJQ010000003.1:0-681368 GCF_041021335.1 Amycolatopsis sp. SB7-3
GGCATGACCGTCCACAACGGACAGAGCGAACGCGACCTCCTGTACCACACTGGAGGCGCCATCACGATGACGGCTCAACCGCCCCAAAGCACGGAACCGAACAGCCTCCAGTCGAGCGATCCCTTCCGACGCCGCGACAGCCGCATCCACGGCATCCTGATCCCCCAACGAATCCAGCGAAGCATTGACCTCCTTGAACAAATCCGACGAGGTGATTTCCTTCAATAGCGCCACAGTGGCGTTGAGTGTGTCCACACGCAGAACGTACAACCGACCACCGACAGTTTCGGGTCGGTAATGGAGTCGCAACTCGTCCCAAGGCTGAAAAGTCCTGTCACGCAAGGAAATCGAGGAAAAGGCGCAGGCCGACGGGAGTAGCACCGGAGAGCTCCACCCCGGACGCGACGAACCCTATTGCGCGGGCGGCGCCAGTTCGACCCTGTTGCGGCCACCCTGTTTCGCGCGGTAGAGCGCGGTGTCGGTGGCGACGAGGAGGTCGTCGACGCTGGTGATGTTGGCCGCCGGATACAGCGCCCCGCCGATCGACACCGTCAGATCGGTCAGCACGGTGTCGCGATCGGGCAGGACGACCGAGACCACCGCCACCTGGTGCCGGATCCGTTCGGCCACCTGGCGCAGCGTCTCCTCGCCGTGGATGTCCGGGATGACGATCGCGAATTCCTCGCCGCCCCACCGCCCGCAGATGTCCTGTTCGCGGACCTCGGCGAGCAAGGCGTCGCCGACCGCGCGCAGGACGAGGTCGCCGTTGGGGTGGCCGTAGGTGTCGTTGATCGTCTTGAAGTTGTCGAGATCGAGGAACAGCACGCCGAGTTTGCGGCCGGCGCGAGTGCGGCCCAACTGTTCTTCCGCCAGCTGACGCCAGCGGCGTTTCGTGACGAGACCGGTGGTGGCGTCGGTGTGCGCGTCACGCCGGTACTGCGTCAGCAGCAGCCCGCGGTGCAGCGCGACCAGCGCGATGACGACGCCGACCAGCACCAGCGGATTGGCCTGGACGAGGACGACGGCCGTCACGAGGCCGAGGCCGAGCGCGCCCGCTTCGAGGATCTGGTCGCCGAACCCGGAGAACAGTTCGCCGATCGACTTCGGCGGCGACGAGAGCGCGATCGCGACCATCACCAGCACGGTGTTGATCGCCCAGCGCAGGGCCGCGGCCACGATGATGACGGCGAGATCGCCGAGACCGGCGAGCAGTCCGGAGTCGGGCGCGCCTGGGTAATGACGCATGCCGAGGCTGAGGACGACGACGGCGGCCTGCGTGCCGCAGAGCACCGTCGCGGCGGAGAAGATCCACCGATGGGGGAGGACCGGCCGTTGGTGTGGCCAGATCCGCAGCCATGCGATGGTGTAGGTCACCACGACCATCGCGGCGGCGAGCACCGGAGGCAGCGCGATGACGGCGGCGACGCTCCAGACCGCCTTGGTGTCGACGTAGGCGACCGACGGGGCTCTGTCGTACTCCCGTTGGCGTTCGATCTGCCGGGTGCCCTCGATCGCGATGGCCGCGCACAGCGTCAAGACGCCGAACCGGACGAGATCGGTACCGGTCACCGGGACCAGCCGGGCCGTGGCGGCGGTCGAGAGGACTGCGATGAGATTCACGACCAGGACGTAGGAACGCACAGGTCGCGGCAGGCTCCACAGGTGCCAGGCCTTGAGCCGCCGCCGCGCGCCGCCGAGTCGTCCGTCCACGCACCCTCTTCCGTCGGTGATCTACACCGTAATCGAACCGGGACTGCGACGACCGTCGTTGACCGGACGATGAGAGTCGTGGCCCCGAATTCCCCCGGACAGCCCAACCGAAACGAGGGAGGTGCACCGATGCAGGACAACAACTGGTGAGTGTTTTGCCGGATAGATCGCTATTTCGAGGGAGGTGAACGGCATGCGGGACAACAACTGGACCACTCGGCGTGACAACAACTGGACCTGAGTGATCTCGCCCACGAGCGCGGCTTTCGCGAAGGGAGGTGAACGTAGTGCGTGACAACAACTGGACGACCCGTCGGGACAACAACTGGACGTGATGTGTCAGGAACCGTGTTCGCCAACGGGTGTCGTCCCGCCGACCGGACCCACGGGATCTTCGGATTCCCCAGGGCCGCGGCGGGACGACACCGCCCGTGACCAGCCCACCCCGGCGACGAAGGCGACCACCACGCCGGCGATCGCCGCGACGGTGACCACCGTGGTCGGCGCGACGATCTGGGCCAGCAGCCCGGCTGCCGCGATCCCCGCCGCCTGAGCCGCCCGCAACGCCGCGATCGCGACCCCGATCACCTGGCCGCGATGGGCGGGCGGCGCCGCGAGGCTGTACTGCGTCTGCGTGATCATGTCGTGCGCGGAGAACACCCCCGAGATCGTCCACAGCACGACGATCGTGACCAGTCCCGGAGCCCAGCCGGTCGGGATCAGCACCAGGCTGCTCGCCACCGTCAGCGCGCCCAGCACCCGGATCTGCCGTTCGCGCGGGATCCGGCTCAGCAGGAGCCCGCCGAGCACCGAGCCGACCGGGTTCGCGGCCAGCAGCCACGGCAACGCGCCCGCGCCGCCCAGTTCGGCGGCGACCGGCACGGCTAGGCCCTCGGGCACGACGTAGAAACCACAGCAGCAGGCGATGAGCAGGAGCCAGCGCAGCTTGCGGTCGCGCGCCACCAGACGGCAGCCCTCGAGCAGCGACGGGCGTTCGTGATGCGCGGGTGCCGAGGGCGGGAAACGTTCGAGCCCGAAGCGAAGCATGAGCGCCGAAAGCGCGAACGTTCCCGCGTCGATCAGCAGTGCCCCGGGAACACCGAGGCCGGTGACGACGGCGGCGCCCGCGCCGAAGCCCACCACGAGTCCGGCCTGGTACGTGGATGAGATGACGGCCTGGCCGACGACCAGCCGGTCCGGATCGAGCAGATCCGGCAGCATCGCCTGGCGGGCCGCGTGGAACGGCCCGGCCATGAGCTGGACGAGGAACAACAGCGCGGCCGCGGCGGGCAGCGGGAGGCCGGGCACCGCCATCAGCGCGATCAGGACCGCGCGGCCGACGTCGGTCACCACCATCACGGTGCGTCGCGAGAACCGGTCCGCGACCCCGCCCAGCGCGCCGCCGAGGAGGTCGGGCACGAAGGTCAGCGCGTACGCCGCCGAGGCCCAGCCCGCCGACGAAGTCCGGTCGAACACCAGCACCGTGAGCGCGACCCTGGCCAGCTGGTCGCCGGCGACCGAGAGCAGATGCGCGAGCCAGATCCGGCGGAATCCGGCGACCGCGAAGACACTGCGGAACGACGCCGCTCGGGCTGGCATGCGCTTCAGGCTGTCGTGAAGCGGCCACTTTGCGCAACCCTCGGAAAAAAATCACTCCGCCATGTCGAACCGGGGCGGGCCCGTTCGACGTGTCTGTAGAGAAGGAACGGAGAATCCGATGTCGCATTCACTGGGCCCGCTGGCGAACAACCTCGCCGCCTACGCCATCTACTCGACCGCGCAGACCGAGATGCGCCACGCCTACAAGCTCATCGAGGCGGGCGACTACCTCGGCGCCGCCGCGGAGATCGAGTCCGCCGCACACGCCGCCGAGGTACTCGCCCGAGCCACCTCCGAGCTGGACGCCGAGCGTTCCGAACGATGGCTGAGAGTCGTCATCGCGCGGAGGCGGTTCGCCGACCAGGCCCGGGCACGGGCTTCGGACACCGTTCTGACCCTTGCCGCTTAACGGAAAGCGCGTCGATAGGTGCCCGGACTGACGCCGGTGGTGCGTTTGAACCGGTCGCGGAACGAGGTGGGCGAACCGAAACCGACTTCGGCGCCGATCCGCTCGACGGCGTGTTCGGTGGTCTCCAGCAGATGTTGCGCCTGCCGGACGCGGGTCCGGTGCAGCCACTGCAACGGCGTCGTCCCGGTCTGCTCGCGGAAGTGCCGGATCAGCGTGCGCGTGCTCATCCCGGCGCGCGTGGCGATATCGGCCAGTGTGAGCTCGCGCGCGAGATTTTCCTGCATCCACAACAAAGTCGGCTCCAGCGTCGCGCCACGGGGCGCGGGCGGATGCCGCAACGCGATGAACTGCGCCTGGCCGCCCTCGCGTTCGAGCGCCATGACCGAGAGGCGGGCGGCGTCGGCCGCGATCGCGGAGCCGTGGTCCCGCCGGATCAGGTGCAGGCACAGATCCAGACCCGCGGCGGCGCCCGCGGAGGTCAGGATCTGCCCGTTGTCGACATAGAGCACGTCCGGGTCGACGTCGACATCCGGGTACGCCGCGGCCAGTGCCTCGGCGGCGACCCAATGCGTCGTGGCGCGAAGGCCGTCGAGCAGGCCCGCGGCGGCGAGGATGAACGTGCCGGAACAGATCGAGGCGATCCGCGTACCCCTCGCGGCGGCCGAGTTCAGCGCGGCGTGGACGGATTCCGGCAACGGCCGGGCCGGCTCGGCGGTGCCGGGGACGATGACGGTGCCCGCTTCGCGCAGCGCGTCCAGCCCTCGCGGCGCGCGCAGGGTGAAGTGCCCGGCGTCGACTTCCGGGTGTTCAGCGCAGACGACCACGCGGTAGCCCGGGCTTCCGTCCGCGAGCCGGGTCCTGGTGAAGACCTCGATCGGCGTCGAGAGATCGAACGGGATCACCTTGTCCAGCGCGAGGACGGCGACGGTGTGCATGAACCGCAAGGTACCGCCCGATGGCGGGATCCCGTTGGAAGGCGTCGTTCACGCCACTGGGAGCGGACGCCGTCCGGTCCTAGCGTCGAGTCATGATGATCATCGCGCCGATTCTCGTCGGCCTCGGCTATGTCGTCCTGATGTCGTTGATCCACGAGCCGCACCGCCGCCGCTTCAACGCGGTCATGATCGCGGGCGCGGGCGCGGCCTACGCCAGCGGCGGTGGGCTCGGCATCTGGGAACTCGTCTTCACCGCACTGATGGCCTATGTGGCGTACCGCGCGCTCGAATCGTGGACGTTCATCGGGATCGGCTGGCTGCTGCACACGGCTTGGGACGTCGTGCACCACCTGAAGGGCGCCCCTATCATCCCGTTCCTGGACGATTCGTCGTTCGGCTGCGCGATCTGCGACCCGGTGATCGCGATCTGGTGTTTCGCCGGCGGACGATCGGTGACGGATTTCTTCCGCGCCCGTGTCGGTTCGCGTCGTCCGCGTTCGTCGGTGGGATGAACCGACCGGACGAAGGGAGTCTGAAATGACGGTGATCGTGGCGGGAAAGGTGTACGTCGACCCGGAAGAGCGGGACCGGTACGTCGAGGGACACCAGGTGATCGTCGAGATGGCAAGGGCCCATCCCGGCTGCCTCGACGTGGTGATCTCGGCGGACACGCTCGAACCGGGCCGGGTGAACATCTTCGAGTACTGGGAGTCGGAAGAGGTGCTGAACGCCTGGCGCGCGATGTCGCCGAGGCCGACGTACACCGCCGAGATCCGGGACGGCGAGGTGTTCAAGCACCGGGTCTCGTACTCCGGACCCCCGTTCGACTGATCACGGTGGAGCGCCGGGCTTGACCTTGACATCGTGACAAGGTCTTCACTGGAGCGCAGGAGGTGATCCCCATCAACACGACACAGAGGACTTCACCGGACCTGCGCGTGCTCGACGCGCTCGGTTCCGAGAGCTCGTCGACGCGGCTCCAGGCGGCGCTGGCGGCCGGGACGCATCCGGACGTCGGATTCGTCGGCCCGCTCGTGGCGCGGTGCGCGATCGAGCCGGATTTCTACGTCCGGGACATGCTGACCTGGGCGCTGACGCGGCTGCCCGCGGAGACCACGGTGCCGGTGCTCCTGGCCGAGCTCGGCTCGGAGGTCGCCCAGGCCCGGAGCCAGGCGTTGCACACGCTGTCCAAGATCGGGGACCGCGCCGCGTGGCCCGCGATCACGCGGTCGCTGCTGCACGACGCCGACGACGAGGTCGCCCGGAGCGCGTGGCGGGCCGCGGTCGTCCTCGTCCCCGACGGGGAGCGGGCCCGGCTGGCCCGTGACCTGGCCGACCAGCTCGGCCGGGGCGACCGGACGGTGCGGCTGAGTCTCAGCAGGGCGCTCGTCGCGCTCGGACCCGTGATCGAGCCCGTCCTGCGGGCGGGCTCGGCGAGTACCGACCTGGCGGTGCGGGCGCACGCCCACGCCACGGAGCGGCTCCTGCGCGACCCGGACGCCGGGTTCGACGAGTCGAAACGGATCGTCGCGCTGGGACCGGAGGGAGCCTGATGCTGATCGGTGAGGTGGCGCGCCGCTCGGGGGTGAGCAGCCGGATGCTCCGGCATTACGACTCCCTCGGGCTGGTGCGGCCGACCGGCCGCACCTTCGGCGGCTACCGCGAGTACTCCGACGAGGACATCCGCCGGATCTTCCATGTGGAGAGCCTGCGGTCCCTCGGCCTCTCGCTGCGCGAGATCGGACGCGCCTTGGAGGATCCGGCCTTCGAGCCGTCCGATCTCGTCCGCGATCTCATCCGGCGGACCGAGGAGCGCCTGAACCGGGAACAGGAGCTGCTCGACCGGCTCCGCGCGGTCGACGGTTCGGCACCCACGGGCTGGGAAGGGGTCCTGCGCATCGTCGAGCTGTTGCACGGGCTCAACTCGCCCCACGCGGCCCGGCGGCAGCAGACCGCACTGGCCCCGGCCGAGGTACCCGCCGAACTGCTGGCCGGCGCGGTCCTCACCGAAGCCGATCCGAACGTCGCCGGGGCCCTGCGGTGGGCACTCGCGAGGGCGGGCGGTGACGGCGTGGCGAGTCTGGCGTCCGGCTTGCGTTCGGCGGACGTCGACGTCCGGCGGCGCGCGGTCCTCGCGATCGCCGGGATGCCCGGTGACGAGGCGACCGCGGCGCTGACGGACGTACTCGGCGACCCGGATCCGGCGGTCCGCGCCCGCGCCGCGCTGGCGCTGGGGTCGCGCGGGGAGAGCGCGGCCGTGCCGGAACTCGTCCGCATGGTGGTCGAGGGCACGACCGACGTCGAGGCGGCCGAGGTCCTCGGCGCCTTGGCACGGGACGACGGCGTCGCGGACCGGATCATGAGCGCGTTGACCGACGAGCTCGCGACCGCGGAGCCCGCCGCGCGGATCCGCCTCACCCAGGCACTTGTCGAGATGCCGCCCGTCCTCGCGCTGGACGTGCTGCGTGACCTGGCCGAAGACGACGATCGCACCGTCGCCCTCCTCGCTTCGGCCCTGGCGGGAGCGCTCGGCTCCCCTGGGTGAGGTGGCTTGGCCACTGGGCCGTTTGATGCGAACATATGTTCTATGACGACCGAGGGTCCCATCCTGCACGCCGACCTGGATTCGTTCTACGCGTCGGTCGAGCAGCGTGACGACCCGAAGCTCCGCGGGCGGCCGGTCATCGTCGGCGGCGGGGTCGTGCTGGCGGCCAGCTACGAGGCGAAGGCGTACGGCGTGCGCACGGCGATGGGCGGCGGCCAGGCGCGGCGGCTGTGTCCGGACGCGATCGTGGTCCCGCCCCGGATGCGCGCGTATTCGGCGGCCAGCAAGGCGGTCTTCGAGGTCTTCGGCAACACGACGCCGCTCGTGGAAGGCATTTCGATCGACGAGGCCTTCCTCGACGTCGGCGGGCTGCTGAAGATCGCGGGCACGCCGAGCCGGATCGCCGCGAAACTGCGGAAGGACGTCCTGGAGCAGGTCGGGCTGCCGATCACGGTCGGCGTGGCGAGGACGAAGTTCCTCGCGAAGGTGGCCAGCGGGGTCGCGAAACCCGACGGCCTGCTCGTCGTGCCGCACGACAAGGAGCTGGAGTTCCTGCATCCGCTTCCGGTCGAGCGGCTGTGGGGCGTGGGCAAGGTGACGGCGCGGAAGCTGCGCGAGCGCGGGGTGACGACGGTCGGGCAGATGGAGGGGTTCGGGGAGAAGGAACTCGTCCGGATGCTCGGCCGCGGTGTCGGTGCCCATCTGCACGCGTTGTCCCACAACGACGACCCGCGCCGCGTGCAGACGGGCCGTCGCCGCCGGTCGATCGGGGCGCAGCGCGCGCTCGGCAGCAGGCCGCGTTCGCCCGCCGAGCTCGACGCGACGCTGCTGACGCTCGCCGATCGCCTCGCCCGTCGTCTGCGGGCGGCGCACCGGGTGTGCCGCACCGTGGTGCTGCGGATGCGGTTCGCCGATTTCACCAAGGCGACGCGTTCGCACACCCTTTTGGAGGCGACCGAGCAGACCGGCGCGATCGTCGCGGCCGCGCGGGGCCTGCTCGCGACGGCGAGACCGCTGATCGACGAACGCGGTCTCACGCTGATCGGGCTCGCGCTCACGAATCTGTCGAAGGACGACGCGATCCAGTTGGCGCTGCCGTTCGGGGCGAAGCCGAGGGACGCGCTCGACTCGACGCTCGACACCGTCCGGGACCGGTTCGGTGCGAAGTCCATCACGCGCGCGGTGCATCTGGGGCAGGTCGAGGAGCCGTGGGTGCCGCTCCTGCCGGACTGAGCCCCGTCGCTAGGGTGTTCCGGTGGCGGAAGTCGAGATCTACACCGATGGCGCGTGCAGCGGGAATCCCGGTCCCGGCGGCTGGGGCGCGGTACTGCGGTACGGCACCGTCGAGAAGGAGATCTACGGCGGGGATGCCGGGCCGACCACGAACAACCGGATGGAGCTGACCGCGCCGATCGAGGCGCTGGAAAGCCTGAAGCGCCGGGTCACGGTGGACATCTACACCGACAGCACCTACGTCCGGAACGGCATCACCAGCTGGGTGCGCAACTGGAAGAACAACGGCTGGATGACGTCGGCGAAGACACCGGTCAAGAACGCCGATCTGTGGCGCCGTCTCGACGAAGCCGCGTCACGGCACGAGGTCGAGTGGCATTGGGTCAAAGGCCACGCGGGGCATCCGGAGAACGAGCGAGCGGACCGGCTCGCCGTCAAAGGCGTGGAAGAGGTCGTGGGCCGACCCGTGATCCAGCCCGGCGAGCGGTCCGCTCGGAATCGTTGAGAGACGTCGTCAGCAGCTGACGTTCACCTTCGCGCTCTTGGCGAAGGAGACGTGGACGTGGTCCATGTGGTTGGCGGTCGCGCCGCCGCGGTCCTCCATGGTGTCCCAGCCGCTGCCGTCGTTGTAGCGCTGGCGCCAGATGACGTACGTGATACCGAAGTCCTTCTGGTTGGCCAGGAGGTACTCGGCGATCGCGTTGCCGGTGGCGGTGTCCACCATGAAGTCCAGCGCGAGGCCGGAGGGGTGGTCGCTGGCGTTCGCCCGGCCGGCGACACCGCCGACGTTCTTCACGCCGAACTTCGCCTTCACGTGATTGCCGACCTGGGCCACGTGCGGCTTGGTGCCGGCGAGGCTGGTCGAGCACGCCGTCGCGGCGGGCACGGTCTTCTTGACCGGGGCGGGGGCCTTGGTCGACGTCGTCGGCTTCGGGGGAGCCGAGGAGGTCGACGGGGGCGGGGTACTTGTGCTGGAGGGCGGGGTGCTGCTGGTCGACGGCGGGGGAGTCACGCTGGAGACCGGGGGAGCCTTCAGCGCGAGCGCGGCGCTGGCCGCTTCGACGTCAGGGGAACCCGCGGAGGTCAGCCACATCGACGCCGGGAGCGCCGTGGCGACCGCTGCCGCGATACCTGCGGGGAGCTTCCACTGCGGAGCCTTGATCTTGCGATGTCTGCCGGCCATTTCTCTGATCACTCACCACTTCGGGGACGGGAACTCGCGTCGGGGGCCGCGAGCTCCGGGCAACATTACGAAAAGGACACGGCAATGTCACGCCCGAGTGTGTTCGCCCACAGTTACCTTGATCGTTGAACCAAAAGAGGCTCACGCCCGTACAGATACGAGAAGTGCTTTTATGTGAGCACGGTGAGTGACGAATTCAGTTCGGCTGGCAGGATTGGAAGTACACGTCCTCGTTCGGCGAGATCACGTTCACGCCCTTGGACTGTGGCGCCCGGCCGGTGGCCGCGGAGGCCGCGATCACGGTGCAGACCAGCTGATTGATGGCCTGATCGGACAATTTGCGCATCGAGTACGGCAGCGCGAGACTCGACGGGTCGCCCGGGTAGACCCGGAGCTTGCCCAGCTCCGGCGGGACGAACGTGGTGAGTCCCTGCGCGGCTTCCCGTTCCGTCGGCCCCTGCAGCAGCAGCGTGACCGCGCCCTCGGGGGAGATGAACCCTTCGGTGGGCCGGGTCACCGGGATGACCCGGCCGTCGGAGACGAAGTACAGCGTCAGTCCGCCGAGGACGTTCGTCCCCGTGGTGGCGCGGATCGACGGCCCCGGCCCGGCCGGGACGACACCGGTCGGCTGGACACCGCAGGCGGCCACGAGGGTCGCGGCCGCGAAGGCGAGCAGTACGCGAGGCTTCCTCATCGCGCCCCTCCTTCGGGCAGGTGCGGCAGGCGCAGCACGAACCGGGCACCGTGCCCGGTGTCGGCCGCGGTGATGTCGCCGCCGTGCAGGCGGGCGTTCTCCAGCGCGATCGCCAGGCCCAGCCCGCTGCCCTCGGACCGGGCGCGGGCGGTGTCGGCCTTGGTGAACCGGTCGAACACATGCGGCAGGACCTGCGGATCGATCCCGGGCCCGCGGTCCTCGACCGCCAGGGTGACGCCGTCGCCGTCGGCGCGCAGCCGGACCTGGACCGGGGCCGCGCCGTGCCGGAAGGCGTTGCCGACGAGGTTGGCCACGATCAGGTCGAGCCGCCGCCGGTCCACGCGGGCGAGAACGCCCTCCGGCAGGTCGGTGACCAGGTCTTCGCCGTCGCGCCAGCCTCGGGCGTCGAGGCTGTCCCGGATCGCCGTCGCGAGATCCCATTCGTCGAGCACGAGTTCGGCGCGGCCGGCGTCGAACCGGGAGATCTCGACCAGGTCCTGCACCAGCCGCGTCAGCCTCCGGGTCTCGCCGGAGACCAGCCGCGCCGCGACGGCGGTGTCCGGCGGTAGCGCCTCCGCGTCCTCGTCGAGCACGTCGGTGACCGCGTTCATCGCCGCCAGCGGGGTGCGGAGTTCGTGCGAGACGTCGGCCACGAACCGGCGGGCGTCGGCCTCCATGGCTCTCAGCTCACCGACCGTGCGCTCCAGTTCGGCGGCGGTGTTGTTGAAGGTCGTGACCAGTTCGGCCAGCTCGTCGGAACCCTTGGCGGGCAGCCGGACGTCGAGCCTGCCTTCGCCGAGCTGGGCGGCGGCGGTGTTGAGCGCCCGGACCGGCCGGAGCACCTGCCTCGCCGCGAGCAGGGCGAGCGCCGCGGCCAGCGGGAGGACCAGTGCGGCCGTCTGCCAGGCGGATTTCGCGAGTTCGTCGATGGCCTGTTGCTGCTGCACGAGCGAGGTGAGCGAGTACACCTCGACGCCGCTGTTCCTCATCGCCCCGTCGGGCTGCCTGGCCAGTACCGGCAGGCCGACCAGCAGTTCCGGAATGCTTCCGCGGTCGACGCGCTGGAACTGGATGCGGAAGTCGTTCGCGACGGTCTGGCGCAACTCGGGGGAGAACGTGGCGAGATCCGGGCCGTTGGCCGATCGCAGGTCGCTGTAGACCGCGACGGCGTTCAACCGCAGGCTGCCGGCGAAATCGTTGAGCTGCTCCTGGGTCGGCGGCGTGGACAGCGGGCGGCCGTAGGCGGCGACCCGGTCCTTCAGCTGGTTCATCGCCGCGTCCTGCACCGCCTCGAGGATCGCGTTCCGGGCCGAGACGTAACTGGCCCCCGCCGCGGCCGCCGCCCCGATGATCGTCATCGCCGCGAACGCCAGGATGAGCCGCGGCCGCAGCCCGGAGAGCCACCTCATGAACGGCCGAACCGGTACCCGAAGCCGCGGACGGTCTGGACGTGTTCGGGTTTCGCGGGGACGTCTTCGATCTTCGCGCGCAGCCGCTGGACACAGGCGTCGACCAGCCGGGAGTCGCCGAGGTAGTCGTGATCCCAGACGGCGGAGAGGATCTGCTGGCGGCTGTAGACCTGGCCGGGCGTACGCGACAGCTCCAGCAGCAGCTTCAGCTCGGTCGGCGTCAGCGAGACCGGCTCGCCGTTCTTCGTGACCACCAGCCCGGCCCGGTCGATGACCAGGCCGCCGTGCCGTTCCCCGGTGGCGGCGCCGTCGCTCGCGGGCTTCTCGCTCACCGCGCGCCGCAGCACCGCCCGGATCCGGGCGTCGAGCACGCGGGGCTCGATCGGTTTGGTGACGTAGTCGTCGGCGCCCGCCTCCAGCCCGGCCACGATGTCGAAGTCGTCGCTGCGGGCGGTGAGCATGATGATCGGCACCTCGCCCGCCGAGCGGATGCGGCGACAGGTCTCGAAGCCGTCGATGCCGGGGAGCATCAGGTCCAGTACGACGATGTCGGGCTGGAACACCCGCAGTTTCTCCAGCCCGAGCTCTCCGCTCTCGGCGGTGTACACGGTGTGCGCCTGCCGTCGCAGCGCGAGTTCCAGCCCCTCCCGCACGGACGCGTCGTCTTCGATCACAAGGACACTTGCCACGCCGCCATTATTCGGATGTCTCCGCGCGTGTGCGACTCGGCTCGATCTTGTAGCAGAACCATGACATTGTCCGGACCTCACGGCGAAACGGCGTGGGGACAGTGGGACCCATGGCCCTACTCATCCACGAAGCGAAGCCGACCCCCGCCCGCCGTCCGCTGCCGGGACGGCACGCCGAGACCAGGCGGACCCTGTCCAGGGCCGTGTTCCAGCTCGCCACCGGACTGGGACTGGCCGTCGCGTTCGTCGTGACCTACGTGCTGTTCGTGCACACGTCGGCCGGGCAGCTCGCGGAGAACGGCGTCGTCCGGAGCGCGCAGTCCGGTCAGTGGTCCACAATGGACTGGGCGGGACCGCTGCGCGACCAGGACATGGTGCTGGTGATCGGCGCCGCTGGGATCGGGCTCGTCGTCCTGGCGCTGCTCCGGCGCAAACCCGGTCTCCTCGTCCCCGCGCTGAGCGTCCTCGTGCTCCCGCTCGTCGCCGCGCAACTGCTCAAGCTCTACGTCCTCGTCCGGCCCGAACTGCCCGACGGCGGCCGCGGACCGGGGCACAACAGCTTCCCCAGCGGTCACGTCAGTGCCGCCATGGCCATCCTGATGGCGCTCGCCTTCGTTCTGCCCCAACGGTTCCGTCCGGCGATCATCGGGATCGGCGGCATCGCCGTCGCCTGGGTCGCGTCGTCGACCATCGCGCTGGGCTGGCACCGGCTCAGCGACACGGCGGGTGCCTGCCTGCTCGGGGCGTCGTTCGCCTGCCTGCTCGCCGCCTGGCTGACCACCCGGCGCCGCGACCTGCGCCGCACGCCCGCCTTCCTGGTGGCGCTGGCCGCCGTGCTGCCGACCGGCATCGTCCTGATCGGCTTCGCGGTGCTGAGCACGGCCACCGACGGCGCCGCCCAGTTCGTCGCCGCGCTGGTGCTGGCCGCCCTGTCCGCGGTGGGGGTCGTGCTGGTCGCGCTGTGGCCGCTGAGCGGGTCCGCGTTCGAACGGCGGACCGGCGTGGAGACCCGGGTGGTCGACGATCTGCTCGAGACCCGCCTCGTGACCCGCCGCTGACGCTCGGCGAACGCATTCAGAGGACTAAACGCGTCAATCGCGGCGCGCGTCGCCGGCCCGGCTCAGGGGTGACGTCGGGGCCCGGGGCGAAGGCGGAACCGCGGAGGGTGCCACGACCACGCGGTTCCGCCCGCTCCGTTTCGCTTGGTACATGGCCGCGTCCGCGGCGCGGAAGAGCTCGCCGTAGTCCGTCGAGTGCTCCGGCGACAGCCCGACGCCGATCGAGACGGTGCAGCCGTGGATCGGCCCCACCGCGCGGGGTTCGTTGGTGGCGTGCCCGCTGGCGAGTTCGGTCAGGCCGGTGATCGCGGTCTTCGCGACGGCCACCCGGATCCGTTCGGCGATCCGCATCGCCTCCTCACGGGTGGTGTCCGGCAGCAGTACCGAGAACTCCTCGCCGCCCCACCGCCCGACGACGTCCGTGGAGCGGGTGTTCTGCCGCAGCACGGCACTGACACAGCCGAGCACGATGTCGCCGCCGGAATGCCCGTACTTGTCGTTCCACTGCTTGAAGTGGTCGAGATCCAGCATCAGGAACGCCGTCGGCCGCCGCCCGGTCTGGTCTTCGAGCAGCCGGAGCGCGGCGGGCGCGTGGAAGGAGTCTTCGGTCAGCAGCCCGGTCTTCCGGTCGCGCTGGCTGCGCGCGATCGTGTCCGCCAGCGCCTGCGAGAGCCGGGTCGAGCGCAGCGCGACCCCGATCATCACCAGCGGCACCAGCGCGATGTTGACCGCGCCGAGGATCGTCGTGCACGCGGCGAGCTGCAGCGCGTAGACGAAGTCCGCGTTGTCGGCCCAGCTGCCGATCAGCTTCTGCCGCCGCCAGCCGCCCCACGCCAGACCGCGCGCGATGCTGATCAGCAGCGTCTGCGACGCGAAATACCAGAGCGCGGCGCCCAGCAGCGCGACGGCGGCGACCGCGATGTCGCCGGGCCGCTGGGGGAGCGTGCCCGATTCGAGCCAGCCGTGCAGTGACGTCAGCCGGGTGATCGTGTGCACGCCGAGGATGGAGGCGGCGTGCGCGGCGGTGGTGAAGAGGAAGGTCGTCATCGCCTTGTGCGCGATGGAGTAGCGCTGCACGCGCACCATCAGCAGCAGCGTGAGCGACAACGTGGGCGGCAGCAGGACGGCCGCGCCGCCCAGCCAGACGGCGGTCTGGTCGATGTGCTCGCCGCGCCGGTCGTCGGCCCGGCGCTGCTCCTCCGGATGCTGTGTCTGGACGAGGTACCAGATCGTGCAGCCCGCGATCACGCCGAAGCGGACGACATCCGTCGTCGTGAGGGAAGCACCGACTTGCGATTTCAAGGCCCAGAACGCGACCGCGATCTCGGTGCCGAGCATCCAGAAGACCGCCGCGGGCGGCAGGCGCCACAGCTCCCACCCCGCCGGATGCCGCAGGGTGTTCCAGGCGCGGCCACGCAGCCGCCAGACGCGGGCGGAGGCGAGGCCGACGGTGTCGGCGAAACCCCGGAGCGAACCGCGCGGCCGCGCCGAGACCGCGTCACGGTCGTGCTTGCCGAACTCGCTGACGAGGGTCACCTCCAACCCGTTACGCACCGCACCCGCTTCGATCTTGCTGGGTCACCACAAGGGGGTGACAGGGGGACCGCGTTGACGATCGCGTGAGACAGCCCGATACCCGCGTTCGCCGGACGCGATTCGGCCGGCGGCTGGCATGGTGGCTCGTATGCCTGACGCCGCATACGATGCCGCCGCGGTCCCCGTGATGTTCGGTCCGGACTTCGACAGGGATCCCTCGCCCGCCTACGAATGGCTTCGGAGCAACGCGCCGGCGTTCCGGCTCCCGCTCCCCGGCGACACCTGGACCTGGTTGCTGACCCGGCACGCGGACGTCGTCTCCGCGATGGCAGACCCCCGGCTGTCCAAATGCCCGTCCGTCGCCGCGGAGCACTGGCGCAAGGCCAACCTCGGGCTGCCCGCCGACCACCGGCCGACGCTCATCGGGCATATGAACAACGTCGAAGGCGAGGAACACGCGCGGTTGCGCAAGGCCTGTGCCGGCGCGTTCGGCCCGCGGCGGCTGCAGCATATGCGCGACCGCACGCATCAGCTCGCGAACGAACTGCTCGACCCGATCCTGGACCGCGGCGAAGGCGACCTCGTCGAGGATTTCGCGTACCCGCTGGGAATCCGGTCGATCTGCGAGCTGATCGGCATCCCGGAGAGCCTGCTCAACGAGGTCCGCCCGCCCGCGCTGGTGGTCGCCGCGGGCGACGTCACGGACATGGCGTCGATGCTCGAGGCGACCGACGATCTGGACGCGCTGCTCGCCGACGTCGTCGCCCGCAAACGCGCCGAACCGGGGGCGGACCTGATCAGCGATCTGCTCACCCAGGAGGCGGCCGGGAAGCTGACCGGCGACGAGGTCGCCGCGACGGCGTTCCTGTCGCTGATCGCCGGGCACGAGACGACGATCAGTCTCATCGCGTCCACCGCGCTGACCCTCATCACGCATCCGGAGGAGGCGGCCCGCGCCCGCGCCGACGGTTCACATCTGACGCTCGTCATCGAAGAGGTGCTGCGCCGCGACACCCCGCTGCAGAACACGAGCTGGCGGTTCGTCACCGAACCGATGGAACTCGCCGGGCAGCGGATGGAGGCGGGCGATCCGATCCTGTTGTCGTTGCTGGCGGCCAATCGCGATCCGGAGGTGCACCCCGAACCGCTGGCCTTCCGCCCCGGCGAGCGGCCGGTGCGGCACGTGGCCTTCGGTGTCGGACCGCATATCTGCATCGGCGCCGCGCTCGCGCGGATGCAGGCGTCCGCGGCACTGGAGACGTTGTTCGACCGCGCGCCGTCGATGACGCTGACCGTGCCGGAGGACCGGCTCGTGTGGTGGCCGAGCGCGATCACGCGCGGCCTGCACAACCTGCCGGTGAAGCTCTAGACGGCACCTTCGAGGCGGCCCCGCAGCACGTTCGCCTTCCGGTCGTCGAGGTCCATGACGAGCTGGAGCGCGTCACGCCAGACGGCCATGGCCTCGTCGGTGTGCCCCTGGGCGGCCAGCGCGCAGCCGCGTTCGTCGAGCGCGTCGGCCTGCCCCCAGACGTCGCCGCAGTTGCGGTAGGCGGTCAGCGCCTGCTCGCAGTAGCCGAGAGCCTGGTCCAGATCGCCGAACCGGCGGCAGGTCCTGGCGAGCGGCACCAGCGCGAAGCCCATCCCGTGCTGGTCGGCGTCCTTCGCGTAGGTGTCGAAGGCACGCAGACCGTGATCGAGGGCCAGGTCCCGTTCGCCGAGGTCGCGGTAGGCGCGGCCGAGATGGACGCGCGCGGTCGCTTCGCCGAGCTGGTACCCGATCCGCGCGTTCACCTCCACGCTCTGCTCGGCGAGCCGGACGGCTTCGGCGTAGTCCTCGCGTTCGTGCGCGATGTTGCCGAGCCCGACCAGTGCCCAGCCGAGGCTCGGGTTCTCGCCGATCTCCTCGGAGATCTCGACGGCCTGGCCGAACAGATCGCGCGCGCGGCCGAGGTCGCCGCGCCGCCGGTGCGCCTCGGCGAGATTGATCGCCGACCAGGCCAGCCCTCCGAGGTCACCGCCCGCCTTCGCGGACGCGATCGCCACCTCGTGACTGGAGATCCAGGTCTGCCACGGCCTGCCGAGCAGGTGGTAATCGAACAACTCCACCGGCAGCCGCCAGCCGACCTCGTACAGCCCGTGGTCCAGTGCCAGCCGGGCGACGCCGGTGATACTCGGCATCTCCGACGCGCACCAGATGTAGGCCTCGTCGAACGTGGCGAACCGGAGCGGTTCGACCCCGTCGGGCGCGGGACCCAGATCGATGTGGTGGTCGCGGGCCGGGGTCAGTGTCCAGCTCGCGGCGTTGGCCGCGTACAGATACCAGTGGGTCAGCCGGGAGACCGCCGCCTGCCGCTCGTCCCGCCATCGCTCGGCGTTGGCCTCTTCGGCGGCGTACACGCGGATCAGGTCGTGGAACCGGTAGTACTGCGCGCCGACCTGCTGGACGAGATGTGCCTGCACGAGCCGGTCGAGCAGGCGTCGCGCGTCGTGCCCAGGCAGCCCGGCGAGCGCGGCCGCCGCCTCCGCGGTGAAGCGCGGGCCGGGATGGAGGCCGAGCAGCCGGAACATCCGGGCGGTGTCGGCCTCCAGCGCGCGATACGACCAGCTGAAGGCGGCCCGGACCCCGACGGTGTCGTCGTCGACCGCGAGCAGTTCCAGCCGCCGTCCCTCGGCGACGAGTTCGCGCGCGAGGTCGCCGACGCTCTGATGGGGATGGGTGGCGACCCGTTCGGCGGCGATGTTCACCGCGAGCGGCAGCGCCGCGCACAGCCGGACGAGCCTGCCGACGCCTTCGGGATCACCCGCCGCGCGTTCGTCGCCGATGAGGTCGGCCATGAGCCGCGTCGCTTCGAGTTCTCGCAGTGGCTCCAAGGAAACCTGGACCGCGCCGTTGCCGACGACCAGCCCGGACAGCCGTCGCCTGCTGGTGATCAGCACGGTGGTGTCCGGGGTGCCGGGCAGCACCGGCCGCACCTGGGGCGAGTCGAGGGCGTTGTCCAGAACGACGAGGGTGCGCTGGCCGCGCAACAGGCCGCGCAGGAGCGCGAGCCGCATGTGCTCTTCGGCGGGGACCCGGTCGGGACGGACGCCCACGCAGCGCAGGAGGTCGTCGAGGATGTCGGCGGGTTGTGCGGGCGATCCCGCCGCGTAGCCGCGCAGATCCGACCAGAGCACGCAATCGAACTCTTCTTGGCGCCGGTTCGCCCAATTCAGCACGAGCGCGGTCTTCCCGACCCCGGGCGGACCGGCGACGAAGACCACTTTCGCCGTTTCGGTGAACACTTTTTCGTCCAGCAGCGCCAAATGGTCTTCGCGGCCGACGAAATGATCAGGCGGCGGGGGAAGATGCACATACGGTTCCGCGCGGGCGGCCTCGGCGAGCACGATCAGGGTCCCGCCCGCGCCCAGCGCGCGATCGCAGGCTTCGGCGAATTCCGCGCTCGGCGGGGTGAGCCCGCGTTCGACCCGGCTGATCAGACTTTTGTCGACATAGGCGAGTTTCTGAAGCTCGCGCAACGCCAGCCCGCGGGCCTGACGGCGTTGCCGCAAGGCGCGCCCGAACGTCGACGCGGCCGTCGAAACCGGCCTCGGTTCCGCGCGTGCTTTCCCGGTCTCCCCGGATCTGGCCGAACCGGAATCCTCGGTCACCAGAAGCACCTTTCTCCCCGCTCCGCGGCAGATCGTGCCACAACCTTCCCATTGCCTGGGTCACAACACGGCCACCGGGTGTGCGCGGGTGCGAAGTCTGCCCCCAAACTGTGCGAGAACGCGCCCGTTCCCCACCGGTGCGCCGGGCGAAAGGGAGGTGGATCATGCGCGACCGCGAAATGTGAGCAGGCCCTGTTCCGCCTTGCGAACACCGGGCGAGTGCTGATCTCCTCGGAAACCGGTCGTGGCCGTCGCTTCCGGCGGCCACGACCGGGACCTTTCGGAACATGTAGGACCGCTTAACGTCGGTGTAGATCTTTTCACTTGTCCTGACGAGTCGCCCGAGGCAGCTTGGGAGAGGTATCGAGCGGCCCGGCGAAAGGAACGAAGTGAGCATCGGCGCACCGGGAACCCTGGTCTGGATGGGCGTTCTCGCCCTGTTGTGGGGATCGGGATTCCTGTGGATCAAGCTCGCGCTGACCGGGCTGCCGCCCGTTCAGGTGACCGTCATCCGCTGTGCCCTCGGCGCGGCCGTCCTCCTCGTGCTGAGCCGCTGGGCCGGGCAACGCTTCCCGCGCGGCCGCCGGATCTGGGGCAGGCTCCTCGTCGCCGCCTTCTTCTGCAACGCCTTGCCGTTCGCGTTGTTCAGCATCGGTGAGCTGACCGTCGATTCCGGCGTCGCGGGGGTGATGAACGCGACGACCCCGCTGTGGTCGTTGCTGATCGGTATCGGGATCGGCACCGAACGACGGCTGACGGTGGTCCGCGTGGGCGGGCTGATCCTCGGTTTCGCCGGCATCCTGCTGATCTTCGCGCCCTGGCAGAAGAGCGGTCTGCTGGGCTGGGGAACGCTGGCCCTGCTCGGTGCCGGCCTCAGCTACGCGGTCGCTTTCGCTTACATGGGAAGGAAACTCGTCGGCGAAGGCGGTCCGATCGCGATCTCCGCCGCACAGTTGCTGACCGCGACCGGGCTCAGCGCGCTCGCGCTGCCCTTCGACGCCGCACCGGCCGGGCCGCTGAACGTGACCGCGGTGCTCGCCGTCGTCGTACTCGGGATCTTCGGCACCGGCGTCACCTTCTACCTCAACTACCGGCTCATCGCCGACGAAGGCGCGACCTCCGCGGCGACCGTCGGCTACCTGCTGCCGGTGGTCTCGGTCGCGCTGGGCGCGATCGTGCTCGGCGAGGACCTCGGCCCACGGGTGCTCGCCGGGATGGCCGTGGTGTTGCTCGGAGTCGCGCTGACGCGCTACGTGAGGTCTTCGGCGAGCAAGTCCATCAGCAACCCGTCGTGCCAGCCCTCGCCGTCGGTGTCGCGTTCGTAGCCGCGCATCACGCCGACCTCGCGGAAGCCGACGGCCTTGTAACAGCGGATCGCGGCGTCGTTGTCCACGGCGGGATCGATCACCAGCCGATGGTGCCCGCGATCGTGCAGGAGATACCGCGCCATCGTGCGGACGGTGTCCGTTCCCAGGCCCCGCCCGTGCGCCGCCGGATCCAGGAAGAGATCGACCGACGCGTGCCGGTACATCGGGTCTTCCTCTTCGCCGTACTGGACGAAGCCTCGGACGACGCTCCCTTCCAGGACCGTGAAACAGGCCGTCGTGGGGTCGTCGAACGGCCAGGTGGGGGAGTCGTCGACCGAACCCCAGCGCGCCCCGACCTCGGCCGTGCCGCGGATGCGCCGCAGGTCCGGGACGTGGGCCTCGGTGACCGGGGTCAGGGTCACGATCTCCCCGCGCAACTCGGTGGTCAGTTCCCGCTCCGTCCGCTCGTCCGAATGGCGCCAGTCTAGGGAGAAACCGGCCGGGGCGCCGCCGGACCGCAAGAAAACGGGGGCTTTCCCGGCCGGAATCCGGTATCAACGAAAGGGACGACGGAGGTGGGTCATGGGGAACCCGTTCGAGGAATTGCGTCCGGTGGAGGAATTGGTCGACGGTGGGGCGACGGCCGTGCGGGCTGCGGTGTTGCGCAAGGCGACCGAAGCGGTGGTCGCGAACGCCCGCGACGCGACGGACTGCCGGATGCTGCTGGAGATGCTGGGGCTGCACTCGGAAAGGCCGGTCCGGACGACCGAGCCTGAAGCCGCCTGAGGCACCGCAAGTACGTGAAGGCCCCCTTCCTTGCGCTAGACGCAATGAAGGGGGCCTTCATGTACTTGGGAAGGTGTGAAGGACTCCTTCCCACGGCTGAGCCGAGGAAAGGGGGCCTTCACGCGCGGTCGCTGTGACTGCTGGTGTTCATGGGGCTCGCGTAGCGCCTCGCAAGTCCGTGAAGGCCTCCTTGAGGGACCCAGAGTCCCTCAAGGAGGCCTTCACGGACCGGACCAAGGAACCGAACCGCACCCGGAATCCCTAAGCGGCTAAGAGGTTCAGCGCCGCGGCAGCACGCAGAATTCGTTGTCTTCCGGGTCGGCCATGACGACCCAGTCGTCCGACTCGGGGTCTTCGATGATCCTGGCGCCGAGTGACACGAGCCGGGCGACCTCTTCACGCTGCTCGAGTTCGGTGGGCGCGAGGTCGAGGTGCAGCCGGTTCTTCCCCGACTTCCCCTCGGGGACCGGCTGGAAGAGCAGGCTCGGCACGTCGGGGCTCTTCAATTCGACATAGGTCACGCCATGACCGTCGGTCCACCGCTCGGTCTCGGGGTAGCCGAGTGCTTCCTTCCAGAACGCGGCCAGTGCTTCGGCCTCACGGCAGTCGACGGCGACGGCGAGCATCCGGGTTCGCATGGATCAACGGTGGCACGGAACGGCGAGGTTTGCCGGATGCGCGGGCGGGCACCCGGCGGGGAGCACAGCCACTCGCCGAAGGGAGCACCATGAAGGCCGTCACCTGGCACGGCAAACGTGATGTCCGGGTCGACACCGTCCCGGATCCGAAATTGCTCGAACCGACCGACGCCGTCGTGCGGATCACCTCGACCGGTATCTGCGGGTCCGACCTGCACCTTTACGAGGTCCTCGGCGCTTTCATCGACGAGGGCGACATCCTCGGGCACGAACCCATGGGCGTCGTCGAAGAGGTCGGTTCCGGGGTGACGAACCTGAAACCCGGCGATCGTGTCGTCGTCCCGTTCAACATCTCCTGCGGCCACTGCTTCATGTGCGACCGCGGCCTGCAGTCGCAATGCGAGACCACGCAGGTCACCGATCGGGGCAAGGGCGCGGCGCTGCTCGGCTACACCAAGCTCTACGGGCAGGTCCCGGGCGGCCAGGCCGAATATCTGCGGGTCCCGCAGGCCCAGTACGGCCCGATCAAGGTGCCGGACGGCCCGCCGGACGAGCGTTTCGTGTACCTCTCCGACGTCGTGCCCACGGCTTGGCAGGCCGTCGACTACGCGAACATCCCCGAGGGCGGCACGGTCGTGGTCTTCGGGCTGGGCCCGATCGGGCAGTTCTGCTGCCGGATCGCGAAACACCGGGGTGCGGGGAAGGTGATCGGCATCGACCTGGTGCCGGAACGGCTCGCGAAGGCCGCCGCGGCCGGCGTCGTCACCTACGACACGCGTGAACACAAGGACCTCGGCGACCTCATCCGCGAGACGACCGGCGGCAGGGGAGCGGACTCGGTGATCGACGCGGTCGGGATGGAGGCGCATGGTGCCCCGATCGGGCGAATGGCGCAGAACCTGGTCGCCCTGTTGCCCGACCCGATCGGCGCGAAGATCACCGAGAAGGCCGCGATCGACCGGCTCAGCGTGCTGTACGCGGCCATCGACTGCGTCCGCCGCGGCGGGACGATCTCGCTGAGCGGCGTCTACGGCGGCATGGTCGACCCGCTGCCGATGATGGACCTGTTCGACAAGCAGATCACCCTGCGGATGGGACAGGCCAACGTCCGGCGCTGGATCGACGACATCATGCCGCTGATCACCGATTCCGCCGATCCGCTCGGCGTCGAGGGCTTCGCGACGCACAAGATGCCGCTGAAGGACGCGCCCCACGCCTACGAGATCTTCCAGAAGAAGCAGGACGGCGCCGTCAAGATCCTTCTGGAGCCGTCGGCGGCTTGAGGTGTCGGCCCGGGGATCCCGGGTATCCGCTGGATGATCCTGAAGGAAGGAGCGATGGGATGACCACGGCACGAGACATCATGACCGCGAACGCGACCTGTGTGTCCGCCTCCGAAACCGTCCTCGACGCGGCCAAGAAGATGGCCGCCGAATCGGTGGGCGCGGTACCGATCTGCGGCGAGGACGGCAAGCTCAAGGGCATGCTGACCGACCGCGACATCGTGGTGAAGGTCCTGGCCGAAGGCAAGGACCCGCGGGCGCTGCACGCTTCGGAACTGGCGCAGGGCGAGGCGGTGACGATCGGCGCCGACGACGACGCCGAGGAGATCATGCGCACCATGGCGAACCACAAGGTCCGGCGCCTGCCGGTGATCGACGGGCACAAGCTCGTCGGCATCGTGGCGCAGGCGGACGTGGCCAAGGCCCTGCCCAACCCGGACAGTGGTGAACTGGTGGAAGCCCTCTCCTACGACTGACGGCATACTCACTCGGTGGCGTTCTTCGACATCGAGGGTTACGAACCCGTGTGGCTCTCCGGACTCCAGTCGATCCGGAGGGCACACGGGGATCGTTTGCGTGCGCTGGTGGGCAAGCGACTGCGGCAGGTCCACCTCACCTGGTTCGTCGAGTACGCCGAGTGGCTCTCCGACGCGCCCGTCGTGGTCGACTTCGGCGACGAACGGCTGGAGATCACGCACTGGAAGTTCGACGAACTTTCCCTGACCTGGAACACGATCGACCCGGTCGGGAAGTCCTCATGGGACTGGGGCGATCCGGCCGAGCCCAGCCCGCTGCGGTGGCGGCGGGACGTCTTCCCGGAACTGTCCGCTTTGGAGGGTCAGGTGCTCCAAGACGTCGAGCTGCTCGACTGCGCGACGCGGGACATGGCGAACGGCATGGTCGCGGTCGGCTTCGTCTTCCCGCGCGGCCGGTTCACCGTGTTCAACGCGCTCGACGAGAACGGCCTCGAATACACCGAGCCCGACTCGTCCTATCGGCGACATTCCTTGGCAGGCTGAAAACGGGGTGCGGCGGTCGTCGATCTTGGCGATACTTCCGCCCTGCTCGTCGAAGCCGAAACCGCGCTGGACGAACTGGAATCGCTGATCCAGCGGATCAACCGGACCAACGCCGCGACCCCCGATCACAACTCCGCCCAGCACGGCGCACAGGTGACGGCGCAAACGGCACAGTTCATCACCACGTGCCGGTCCCGGAGGGTGAGGGCGGGTACGGGGTCTGTCCACGCATTCCCGGTGTCACAGTGGTGTTCCCGACACTCTTCACCCAGCCGAGGCATGGGCGCGGCTGATCGACTCTGTGCCAAGGTGAAGAGCGGAACAACCCAAGAGTCCAGGTGGTGACCCCGGATGGCACTGAAGATCGGTTACAAGGCGTCGGCCGAGCAGTTCGGCCCGCGCGACCTCGTCGAGTACTCCGTGCTCGCCGAGCAGGTGGGGCTGGACAGCGTGATGGTCAGCGACCATTTCCAGCCCTGGCGGCATCAGGGCGGGCACGCGCCGTTCTCCTTCGCGTGGATGGCGGCGGTCGGCGAGCGCACCGAACGGGTGGTCCTCGGCACCAGCGTGCTGACCGCGACCTTCCGCTACAACCCGGCCGTCGTCGCGCAGGCGTTCGGCACGCTCGGCAGCCTGTACCCGGGCCGTGTGCTGCTCGGCGTCGGCAGCGGTGAGGCCCTCAACGAGGTCGCGGTCGCCCGTATCGAGTGGCCCGCGTTCAAGGAGCGATTCGCGCGGCTGCGTGAGGCGATCGACCTGATGCGCAAACTGTGGTCCGAGGAGCGCGTCACGTTCGAGGGCGAGTACTTCCAGACCACCGACGCCACCGTGTACGACCGGCCCGAGGGCGGGGTACCGATCTACATCGCGGCCGGCGGCCCGGTGATGGCGAAGTACGTCGGCAAGCAGGGTGACGGTTTCATCTGCACCAGCGGCAAGGGGATGGAGCTCTACACCGAGAAGCTGCTGCCCGCGGTCGCGGAAGGCGCGGAGCAGGTGGGCCGCAGCACCGGCGACATCGACAAGATGATCGAGATCAAGCTGTCCTACGACCCGGATCCGGCGCAGGCGCTGGAGAACACCCGGTTCTGGGCGCCGCTCTCGCTGACGCCGGAGCAGAAGGCGGGTATCGAGGACCCGGCCGAAATGGAGAAGGCCGCGGACGCGTTGCCGATCGAGCAGGTCGCCCGGCGCTGGATCGTGACCTCCGACCCGGCCGACGCCGTCGAGCAGATCAAGCCGTACGTCGAGGCGGGCTTCAACCACCTCGTCTTCCACGGTCCCGGCCACGACCAGGAGCGGTTCCTGCGGTCGTTCTCCGAGCAGGTCGTCCCGGGGTTGCGCGAACTCGCCTGACCCGATGTCTGGCGGGCGGCACCGTGCGAGCGGTGCCGCCACCGGCCGTCAGGACTCGGTGACGAGCTTGCCGATCTCCTGGTCGAAGTCGAACCATTCCGGTTCGGATCCTGCGGGGACGACGTCGTAGGTGCGGTCGAGGAATTCGGCCAGCTCCTGCGCCGGCGCTTCGAGCACCGCGCAGCCGTCGGGCGCGCTGAGCGCGAAAATCACGATCGAGGTGTCGTCGGCCGGGCTGATGATCACGTCGCCCTCACCCGATGGAGTGAGCAGTCCGTCCGCGAGGAGATCACGGCCGAACATCCAGCGGACCGTCCCGCCACCCGAGTGGTAGGCCACCACGACGGCGTAGGGGTCTTCGGGGTCGTATTCGAGATCGGCCTGGACGGGGAGCGGGTCCGCACCGAAAGTGCGCAGGCCGAAGACGATCGTCCCCCGGATGAGGTCGCTTTCCTTGTCCAACGCTTCAGCCCCTTACGTTCGGTTGCTGTTGATCTTCAGCTATTGATAACGCAATGTGAAGCCTTTTCGTGACCCGAGTTGACAAGGTTCACACGTTCGGCTGAGAGCTGCGTCTCACGTGCTCACGGACGGTTCCCGGCGGGCACGTGCGGTGAGCGGCCGGAAAGGCGATCAGCCGTGCAAAAGAAAGAGACTTCGCACGTGCATATTCCGGTGAATGAGAATAGCCAACCATTCGGCGGAGTGAATCGCTATTCCCCGTGGTTAACATCATTGTGCGTCGTTCGCGTATTCCAGGAGATCGACGTGGCTCCGTCCTGGACCCCGGCGAGCACGGTCGTTGAGGATAGGGAAAGGAGCGGTAATGGGCGTACGCATCACCGTCGCCATTCCCAGGCAGGACGCCGGGCAGCGGAACACGGTTCACGGGCCGCGCTGCCGGGTGATCCCGACGTCCGCGCCGCCTTCGCCGGGTGTGGCGACCGCGCCGGTGGTGCCCCGTGTGCGGGAGCGTCGCCGTGATTGAGCGGCTCCCGATGCGGGTCGGGCAGGCCGACATCGACCGGCTCGAAGGTGTCATCGGAGCACTTCGGGCACGCGACTACCGGGAAGGCGGCGGATCCTGCCGGGAACTGCTGCGCGTGCTGGAGCCATACGGCGCCGCGCTGCGGCGCGGGATGATGTCCGAGCCGCTGGCCAGGCGGCTGGCGGGCGTGGTCGCCGATCTGCACAACCTCAGGGGCTGGACGGAATTCGACTCCGGCCGCCCCGTGCGCGCCGAGTGGCACTTCCGCCGTGCGCTCGAACTCGCGACGGAGGCAGGCGCCGACGATCTCCTCGCCA
The DNA here is from genome assembly GCF_041021335.1 of Amycolatopsis sp. SB7-3. NCBI lineage: Bacteria > Bacillati > Actinomycetota > Actinomycetes > Pseudonocardiales > Pseudonocardiaceae > Amycolatopsis > Amycolatopsis sp. SB7-3. The sequence goes on from NZ_JBFPJQ010000003.1 coordinate 26,343, forward strand.
ACATCCGTTACCGGCTCGGCCGGATGTATCTGCATCACCGCACGCCGGCGGAGGCGCTCGAGCAATTCCGGCAGGGGCAGGTCGCGGCGCGCCGCGGGGGACGGCCGCTGTCGCAGGCGATCCTGTCGGCGAACGAGGCGTGGGCCTACGCGCTGCTCGGTGACGTCCGCCAGGCGCTGGACAAGCTTTCCCTTGCCCCGGAACAATTCGCGGACTCCGTCGGCGACGCCGTGCCCTCGTGGTCGGCCTTCTTCACGGCCAACGACCTGGCCGCGATGATCGGCACGGTGCGCACCGAACTCGCCAGGCTCGTCGACGTCCGTCATTGCCGGGAGGCGATTCCCGCGCTCACCGAGGCCATCGACGGCTACGGTCCGGACATGATGCGCAGCCGGTCGCTGACGATGATCTGGCTCGCCGTCGACCACGCGCTGGAGGGTGACATGGACCGGGCCGCGGAGGTCGGTCTCGCCGCGATGGAGATCGCGGACGGGATCCGTTCCGCGCGGACGCGAGATCGTTTGAAGCCCCTGTCGGAAAGCGTGCGGAAGCGAGTCGGCGATATTAATGCGCGAGATATTCTTGACCGGATCGCAACATTTCGAGCCAGTGCCTGAGCGCCGGGGAATAGGTGGAGGAATGACCGGATCAATTTCACCGGGCGTAGGCTCGCGGGTATGAAACGGACTTCGTTCGCGCAATGGCCGTGTTCGATCGCGCGCACCATGGACCTGCTCGGTGACTGGTGGACGCCGCTGGTCCTGCGCGAGGCGTTCTACGGGATCCGCAGGTTCGACGAGTTCCAGCAGGAGCTCGGCATCGCGCGGAACACCCTGGCCGACCGGCTGCGCCGCCTGGTCGGGGAGGGATTGCTGGAAAAGCGCGCCTACCAGGCCGACCCGGTCCGTTACGACTACGTCCTGACCGAGAAGGGCACGGATTTCTACGGTGTGCTCGCCGCGATGTCGCGCTGGGGCGACCGCTGGCTCTCCGGGGAGGCCGGGCCGCCCGTCGTCCTGCATCACGAGACCTGCGGGCAGGACACGCACGCGGAGGTCGTCTGCGCGCACTGCGCCGGGCCGTTGACCGGGGAGAACACCCGGGCCCGGATCGGACCCGGGTACCCGCCGAAGCTCGCGGATCGACCCGACGTGGTGCGCCGCTTCGCCGCGCAGGAGGTTTGACAACGTAAGTCCATCTACGCAACTATCGAGGTCACGAGCATGGGAGGCGGGCCACGATGGAGTGGACGGGCGCCAAGTACGCCGACAAGCCGACGGTCGAGGTCGAAGCGTGGGTCGACGCCGTCCCGGAACGGGTCTGGTCGATCGTCTCCGACGTACGCCTGATGCCGGAGATGAGCCAAGAGCTCCAGGCCGCCGAATGGTGTGACGGCGCGGAAGGCGCGGCCGCGGTCGGCAGGCGGTTCGTCGGCCGCAGCAAGCACGACGCGCTCGGGGAATGGGAGACCACGTCGCACGTCGTCGAATGCGACGAGCCGCGCGTGTTCACCTGGGCCGTGCACGACGCCGAGACCCCCACGGCGCTGTGGCGCTTCACGCTGGAACCCGAGAACGGCGGGACGAAACTCCGGCAGTGGATGCAGCTGGGGCCGGGCCGGTCGGGTCTCTCCCTGGCCATCGACCAGATGCCGGACAAAGAGGAGAAGATCGTCTTCGTCCGGCTGCGCGAGTTCGAGAAGGCGATGACCGGGACCCTCGCCGCGATCAAGGAGCGGGCCGAGGCGGGCGGCGCGTGATGCGGACGGCGACCACGGTCGAGGCTTCCCGTGGTCCGCGGGAGACGCTGGATTTCGTGCTGGAGGCGGAAATGCTCGGCCTCGACGACTGCTGGGTCGCCGAGGCGTGGGGATCGGACGCGCCGTCCGTGCTCGGCTACCTCGCGGCGCGGACGGAGCGGATCCGGCTCGGCTCGGGCATCATCCAGCTCGGCACCCGGACCCCGGTGGCGATCGCGCAGGCCGCGCTGACGCTGTCGGAGCTTTCCGCGGGCCGGTTCGTGCTCGGGCTCGGCGCTTCGGGGCCGCAGGTGATCGAGGGGCTCCACGGCGTTCCGTTCGCCCGGCCGCTGACCCGGATGCGGGAAACGGTCGCGATCATCCGCCAGGCGTTCGCCGGGGAGAAGATCGCGTTCTCCGGCAAGGAGTTCGAGATCCCGCTGCCGGGCGAGAGCAGGCCGATGCGGCTGTCGACGGCGCCGAACCCGGACATCCCGATCCACCTGGCCACGCTTTCGCCGAAGCTGCTGGAGCTGACCGGGGAGATCGCGGACGGCTGGCTGGGGACCAGTTTCGTGCCGGAAGGGGCACAGGCCTACTTCTCGCATCTCGACGCCGGTCTCGCCAAAGCGGGCCGAACGCGGGCGGACATCGAAGTCTGCCAAGGCGCCGAAGTCGCGTTCGCCAGGGACGAGGACGAGCTGCGCGGAATGGTCGCGAGCCGCAAGGCCGAACTCGCGTTCAGTCTCGGCGGCATGGGCTCGGCGAAGACGAACTTCTACAACAACGCCTACAGCAGGCAAGGGTGGGCCGAGGCCGCCGCGGCGGTGCGGGAGCGCTGGCAGGCGGGTGACCGGGAAGGCGCGGCCGCGCTGGTGACCGACGAGATGGTGCTCGGCACGACGCTGATCGGCACCGAACCGATGGTGGCGCGACGCCTGCGGGTCTGGCGGGACGCCGGCGTCGACACGGTCCGGCTGTATCCGGCGGGCGAGACGGTCGCCGACCGGCTCGCCACCCTGGGGCGCGCGCTGGACCTGGTCCGGGCGCTGGGCTGAATGCCCGCGCCGGTTGAGGTGACCGGCCGAGCGCGGTGGTCGCCGCCTGCTCCAAGCGGGTAGAACTTGTTTCACTTTTGCCGCCGGCTGGAGAACATGACCTCGCTCGATCCCCCACGCGAGGAGGATTCATGGGTCCCGATCTCCGCCTGTCCCGCCGTCAGGTCCTGCGTGGCACCGGGCTCGCGCTCGCTTCGGGATTGCCGTTGGCGGGGACGGCATCGGCGGGCTCGGCGGTGGTCGGCGAGTACGACGTCGTCGTGGTCGGCGCGGGCGCTGCGGGGATGACCGCCGCGCTGACGGCGGCCAAGCGGGGACTCAGCTGCGTGGTGCTGGAGAAGGCGGCGAAATTCGGCGGTTCGGCCGCCCGGTCGGGAGCGGGGATCTGGATCCCGTGCAACCCGGTACTGGCACAGGCCGGCGTCCGCGACACCCCGGAGCAGGCCGCACGGTATCTGTCCGCCGTGGTCGGTCCGTCGATCCCCGCCTCGCGGCAGGAAGCGTTCCTCGCCAACGGCCCGGCGATGCTGTCCTTCGTGATGGCCAACAGTCCGCTCCGGTTCCGGTGGATGGAGGGCTACAGCGACTACTACCCGGAACTGCCCGGCGGGATGCCGGACGGCCGCTCGATCGAACCCGATCAGCTGGACGGGAACATCCTCGGTGCCGAACTGGCCAACCTGAACCCGCCCTATCTCGCCACACCCGCGGGGATGGTCGTCTTCAGCGCGGACTACAAATGGCTCGCGCTGGCCGCGGTCAACCCGAAGGGCGCCGCGGTGGCGGCCGCCTGCCTCGCCCGCGGCACGGCCGCCGCGCTCGCCGGGCAGAAACCGCTCACCATGGGGCAATCGCTGGCCGCGGGACTGCGGGCCGGGTTGCAGCGCGCCGGTGTCCCGGTCTGGCTGAACACGCCGCTGACCGATCTCGTCCTCGAGAACGGGAAGGTCACCGGCGTGACCGTCGCGGCGGGCGTGGTGAAGGCGCGGCGAGGTGTCATCGTCGGCTCCGGCGGGTTCGAGCACAACGCCGCCATGCGGGCCGAGTATCAGCGCCAGCCGATCGGTACACAATGGACTGTCGGCGCGCGGTCGAACACCGGCGACGGGATCCTGGCCGGAAAGCGCGCCGGGGCGGCACTGGACCTGATGGACGACGCCTGGTGGGGGCCGGCGATCCCGCTACCCGGCGAACCGTACTTCTGTCTCGCCGAACGGACCCTGCCCGGCGGGCTGATGGTGGACGCGGCGGGCAAGCGGTTCGTCAACGAAGCGGCGCCGTACAGCGACGTCGTGCACACGATGTACGACCGGAACCCGACGTCGCCCACCATTCCCGCGTGGCTGATCGTCGATCAGCACTACCGCAACCGGTATCTCTTCCGCGACGTCGCGCCGCTGCTGCCGCTTCCCGACGAGTGGTACTCGGCGGGCGCGGTCAAGAAGGCGTGGACCGTGGAGTCGCTCGGCACCGCGATCGGTGTGCCGTCGCAGGCGCTGCGCGCCACCGTCAACCGGTTCAACGGGCAGGCACTGTCCGGTGTGGACAGTGACTTTCGTCGGGGTGACAGCGCTTACGACCACTACTACACCGATCCGTACGTCTTGCCGAACTCGTGCCTCGCCCCGCTCTGGGAACCGCCCTTCTACGCGTTCAAGATCGTGCCCGGCGACCTCGGCACCAAGGGCGGCATGCGCACCGACGCGCGGGCGCGGGTGCTGCGGGCGGACGGTTCGGTCATCCCCGGGCTGTACGCCGCCGGGAACGCGAGCGCGGCGGTGATGGGCAACAGTTACGCGGGCGCGGGGTCGACGATCGGGCCGGCGATGACCTTCGGGTACGTCGCGGCGAACGACCTCGCCGATCAGGCTGCGAGCTGACGCACGCGGTCCGGGAGCTTGAGCCGTGAGACGACGATGACGAGTGCGAAAGCGGCGAGGGCCGCGACGGTGCGGATGACGTTGTAGGTCTCCCAGCGGTCGAGGATCGCCGCGTGGTCGGCGGGTGCCGTGGTGACCGCCCAGACCTTGATCCGGCCGTTGATCGGGACGTTGCCGAAGCGGGTGACCAGGAACGACGTCGCGACCAGGGCCGCGGCCACACCGGCCAGCCACCGCGGCCGCCCTCGGCTCAGCAGGGCGAGCGCGAGGGAGCTGATCGCCGCGAGCGCCATCGCGGTCTGCATGACGACGCCGTTCCGCTGCATCAGCGCCGTGTGGAAGGTCAGCCGCACGTCGAGCGGGACGACGTCGAACGTGGCGGCGACGTTGACCGCGCCGTAGCCGAACGCCCCGGCGAGCAGTCCCGTCGACAGGAGGGCGACGCCGGTGACGAGATCCGACCTGAACTTTGACATGGTGTCAAAGGTAGCGGGCGTGGGTAAGTCTGACAACGTGTCGGAGTTAGCGCGGGTGGGCGTCGGTGCAGGTGGTCGAGCGAGCTCGTCGCCGAGACCCAGCGCCGTGCGCCCTCATGCTGTCCAAAAAGGACATTGTTCGAGATCAGGGCGTCCGATTTGAGTACTTTGCGCAGTATCGCCCTAGGGTCGTGAGTGGCAATGGTCGTTCTAACCCTCTTTGCCGCTCACGACCCCACGCGAAACCGGACTTAAAGGCATAAAGCGGGCGCATGCTGCCTGGAAAGTGACCACTGTGGACACCGATACCTCGGGCGGCACCACGCGCCACCTTTGACTTACCCCTCAACACGCGAGTGCGGTCTCCAGTCACGCGAGTCACGTCCCTGATCACGTGAGTCACGCCTTCGCTCACGCCGCGCCTGGGTGCCCAGTCCGTGAAGGCATCCTTCGCGTTCCCGCCGGTTGTGGCGCGCGCACCCGTTAAGGTGAGGCGTTCACGTGGCATCAAGGGCTGGGGGGTCCGCCATGATCAACAAACGTGCCTATCACCACGGGGATCTCCGTCGTGCGCTTGTCCTCGCCGCGCGGGAGCTCCTCGTCGAACGAGGTCCGGAGGGGGTGAGTCTGCGCGCCGCGGTCGCGCAAGTGGGTGCGTCCACCGCGGCGCCGTATCGGCATTTCCGCGACAAGGACGCGCTGCTGGTGGCGGTCGCGCTGGAAGGGCATACCGAGTTACAGGCGTGTTTGCAGGGGAGTGGGGCGGGGACGGTGACCGCGCTCGGGCACTCGTACCTCGGCTTCGCCCTGGAGAATCCCGCGTTGTACCGCTTGATGGCGGGCGCCGGGATCGGTGACCGCGCCGCGTATCCGGAACTGGCCGAGGCGCACCGGACGACCTGTGCGCTGCTGGCCGATCGGGTGGGGGAGCGGAACGATCCGGGCGGTTTCGCCGTCACGCTCTGGTGCCTGCTCCACGGGCTCGCCACGCTCGTGATCGACGGTCACGTCGAGCGCGATTCCGCCGTGGCGGAGGCCGAGCGCAGTCTCGGGCTCCTGGTCCATTAGACGACATCGTGAGTGATCCGGGCCGTTCCGACGACCCGGATCACTCGCGAACCCGCACTCAGCCGATCGACGGGATGTACGTCGGCAACCGCCGGACCTTCGTGTCCTGTTCGAAGGCGTACGCGATGGCCAGCAGTGACGGTTCGCTGAACCGCCCGCCCATGATCGACAGGCCCAGTGGCAACGGCCCGGCGTACGCCATCGGAACGGTCATGTTGGCGTAGCCCGAAACGGCCGCCGGGCCGGACGAGTCGATCAGCAGCGCGCCGTCGCCGACGCCGAGTTGCGTCTTCCACGCGGCGTTGTTCGTCGGCGCGACGATCGCGTCGAGTTTCGCGCCACGCAGTGTCTCGTCGAGGCCCCGCCGGGCGGCGCTCGTCGCGGCTTCCCGCATCGCGCGGTACGCCGGATCGTTCAGATCGCCGGTGGTCGCCTGCGAGCGGTCCCAGAGATTGTGGGTCCAGTACGGCATTTCGACCGCCGCGTGGTCCAGGTTGTACTGGATCAGCCCCGCCAGATCGGCGGGATGCTTGCCGCCGGTGGAGGCGAGGTAGGCGTTGATGTCGTGTTTGAACTCGGTCCTGATCGCGGGGAACTCGTTGGCCGCGATGACGTCCAGGTACGGGATGGTGATCTCGACCGTGGTCGCGCCGAGCTTCCGCAGCCTGGTCAGCGCCTGCTCGAACGCCGCCTTCGTCGTCTCGTCCGGGGTGTAGACCTCGCGCCAGACGCCGATCCGCTTCCCGCGCAAAGCGTTGGGGCGCAGGAACTTCGTGTAGTCGTCGAGGGACTGCCTGGCGGCGCCGACGGTGATCGGGTCGCGGCGGTCGGCGCCGTTGAGGGCCGCGAGCAGGATCGCGGCGTCCACCACGTTGCGCGCCATCGGGCCCGCGGTGTCCTGCTGCTTCGACACCGGCACGATTCCGCTGCGGCTGACGAGCCCGAGGCTCGGCTTGACCCCCACGATGCCGTTGGCGCCGGACGGGCAGCTGATCGAACCGTCCGTTTCGGTTCCGACGGCGACGGTCGCGAGGTGCGCCGCGACGGCGACCCCCGGGCCGGACGACGAACCGCACGGGTTGCGGTCGAGGACGTAGGGGTTCGCGGTCTGGCCGGCGAGCGGGCTCCAGCCGTTCGACGAACTGGTGGAGCGGTAACTCGACCACTCCGAAAGATTGGCCTTGCCGAGGATGACCGCCCCGGCCTCGCGCAGGTTCTCGACCACGCCGGCGTCACGGTAGGGGCGCGACTCCAGCAGCGCCGTCGAGCCCGCGGTGGTCGGCTGCCGGTCCGCGGTGTCGATGTTGTCCTTGAGCAGCACCGGGATGCCGTCCATGGGGCCCTTCGACCGGTGCCGGTGCCGTCGCACGTCACTCTCCGCGGCGAGCCGCAGCGCGTCCGGATTCGTGGAGAGCACCGCGTGCAGCGTCGGGTTCAGTTTGCGGATCCGCTGCAGGTAGAAGGCGGTCAGCTCGACCGAGGACAGCCGTCCGGAGCGCATCGCCCGCTGCAGGTCGGGGATCGTCGCCCGCTCCAGGTCGATCCCGGCCACGACGGGACGGCCGGACCGTTCCGCGGCCCACGCCGGGACGGCCGTGGTGGCGGACGCCACGGACACCATGACGAGGAACGCCGCCACGGCCGCGCCACGTCTTTTCAAGGAATGTCTTGTCAAGGAATTCCCTCCTTGGTCGAAAGAATTCCTGAACAGTACGTGCGCCGCTCCGTTTCGGAAGTGCCCGGAAAAAGCGGCGGATGGTGATTTAATCGCCGTGCGAACGCCTCGTCCGGTAGGCGATCGGTCACGGAAACGGCTTGTGACGGGCGGATTTCTTCGATTTCTGCACGGGGCGGCACCGGTCGCGGACACACGGTGAGGCGATTTCCGGGATTTCGTCGGAAATATTCCGCCCGTATTCAGGTGGTCGCCCGCTCGCCGCGTTGGTCGGGGATTGTTCGGGCTTCGCCGATCATCCGGCGCGGTTTCGCCCGGAGCTTTCGGCGAGCGCGGCGCCGAAGGAACGGGCGCTGCTCGCCAGCGCGGTGACCGCGGAAACCGGGTCGCGGCGGACGGGCAGGACCGCGGCGAGTGCCGCGCCGACCCGCCCGTCCGGGGTCCGGACGGCGACGGCGGCGCAGCCGAGTCCCTCGGCGATCGTCTCCGACTCCGCCGCGAACCCGTTCGCGCGGATCTCCAGCGCGTCGGTGTCCGGTTCGGCGAGTGCCGGGTGGTGGGCGGCGAGGAGCCGCCCGGCGGCGGTCCCGGGCGGCAGCGGGCTGCCCGGCCACACGGGGACGTCGTCGGCGGGGAGGACCGCCCCGGCCGCGACGAGCGCGCGTCCTTCCCTCGGTACCACGAGCACCAGGCTCGCGCGCATCCGCGCCGAAAGCACCGGCAGCCATTCCTTGGCCAGGTCCCGGAGTTCGGGCTGCCAGCGCCGCCCGAGCCGGAACACCCGCGAACCGATCCGGTAGCCGCGGCCCGCCCGTTCGACCGCGCCCAAGTCGGCCAGCTGCTCCAGGAGCCGGTGCACGGTGGTCTTCGGGAGCCCGGTGGTCCGCACGAGCTGGGTCAGCCCGGCCTGCCCGCCGTGCTCGTCGAGTGCTTCGAGCAACGTGAACGCGCCTTCGAGCACGCCGCGTCCGCCAATGGTCTCCCGCATCGCCGCCCTTTCCCGTGAACAGGCCACACCGGAGAAGTAAAGTGCGCCTCGGGCCTGCCGGGATACGAACTTCCGGGCAGCCGATGGGGCGGGGTTCCGCTGAACGGCCCATTCGCCGACGTGACCGACACCGCGCCGCGAACCACCCTGCCGGGTCCGGCGTCCCGGCGCGTTCCTGGCATGCTGGCAAGGTTCGCGCGAACACCACAGCTCCAGGGGGACGTCGATAATGGAGGAGATCCGCCGCCTCGCCGATCGGTTCGATCTCATCGAGCCCGTCGGCGGTGGCTCCATGGGCACCGTGTGGCGGGCGCGCGACGAGAACCTGGAGCGCACGGTCGCGGTCAAGGAACTCCTTCTGCCGCACGGCGCGGGGGAGCAGAAGGCCGACGAGGCCAAGAACCGCGCGCTGCGCGAGGCCAGGATCGCCGCCCGGCTGGTGCATCCGCACGCCATCACCGTCTTCGGCGTGATCGACGAGCAGGACCGTCCGTGGATCATCATGGAGTACCTGCCCTCCACCAGCCTCGCGGAGAAGCTGCGCGAGGGGCCGATGGAGGTCGACGACGTCATCCGTCTCGGCATCCAGCTCTGCTCGGCGCTGGCGGCCGCGCACCGGGCGGGCATCGTCCACCGCGACATCAAGCCCGGCAACGTCCTGCTGGGTGACGACGACACCGTCAAGATCACCGACTTCGGGATCTCGCGGGCGATGGGTGACGTCCAGCTCACCGCGACCGGCGAGATCTCCGGGACGCCCGCGTTCCTGGCGCCCGAGGTGGCGCGCGGCGAGGACGCCACGTCCGCTTCCGACGTCTTCTCGCTCGGCGCGACGCTGTACACCGCGCTCGAAGGCGGCACGCCGTACGGCACGGCCGAGAACCCGATCGCCTTGCTGTACCGCGCGTCGAGCGGTGAGATCACCCCGCCGACCAGGTCCGGGATCCTGACACCGCTGCTGAACCGGCTGCTCGACGTCCGGCCGGACAGCAGGCCGACGATGTCCGAGACCGAGCGGGAGTTGCGCGCGCTCGCGGCGGGGGAGCCGACGACGCTCGTCGCCGAGGAGCCGCCGCCGAAGGCGCGCAAGGGAATGCTGATCGGCGTGCTCGCGGTGTTCCTCGTGCTCGCGGCGGCCGCCGCCGCGGCCGTGGTCGTGGTGCTCAACCGCGATGACGACGCCTCGACGGGCCAGGCCCCGCCGCCGGTTTCCCAGTCGCAGTCCGCGGCCCCGACCACTTCGGAGCCGGTCGCGCCGCCGCCTTCGCCGTCCTCAGTGCCGCCTTCGACGCCGCCCCCGTCCTCGTCCTCCTCGGCCGCGCCGCCGCCCGCACAGACGCCGGGGCAGGCGCTCGCGGCTTACTACTCCCTCATCCCGGGGAATCTCCAGGCGGGGTTCGCGACGCTCAGCGACAACTTCAAGCAGACGAGGAACCAGAGCTTCGAGCGGTACTCGAACTACTGGCGGCAGTACAGCTCGGTGACCGTGTCGAACGTGACCGAATCCGGCACCACGGTGACGGCGACGCTCACTTACGTGAAGGCGTCGGGCGGGACCACGACGGGGCGGGAGACCTTCACCCTGGTCCAGAAGGACGGCCGCTACCTCATCGATTCCCAGCGGGCAGGTTGAGTTTCCCGGCGAGGCGCTGAAGCCAGGCCTCGACCTCCTCGGGGGAGCGGTCCGGGAGACCGAAGATCGTCTCGGTGACCCCGGCCGCTTCCAGTTCGGCCAGCTTGTCCGGATCCGGGCGGACACCGAGCGCGGAGATCTCCGGCTCCCCGGCGCGGCCCTCTTCGTGCCAGATTTCGCGCAGCCGCCGCGCTTTGTCCTCGATGTCCGTGTCGCCGGGCGTGGTGAGCCACCCGTCGGCGGACTTCGCGATCCAGCGGAACGTCTTCTCCGTCGCGCCGGCGCCGACGATCACGGGGATATGCGCTTGGGCCGGTTTCGGCCACGCCCAGCTGGCGCCGAACGAGACGAACTCGCCCGCGTACGAGGCTTCGTCCTGCGTCCAGAGCGCGCGCATCGCTTCCAGGTACTCGCGCAGCACCGTCCGGCGTTTGCCGCCGGGGACGCCGTGATCGGCCAGTTCGTCGACGTTCCAGCCGAAGCCGACGCCGAGCGTGACCCGCCCGGCCGAGAGGTGGTCGAGGCTGGCGATGGTCTTCGCCAGCGTGATCGGATCGCTCTCGACCGGGAGGGCCACCGCCGTGGCGAGCCGGATCCGCGTGGTCACCGAGGCCGCCGTGGCCAGGGCGACCCACGGGTCCAGCGTGCGCAGGTAGCGGTCGTCGGGGAGTGACGAGTCGCCGGTACGCGGATGCGGAGCCTCCCGTTTGACCGGGATATGCGTGTGTTCGGGCACGTGGAAGGCGTCGAAGCCGGCGGCTTCGGCCGCCCGCGCGGCCTCCGCCGGACTGATGCCCCGGTCACTGGTGAACAGCACGATCCCGTGTCTCACAGGCGGTCACATTATTAGAACGTGTTTCAGTTTGCAACTGTGGCATGCAGTGTGACCGGCAGGGCGTTCAGTCGCCAGGTGCCCGGGTCCGGGATGCGCAGGAGCCCGTCGGCGAGTGCGAGATCGGGGAACCTGCGCAGCAGCGCGGTGAGTGCGACCTCGACCTGAACCCTGGCCAGCGAAGCGCCGAGGCAGAAGTGCGGCCCGTGGGCGAAGGCGAGATGCCACGCCGGTCCCGCCGCGCGCCGGATGTCGAAGACGTCCGGGTCGGGGAACGCCCTCGGGTCCCGGTTGGCCGCGGCGATCGCGACGGTAACAGGTTCTCCTTCGGGGATGAGGACGTCGCCGATCCGGACGTCCGTGGTGGCGAACCGGGGGAGGGTCAGCAACTGCGGGCTCTGCCAGCGCATCACCTCCTCGACCGCGCCGGGCATGAGCGCCGGATCGTCACGGAGTTCGGCCAGCTGTTCCGGGTGGGAAAGCAGGGTTTCGACCGCGTTGGCGATGAGATTGCCGGGCACCTGGCCGCCCAGTACGAGTTGCCAGACCAGTGCGACCAGTTCGGTTTCGCTCAGCCTGTCGCCGTCTTCGGCCTGGATCCTGAGCAGTTGCGAGAGGACGTCCTCGGCCGGTTCGAGCTTCCGCTTCGCGATGGCGGCGAGTGCGCCCTCGACGATCCCGGGGACCGCTTTCGCGAGCCCTGCCCCGTCGCCGGCCGACACGAGGGCGCCGTATTCGCGCCAACGCGGACGGTCGGCCTCGGGAATGCCGACCAGTGCGCAGATCACGTCCACCGGCAGCGGGCGCGCGAACGCGGTGACCAGGTCGATCCGGTCCTCTCCGGCGAGTTCGTCGAGGAGGGTGTCCACCAGCCGCTCGATCCCCTCGCGTAGTGCGGCGGCCTTGCGTGGGGTGAACGCGGGGGCGACCAGTCGTCGGAGCCGGAGGTGTTCCGGGCCCTCGACCTCCTGCATCGTCCGCATGTACGGGCGGCAGTGGTCGGGGATGTCCATGCGCTGATAGCTGTTCGCGCTCAGGGCGAAACGCGGGTCGCTCAGCATCTTCCGCGCCTCTTCGTGGCGCAGGACCGCCCACATCGAGAACCCCGGCGCGGAGAGTTTGGCGATCGGGGAGCGCTCGCGGACGGGGGCGTAGGCGGTGAACGGGTCGCGCAGGACCTCGGGGTCGGTGAGGAGGATTTCGGGAACTTCGGACAAGACGGCTCTCCCAGTTCGGATGTTCAACTCAGATGTTCTCATCATCTGAATGGTCAAGGTATCTTGATCCGGGTCCGAGAGCAATCGTGCTGGCTGACGGGAGGCCGATGGTCCGGCTGAGCAGGGCGGAGACGCAGGAGCGCAATCGCGCGAAGGTGCTGGCCGCCGCGCGCGACGAGTTCGCGGAGCAGGGCTTCCGCGACGCCAAGATCGACGTCATCGCCGAACGGGCGGAACTCACCCGAGGGGCGGTCTACTCGAACTTCCCGGGGAAACGCGCGCTGTACTTCGCCGTCCTCGCCGAGCTGGCCGAACGATCCGCCGGAGCGCCGCACTCCGTGCCCGGCGAGACGCTCGAAGGTGCGCTGGGCGCGCTGGCCAGGGCTCGGGTGGCGGTGCTTCCCCTGGACGACGATCAGGCCGGCCTCGCCCGCGACCTGATGCCCGAGGTGCTCGCGGACGAGCATGTCCGGCGCCCGTTCGCCCAGCTGGTGAAGCTCAACGGGCTGCTGCTCGGGCTCGCGCTGGAGCGGCTCGACCCGCCGGAGCGGACGGCGGGATCGCCGATCCCGCGCCGGGTCCGGCTCGCGGAGACCGTGCTGACCACGCTGCACGGCGCCGGCCAGCTGGCGGCCACCGCGCCGGGGCTCGTCGAGCCCTTCGACGTCGTGAGCGCGTGCGAACGGCTGGCGGGGCTGGCCTTCAACGACTGGTGGGCGCCGCCGGTGATCGCGCCCACGGCGCAGGCCGCGGACCGGCCGTGGTCACCGCCCGGGGCCGTCGACCTCGTCCGCGCCGAATCCTTCGTGCCCGGCGACGGCGTCGTCGTCGTGCTGGGTACTCATCGGCTGGCCGCCGCGGAAGAAGCCGTCCGCGCCTCGGGCGGCGAGGTCACCGTCGTCGCCGTGACGAGTGATCCCGACGAGCTGGTGCCGCTGACCCGGCTGATCGTCGCGGAACTGTGCGGCGGCCTGCGGCAGGCCTTCCCGGAATCGGCGTGGCCGGGCGTGCGCGTGGTGTGCGACGCGACCGGGACACTGGCGGCCGCGGCGGGGGTGCTCGCGGTCAGCGACGAGACCGAGGCCGCGATCCGGGTCGAGCGGGGCAGGATCGTCGCCATCGCGGACGGCCGCGGCGCGGGGCACGCCGTCTCGGGTGAAGTGTCCCGTGTGGACAGTGCCTAGACCGTGTCGGTGTGGCGGATCCGGTACACCTGCAGGCGAAGCCCGTAGTACTTGTCGGTTTCCCCGACCCAGACCATGCCGAGCCGTTTCGCGGTCGCGATGGCGCGCGTGTTGTTCGGGCGGGCGACGGCGAAGAGTTCGTCCGTGTCCTGGGTGAACGCCCAGCCGATCAGCGCACGCGCGGCCTCGGAGGCGTAACCCTCGCCCCAGGCGTCCGGATGCAGCTGCCAGCTGATCTCCAGGTCCTCTTCGTACGGCGGCAGCAGATGGATGCCGAGCCCGCCGACGACCATGCCGTCTTCCTCGCGCTGCACCGCCCATCTTCCGCGCGGCGGCACGAGATTCGGCTGCGCCTGCTGCCAGGCCTGCAGAACCGAACGCATGGCCGCCGCGTCGGTCACCCGGTCCATCGCCGGGGTGAGCCAACGGGTCACGTCGGTGGTGCCGTAGATCGCCAGCGCGGCTTCGGCGTCGTCCTCGGACCACTCGCGGACGACGAGCCTTTCGGTGGTCAAGTCCATAACAGAACGTTACGCGCACAGGTGGGGTCATGGGGTGTCCGGATCATGACAACTCGGCAACCCGCGTACCTTGGCCTCATGCGCGCCGACGCCTCGACCACGCCCGACCAGGCCTGCCCGATCGCCCCGGTGGTCGACCTCGTCTTCAGCCGCTGGACCACGCCGATCCTGTGGGCGCTCAACGAGTTCGGCAGGCAGCGGTTCGTCGAACTCGAGCGGCGCATCGGCACGATCACGCCGAAAGTGCTGACGCAACGGCTGCGGCAACTGGAACGCGACGGTCTGATCACCCGGACCTATCACGCCGAGGTGCCGCCCCGGGTCGAGTACGAGATCAGCGACCTCGGGCGGAGCCTGGCGCCGCTGTTCGCGACCCTCGCGGACTGGTCGACGGAGAACCTGCCGAAGGTGGAAGAGGCTCGGTCGGCTTACGACGCCGGTAGTTGAGGGGCTTTCGCTGCGTCTCCGGGCGGTTTCGCGTGACCGCAGGGACGACACGCGTGATCAGGCGGACGACACGCGTGTCCAGGCGGACGACTCGTGGCGACTCGCTTATTTGACCGATCGGTCCAGATGAGGTTAAGCTCCTGTCATGTCCCGGGTGAAGGAATTCGACGTCGACGCGGCCTGCGAAGCCGCACTGGAGCTGTTCTGGCGGCAGGGCTACGAGGCCACCTCGGTCAGTGACCTGGTCGCCGAGCTCGGCATCGGCAAGGCGAGCCTGTACGCGACCTTCGGCACCAAGCACGAGCTGTACCTGACGGCCTTGAATCGCTACATCGCCCGGGGCAACGAGCGGTTCGTCGAGGATTTCGCCGGTCCGTGGCCGGCGGTCGCGGGAGTGCGACGGCTCATCGACCGCTATCTCGCCGAAATCCTGGGCGAATCGGGCCGCAAAGGTTGCTTCGTGGTCAACGCCGCCATGGAGATGATGCCGAAGGATCCCGAGGTCGTGCGGGTGGTCGAGCGCAGCTGGGACGCGCTCGAACTGGCGGTGCGGATGGCGTTGAGCCGCGCGAAGGCGCAGGGCGAACTCGACGCCGCCGCCGACCCGGAAGAGCTGGCCGGCTTCCTGCTCACCGTCCTGCAGGGCATGAGGGTGCTGAGCAAGGGGCCGGATCCCGCGGCGCGGGTCAAGGCGGCGGCGAGGCAGGCCATCGCGGTTCTCGAAGCCGCTCGCAAACACTGATAATGGAACGATCGGACCAGAAAGTGGTATTCACTGTGGGGAAGCGATTCAACGGCAAGGTCGTCCTGGTCACCGGTGGAGGATCCGGGATCGGGCGCGCCACGGCGGCGGCCTTCGCGCGCGAAGGCGCTCAGGTGGTCGTTTCCGGGCGAGACGGCGAGAAGCTGCGTCAGACCGTGAAGGAGATCGAGGCGGACGGCGGAACGGCCGACGCGGTGACCGCGGACGTGAGTGTCGGCTCCGAAGTCGAGCGTCTCGTCGCCGAGACCGTGCGGAGGCACGGCAAACTCGACATCGCGTTCAACAACGCCGGCGTCCTCGGCAGCCCGGCACCGACGGCGGATCTCGACGAAGACGGCTTCGACGCCGTCCTGCGGACGAACCTCACGGGCACTTGGCTGTCCATGAAGCACGAGATCGCCCAGATGCGGAAGGGCGGCGGGGGAGCCATCGTCAACATGTCGTCCAACGTCGGCTCGCACCACCGCCTGCCGGGCATGGCCGCGTACGCCGCGTCGAAGGCCGCCGTGGACGTGCTGACCCGGACCGCCGCCCGCGACCACATCGCCGAGGGCATCCGGATCAACGCGGTCAGCCCCGGCGCCACCGACACCGACATGTCGTTCCGGCCCGGTGAGTCCGAGGCCGACCGCGCCGCCCGGCTCGGCGCGGTCATCCCGCTCGGCCGGATCGGCGCGGTCGAGGAGATCGCCGCGGCGGTCCTCTGGCTGGCTTCCGACGAGTCCGCGTACGTCGTGGGGCACGACATCGTCCTCGACGGCGGCGCCAGCGCGTGAACCTCAGCGGCGCGAGGGCAGCAGTTCCTGCATCTTCGTCTTGATGCCCTGAGTCAGCAGGTGCCAGGCGTCGGGTTCGCCCTTGAGGACGGCTTCGGTCATCGACTTCACCTGCTCGAAGGTGGCGTGCGGCGGAATGGGCGGCACCTCGGGATCGCAGCGGACGTCGAGCACGGTCGGCACGTCGGTCGACAGCGCGACGTCCCACGCCTCGCCGAGCCGGGCGGGATCGTCGACGGCGATCCCGCCCAGGCCGATCTCCAGCGCGAAGTCCGAATAGGACACTTCCGGCAGGGTCTGCGACGGCTCGAACTTCGGCGCGCCGCCCATGGCGCGCAGTTCCCAGGTGACCTGGTTCAGATCACCGTTGTGGAACACGCAGATGACGCACCGCGGATCCGTCCACAGTTCGCGGTACCGGGCGATGGTCAGCAGTTCCGCCATCCCGTTCATCTGCATCGCGCCGTCGCCGACCAGCGCGATCACCGGCCGGTCGGGATGGGCGAACTTCGCGCCGATCGCGTAGGGGACGCCGGAACCCATCGTCGCGAGGGTGCCGGAAAGCGTGCCCCGCATGCGGCCGCGCATCCGGAGGTTCCTGGCGTACCAGTTGGTGGCCGAACCGGAGTCGGCGGTGACGATGGCGTCCTCAGGGATCCGCTCGGACAGCTCGTGCACGATCCGCATCGGGTTGACCGGTTCCGCCTCCAGCATCGCCTGCCGGGTCAGCGTCTCCTGCCATTCGCCGACGTTCTTCTCGATCCGCTCGCGCCAGCCGCGCTCGGATTTCCCTTCCAGCAACGGGATCAGTTGCTGCAAGGTCCCTTTCGCGTCGCCGAGGAGATTGACCTCGGTCGGATAGCGCAGCCCGAGGAACCGGGGATCGATGTCGATCTGGACCGCCCGCGCCTGGCCGAATTCCGGCAGGAACTGCGCGTACGGCATGTTCGAGCCGACGATCAGGAGCGTGTCGCAGTCCCGCATCATCTCGTACGTCGGCCGCGTGCCGAGCAGCCCGATGGAGCCGGTCACGTACGGCAGGTCGTCGGTCAGGACATCCTTGCCCAGCAACGCTTTCGCCACTCCGGCACCGGTCAGCTCGGCCACCTCGCGCACCTCGGTGACGGCGTTGCGCGCGCCCTGCCCGACCAGGATCGCGACCTTCTCGCCCGCGTTCAGCACCTCAGCCGCGCGGGCGACCTCGTCCGACGGCGGGATGACGCTGGCCCGCGGGTGATCGGGCGGGGAGGACGGCACGTGCTTGAACTCGTGCTGCGGCGGCTGATAGGTCTCCTCCTGCAGATCCGCCGGGATGATCAGCGCCGTGGGCGCGCGTTGGGCGATGGCCGTGCGGAGGGCGCGGTCGAGGGCGTTCGGCAGCTGTTCGGGGACGTTCACCTCGACGAGGTATTCGCTCGCGACGTCCTTGAACAGCGCCTGCAGGTCCACCTCCTGCTGGTAGCTGCCGCCCATCGCGCTGCGCGCGGTCTGCCCGACGATCGCCACCACCGGCACGTGGTCGAGTTTGGCGTCGTAGAGACCGTTGAGCAGGTGGATCGCCCCCGGGCCGGACGTCGCCATGCAGACACCGGGCCGTCCGCTCAGCTTCGCGTATCCGACGGCCGCGAACGCCGCCATCTCCTCGTGGCGCGTCTGCACGAACCGGGGCTTGTTCTCCGCCGCGCCGAACGCGGTCACCAGCCCGTTGATGCCGTCGCCGGGATAGGCGAAGACCTGCTCCACGTCCCATTCGCGCAGCCTGGTCAGAACATGGTCCGCAACGGTTTCGCTCATGGGCGCCGGATACCGCCCCGCCCCGGCGGCTAAACGTCCTCGAGGATCTTGGTGACCCCCGCGACGACGTCGGGATGCCCGAGCGGCAGCGGCGGCGGGATCCGGTTGTACGGCTCGCCGGTGCTGTGCGGGAGCACGTCCACCGCGGTCCCGCCGGAGCGCACCCGTTCGGCCAGTTCGGAGGACTCGTCCGGTACCGGGTCGACCAGCAGGACATGGGACGCGGCGCCGGGATGGCGTTCGGCCAGCCGCAGCGCCTCCGCGGCCGAATCGCCGGCGGCCACCACGTCGATCGGCGGGCCGCCGGGTTCCGCGTCGCCGAGGACGTCTTCGGCCTGGCTGAGCGCGCCGTCGACGGGCAGCCTGCACCAGATGACCTGACGCTGGGCCGCGAGCGGCCGCCACGTGGCCGGGAGTTCACCGTGCTTCCCCTCGCCCGCGGGGTCGAGGACCAGCAGCTTGGCCGCTTCGTTGCCGCCTTCGGTGACCACGGAGGGGCCTTCGGCGCGGACGGGATCGGATTCGGCGGTCATGGGGCGTCTCCTCTAGCAGTTCGTGCGGGGCAGTTCGGGGGAATCCGTGTCGAGCGGCACCGAACCCGAGCGTACGAGTCCTAATTGGACGGTCTGCCGTTTCGTCACCGCGTCCAGGGCCCAGTCGGTGGCGGTCCGCAGCCGGTTGCCCGGCATGGCCAGCAGGTGGTAGCCGCGGGTGACCGCCTTCGCGGCGAACCCGGAAAGCGGGATGTGCAAGGGATTCGCGGCCGCCTGGTGGGCGCCGAGGTCGACGACGAAGCCGAGGTCGTGGTGCCGGTACGTGCCGTGCGACCCGTGTCCGAGTGACGCCGCCACGTTCTTGCCGGCGAGCTTGCCCTGTCGTTCGGCGTGCTGGGCCGTCATCGGCGTGTACTCGCCGGGCCTGGTCAGATCCGGTACGGCAGCCGCGTCCCCGCACGCGTAGACGTCGCGCCGCCCGGGAACGTTCAGCTGCGCCGTCACCACCAGCCTGCCCTTGGCGGTCTTCAGCCCCAGATCCTCGATGAGCGGATCCGGCCGGACGCCGACGCACCACACCAGGGTGTGGGTCGGCACGGATTCACCGGAGGTCAGGGTGACCCCGTCCTGCCCTGCGTCCTCGATCGAAGTCTTCATCAGCACCTCGACACCGCGTGCGCGCAACACCTCGTCCGCGGTGGTGCCGAGCCGCCGGTCGAGTTCCGGCAGGACCCGGTCGGCCAGATCCAGCAGCAGCCACCGGATCTTCTGATCCTTCAGTTCGGGGTGCCGGGCGGCGAGCGCGGCGGTGAACGCCGGCCCCTGCGCGGCGACCTCGGTCCCGGTGTACCCGGCGCCGACCACGACGAACGTGCAGCGCGCGTCGCGTTCGGCCGGATCCTTCGCGGAAGCGGCGAGCTCTATCTGCCGGGTGACGTGATCCCGCAGGTACAGGGCTTCGGGCAGGCCACGGAAACCGTGGGCGTATTCCGGCACGCCGGGGATCGGCAGCAGTTTGTTGACACTGCCCGCGGCGAGCACCAGGCGGTCGTAGCCGAGGTGGTGTTCGCGGTCTTCAGGATCGGTGTAGGCCACGGTGCGGCCGTCGAAGTCGACGGAGGTCGCCGTGCCGAGCACGAGGCGCACCCCGCGCAGCGTGCCCGGAATGGACACCGAGATCCGCCGCGGTTCCAGGATCCCGGCGGCGACTTCGGGGAGCAGGGGGAGATAGAGGAAGTAGTCGGTCGGGTTCAGCACCACGATCTCGGTGTCGTCGCCGACCGATTTGAGCAGGGTCTTCGCCGCGTTGTACCCGGCGAAGCCGCCTCCGATGATCACGACGCGCATCGTCAGTCCTCCGTGGGCCAGTCGCCGGTCGCCTTGCGGTAGCCGACCGCGCCCGCCCGTTCCGTGGCGGCCTTCACCGCACCGAAGATCGCGCCCTGCGCGGCGGCCGCGACGATCACCTGGGTCCAGGTGAAATCCCGGTCGGTGGCGTTCGGCGCGTCCTCCTCGCCGCTCACGCGTTTCCAGATCTGCTTGAACGCGATCCCGGCGAGGACACCGCCCGCGGCGCTCACGACCATGTTCAGCGGTTTGTAGAGAACCTTGTTCACGACGAAGACCTCTTTCGCAGGATCAGCCGGATCGTGACGAGCAACGCGAGCACGCCGGCGAAGATCGGCAGGGGATTGGCACGGACGATTTCGGTGCCCTGGCGGAACTTGTCGGCCGCGGGCTCGGAAACCTTGTCGGAGATCTTCGCGCTGGCTTGATCGACCTTCGCGTCGAGGTTGTCGTTCACCCTCGCCTTGACGTCCAACTTCTTGCCCAGCGCGTCGAGGGTCTCGGTGAGTTCTTCGCGCGTCACGTCACGATCGGCGCGGGCTTCTTCGGCGTTCTTGGGGAAATCGCTCATGAGCGGACTCCTTGCTTGACGGTGTCGACATCGTCGCGGACACCCTCGATGGCTTCTTCCGGAACCGGCGGGCTCGCGCTCGTGACCTCCTTCTTGCCGACGAGCGCGGAGAGACCACCGATCAGAAGGAGCGCTGCGCCCGTCACCACGGCCGCCAGCCACGCGGGCATGACCAGGGCGAGGGCCAGCACCACGGCGGTGATCAGCGTCGCCAGGCCGAAGAGCGCGAAAATGCCCGCCGCGCCGAACAATCCGGCGCCCACGCCCATCTTCTTGCCCTTGCCCTGCAACTCGAACACGGCGAGCCGCATCTCGTCGCGGACCAGGTGTTTGACCTCGTCACCGAGATCGGAAACCAGTTCGCCGACCGACCTTTCCTCGGGCGGCTTCCGGTGGGTCTCTTCGATCATGGGGCACCTCCTCGGAGCGTTCTGCCCGCCGGGTACCCGGCCGCCCGGCGGGTCAATCACAGCGTGTTTCGCTCCACTGAGCGCCGGGTAGCCGGGGAGTGCCGGCTCGAAAAGCACCCAACGGACAGGAGGATGCATGAGCACGATCACCGAAATGGTGGACGTCGAAGTCCCGGTGAAGACCGCGTACAACCAGTGGACTCAGTTCGAGAGCTTCCCGCAGTTCATGGAAGGTGTCGAAGAGATCCGTCAGATCGACGCGACCCATACCCACTGGGTGACCAAATTCGGTGGGGTGAGCCGGGAATTCGACGCGACGATCACCGAGCAACATCCCGACGAACGTGTCGCGTGGACCTCGGACTCCGGTCCCGACCACGCGGGCGTCATCACCTTCCATCGCCTGGACGACAACAAGACCCGTGTCACGGCGCAGATGGAGATCGACCCGGAAGGCTTCGCCGAGAACGTCGCCGACAAACTCGGCGTGCTCGACCGCCGGATCAAGGGCGACATGAAGCGGTTCAAGGAATTCATCGAGAGCCGCGGCCGCGAATCCGGCGCGTGGCGCGGTGAGGTGGACCGCCCCGGCAGCTGACCATCACCCGGGACCTCCCCCTGGAAGACGGCGTTTTCCAGGGGGAGGTCCCGGGTATCTCAGGGGTGAGGTCCATTACGAAGGGAGCGTTCCGGCATGACTACCAACGCATACGTGGCCTTCCTCGTCATCGGGGTGGCGCTGGTCATGCTCGACGGTCTGATCATCTACCAGAGCGGTAAGCGCTACCTGCGGGGTTCCCACGGGGATCCCGCCGCGGGCGCGTCGATGACCTGGCTTGTGACGGTGTTGTTCCACCTCGCGACGTTGGGCGTCTTGGCGCTGTTGTCGACCATCGACATCGGGGGCAGCGACCTGCCCGGTGTGGTGGGCAGGCTCGGTGTCCTGCTGCTGGTACTGGCCATCGCCCACGCGATCACGCTCAGCGTGCTCTCGCGGATCCGTGGTGAGCAGGAGGCCGAAGCGGTCATCAACCGTCCCCGGCAGCGTGTCGATCCCGAACAGCAGGGCACGACCGTGACGCCGGTGCCCGGGCAGGACGGCCGTTACCCGGCGGCGAGCCCGTCGATCGAACACCAGGCGCCGTACACGACGCCGTAGAAGTCCAGTGCTGGCAGGAGGTTTCGCCGTGCACGAGATCGATGACGAACTGTGGGAAGAATTCCATCGCGTGGTCAACATGACCTCGCGGGAACTGGCCGACTGGCTGCGCACGCGGTCGGCCGACGACGAGGACGAAGCACTGCCGGACCAGGCGGGGACGCCGACCGGGCGGCATGTGCTGGGCATCCTCGGCAAGCGCCGGACCGACCTCACCGCCGAGGACGAACGGGTGATGCGCTCGGTCGTCCGCCGGGTGGCGGACGAGCGGCGCGACGACCTGGAACCGGTCGCGGGCCAGGCGCACTGGCGGCACAAGCTGATGTCGGTGGGGCATGACCCGCTGAAACCCGCGTAGGTCTTTCACCGTGAAGGCCCCCTTCACTGCGCTGGACGCAGTGAAGGGGGCCTTCAAAGTCGCATACGCGCTGGCCGGTACCACTCTCGGCGTACGGCGGATGACAGGAGGTTCACCCGGTTTCCGTCCACAAGGACGCCATCAGGCGGATAAATGTCCTTTTGATTCTTATTTGCACGGTTTTTGAGTGGGTCGTGAGTGGCGATTGCCGTTAGAACGACCAAAACACTCACGACCACCCCTGAAAACGCCCAAACCGGGCATGGTCACCTTGGCGGTGTCCCCTGTGGACGGTCGAGCGATGTGTGGGGGATCAGGGTGACGAGCTTCCCTTGGTCGCCGCTTGACCAGCACTTATGCGACTTTGCCGGTTCACTGCACTGGACGCAGTGAAGGGGGCCTTCACGTGTGCTTGGAGCCGGAACACGCGTGATCAGAGCCGGATCACACGTGATTGGGGGCGGAACAGAGAGTTCCGCCCCCAATCACGCGAGTTCGGTCTCCAATCACACGTGTTCGCCGTTCGGTGCTACTCCGAGAGCTTCCCGCGCAACTGTTCCAGCGTCTGCGACAGGAGCCGCGAAACGTGCATCTGCGAGATGCCGATGCGTTCCGCGATCTGCGTCTGGGTGTAGCCACCGAAGAACCGCATGACGAGGATCGCGCGTTCGCGCTTCGGGAGTTCCCGCAGCAGCGGTTGCAGCGCCTCGTGGGTCTCCACCAACGCCATGTCGTGGTCCTCCTCGCCGATCGTGTCGGCGAGCGAGAGGGCCTCGGTGGCGTTGTCGTGGACCGGTTTGTCGACCGACAACGTCTGGTACGCCTGGCCGGCCAGCAGCCCTTCGCGGACGTCGTTGACTTCGAGCCCCAGGTATTCGGCGAGTTCGGTCGGCGTCGGCGCGCGGCCGAGCCGCTGCGACAGCGCCGCCGTGCCCTGGCTGAGCGAGACGTGGAGTTCCTTGAGCCGCCGCGGTACCCGGACCGACCAGCCGGTGTCCCGGAAGTGACGCCGGACCTCGCCCATCACCGTGGGCACGGCGAACGAGAGGAAGTCGTGCCCACGGCCGGGGTCGAACCGGTCGACCGCGTTGATCAGACCGATCCGCGCCACCTGCACCAGGTCCTCGCGGGGTTCGCCCCGGCCGGAGAACCTGGTGGCGATGTGTTCGGCGAGCGGCAGGAGCTCGGTGACGAGCCGGGCACGCAGCTCTTGGCGGCGCGGAGAGTCCTCCGGCAGCGACGACAACTCCTCGAAGAGGGGCTCGCAGTGGGCGTAGTCGTCCGCCTGCCGGGTGAGTGTCTTGCGCTCGCCACTCACCCGTCGCTCGTTCCCGGGGCCAGGACGAGCTCGATCGTCGTCGTGCCCCCCAGTTCGCCGGGGATCGGTTCGCATCGGGCGGTCACCGACCCGGTCAAGGTCGTCAAGACGTGCCAGCCGAAGGTCGTCTCGCTCGGCAGATAGGGCTTGCTCGTCCGCGTCGAGATCGAGACGGCGATCCCCTCCGGTATCTCGTGGAAGACACAACAAAGAACGGCTCCCAGTTCCGCGGGCTGGACAAGTTGGGAACAGGCTTCGTCGACGGCCATCTTCGCGTCTGAAATGGCGTCCAAGCCGAAGTCCGCGCGCGCCACCACACCGTGGGTGAGCGTGCGGACGAGAGGGATCTGCTCCGCCTCGGCGGGGAGACGGAGTTCGACCCGGTCGGACAGACCGTCCGACTGGGCCCTGGTCTGCGGGGTCAGGCCGCCCCGCCCGTATGCGTCCATTACTGAATCCATCCGTCCATGGCCGTGGTATGACCGCGACGGGGATCCGCCGCGTGACGCGTGCTCAACGACCCAGAGCTCGTTGAAGCTCCTTTTTGGACATCTTCGACCTACCCTCGACGTTGCGCTGCTTCGCCTCGTTGTAGAGCTGGTCCTTCGTCGGTCCGTTCGGGCCCAGCCGGTTGCCGGACCGCTTACCACCACGCCGCTGCGGTGACATGTCCTCCAGGGACGTCCGGCTGGCCTCGCGTGCCTCGCCCGCCTGCGCGCGGTTCTTGTTGACCGTCCGCGCGGCGATCTCCTCGGCCCGGTCGGTGCTCGCGCCCCGGTCCTTCGCCGATTCCTTGATGTGCTCGTACTGACGTTCTCGTTTGTCGCTCCAAGCCTGCTGCGGCATCGCGGCTCCTCTCCTTCTGCGGATCAGGTACCCCGTTCGATTCGCCGGATAAACGTCCGGTTGATCCAGGGGACGGGCGGGTACGCGGAGGTCGACGCGAAGGAGGTTTCGATGCGCATCGGCTACACACTCATGACCGAACAGGCCGGACCGAAGGACCTGGTGGGATACGCCGCCGGAGGCGAGAAGGCGGGGTTCGACTTCGAGGTGATGAGCGACCACTATTCGCCGTGGCTCGACGAGCAGGGGCATTCGCCGTACGCGTGGAGCGTGCTGGGAGCGGTCACCCAGAGCACCGAACGGGTCGAACTGATGACCTTCGTGACGTGCCCGACCATGCGCTATCACCCGGCGGTGGTGGCGCAGAAGGCGGCGACCGTCCAGGCGTTGTCGGACGGCCGGTTCACCCTCGGGCTCGGCGCGGGGGAGAACCTCAACGAGCACGTCGTCGGCCGCGGCTGGCCGCCGGCGAACGTCCGCCACGAGATGCTGGCCGAAGCGGTCCAGATCATCGGCGGGCTCTTCGACGGCGGCTACTTCAACTACAAGGGTGACCACTTCCGGGTGGACTCGGCGAAACTCTGGGACCTGCCGGAGCAGCGCGTGCCGATCGCGGTCGCGGTGTCCGGGTCGCAGTCGGTGACCCGGTTCGCGCCGATCGCCGACGCGATGATCGCGGTGGAACCGGACGAATCACTGAGCCGCGAGTGGGACGCCACCAAACTCGGCCCGCCCACCAGGAAGATCGCGCAGCTGCCGGTGTCCTGGGGCGAGGATCGCGACGCCGCGATCCAGCGGGCGCACGAGCAGTTCCGCTGGTTCGGCGGTGGGTGGAAGGTCAACGCCGAACTGCCGGGGCCCGCGGGATTCGCCGGTGCCACGCAATTCGTCACGCCGGACGACGTCGCCGCGGCGATCCCGTGCGGTCCCGACGTGGACGCGATCGTGAAGCGGGTGGGCGAATTCGAGGCCGCCGGATTCACCGATGTGGCGTTGATCCAGATCGGTGGCGACCAGCAGGAAGGCTTCCTGCGGTTCGCCGAGGAGACGCTGCTCCCGGCGCTGCGGAGCTGATTCACACGGACGGAGCAGTCGCTCTGTGTCTCTGCGCACCCGAACGGGGACACCTGTGTTCAAACCCGCGAACGCGGGTACCAAGCAGTCACGTCATCCTTCAGCCAAGGGGGAAACCGATGCACAACGAACTCGGGCTTCATCCGGTGCCGGACCTGCTGCCGGAAGGCCAGGACACACCGGAGCAGGAGGCCATCCGCCGTAGGGCGGCCCTGGCCGTGGCTTCGCGGGCCAAGAGCCCCGAAGACTGCGCGACCCTGCTGGACATGCTCGGCCTGCACGACCGCGGCAGCAGCTCCGAAGTCGCTTGATTCAGCGGGCGCCGCGCGCCGCCACGAGATCCGCGACGAAGGCCTGATAGGCCTCGTCGCGATCCGGCGCGCGCAGGACTGCGGACGGATGCACCGTGGCGACCGCGGTGGTGGCGAATTCGGCGAGGTCGATCCGCTCGCCGCGGCTGCGCGTGATGCGGAAGTCGTCGCCCAGCAGCGCCTTCGCCGCCGTCGCGCCGAGGAAGATCAGCAGATCCGGGCGGACCGCCGCCAGTTCGGCGTGCAGCCACGGACGGCAGGCGACGATCTCGGTCTTCGACGGCGTCTTGTGGATCCGCCGCTTGCCGCGTTCGTCGCGTTTGAACTTGAAGTGCTTGACCGCGTTGGTGACGTAGATCTTCCGGCGGTCGAAACCCGCTTCGTCGAGCGCCCGGTCGAGCAACCGCCCAGCGGGCCCCACGAACGGGGCACCCTGCCGATCCTCCTGGTCACCGGGTTGTTCGCCGACCACCATGATCTCCGCCGCGCGGGGGCCTTCGCCGAAAACGGTCTGGGTGGCGTCGCGGTACAGGTCGCAGCCGCGGCAGCCGGACGCCGCCGAACGCAGTTCGCCCAGGTCGGCGGTTTCGGGCGGATCCGCCCAGGGTGCCTTGGTCGCCATGGACGCCGGATGCCCCGCCCGGCCGTGGGACAAACCGATTACGCGCGTGCCGCGCCGGGTAGCCCTTCGTCATGGCGACTACGACCGAACCAGCCATCGCTTCCGTCCAGGACACCGTGCGTGTCGCGCTGCGGGTCGTGCTGCCCACGCTCGCCGGCGGGGTGATCAAACGGCGGCCACTGGGGCTCGCCGCGGCGCAGAAACTCCAGCTGGACCGTCCCGCCGTACGGCTGTTGTGCCGGCTCCGGTCCCAGTACGGTCCGGGGCCGCTGCGTCTGCGGGTGCCCGGCCGGACGATCGACCTGGCGCTGTCGGGGGACGACGTCGGTGACGTGCTCGCCGCCGCGCCCGTCCCGTTCAGCCCGTCGACCAAGGAGAAGCGGGCGGCACTGGGACATTTCCAGCCCCACGGCGTCCTCATCTCCGACGCGGTGGAGCGGGCGCCGCGCCGCGAGTTCAACGAGGAGGTCCTCGAACCGGGCAAGCCGTTGCACGATCTGGCCGCTCCCTTCGCCGCGGCGATCGGCGAGGAGGCGGCGTCGCTCTGGGACGGCGGCACGCTGGACTGGGACACCTTCAACGTGGCCTGGTGGCGGATCGTCCGCCGGGTCACGCTCGGCGAGTCCGCGGCGGGCGACGACGGTCTCACCGACATGCTCGCCCGGCTGCGGAAGGACGCGAACTGGGCGTACGCGCACCCGCGGCGCGACCGGCTCCACGATCAGTTCCGCACCCGGCTCATCGGCCATCTGGAACGGGCGGAGCCGGGGAGCCTCGCCGAGGCCATCGCGGCGGCGGGCCCGGCGGGCGAGCGGACGATGGAGGTCGTCGCCGACCAGGTCGCCCACTGGCTCTTCGCCTTCGACGCCGCCGGGATCGTCACCTTCCGCGCGCTCGCGCTGCTGGCCACCCATCCGGCCGCCCGTGAACGCGCCGACGAGGAGGTCGCGGACGCCGACCTGACCGTGCCCGGCCAGTTCCCGTACCTGCGCGCCTGCGCCCTCGAATCGGTCCGGCTGTGGCCGACCACTCCCGCGCTGCTG
Organism: Amycolatopsis sp. SB7-3; assembly: GCF_041021335.1. Classification (NCBI taxonomy): domain Bacteria; kingdom Bacillati; phylum Actinomycetota; class Actinomycetes; order Pseudonocardiales; family Pseudonocardiaceae; genus Amycolatopsis; species Amycolatopsis sp. SB7-3. The sequence goes on from NZ_JBFPJQ010000003.1 coordinate 53,946, forward strand.
CGCGAGAGCACGGCCGAGACGGCGTGGGGACCCGCGGGGACCACGGTGCTGATCTTCACCCCGTTCTTCCACCGCGATCCCGAATCGCTGCCCTACGCCGACCGGTTCGAACCCGGGATCTGGCTGGACGGCAGCGCGGCGGCGAATCCCGCGCTGGTGCCGTTCAGCGCCGGTCCCGCCATCTGCCCCGGCCGGGATCTGGTGCTGTTCTGCGCGAGCACGATGCTGGCGTGGCTGATCAAGGACCGGCGCTTCGAGCTGGCCTCCGGTGCCGTCCTCGGGCCGGAGCGGCCGTTGCCCGCGACGCTGGACAACTTCCACCTGAAGTTCTCGGCGGCTTAAGGCTCGTCTGGGACCCACTCGAGCAGGTCTCCGGGCTGGCATTCGAGCACCCGGCACATCGCTTCGAGGGTGCTGAACCGGACGGCCTTGGCGCGGCCGTTCTTCAGCACCGCGACGTTCGCCGGGGTGAGCCCGACGAGTTCGGCGAACTCGCCGACGCTCAGCTTGCGCTTGGCCAGTTCGACGTCGATGCGGACGACGATCGGCATCAGATCACCTGTTCGAGGTCGGAGCGCAGGGTGGTGGCCTGCCGCAGCAGGGTGCGCATCACGATCATGAGCAGCCCCAGCACGGCGACGCCGATCAACGCCAGGAACAACAGCAGCGGCAGGCCGGGGTCGTCGGCGTTGAAGCCGACGTAGAGGAACACGCCCGCCAGCACGACCCAGCCCGCGAGGATCGCCCAGACGATGGCGTCCACCCACCTCAAGGACGCTTCGGTGAAGATGCGGTCCTTCTTGACCAGGGAGAGCAGTTGCCAGGTGGCGACGACCACGACCTGGACGCACAGCACCCAGAAGACGGAGATCGCCGTCGCGGGCCAGCGCAGGTACGCCATTTCCGGATCTTGCCGTGCCATGTGCGCGAACTGACCCGGCAGGGACATGGTCTGGAAGAGGACCAGGATCCCGAAGAGCAGCACGAGGAACACCCGGAGGGGCGCGACCGCCCGTTGACCTGTGATCATGCATCGAGTTTCGCGCGTTATCTATCGAAAGTCAATCGGTAGCTATCGGGGAGCGGTCGACTGTGAGGGTGGAACTGTGGTGGGCTGAAGGCGTCCTTCGCCGCGTCTGATGCGGTGAAGGGCCTCCTTCGGCCGCAGAGGCGTCGCTCAAGAGCGCAGGTCCAGCCGCATGAGCCAGCGTGGTTTCCGGTCCGACCGCGCCTGGGTCTCCTCGACGAGCTCGAACCCCGCGGCCGCGAACAGGCCGATGGTCCCCACGTGGGCCGCGGAAGAGTTGATCCGCCCTCCGCCGGGATCGACGGGATAGCCCTCGATGACCGGGGCGCCATGCGAGCGCGCGTAGGAGACGGCGCCGTCCAGCAGCGCGTGCGCCACGCCCTTCCGGCGATGGCCCGCCCGCACGACGAAACAGACGACCGTCCACGCCGGAACGTCGTCGATGGGCGGCATCGTGCGGGAACGCGTCATCCGGTGCAGGTGCGCGCGCGGGCCGACGCCGCACCAGCCGACCGGGGTGGCGCCGTCGTAGGCGAGCACGCCGGGCGCAGGGTCCGCCGCACACAGGGCGCGGACGTGTTCGGCGCGTTCGTCGCCGCGCAACCGGCTGTAGTCCGCGGGTTTCGCGCGGTAGGCGAGACACCAGCAGGCGCGGTCGTTCCCGTTCGGATTGAGGATGGTCGCGACGTCGCCGAAGCGGTCGGCCGTCGCGGGGTGGATCCGGAACGCGGGCATGTGCCGACATTAAAGCGGCATTCGGGAAATCGCTCACGAATTCGGTGAACGGCGGTGAATTTTCGTTGCGCGAAGGATTCACCCGGCCGTAGTCCAGCCGTTGTCGCGTCGGGAGGCGTCTGTCAGGATGCTCGTGACCCGACCAGAAGGAGCGTTCCAGTGGCTTCTCGTCTCAATCCCTACATCAGCTTCGCCGGCGACGCCCGGCAGGCCATGGAGTTCTACAAGTCGGTGTTCGGCGGAGAACTGACGCTGAATACGTTCGGTGAGTCCGGTATGGCGGGAACGCCGGCGGAGGATCAGATCATGCACAGCCAGCTCGATTCCCCGAGCGGCTACACGATCATGGCGTCGGACACGCCGCCGGGAATGGAGCACCGACCGGGCACCAACGTGTCGGTCAGCCTCAGTGGCGACGACGGTGAGGAATTGCGCGGATACTGGGAGAAACTCTCCGCCGAAGGTACCGTTTCGGTTCCCTTCGAAAAGCAGATGTGGGGTGACGAATTCGGTGCCTGCACCGACAAGTTCGGCATCTCGTGGATGGTGAACGTCATTCAATCCTAGGGTCTTCCGGCCCTGCCCGGTCCGTGCCGAAGCTCCCGACTTCCGGGGACTTGCGGCTCCGATCGCGCGAAACCCGTTATGTCACCGGTGAAACCGCCGTTCTCCTCGCGTGAGGATTCGGCGGTTCCATCGGGAGGCGAGAAGATGAACAGGATGGTCGCGGCACTGCTGGTATCGGCGGGTGCCGTCGCGGCATTGAGCGGGTGCGGGACGACGACGGCCGGGACGCCGGTCACCGTGGTGCGGGAGATCGTCCCACCGCCGAACACCACGACCACCGCCGTCGTCGCGCCGCCCGCCACTTCGGTGGTCGTCGTCGAGCCGCCGGTGACGGTCACCCGGGCGCCTTCGCTCACGTCGTGCCAGCGCCTGTTCGCCGAAGGGTTCTCGTACACGTACGCGTACAACGCCTGGGTGAACGCGGGGCGCCCGGCGAGCTGGGACGCCGACCGCGACGGGTACCCGTGCGAGCAGTCGTACGGCAACCGGAACTAAGCCGGCCGGAACCGCACGTCGATCGCCGCACGCGGATCTTCCGTACCGAGCCCGTACAGCCGGATCGGCGCGCCGCCGGGGTTGTCGTACAGCCGGACGCCATCACCGAGCAGTACCGGCGCGATGTGCAGGTCGATCTCGTCGATCAACCCCAAGGCGAGCAACTGGCGGCCGATGTCCGGCGAGAACACTTCGAGGTTCTTCCCGTTCGCCGCGTCCAGGCCGATCCGGACGGCTTCGTCCACGCCGCAGTTCAGGAACGTGACCCCGGGGGTGGGCGTGGCGTCCTCGGGGTGATGGGTGAGGACGAACAGCGGTCCTTTCCAAGCGCCGCCGTAGATCCCGCCGGGATCGGGGTAGGCGTCCCAGCCGTCGCGGCCGCCGAGGACGGCGCCGGTGGTGGCGGCGTATTCGCCGGTCAGTCCCGGCCGGAAGGTGGTGCCGGTCATCCAGTCCATGCCGTGGCCAGGGCCCGCGACGAAACCGTCGAGCGACATCGTGAAGTGCCAGAGCACCTTTCCCGCCGCTGTCTGGGGTTCGAGCATCACGGCCTCCCACTGGTTGCGTTCTGCAATCGGTTGCTTCACGATAAGGTGACCGATGGTGGTTTGCAACCACTTCTTCGGGAGGTGAAGGGATGGCGGAACCCGCCCGTTCGGGCTGTCCGATCAACGCCGCGGTCGAGGCGTTCGGCGACAGCTGGAGCCTGCTCGTGCTGCGGGACATCATGTTCGGCACCCGGCGCCATTTCCGGGAGCTGCTCGCCGGATCCGAAGAGGGGATCGCTTCCAACATCCTGTCCGACAGGCTGAAGCGGCTGGTCAAGGCCGGCCTGCTGACCCGCGAGGACGCCGGCCCCGGCAAACGGGCCGCGTACAGCCTGACCGAGGCGTCGATCCAGCTGGTCCCCGTGTTCGCGCACCTCGGTTCCTGGGGGATCCGGCATCGTCCGACGACCGAGCGCCTGAGGGTGCGGGCCGAACTGCTCGCCGAGGGCGGGCCGGAACTGTGGGCCGAGTTCATGGCGGAACTGCGGGTCGTCCACCTGGGAGCCCCGGCCAAGGAAGGCCCCAGCGTGCTGGACCGCCTCGCCGCCGCTTACGAAGCGGCTCTCCAAAAGCCGACTGGGCATTCCTCGTAGCACCCGCGCCCTCACCACGCATCCCGTTGATTGTTCTTCCCGAATCAAGGGTTCCGGTCAACCCGCCCCCGGGATGTAGTAGCCCGCGACGAAGTGACGGGCTGGTGGGGAGAGGGAATGAGCTCAGCGGAGGGTGTTGTCCTGGTGATCGGCTGCGGGATGCGGCCGTACCGGGAGTACCTGTTGGCGTCGGCCGGGCACCGGCATCCCTTGTGGTTGTTCAACGGGACCGAACCGACCTGGCAGGAGCGCTACATCACCGGCGCGACCGTGCTGGACACGCAGGACCAGGACGCCGTGCTGGCCGCGGCCCGCGCGCTCCACGCCACCACGCCGGTGCTCGGCGTGGTGTGCTGGGACGAGGCGCTGATCGTGGCGGCGGCGCATGTCGCGGACGAACTCGGCGTGCCGGGCGCGGGGGTCTCCGCGATCGAAGGCTGCCGTGACAAGTGGTTCAGCCGGCGGACGCTCACCGCGGCCGGTGTCGCGCAGCCCGATTTCGGGTTCGTGCACGACGACGAGCAGGCGGTCCGCGTGGCGGAGCGGATCGGGTACCCGGTCGTCGTCAAACCGCGCGGCGGCGGGGCCAGTATCGGTGTCAGTCTCGCGGAAGACGCCGAGGCGGTGCGGAAGGCGTTCCGGACCGCGGAGGACGCCAGCTTCAACGGCTCTCCCGCCTACAAGGGCGGGGCGCTGGTCGAGGAGTACCTGACCGGCCCGGAGATCAGTGTGGACGGCGCCGTCGTCGACGGCGAGTACACGCCGATGTTCGTGGCGCGCAAGACGGTCGGGATGCATCCGTACTTCGAGGAGCTCGGCCATCTGGTCAGTTCCGCCGACGAACTGCTCGCCGACCCGGTTCTGCGTTCGACGCTGGCCCGCGCGCACGGCGCGATCGACTTCCGGTACGGCATCACCCACACCGAGCTCAAGCTCACCGAACGCGGGCCGGTGATCGTGGAGATCAACGGCAGGCTCGGCGGCGACCTGATCCCGTTGCTCGCCAAGTTCGCGACCGGGATCGACCCCGGCGCGGCCGCGGTCGACGTCGCGCTCGGCATGCGCCCCCACATCCCGCACGAGGCCGAGCCCCGGTGGGTAGGCGTCCGGTTCGGCTACCCGAAACAGGACTGTGTCGTCGAGTCGGTTTCCGTGCCGGATTCCTTGCGGAACAACGGGATCCTCGCTTCGGACAGCCTCGTCGAGCCGGGTTCGCGCCTGCGGCTGCCGCCGGCGGAGTTCATCTCGCGCCACGCGTACGTGATCTGCGCGGGCGTCGATCCCGACGACTGCGAAGCGGTGCTGGACAAGGCCATGGCCCAGGTCCGGCTGACCGCGCACCCCCTGCTGCCCTCGGTGGCCGCCGGTGGCTGACCGCGCACCGGAACCACAGAACACCTTCCCAGCACTCACAAAGATGGCGGAGCGAACAAATGGCGAACCGTGATGTCGAGCTGCTCGCAGTCGGAGCAGGACCGTCGAACCTGGCCTTGGCCGTGGCGCTGGAAGAGCTCGCGCCCGGACTGGCCCGCGACTCGGTCCTGCTCGAACGCGACGAAGAGGTCTCCTGGCAGCGGGGGATGCTCCTGCCCGAGGCCCTGTCGCAGGTCTCGTTCCTCAAGGACCTGGTGACCCTGCGCAATCCGCGCAGCCGCTTCTCGTTCCTCAACTACCTGCACGCCACCAATCGGCTCAACGAGTTCGTCAACATGGGCAGCTTCGTCCCGTACCGGGTGGAACTCGCCGACTATCTCAAGTGGACGGCCGACTCGCTTTCCCTGGTGGATCTGCAGCGCGGCCGCGAGTGCCTCGAAATCACTCCCGTGTGGACGGACGGCACGCTCACCGGCTGGGACACCCACGTCGCCGACGGCGAGACCATTCGCAGCCGGTACCTGGTGGTCGGCGCCGGTCGCGACGCGCGGATCCCCGACCGGCTCCGGACGGTGAACCAGGACCGCGTCATCCACAGCACGCAGTACCTGCCGAGGATCGCCAAACTGCGCAAGGACCTCCCGTACCGCGTCGCGGTGATCGGTGCCGGGCAGAGCGCGGCGGAACTGTTCAGCGCGGTGCAGAAGGACCTGCCCGAATGCAAGCCGACCATGGTGATGCGGTCGATCGGCCTGAACTACTACGAGAGCAGCAAGTTCAACAACGAGCTGTTCTTCCCGTCCCATGTGGACAAGTTCTTCGAGGCGCGGCCCGAAGCGCGCGAGCAGATGCTCAAGGAGATGCACCACACGAACTACTCCGGGCTCGCGCCGGGCACGATGGACGCGCTCTACCGCTCGATCTACCTGGACCGACTCTCCGGCCGTTCGCGGCTGACGATGATCACGATGAGCGACATCACCGACGCCCGCGACGAGGGCGACGAGATCGTGCTGGAACTGACGGACCGGCGTACCGGCGAGGTCCAGGAGCTGCGCACCGATCTCGTGCTGCTCGGCACCGGCTTCTCCCCGGAGATGCCGAGGATGGTGCAGGAGATCGCGAAGTCGATCGGGCTGTCGGAGATCAAGGTGACCCGCGACTACCGGCTGGAGATCGAGCAGCCCGCCACCGCGGCCGTCTACCTCCAGGGCGTCAACGAGGCGACGCACGGGATCGCGGACTCGCTGCTGAGCGTCCTCGCCCCGCGCGCCAACGACATCCTGCAGGACATCCTCGCCCATCGCGGTGAGAACCCCTCGGTGCCGCCGCAGCCGACGTCGGAAACCGCCCCCATCGTCGCCACCCGCTGACCCACGAAGGAAGAGGAAGTCATGGAGATCCGTCCGCTCGAGCGGGAAAAGATGGTCTTCGAGAACGGTGCCTACGGCCAGCGGCTGCTGCCGTGGGCGGCGCTGAACGCGCCGTTCGAAGGCGCCTGGGTCACGGTGCCCGCGCACGGCGCGACGGGTGCGCATTCCCACCACGAGTACGAGATCTTCATCGCCGTCAGCGGCGAGGCGGTCGTCGAGTCGGGGGGAGAGCGCCGCGCCTTCCGTCCCGGCGACATCGAGTTCCACAAGCCCGGCACCGAGCACCGCATCCTCAACGACGGTGCCGAGGACTTCGAGATGTACGCGATCTGGTGGGACTCCGACATGACGGTGAAGTTCGCCGCCCGGCATGAGGCGGAGGCGTGAGAATGGCCGACAAGCGACCGGTCGTGATCATCGGCGGCCCGCCGACGTCCAACGGCGACCTGCACATCGGGCATATCGCCGGCCCGTACCTCGGTGCCGACGTACACCGCCGGTACTTGCGCGCGGCAGGCCGCGAGGCCGTGTTCGCCTCCTGCACCGACGACAGCCAGACCTACCTCGTCACCAGCGCGGCCAGGGTCGGGCTGACGCCGCCCGAACTGGTGGAGCAGTCGACCGAGAACATCCAGCGCACGTTCAAGGCGATGGGGGTCGAGGTCGACGGCTTCTCGCCGACCGACGACGGCTACAAGACACTCGTCTACGACTACGTCAAACGCTTGTACGACAAGGGAAAGCTGCGCCTGCGCAAGGTGCGGCTGCCCTACAGTGAGAGCAAGGGCGAGTTCCTGGTCGAGGGTTTCGTCGGCGGTGGCTGCCCGACGTGCCTCGCCGACAGCCGCGGCGGATTCTGCGAGGGCTGCGGGCATCCGATCGACTTCGACGCGCTGATCGAGCCGTACTCGGTGCTCGACCCGGCCGACGAGGTGACCTACCGCGAGACCGAGATCATGGTCTTCCCGGTCTCGGAGTACCGCGAGCAGCTTCTGGCCTACTACGAGGAGCGCGGTCCCGCGTGGCGGCCGCACGTGCTCGGGCTGATGCGGGAACTGCTGTCCGGGCCGTTGCCCGATTTCGCGATCACGTACCCGGTGAAATGGGGTCTGCCGGCGCCGTTCCTCCAGACGCCGGGGCAACGGCTCAACGCGTGGGTCGAGGGAATGCCCGCCTCGATGTACTGCACCGAGTACGCGTTGCGGCGCAACGGCAAGCCGAAGGCCGCCGACGACGACGCCTGGCTCGCGGAGAACGACGCGCGGGTCGTGGTGTTCATGGGCTTCGACCCCTTGTTCACCTGGGGCGTCGTCCACGTCGCCGAGCTGATCGCCCTCGAAGGCCGCTACGTCCTCCCGGACACCTTGCTGGTCAACGAGTTCTACGAGCTGGAGAACGAGAAGTTCTCCACCAGCAAGGGACACGTGGTCTGGGCCCGCGACCTGGCGGCCGAGGTGCCCCGCGACATCGCGCGGTTCCACCTCAACCTCACCGCGCCCGAGTTCGCGCGGACCAATTTCTCCCGCGCCGCACTGGAAAAGGTCGCGGGGGAGCGGCTCGTCACGCCCTGGAACGAGCTCGCCGAGACCCTGGCCAAGCTCACCGCCGAGGTCGGCGGTGAGAACGGCTCGCTCCCGGTGTCGACCGAAGCCACCGAACGGGCCGCCGCGATGGTCTCCCGGTTCGCCCTGAACTACGAGCTCGAGGACTTCAGCCTCAGCCGGGCCGCCGATCTGATCGTGCAGCACGTCGAACGCCTGCGTGCGGCGACGGAACGCACCCTGAAGGGCAACCTCGACCAGGAGATGCTCCGCGCGCGGCTCGGCGACCTCTTCCTCGAACTGCGGGCGTTGATCGGCTGTGCCTCACCGATCCTGATCGACCTCGCCGAACGCGCCGCCGCGGCGGGCGGGTTCGCCCTCCGGATCACCGCGGCCGCCTTCGACGTCACGCACACCACGGCCTTCCCCGTGCCCTCACTGGAATTCCCCCCGACGAGCGAGGTCTGACCCACCATGTCACTCGACAGCACCCCAACCACCGACGCGGTCCGGAGTTCCCGGCTCGCCGAACGCCTGCTGGTCCCGGCGGGGTTCATCACCACGGCGGGCAACGCCTTCCAGATCACCGCCGCCGCGATCCTGGTCTTCCACGCCGAGCAGACCACCCTGGCGGTCGGCTGGCTGTTCATCGCGGTGTCCATCCCGCAGGTCGCGCTCGCGGTCCTGTTCGGGAAGCTGGTCGACAAGGTCGACCGCCGGATGCTGTGCGTGGCGGCGGACCTGGTGAGCGCGATGACCGCGTTCGCGTTGCCGGTGTGGCTGTGGATCGGCGGTCCGGCGAACCTCGGTTCCTACATAGCGAACTTCATGCTCGCCTGCACCGCGGCGTTGTTCATGCCCGCGAGCAACGGCCTCATCAAGGAACGGATCCGCGACGAGCGGCTCGGGAAGTTCAACTCGCACTTCGAGATGGCGAGCAACGCGGGCATGCTGCTGGCGTCTTCGCTGGCCGGCTTCCTGGTGATCTGGTTCGGTGCCACGCCGTTGTTCGTGTTCAACTCGCTGAGCTTCGTCCTCTCGGCCGTACTGGTCTACGCGATCGGCCGCAAGCCCGCCAAGGCACCGGTCGTCGAGGAGGCCGTCACCACCGATCCGTCGGCGCCGGTCGAGGCCCCGGTGCGGCAGCCGATCAAGCGGCTCGCGCTGTTGTACGCCAACGGCAACATCGGCCTGATGGTCGCCAACGTCATCCTGACGACGCTGATCCTGCAGACGTTCAACCAGGGCGCGTGGATGATCGGCGTGGTCGACGCGCTGGCTGGCGTCGGGTTCATCGTCGGCGCGGCGGCGTACGGCAAGGTCAGCAAGCGGGTCAAGGGTATCCATCTGGCCGTGCTCGGCACCCTCGGCAATCTGATCTGCCTGGCGATCCAGCCGCTGCACTACATCGCGCTGATGGCGGCGATCCCTTTCGCCGGCTTCTGTTTCGCGCAGGGCCGGATCGCGGCGCGCACGCTGCTGATGCGGGCCAGCCCGGAGGAACGCGTCGGCCGGATCTTCGGCAGCACCCAGGCGCTCGGACTCGGGCTCGGTGTCGGGGCGACGGTCGGGCTGTCCGCGCTGGCGGACGCGTCCACCGTGCCCTACGCGTTCTGGGGGCTGGCGATCCTGCAGGGCGCGATCGTGATCGGCACCTACTTCAGTCTGGCGAAACCGTTGTCGGCGCAGGAGAAGAAGCGACCGGCCGAGGTTCTCGAGGCGACCGCCGCCTGAGCGCGGCCGACATTCGGAGGAAGCGAAAGTCATGACGGACAAGCCGATCAAGGGCGGCGTGGCGACCTGGGCCTGCCTGCCCGGGTTCCCGCCCGCGGTGATCTTCCCCTTCACCCCGGGCGAGCGCTTCGGCGTGCGGAGCCTCTACGAGTTCCAGATGCTGATGTACCGGCCGCTGTACTGGCTGGGCCGGGACGGCGCGCCGGAGATCGACTGGGACCTCAGTGTCGGTGAAGAGCCGGTGTGGGACGAGACCGGCCGCACCTGCGTGGTCCGGATCAAACCGTGGAAGTGGTCCAACGGCGAGACGGTCTGCGCGGACAACGTCATCTTCTGGATGAACATGCTGAAGGTGAAGGGGCCGAAGTTCGGCGCCTACTCCGAGGGCTACTTCCCGGACAACCTGGTGTCGTTCGAGAAGGTCGCCGATGACAAGGTGAGCTTCACCTTCGACAAGGCGTACTCGAAGAACTGGGTGCTGCTGAACCAGCTCACCATGATCACGCCGATGCCGAAGGCGTGGGACCGCACCGCGGACGGCCCGGCCGACGCCACGCACGACATCGAGCAGGCCGAAGCGGTCTACGAGTTCCTCATGGCGGAGAACGGCGATGTCGTCGAGGAGGACAACTCGCACCGCACACGCTGGGCCGACAGTCCGGTGTGGAGTGTGGTGAACGGGCCGTGGCGGCTCAAGAGCTACACCGAGGAAGGTGTCGTCACCTTCGTCCCGAACGAGCACTACAGCGGGCCCAATCCGGCGCATCTCGACGAGCTGCGCCAGGTCTCGACGACGTCGGACGAGCAGCAGTACGAGTTGTTGCGGTCCGGCGACGTCCAGGTCGGTTTCCTGCCGCCGGGGATGGGCGTCCAGCCCGACGGCGACCCGACGAAGGGCGGGCCGAACCCGCTGGGCGACGGGTTCCAGCTGGAGCCGCAGATCCTGTTCAACATCAACTTCATGGCGGTCAACTTCAGCAACCCGACCGTCGCGGGGAACATGATCAGGCAGCCCTATGTCCGGCAGGCGCTGCAGAGCTGCTTCGACCAGGAGTACGGCGCCCGCGAGGTCTACCAGGGTTACGGCTGGAGCCAGACGGGATCGATCCCGGTGCTGCCCAAGAGCGACCTGGTCTCGCCGAAGATCGCCGAGCGCGGCGGGTTCTGGCCGTTCGACCTGGAGAAGGCGCGGCAGCTGCTCGCCGACAACGGCTGGGACGTCAGCACGTCGCCCGCGGTGTGCGTGCGTCCCGGCACCGGCCCCGGTGAAGCGGGCGAGGGCATCCCCGCCGGCACCGAACTGAGCTTCTCCTTGCGCTACTGGGAAGGCAGGCCGTCGCTGGCACGGCTCATGGCGCAGTTCCGGGACGACGCGGCCAAGGCAGGTATCGAGATCCGCCTCGAAGAGGTGATGGGATCGGTCCTCGTGGCGGAGGACGGTCCCGGCGAGAAGCGGATGTGGCAGCTGTCCTGCTGGGGCGGCGGCTGGGTCTACAACTACCCGACCGGCGAGAACCTCTTCCAGAGCGGCGCCGCCTGCAACTTCAGCAACTGGCGCGACGCCAAGGCGGACGAGCTCATCGCGAAGACCGTCACCACGGACTCGCTCGACGCGCTGTACGAGTACCAGGAGTACATCGCCGAGCAGGCGCCGGTGATCTTCATGCCGACGTTCCCGCGGCGGTTGTTCGAGGTCGCGGGGAATCTGCGCGGATTCTCGCCGATCAACCCGTACGGGCTGATCAACCCGGAGAACTGGTACTACGTCGAGGAGCAGTCATGACGCGCCCGGTGGTGCTGGTCGGGTTCGTGGCCGCGGCGCTGGGTTCGTCCATCAAGGACTTCCAGCCGGACGGTTCGGTCATCTTCGTCGAAGAGCCCGACGTCGTCCGCAAACGCGACGCGCGGAAGACGGTGGCCGGTTCGGCGCTGGTGCGCGAGCTCATCGAGTGGGAGTTCCACCTGCCCGGCAAGGCGGACGAGTTCTACCACGTCCACCACGATCTCGATCCGGCCGCGGTGGTCCCGCTGACCGAGTACGCGACCCCGTTCGCGGCCCGGCTCGCGGAACGCTACGGCCTGCCGGGCGCGGGCTTCGGCGCGGCGCAGATCCTGCGGGACAAGGCGGTGCTGCGCCTGGTCAGCCGGGCGGCGGGGATCGCGAACCCGGCGTCGGCGCGGGTCGAAAGCCCGGAGCAGGTCCGTGAGTTCATGGCGCGGCATCCGGGGAAGACCGTGCTGAAGCCGTCGAACCGGCAGGCGTCGGTGGGGACGCAGGTGCTCACCGACCCGGCCGAGGCCGAGCAGGCGTGGACGAACTGCGTCGTGCAGGACGAGGGGATCTTCGTCCCGGACCGCGCGATGGAGCTGAAGATGCTCGCCGAGAGCTTCGTCGAGGGAGACGAGTTCAGCGTCGAGATGCTGTTGCGCGACGGCGAGCCATTGTTCGCCAACGTCACCGGCAAACGGCTCTTCCCCGGTCCGCGGCCGATCGAACTCGCGCATGTCGTCCCCGCCGACATCCCGGACGAGCTGACCGCGACGCTGACCGAGGAGACGCGGCTGCTCACCGCCGCGACCGGGTTCCGCACCGGGATCGTCCACTGCGAGTGGATCGTCTCGGACGGTGTCCCGTACCTGGTCGAATGCGCCGGCCGGTTCGCCGGCGACGGGATCATCGAGCTGATCCAGCGCGCCTATCCGGTGGAGCTCAACCGCGCCTACTTCTCGGTGATGAAGGACGAGCCGGTCGTGGACCTGTTGCCGCGCAAGGCCGAAGGCGGCGCCGCGGTCCGGTTCCTGTCGATCGAGCCCGGGTTCATCGAGGACGTGCGCGGGGTGGAGAAGGCGGCGCAGTCCGAAGGCGTGTTCCTGTGCGACGTCAGTGTTTCGGCGGGCGACCGGTTCGACGGGCTGCGCAGTTCGTGGGACCGCGTCGGCGATCTGATGGTGACCGCGGACAGCCCGGCGGAGGCGTCGCGCCTGGCCGAAGAGGCGGTCGCGCTGATCGAGATCGACGTGCGGCCGGACCGAGGAGAGAGGGAGAACGCCGCACCATGACCATCGAAGCCGTCCAGCCCACGCTCCCGGACGCCGGTCTCGACGTGATCGTCACCGGGCTCTCGTCCGACGCGCACACCTGGAACCTGGTGTACCTGGAGCTGTTGCTGGAGGAACTGGGCTGCCGGGTCACCAACCTCGGCGCCTGCGTCCCGGACGCGACCATCGTGCGCGAATGCGTCACCCGGCGGCCGGATCTGCTGGTGATCAGCAGCCTCAACGGGCACGGCCGTCAGGACGGCGTCCGGCTGATGGAAGCCTTCCGTGCCCGGCCGGAGCTGGTCACGACGCCGGTAGTCATCGGCGGGAAGCTCGACGTCACGGGCGGCAGCAACGCCGCCCGGCTGCTGGAGGCCGGCTTCGACGCGGTGTTCGAGGACTCCGCCGGGCTGACCCCGTTCCGCACGTTCCTCCGCACCTTGTCCGTCCGCGCCCCCGGTGTCCCGCTGGGCGCGGGATGAACGTGCTCGCCCCGCGGCGGGGACATTCGTTCGGCGAGGTGGTCGCGCGCCACCACGCGCAGGGGGAGCTGGTCGTCCAGCCCCGGATGGGGTTCGCCGATCCGGGGCGGATGACCAGGGGGCTGCTGGCGACCCGGTCGGCGCGGGCCGCGACGGTCGGCACGATCACGATCGACAGCTACACCAGGGTCGGCGATCACGAGGCGGCGCGCGCGGCGCTGGCGGCGGGCGCCGATCTCAACGGGTACCCGCTCGTCGACCACGATCCGGTGACGACGTCGGCGTTGCTCGACGGCGTGCTGACCGGGGATTTCCCGGTGCAGGTGCGGCACGGTTCGGCGGATCCCCGCCGGATCGTGCGGGCGCTGCTGGACTTCGGGCTGCACGCGACCGAGGGCGGCCCGGTGTCGTATTGCCTGCCGTACAGCCGGATGCCGCTTTCGGCGGCCGTCGACAACTGGCGGCGCTCCTGCGAGACGCTGGCCGAGGCCCGGGGTCCCGAACTGGAACCGCATCTGGAGACCTTCGGCGGCTGCATGATGGGCCAGCTGTGCCCGCCCGCGCTGCTGGTCGCGCTGAGCGTGCTGGAGGGGATGTTCTTCTGGCGGCACGGGATCCGCTGCCTGTCCTTCAGCTACGCGCAGCAGACCCACGCCGGGCAGGACGAGGAGGCCGTCGCCGCACTGCAGGCGCTGATCAGGGAATACGTGCCGCACGCGCGGACGCACGTGGTGATCTACGGCTACATGGGCGTCTATCCGAGGACACCGGGCGGCGCGCTGGAACTGATCGCGGAGTCCGCGCGGCTGGCGGCCCGCACCGGCGCGAGCAGGCTGATCGTCAAGACCACCGCCGAAGCACACCGGTTGCCGACCGTGGCGGAGAACGTGACGGCACTGGAGCACGCCGCCGAGGCCGCGCGCGGTGTCTCCCGGATCGGCAGGCTCGGCGACACCGGGATCCACGCGCAGGCGAAAGCGTTGGTGGACAACGTTCTTTCACTCGACAACGACCTCGGCAGGGCGCTGGTCACCGCGTTCGCGCGCGGCCAGCTGGACGTCCCGTTCTGCCTGCATCCGGACAACGCCGGCCGCGCCCGCGGGCGGCTGGCCGACGGCGGCCGCCTGGAGTGGCAGCGGATCGGCGCGATGCCGCTGGGCGATCTCGTCGACCTGCCCGGCGACCGGCGGATGACCTCGAACGATCTGCTGGACGCGCTCCGGTACGTCGAGCGGTCGTTCGACGAGAAGTACGGGTTACCCGGAATCGAGACCGTGAACCGACTGACACAGGGGAGTAGGACATGACCGGAACACCGGAAGCGGCGCTGCCGCCGGGCACCCGCGAACATCTGACGTCGCCGGTGACGCAGGCGGCCCTGCGCATCCAGAACAGCATCACCGCCGGCACCCGCGAGTACCTCGGCATGAACGGGTTCGTGGAACTGCAGCCGCCGTTGATCGGGCCGGTCACCGACCCGGGATGCCGTGGCGCCAAACAGGTCGACGTCGACTACTACGGGCACAAGTACAAGATGATGACCAGCGTCATCCTGTACAAGCAGGCCTCGCTGCTCGCGTTCGACAAGATCTTCTACGTCGCCCCGAACGTGCGGCTGGAGCCGCTGGAGACTTCGACCACCGGACGGCATCTGGTCGAGTTCACCCAGATCGACGTCGAGGTCGCCCGTGCGAGCCGCGAGGAGGTCCTCGACATCGCGCAGGGCCTGCTGCGGCACATCGTCGCCCACACGCTGCGGGAGTCCAAAGTGGACCTCGCCACACTGGGCCGGGACCAGGAGGCGTTCACGGCGCTGCTGGAAGAGGACTTCGAGCGGATGACGCACCGCGAGGCGGTGTCGCGGCTGCAGGGCCTGCGGCACGGGCAGAGCGCCGACGCGGAGATCGACTGGCAGGGCGAGCGGATCATCTCCGAGCAGACGAACCGGCCGTTCTTCATCGTCGACTACCCCAAGGGGTCGCGCGGGTTCACCGACGGCGAGTCCAGCACCGAACCTGGGGTCCTGCGGAACTTCGACCTCATCGCCTCCGACGGGTTCGGCGAGCTCTGCAGCGGTGGCGAACGCACGCACGAGTACCGGCGGCTGATCGAGCGGATGCGGGAGACGGGGGAGAACCCGGCGAAGTACGCCTGGTACCTCGACCTCGCGCGCGAGGGGCTGCCGCCGAGCGCCGGGTTCGGGATGGGGCTGGAACGGGTGACGCGCTACATCGCCGGGCTGGACGCGATCTGGCAGGCGAACGCGTATCCGAAGCTGCCCGGGATCGCGACGCCGTGATCACCGCGCGGCAGCTCCCGGAGGACGCGATCCGGGCCAGGGCGAGAGAAGGCAGCGCGGCGATCTTCCCCGACGTCGCGGGATACGGCCGGTCGCTGTTCGGCGCGGACGTCGACACCCCGCCGGACGAACTCGACCGCGCGCGGATCGTGCCGCCGGTGTTCGTCCCGCGGCGCCTGGAGAAGATGTTCGACCTCGCGCGCGAACCGGTGTACGGCGACGTCGGTTTGTCGACCGTGCTCGGCGGGTTCACCGCGCCGTCGCCGGTGTTCCTGTGCGCGTTCGGATCCACGCAGGTCGCGGGCAGCGGGCTCGGGATCGCCGCGAGCGAGCAGGCGGGCAGGCTCGGGATGCCGATGGTGATCGGCGAGAACGTCGTGCCGATGCACGGTTACGGCCGGATGGGCGAGAGCGTCGAGGACGGTCTGCTCGGGCGGATCCGCGCGTACGCCGGCGCCGTACCGGACGGGCTGGGCGGCGTCGTCGTCCAGCAGAGCACCGAGGACGCGGACGCGGAGGTGTGGAACCTCGTCTACAGCGACCCGTCCGCGACGAAACTGCTGGAGACCGGGCGGCTGGCGTTCGAGCTCAAGGTCGGTCAGGGCGCCAAGCCCGGACTCGGAGGGATGACCGTGCTCTCGCGCACCGCCGCCGGCGAGATCGCCGAACAGTACACAGTGGACGAAGCGTTCGGCAGGGATCAGGCCATGGTGCTGCGGTCCAGCAGTCCCGGCACGTTCACCGGGGAGATCCTGCGCCAGCAGATCCACCTGATGCGCAACAACTACCCGCGGGCCCGTGCCTGGGTGAAGCTGCACCCGGGTCGCGACGTCGGCGAGGCGGCGCGGGTCGCGTGGGCGGCGGGAGCGGACGCCGTCACCGTGGACGGTGCGGAAGGCGGCACCGGCTGGGCGCCTTCGGTCTTCCTCGACCAGGTCGGGCTGCCGCTGGTGGAATGCCTGCGGCGGGTCGGCAAGCACGACGCGTCGCTGCTGGTGTCGGGGCGGATCTGGGAAGGCGCCCGCGCGCTGAAGTGCCTGGCGATGGGTGCTTCCGCGGTCGGCCTCGGCCGGGCGGCGCTGCTCGCCGTCGACGAGGACGCGACCGATGGGCTCGTGCGGCTGGTGCGGTGCCTGGAACTCGAGCTGCGGTTGCTCGCCAGCGCGCTCGGGAAGTACGACCTCGCGGATCTCACCACGGACGACCTCTGGTTCCCTGGTTCACCGGCACGGACGGAGCAGGACGGATGATCAACTACGACGGGAAACGGTTCCGCAAGGTCAGCACCGACCCGGACGCGCCGGTCACCCTGTACCGGCAGAAGGACGATCTGGTGTGGGCCGAGCTGACCGGCGGCGGCGTGCGGCTCGGCTCGCTGACCGGGAAATGCGGCGAAGACGGGACGATCGACATGGCCTACACGATGGTGCTGGCCAGCGGTCAGGTGATCTCGGGGCACAGCACCAACACCCCGGAGTTCCTGCCGGACGGACGGATCCGCCTGAACGAGGTCTGGGAGCGATACGGGAACCCCGGCTCCCGCGGCACCTCGGCGATCGAAGAAGTCGCGGAGTAGCCCCTTTCGCGCGTGAAGGCCCCCTTCCCACGGCTCAGCCGAGGGAAGGGGGCCTTCACGCGTGCTTGGGCCCGGAACTCGCGTGCTCGGGCGCGAAACTCGCGTGATCGAAGGCGGAACTCGCGTGATCGGAAGCCGCACACCGCGTGGAGCCTCCAGACACGTGAGTTCCGTCCCCAGTCACGCGAGGCACGTCCCTGATCACGCGAGTTCCGCCTTTCGGTCACCCGAAAGGCAATTCACGGGACCGAAAAGGGCAATCGAGGGGGCTGAACGGCGCACTCCGAAAGGAGTAGTTCAGCTCGGGTTCTTTTCCAGGTATTCGGCCCAGACCTTCTTCGGGACGCACATTCGCCACGAGTCGACGATCAGCTCTCGTAACTCTTCGTAATCGAGCGCGGACAGCCGGGCGCGGACCCACTGATAGCGCATATCGGACGGAATCGGCATCATGAACTTGTCCGGCTCGCCCGCCACCAGCGCTTCCCGCTCTTCTTTGGGATAGCCGAATCCCATCACGGTTTCGTCGGGCGAGAGCGAAAGGAAGACGATTCGCCCCACGCGGAACTTCGCCCGGTCCCGGACCAGCGCCTCATAGGCGCGGGGCAGCCCCGAAACGATCTCTCTGACGTCATCCCCGGTTACCATATTTCCACCATTCTCCGCTGTCCGTTCCCCAGTCACCCTTGGCGTCCATGGTGAAGACGACGTAGAGGTACTCGTCGAGGATCTTCGCCAGTGACACGGGCCTGCCCATCAGGGCGGGGATCCCCGCCCCGCCGTCTCCCGCCTCCGCGATCACCGCGGCGGCCCACGCGCGGCCGAGTCGCAGATGTCTCCCGAACGCGGCGCCGTCACGCGCGCCGTGGAGGGCCGCCGCGATGGCGGCGTCCCACGGCATGATCGTGTTGGGCCGCAACGCATACAGTGCCTTGGCCGCGGCGGTCGGGCCCAGCGTACGCCTCGTCCGTCCCGCTGAGACGGCGACACCCGCGAGGTCCGCGTACGCCTTCGCGGCGGTGTCGATCCCCTCGTCGGTCAGGTCGGCGAGGTCGGCGGTGGGCAGGGTGGCGCCCCAGGTCTCCCACCAGGCCAGGACCCCGTCGTCGAAGGGGGCCGGCTCGCCTTCCCGCGGGTACCGGATCCGGCATCCCCACGAGTTGAGCCAGCGAAGAAGAATTGTGCGATGTGCGGGCTGTGACAGGTCGATCGCGGACTGCGTTTCTTCCAGGAGTCGAAGCCATGAGGCGTCCACATTCGCGAAGCCGTTGAACACTTCGGCGGCTCGCCGGAGTTCGGCGAGTGGCGGCAGGGGGTCAGACATGGGCGAACCCTATCCGGTGCCACCAAGGGGGTGAATTTCCGCGTCCAACTATTGGACTTTGTACATTGAGTCACCTATTTGTATCTGCTGCATCGTTCATTGGTCCTTTAGGGTTGTGGCCAGGAAGGCTGCAAGGATGACGGTCACGCAGTGCGATTGCGTTACCCCATCCAGGGGAGGAGTTGGCATGGGCAGACCCGAGCGACCGTTGGACGGCTCCACTGGTCCGATCGCCGCATTCGCTCACGATCTGCGCGTTTTGAGGAACCGGGCGGGAAACCCGAGTTACCGGGAACTCGCCAGGACGGCACTGTTCGCACCTTCCGTGCTGTCCAGCGCGGCGAGTGGCCACCGGTTGCCCACTCTCGCCGTGACGTTGGCGTTCGTCTCCGCGTGCGGTGGGGATCGCGCGGCGTGGGAACGGCGTTGGCGGAGTGTCGCGGGACAGACGGGTGGCGGCGCGGAGGTGCGTGAGGAACGCGCGTCCGTGCCGCAGCAGGCCGAAGCACCGCCGGATGGCGTGCACGCGTTGGCATCCGGCGTCATCCGGCTCGCCCGTCCGGCCCAGCTGCCGATGGGATCGAGGACTTTCGTCGGCAGGGAAGGGGATCTGGCCGACGCCGCGGAGATGATCGGCGCGAGCGGTCCGGTCAAGGTGCCGTTGCTCGTCAGTGGTCCGATCGGGGTGGGGAAGACGGCTTTCGCCTTGCGGCTGGCGGAAGAGGTGGCGGCGGATTTCCCGGACGGGCAGCTCTACGCCGATCTGGGCGGCAGCGGAACCGGCGGCCGGTCGGCCAACGGGATCGTGCGTGGATTCCTGCGCGCGCTCGGCGTGCCGGCGCATCTCGTGCCCGACGATCCGATGCAGCGGATCGGGCTGTACCGATCCCTGCTGGCGGAGCGCAGGTTGTTCGTGCTCCTGGCCGGGGTCCGGGACGAGGGTCAGGTGCGGCCACTGCTGGGCCAGGCCCCGCACAGCCAGGTCGTGGTGACCAGCCGCGCCCGGCTGCTCGGGCTGGAGGACACGAACCGTGTCGAGCTGGATACGTTTTCCCGCAAGGAATCCCTGGCTTTGATCGGCCGGATCGCCGGACCGGCCCGGGTGCGGGCGGAACACGACGCCACCGACATGATCGCCGAACTGTGCGGGGACCTCCCGCTGGCGATCAACATCGTGGGCCGCAAGATCGCCGCCCGTCCGGAGTGGGCGATCGCGTACACGGCGGGTCAGCTCGCCGATCGCGAACGGCTCATGGACAGCCTCTGCGTCGGTGACGTCAACGTGCGGGACCGGTTCATCGCGGCGTACGAACAGCTTTCACCCACCGAACGGGAGGCCATCCACCACTTCGGGCAGACCGGGGCGGGCTGGACGACGTCGATCGGCGTCGCCGCGGCGATGGGCATCATGATCGAGACGGCCGACGAGCTCCTCGAGTCCGTGGTGGACGCCGGGCTTCTCCAGCGCGCCAACGTCGCCGGCCGGTACGCGGTTTCCCGGTTGGTCAGCGCGTTCGCCTCCGAACGGCAACGGGAGCCGGGCGCGTTCGCCGCCGCCGTCCCGATGGCCGGTCACCGGGCCCGGAAGAACGCGTTCGAATCACTGCGCCACGAGGCCGTGCGCACCCTGCCGGGTGGCTCGTCCGAAGGTTGATTGTTCTCCCCGCGCCGAGCTTCCGGTCAACGGGCCGCGCGGCTTGAATGAGTCGACGAATGAAGGCGAGCGAAATTCGGTGACACAATGCTGATTCTGTCGATGAAGGAGGGCCACGATGGCGGGATCGTGGCGATCGAGGACGGCAAGCTGCTGTTCGCGCTGGAGTCGGAAAAGGACAACTACCCGCGCTACGACCGGATCACCGGCGAGCTGATGGCGCGTGCGGCGGGCATGCTCGACAAGCAGCCCGACGTGGTCGCGCTCGGCGGCTGGGTCAAGG
Source organism: Amycolatopsis sp. SB7-3 (assembly GCF_041021335.1). Lineage (NCBI taxonomy): Bacteria > Bacillati > Actinomycetota > Actinomycetes > Pseudonocardiales > Pseudonocardiaceae > Amycolatopsis > Amycolatopsis sp. SB7-3. The sequence continues at coordinate 74,590 of NZ_JBFPJQ010000003.1, forward strand.
GGGAGTTCTCGGTGGAACCGCCGTCCCGCACCGGATACTTCGGTGTCGGCGAGGGCGCGATCTCCGACGAGGCGGGCAAGTTCTTCGGCAAGGACGTGCGGTACTTCTCCTCCACCCACGAGCGCTCGCATATCTACACCTCCCTCGGGATGGCCCCCGCGGCACCCGGCCAGGCGTACTACTCCCTGGTGTGGGAAGGGAACATCGGTGACTTCTACCGGATCGACGAGCGCGGCGAGGCCACCCACCTGCAGCACGTCCTGACCGACCCCGGCGCGAAGTACGCGTATCTCTTCGCGCTGGCCGACCCGGGTTTCCCGCTGGGCAAGGGGAAGTTCCGGTTCAACGACGCCGGCAAGCAGATGGCGCTGACCGGGTTCGCCGAGCCGGGCCCGCTCACGCCGGACGAGCAGAAGACCATCGACTTCATCCTGGACCGCGACGGCATCATCCTCGGTCTGTCCAAAGAGGAGATGTCCTGGTCCCATCTGTACAACGCGGGTGTGTGGTCGCAGGAATACCGCAACGCGGCGGCGAAGCACTCGCAGGCGATCTTCAACCGCTTCTACGACTACGCGGAGAAGAACCTCACCGAAGGCCTGCCGCTGCTGATCTCCGGTGGCTGCGGCCTGAACTGCGACTGGAACCGGCTGTGGCGGGAGAGCGGCCTGTTCTCCTCGGTGTTCGTGCCGCCTTGCCCGAACGACAGCGGCTCCGCGCTGGGCACGGCCATCGACGCGCAATGGTTCTACACCGGACAGGCGACCATCGAGTGGGACGTCTACGCGGGGGAGAACTTCGTCGAGGACGTCGTCCCGGATCCCGCGAAGTACGAGACGCGGCCGCTCGTGGCGAGCGAGGTCGCGAAGTACATCAAGGACGGCAACATCATCGGCTGGGCACGCGGCCGGTACGAGATGGGCCCGCGGGCGCTGGGCAACCGGTCGATCCTCGCCGCGCCGTTCACCGTGGACACCACCGTGCGGCTCAACAAGATCAAGCGCCGCGAGGACTACCGACCGATCGCCCCGATCGCGCTGGAATCCGACGCTCCGAAGTGGTTCGTCGGCTCGGTGCAGGACCCGTACATGCTGTACTTCAACCACGTCACGTCCGACGAGCTGAAGGCCATCACGCACGTCGACGGGACGGCCCGCACCCAGACGGTGACGCGGGAACGCAACGCCGGCATCACCGACCTGCTCGAGGCGTTCCGCGAGCAGACCGGGTTCAGCGTGCTGTGCAACACCTCGCTGAACAACAACGGGCGCGGTTTCCTCAACCGCACCAGCGATCTCATCGAGTACGGGGAGACGTACGGCCTCGACGGCTACGTCATCAACGACACGTTCGTGACCCCGCGCGCCTCCTGAAATCCTTGCCCAACGGGGGTAAGGCCCGGATGCCACCGTCCCAGCAGTGGCATCCGGGTACCTCGTGGCGCCCGAACGAACGGGGAAGACCATGCGAGTCGTGCTCGCGGGCGGTGGCGTCATCGCGCTGCTGACGGCGCTGGAATGCGTGTCGGCCGGGCATGAAGTGGTACTCGCCGACCAGGCGGACATCCCGTTCTCCGGCGCGACCTCGTTCGACCGGCACCGCGTGCTGCGCGCGTTGCATCCCGGTGACCTCGCGGCCACGGCGGCCGCGGTCGCCGCGCATCACGCGTGGCTCGGACTGGAGCATTCGTTGTCCACGTCGTTCTACGAACAGGTCGGCGCGCTCACCGCGATGACGGCCGACGAGGCGGCGGCCGCGCGGGATCTGCTGGCCACGGCGGGTTCCAAGGCCGAAGTGCTCGGCGTGGACGAACTCGCCGCGGAGTTCCCGCACGCCGGGTTCGTGCCGGGGACGGGCGCGGTCTTCGAAGCGCACGCGGGGGTCCTGCTCGCCGATCGGGTGCTGACGGCGTGCGCCACCCGCCTGCGGTGGCACGCGAACGCGGAACTCCACCCGCACCGCAAGGTGATCGGGATCGACGCCGACCGGGCCGAGGTCCGGCTGGCCGACGGCGGGATCCTCCGTGGCGACGCCGTCCTGGTGGCGGCCGGCCCGTGGTCCCGGGAGCTGCTGGCCCCCGCGCTGTCCAGGGAACTCGTGCTGCACCGGCAGACGATGCTCTACTGCGACGTCCCGCCCGCCGACGCCGCCGCGTGGGCGGCCACCCCGGCGATCACGTCGCTCGGCTCGGCGGGGGGCGCGTGGCTCGTGCCGCCCGTCGCCGGGACGCCGTTGAAGCTCAGCGCCGCGAGCGCGTGCCGGGTCGTCGACGAGCTGGGCGGCGCCACCGTGCCTTCGTGGTGGCGGGAGCACCTGATCGACACGTTCGCCGCGCTGATCCCCGGTTTCCGCCGGGATTGGCTGGTCGACACCCGGGACTGCCACTACCTGGCCCGGCGCTCCACCCTCGGCCCGATGCTCGCCGTCCTCGGCGACCGGGTCCTGTCCTACGCGGCGTGCGGCGGCTCGTCGTTCAAATTCGCCCCGCTGATCGCCCGGTCCCTGGCCGCGCGCCTGACCGGCGCCGACCCGGTCCAGACCGGACTCGAACCGCTCGACCGGCCGCTCGTGCGAGCGGGCGGTGTCCACCCGATCCGTCCTGCCCTACGAGGTGTGTCGTGAAACTGCTCGCGCTGGAAGCCAGCCAGAACTCCTACTACTACCTGCCCCGGTACCAGCAGATCGAGGACTTCGGCGGGGTGCTGTACGTGCTCAACGGCGTCGGCACCGAGGATCTCTGGCCGTCCGAGCGTTACCGCATCGCCGGCAGCAACCACATCGACGACCTGATCCGGCACGCGAAGGCCTGGCACGCGGAAGAATCCTTCGACGGTGTGCTCACCTTCTCCGAGTCCGGCGTCGTCCTGGTCGCCGCGGTCGCCGAGGCGCTCGGCCTGCCCGGGATCGGCGTGGACGCGGCGCGCACCAGCCGGAACAAGCTGATCATGCGGCAGGCGCACGAAAAGGGCGGGGCCGCGCATCCGGACTTCCGGTTCGTCGAAGACCTCGACGCGGCCCTGCGGGCGGCCGAGGACTTCGGCTATCCGGTGATCCTCAAGCCGACCCTCGGCGCGGCCAGCAACTTCGTCTTCCGGGTCGACGACGAAGAGAAGATGCGGGAACGCTACGCGCAGGCACGCGAAGGCATCGACGGGATGACCTGGTACAACATGGAGGCCGAAGGGCTGGACCTCGGCCCGCACGGCCTGCTCGTCGAGTCCTTTCTGGACGGTCACGAGCATCTCATCGAAGCCGTCGCCTGGGACGACGAGGTCTACCTCGGTTCCATTGTGGACAGAGTCACCTCGGAAGGCGAGACCTTCGACGACGACGTGCACCACGCGCCCACGTCGCTCACCGCCGAGCAGGTGGCCGAGGTGCACGCGGTGGTGGCCGCCGGCGTGCGGGCCCAGGGCCTCACCCGCGGCGCGCTGCACGCCGAAGTCCGTTTCCACCAGGGCAAACCGTTCCTGCTGGAGATCGCCGTGCGCCCGGGCGGCGGCGGACTCGACCATATGGCACGGCTTTCCGCCGGGTACGACCCGATCAGGGGACTCATGGACGTCTCCCGCGGTGTCCGGCCGGATGTCCACCACTTCAGCCCGACCGGGCTGCACACCGCCGCGATGTGCCTGATCTGCCCCGGCGGGGTGATCGCCTCGATCGACGTCCCGCCCGCGGTGAACGAATCGGAAGCCTTGTACTACCTCAAGATCTTCGCCAAGCCGGGTGACCTGATCAAGCGGCCGCCGCTCGGAAACAACATCTTCGGCGGTATCGGCGCGCTCGGCGCGTCCTTCGACGAAGCCATGCGCAACGCGAACGACCTGGCCGGGAAGATCGAGGTCAAACTCTCCGAAACCCAGAAGTAGCAACGGATCCTGTTCGACGAAACCGGGCCCTCACCCAGGGGCCGGTGGCGAAAGACGCCCAAAACCGCGTGGAGGAAGCGTGTCACGGACTGCCACCCAACGGCACTACCTGATGGTCAGACCGACGTACTTCGACGTCGAGTACTCGATCAACCCCTGGATGGACCCGAAGAAACCGACGGATACCGAGCTGGCCATCGCGCAGTGGGAGTGGCTGCGTGACCTGTACGCCGACCTGGGGCATCGGGTCGAGCTGCTCGATCCGCTGCCCGGTCTGCCCGACATGGTGTTCGCGGCCAACGGTGCCACCGTGGTCGACGGGCAGGTGCTCGTCGCGCGGTTCCACCACGTGCAGCGGGCAGGGGAGTCCGACGCGTATCTCAAGTGGTTCCGCGACAACGGATACCGCTACGTGCGGCAGGCGCAGTGGGTCAACGAAGGGGAGGGCGACTACCTCGTCGCCGGGAAGACGATCCTCGCCGGGACCGGGTTCCGCACGAACCCGGAGGCGCACAACGAATCCCGTGAGTTCTTCGGCCGTCCGGTGACCAAGCTGACGCTGATCGACCCGCGCTACTACCACCTCGACACCGCGCTCGCCGTCCTCGATGACGACACGGTCATGTACTACCCGGGGGCGTTCTCCGAAGAAAGCCGTCTGCTCCTGAAAGAGCTGTACCCCGACGCGATCCTGGCGTCCGAAGCCGACGCGGCCGTGTTCGGGCTCAACGCGGTCTCCGACGGCAAGCACGTCGTGCTTCCGCAGGCGGCCACCGAGCTGACCGCGCAACTGCGGGAACACGGCTTCGAACCGATCGGCGCCGACCTGTCCGAATTGCTCAAGGCGGGCGGCAGTGTCAAATGCTGCACGCTGGAACTGCGTGCCGCTCGAGGAGAATAGATGGAATCGGCTGTACAGGAGCGGAGCGGGCGTACCGCGCTGCGCCGGATCTTCGTCGGGGCCGCGTTGATCGCGGTTCCGGCGGCGGTCGTCGTCGTGGTGCTCGGCCTGGGATCGGCCTACGCGCCCGTCGCGAGCACCGGGGCCAAGGCCGCGGGCGGCGGGCCCGACACCTACGCGCGCCTGCTGGTCGCGCTCCCGGTGATCCTGGGCGCCTGCCATCTGGCGGGTGTCCTGGCCCGGCGGCTCGGCCAGCCCGCGGTGATCGGCGAGATCGTCGCCGGCATCCTCCTGGGACCGTCGCTGTTCGGGATCGTCTGGCCCGCCGCGTTCGGCTGGCTGTTCCCCGGCGGCGTGGTCTCGGCGATCAACATCCTGTCGCAGCTGGGTTTGATCTTCTTCATGTACCTGGTCGGCTCCGAGATCGACCTCGACGCGGTACGGCGGCGCGGGTTCACCGCGGTGACCGTCAGCCAGGTCAGCATCGCGCTGCCGATGGTCTGCGGCATCGTGCTCGCGCTCGGCATGTACCCGGCCTTCGGCGGTGACGTCGGCTTCCTCGCCTTCGGCCTGTTCATCGCGGTCTCCATGAGCGTGACGGCGTTCCCCGTGCTGGCGAGGATCCTGACCGACCGCGGCATCGCGAAGACGCCGCTGGGTGCGCTCGCGCTCACCTGTGCCGCCGTCGACGACGTCGCCGCCTGGTGCCTGCTGGCCGTGGTGGTCGCCGTCAGCCAGGGCGGGACGCCGTCGGAGGTCTTCCTGACCGTCGGGCTCACCCTGGTGTTCGTCGTGGCGATGGTCTACGTCGTCAAGCCGCTGCTCGCCAGGGTGCTCGCGCGAGTGCCGGAGTCCGCGGTGCTCGCGATCCTGCTCGGCGGGATCATGCTGTCGGCGCTGGCCACCAACGAGATCGGCATCCACGCGATCTTCGGCGCCTTCCTGTTCGGGGTGATCGCGCCGAGGAAGGATCCGGTCGTCGCCCGCGCCGCCGGGAAGCTCGGCAGCGTGACCCTGACGTTGCTGCTGCCGCTCTTCTTCGCCTACACGGGGCTGCACACCGAGTTCAGCCTGCTCGGCTCCGGCTCGCTGTGGCTCTGGACCGTGCTCATCACGGCGGTGGCGGTGTTCGGCAAATGGGCGGGCAGCACGACGGCGGCGCGGCTGACCGGTGTCGGCTGGCGCGAATCGCTCTCCCTCGGAGCGCTGATGAACTGCCGGGGGCTGACGGAACTGGTGGTGCTCAACGTCGGCCTCCAGCTGAAGGTGATCAGCCCGGCGGTGTTCGCGATGCTCGTGATCATGACGCTGGTGTCGACGATCGCGACCGCCCCCGCGCTCACCCTCATCTCCAAGTTCAAGACGAGACCGCCGGTCCAGCGGCGGCGGAAAGTGGATAGGACACCATGACCAGCAAGGAAACCCTAGTCAGCACCTTCGCCGAGGTCGTCCTCGACGACGAGGTCCGGGACACGATCGGGAGCGACCTGCGGTCCTTCCCGAACCCCGTCGACGACATCGACCGTTCGCTGGCGATGCTCCGTGTCACGTTCTCGAAGCTGCCGATCGACCAGCTCCAGACGATCCTGGACTTCGGCAGGCACGTCGACACCCCCGGCGTCGCGCTCGTGCGCAACCTGCCGGTGGACCCGGAACTGCCGGAGACGCCCATCGACGGGGAACCCAGCAAGGACAAGAAGACGTTCGTCGCCGAGACCGTCCTTTTGGGACTGAGCCAGTTGCTCGGCGAGCCCGTCGGGTTCACCACCGAGAAGAGCGGGCGGCTCGTGCACGACGTCGTCCCGGTGTCGGCGGGGGCGCGCAGCCAGACGAACCAGAGCTCGCACGTGTTCCTGAACTTCCACAACGACATCGTGCACGACGAGGTCGGTCGCTACGACGTGTCCAACCCGGACTTCCTGGTGCTGAACTGCGTCCGCCAGGACGGCAACAAGGAAGCCGTCACCTACTACGCCGATGGCAGGGACATCTCGGCCGCGCTGGCGCCGGAAGTGCTCGACGTCCTGCGCCGTCCGCTGTTCCGGCTCAACGCGCCCGGCAGCTACGTGCGTGACGTGGCCAAGGGAGCCGACGTGCTCTCCGACCTCGTGCCGGTGATCTCCGGGCCGGCGGAATCGCCCGAAGTGGCGGTGTCGGCCAACGGGGTGGTGGGGGAGACCGTCGAGGCGGAGCAGGCGCTGGAGGAGCTGCAGCGGGTCTGTCGCGAGGTCGCGCACCAGGTCAAGCTCGAGCCGGGGACGGCCCTGCTGATCAACAACCGGAAGGGCCTGCACGCGCGGTCGCAGTTCTTCGCGCGGCACAACGGGCGGGATCGGTGGCTGCAGCGTACTTACATCCGGCGGAGCTTGTGGACGATCCGGTACCGGGGGATTGCCGGGGATCGGCGGGTGCACTGAGGCTTGGGCTCGTGGTACGTGAAGGCCCCCTTTTCTCGGCTGAGCCGAGGGAAGGGGGCCTTCACGCGCGGCCGTTGTGACTGCTGGTGCTCGTGGGGCTTGTGTGGCGTCGCGCAAGTCCGTGAAGGCCTCTTTGAGGGGCTTGTTTGCTTCGGGGCGTTGAACGTCGTGGCCCGTCCACGCTTGGATTCGTTGATGAAGGATTTGGGACAGTGAACGTCCCAAATCCTTCATCGACAACGCTCGACCCAGCCTGCCGTAGGTGGTTGCGAAAGCCACTTTCGCAACCTTGAACGTTGTGAAAGCCACTTTCGCAACACCTGCGGACGAGGTCTGCCGGGAAGCATGTCGCGAAAGCGATTTTCGGGACATCAGACGTCCCGAAAGTGGCTTTCGCGACACCCCACGCGACGCCTCCGGCCACCGCAAGGGCCATGTTCAGCCGAGCGGCCATCCGGGTAACCCTCCCCGTAAGCACCCGACGGGAGGGAACCCGATGGCAGAGAAACTCCGGCCGCCGCAGCAGCAGGAACCGCCGGGCGTGACGTCGAAGATGGATCCGCCGCCTCGTGACTCCATGGAGGACTACGAGGGCCGCGAGCTGCTGGCCGGCAAGCGTGCCTTGATCACCGGCGGCGATTCCGGGATCGGCCGCGCGGTCGCGATCGCCTTCGCGAAAGAAGGCGCCGACGTGGCGATCGCGTACCTCAACGAGCACGAGGACGCGAAGTACACAGAGGAACGCGTCCGCGCCGAAGGGCGCGAGTGCCTCCTCCTACCGGGTGATCTCGCCGAAGCGGCGCAGTGCCGCGAGATCGTCGACCGGACCGTGAAGGAGCTCGGCGGCCTGGACATCCTGGTCAACAACGTCGCCACGCAGTGGCCGGTCGACTCCCCGGAGGAGCTCACCGACGAGCAGTGGACGCATACCTTCGACGTGAACATCCACAGCTTCTTCCGGGTGACGAACGCCGCCTTGCCCCATCTGGGCGAGGGCTCGGTCATCATCAACACCGGCTCGGTGAACGGCTTGCGGGGCAACAAGTCCCTGATCGACTATTCGGCGACCAAGGGCGCCGTGCACGCCTGGACGTACGCGATGGCGCAGGCGCTGGCCGATCGCGGTGTCCGGATCAACTGTGTCGCGCCCGGTCCGGTGTGGACACCGCTGATCCCGTCGACGTTCCCGCCGGAGAAGGTGGAGAAGTTCGGCCTCCAGGTGCCGTTCGAGCGCGCCGCTCATCCGGACGACCTCGCGCCGTCGTACGTCTTCCTGGCGTCCAACCGGCTTTCGTCGTATTACAGCGGTGAGGTCATCGCCGCGCTGGGCGGCGAGACCACGCCCGGCTGAGGCGCGCCACGGCGTCGGCGACGGCTTCGGGCGCGACGCGGTCCAGGCACGGGTGGCCGGGCACGGGGCAGACCTGGGCCCGGCTGTCCCGGCACGCCGCGTGCTGGTCGCCGAGCACTTCGGACGGCACCCCGTACGGCGCCCACCGCGACGACGGCACGACAGGGGCGAACAACGAGACCACCGGGGTGCCGACGGCGGCCGCGAGGTGGGCGGGGCCGGTGTTGGGCGCCACCACCACGTCGGCCGCGGCCAGTACGGCCGCCAGTTCGGACAAAGTCGTACGGCCGCCCAGATCGAGCGCGTCCCCGGCGACCTGCCTGGTCAGCGCGCTTTCGGACGGCGAGCCGGTCACGACGACACGCCGTCCGGCGGTCTGCAGTGCCCGCACGATCGCGGCCGAGCGGTCGGCGGACGGTTGCCTCGCCGGCACCGACGCGGCGGGATGGACGACCACGTAGTCCTCGTCGCCGACCAGCCGTTCCACCGGCGGCAGCGGCCCCTGGATCGCGAGCCCGCCGTCGTCGCCGGGCGGCAACGAGAAGCCCGCCGCTTCGGCCAGGGAAAGCATCCGCACCGGTTCCGGCGGATCACCGGGCACCCGGTGCCGCAGATCCAGCAGCGATCCGGGGTAGTCCTCGCTGATCGCGCCGATCCACGGCACGCCCGCCATCCTCAGCAGCAGGGCCAGCGGGAGCGGGGACTGATGGAACGACGTCAGCACGAGCGCCGCGTCGAAGGAGTATTCGCGCAGACGCCGGACCAGCGCTTCGGTGTCTTCCCGGGTGACCGGCGGCGGCTCGGGATCGATCCACGGCGCGCACCAGGTGACGACCTCGTCCACGCCGGGCAGCAGTTCGCCCGCCGCGCGACCACGGGGACCGGCCAGCAGGACCACCCGTTCGGCACCCGCCGCGACCGCGCGGACACAGGGACCGGCCAGCAGGACGTCGCCGAGGTTGTCCATCCTCGCGACCAGGACGTTCATCGGGAACCCGCGACGGCCAGGTGGACGGCTTCGGCGAGATCGCGCGCGACGGTCGCCCGGCGGCGGGCGCGATCGATCTCCTCCGGCCGGGTCCGCGCGGTCGGGATGAGGATTCCGCGCGCCCCGGCCGCGAGGGCGGCGTCGACGTCGGCTCCGGTGTCGCCGATGACCACGCAGCGCCGGACGTCCACGCCCAGTGCCTCCGCGGCCTGCCGCACCAGTCCGGGCGCGGGTTTCCGGCAGGCGCAGCCGTCACCGTCGTCGTGTACGCAGACCTGCCAGGTGCCGAACGGGCCGAGCATCTCTTCGACGCGGGCGTTCACCGCGGCCAGCCGGTCCGGCGTGATCAGGCCTTTGGCCACCCCGGACTGATTGCTGACCACACCGATCCTGATCCCCGCCGCACGCACACCGTGCAGGAGTTCTCCGGCGCCGGGTACGGGACGGACACCGTCGGGATCGTCGAGGTAGGGCACGTCGACGATGAGGGTGTCGTCGCGGTCGAACAGCAGGGCCTGCGGCCGCCGCGACAGCCGGTGTTTCAGCTCCCCGCGCAGCCGGTGATAGCAGGCCGCGGGCGGGATGAGCACGCTGGTCAGGAGCATGCGTCCCACCTCGCCGGGGGTGAGCGGTCCCGGCGCGATCCGGCGTGCCGCGAACTCGGCGGTCAGTCCCGCCCACAGTCCGGCCGCGGCGGCGGCGGCCTTGCGGCGTCCCAGCGCGAACAACGCCACGGCGCCGGCCGCGCTCACGGTGGCCACCGCGTGCCGTTCGAGCCGTCCGTGTCCGGCCCCGGTCTGCTGCCGCCAGAGGACACCGTGTTCGTGCCGCATGAGCGCGTCGTCGGCGTTGCCCCGCTGGGCACGCAGGCTGGCCAGGGGACCCGATCGTTTGGGCGGATGGACGGTGACGCGTTCGCCGCGCGCGATGAGATGGCCTGCCTTGGCGACCCTCAACGCCAGATCCGAGTCTTCCCGGTAGGCACGGGGGAAACGTTCGTCGAAGCCGCCGACCTCGGCGAGCACCGACCGGCGGTAGGCCATGTCGGCGGTGATCCACCGGGCCGTCTCCAGCCCGGCCGTCCCGCGTTCGTCGTCGGTCGGGCGGCGGTCCGGCGGCAGCGGCACGACGAGGCGGGCCTGCGACGCCGCCGTCTCCGGGCCGAGGGAGAGGAGATCCTCGGCGAGTTTCCGCGGCCAGTCCGAGCCGATCAGCACGTCGTCGTCGAGGAAGGCGATCCACTCGGACTTCGCGTGCCGCCAGCCGGCGTTGCGCGCCGCGGCCGGACCGCGCCCGCCGGAGCGGACGACTTCGACGTCCACGGTGGACGGGGGAAGCCGCAGGTCGCCGCCGCCGGGCCGGTCGTCGGCGACGACGATCCGCGCCGGCCGTGGCTCTCCGGCGGCTTCGATCCCGGCCAGGAGCGTGCGGAGATTGTCCCGGCCGGTCGTCGGGATCACGATCGTGTAGTCGAGGTCGGTCACCCTCTTCCGGTACCCGGGAGCCACGGCGGCAAACTCACGCGGGGATCGCGTCGATCTTCCGCAGCCACGAGCGATGTTCGCCGAGTTGCGCGGTGAAGGAGGCGAAGAAGCCGTCGGGGAGGGTCGTCTCGGCCGCCGTGGTGGTCACCACGCCCTGGTCGATCAGGGTTTCGGTGTCGTCGGCCAGTTTCGAGGTCACCCCGGCCCGGCGCAGCAGGTCCAGACCCGAGCCGAAGGCGGCCACCGGCTTGCCGTGTTTGTAGGCCTCGGCGACGAAATGCACCGCGTAGCCGTCGCGTTCGAGGACGTTGATCGCGCTCGGGCCGCACGGGACGACGACGGCGTCGTAAAGCACCGAAGCCATGGTGTTGAGTTGCTTGTCCGGCCGCAGCGGATCCCCTTCCCCGCCCGGCCGGAGTTCGGCCTCGGTGGGAGCCAGTACCTCGGCGATCGCGCCCTCCGCCGTCAGCGCCTCGACCAGGCGGCCGACGCCGATCGTGTCCACCCCGTCGGCGGCGAGCACCGCGACCTTCCGGCTGCTCGCGGTACCGGAAGGCTGGTTCAGCTGGGAAAGCGCGGGAGAGGTGCGGTCGTGGTGCGGGGTGGCGGGAGCGGCGGGCACGCTCACCCCGATCCCCTCGGCGACTTCGGCGGCCAGATCGTGGTCGACGTTGTTGAGCTCGGCGACCGTCCGCGCCCGGACCTCCCGGTCCTCGACCTTGCCGAGTTCGAACCGGAACGCCGCGACGATATGCTCGCGTTCGATCGGCGACATGCTGTTCCAGAACAGCGTCGCCTGGCTGTAGAAGTCCTTGAAACTCTCGCTGCGGTCCCGGATCTTGTGGCCCGCGACGGCTTCGGTGTAGTGCCGGAAGACGCCGGAGTCGGCGATCGCCGGGCAGCCGCCGCCGCGCGAGTTCGGGTAATAGCTCGTCCGTCCCTTGTGGACGTTCTGCTGGCCGTACCCGTCACGCTGGTTGGTGTGCACCGGCGCGATCGGCCGGTTCACCGGGAGCTGCGAGAAGTTGGGGCCGCCGAGCCGGATCAGCTGCGTGTCGAGGTACGAGAAGTTCCGGGCCTGCAGCAGCGGATCGTTCGTGAAGTCGATACCCGGGACGATGTTCGCGGTGTGGAAGGCGATCTGCTCGGTCTCGGCGAAGAAGTCCTCGGGGTTGCGGTCCAGGACCATCCGCCCGACCGGGCGCACCGGCACCTGCTCCTCGGGGATGATCTTCGTGGCGTCCAGCAGATCGAAGTCGAAGTCGTGCTCGGAGTCCTCGTCCACCAGTTGCACGCCCAGTTCCCATTCCGGGTACTGGCCGGACTCGATGGCGTCCCACAGGTCGCGCCGGTTGAAGTCGGGATCCTTGCCCGCGATCTTCTGGCATTCGTCCCACACCAGCGAATGCGTGCCGAGGACGGGCTTCCAGTGGAACTTCACGAAGGTGCCCTTGCCCTCGGCGTTGACGAGCCGGAACGTGTGCACGCCGAACCCCTGCATCATCCGGTAGCTGCGCGGCAGCGCGCGATCGGACATCAGCCAGAGCACCATGTGCAGGCTCTCCGGCTGGAGCGAGACGAAGTCCCAGAAGGTGTCGTGCGCCGACTGGGCCTGCGGGATCTCGTTGTGCGGCTCGGGTTTCACCGCGTGCACGAAATCGGGGAACTTGATGCCGTCCTGGATGAAGAACACCGGCATGTTGTTGCCCACGAGGTCGTAGTTGCCTTGGCGGGTGTAGAACTTCGTCGCGAAACCGCGGACGTCGCGCACGGTGTCGGCCGAACCGCGGGAGCCGGCGACGGTGGAGAACCGCACGAACACGGGGATCTTCTCGCCACTGGTGAGGAATTCGGCGACCGTGTAGTCGGCCAGCGCGTCGTCATAGGCCTCGAAGAAGCCGTAGGCGCCCGCGCCACGCGCGTGCACGACCCGTTCGGGGATGCGCTCGTGGTCGAAATGGGTGATCTTCTCGCGGGCGTGGAAGTCTTCGAGCAGCGTCGGCCCCCGGCTGCCCGCGGTCAACGAGTCGTCCGTGTGGTCGACCCGGACGCCCTGCTGGGTCGTCAGCACGGACTTTTCCGGATCCACCCGGCTTCCGTCCAGCTGCTCGTTCTTCGCGTCCTCTCGATGCTGTGCCACAGGTCTCGCCCCTTCGCGGTGGTCGGTTCCCTCGCGGCTACCCCGGCACCGTTTCGGCAAAACGACACCGGGTAACCGGCGCGCAGGAAACTTCGAGGAGGTGCGAATGACGACGGTGGAACGGCCTGCCGTACTGGAGATCCGCGATCCCGCCGACGGCAGCCTCGTCGGCAGCGTCAAAGCGGCGACGACCGAAGGCGTCCACACGGCGATCGCCGCGGCGAGGCGGCGGGCCCCGGACTGGGCCGCCACACCGGCGGCCGAACGCGGGATAGCGCTGAAGGACGCGGCGAAGTCGCTCCGGGCGCGAGCGGGCGAACTCGCCGTCCTCATCGAGAGCGAGACGGGCAAACCCCGCGACGAGGCCGAAGAGGGTGTCCTGGCCGGAGCCGGGACCTTGGAGCAGTACGCCGAACTGGGGCCTGTGCACCGCGGCCGGTCCCTGTTGGGCGATCCGTCGGCCACCGACCTGATGGTGCCGGAAGCCCGGGGCGTGGTCGTCGCGCTGACGCCGTGGAACGACCCGGTCGCGGTGGCTTGCGGGCTGCTGGGCGCGGCCCTGGTCACGGGGAACACGGTGGTGCACAAGCCGAGCGAACGCTGCCCGCACACCGGCGCCTGGCTGGGCAACGTGCTGGTGGAGGCCTTTCCCGACGATGTGCTCCAGACCCTCCAGGGCGACGGAAGCGTCGGCGCCGAACTCGCGGCTCATCCGGACGTCGACGTCGTCGCCCATGTCGGCGGCACGGCCGCGGGCCGCTCGATCGCGGTCAGCGCGGCGCGGACCGGCGCCAAGGTCTTGCTGGAGAACGGCGGGAACGACCCGCTCGTCGTCGACGCCGGCGTGGACCCGGTCTGGGCGGCGGAGCAGGCGGCGATCGGGGCCTTCGCCAACTCCGGGCAGATCTGCGTCTCGGTCGAACGGATCCATGTGCACCAGGACGTCGCGGACGCCTTCCTCACCGCGCTGGTCGCCGAGGCGGGTCACCGGAAATTGGCCCCGCTCGTCGACCGGCGTCACCGTGAAGGGGTGCACGCCCAGGTCGCGGAGGCGATCGCGCAGGGCGCCGACCCGCTCGCCGGAGGATTCGTGCCCGACGGTCCCGGTGCCCACTACCCGGCGACCGTCCTCGCCGGATGCACCCCGGGGATGCGGGTCCTGACCGAAGAGACCTTCGGCCCGGTCGCACCGGTGACCGTGGCGGCGGATTTCGACCAGGCACTCGAACAGGCGGTCGCCGGAGAGTACGGTCTCGCGGCCACCGTGCTCACCTCGTCGATGGCCCACGCACAGCGCGCCTGGCGCGAACTCCCCGTCGGCACCGTGAAGATCAACAACGTCTTCGGCGGCGCGCCCGGCGGGGCCGCCCATCCGCGAGGTGCCAGCGGCAGCGGCTACGGCTACGGGCCGGAACTGCTCGACGAGATGACGCAGACCAAGGTCGTCCACCTCGGCCCGCCGGGTCCGTGATGGGCGCGAAGACGCTGTTCGCCTGGGCCGCGCGGGCGTTCCGGGTGCCGGGGGAAGAACGCCGGAGTCTCGTCCAGATCGCGAAGGCCACCGCCGCGGCCGTGATCGCGTGGATCGTCGCGACCGCCGTCCTGCGGTTGCCGCAACCCTTCCTGGCGCCGTACGCGGCGGTGTTCCTGGTGCAGGCCACCGTCTACCGGTCGCTGCGTGGCTGGGCGCAGCAGGTCGGCGCCGTCAGCGTGGGGGTGCTGCTCGCCGCGGGCGCCGGTCAGGTCATTCCTTCGGTGACGGTGGCGCTCGGGCTGGTCATCTTCGTCGGCCTGCTGATCGGCTCGTGGCGGGGATTCGGCGATTCGGGGGTATGGGTCGGGATCACCGGCATGCTGCTGATCTCCTACGGCAACGCGACCGAACCCATTCTGCTCGCCGACCGGTTGCTGGAAACCGCGCTGGGGGCGGGGATCGGCGCCGTGCTCAACGCGGTGATCCTGCCGCCGCTGCACGGCGAACGCCTGCGGGCGGCGACCTCCCGGCTGGCGTCGGCGATCGCCGACGTCCTCGACAGGACCGCGGACCTGGTTCGCGGCGGCGAGGCGGCCGACGGCCTGGACGACCGGATGGAGGACGTCCGCAGCCTGGTCGCGGAGGCGGAGGACGCGATCGGCTGGACCCGAGAGGGCCGGTATCTGAACCTCCGTGGACGGAGTGAGACCCGCGAAGAACCATTGGCGAACCTCGTCTCCCTGTGGCATCCGCTCGCCCAGCTGATCGACGCCGTGAGCGAGGCCGCCCACAGCGAGCAGCCGTTCCGGCATCCCGGCGAACACGCGCGCGGAGTGGTCGGCGACCTGCTCGAAGCCCTCGCCGAGGTGGCCCGTTCGGGTGATCCGGCCGAACTCGATCGATGTCGCGACCTGCTCGGCGAGATCGACCACCTGCTCGTGACGCCCACGGACGAGGTCACCACCTCGATCGGGCTGGGGGCGATGGCGCTGCCCGCCCGGCGTCTCGTCCAGCGGCTCCACGCCGATTAAGGCGAGACGACGGTGGGTAACCGTACCCATGAGCGGTAAGCGGATCGTGGTCACCGGCGCCACCGGCAACGTCGGCACGGCGGTGGTCCGCGCGCTGGGCGCGGACCCCGAAGTCGGCTCGATCGTCGGCGTGGCGAGGCGGCCGAGCCGATGGGAGAGCCCGAAGACCGAGTTCGTCACCGCGGACGTCGCCCGCGACGACCTCCGCGCCGTGTTCGACGGCGCCGACGTGGTGATCCACCTGGCCTGGCTCTTCCAGCCGACACATCGGCCCGAGGTCACCTGGCGTTCCAACGTGCTGGGTTCGATCCGGGTGTTCGAAACCGCGCAGGCGATGCGGGTGCCGTCGCTGGTGTACGCGTCGTCGATCGGGGCGTATTCGCCGAGGGACGACGACCATCCGGTGACCGAGGAGTGGCCGACGCACGGGTCGCCGAAGGCGGCGTACACGCGTGAAAAGGCTTATGTGGAAAGGGTTCTCGAAGCGTTCGACCGGAGTCATCCGAGGCTGCGGGTGGTCCGGGTACGGCCCGGATTCCTCTTCCAGAAGGCCGCCGCGCCCGAGCAGCGGCGGCTGTTCGGCGGGCCGTTCGTACCGGGCAAGCTCGTGCGCCCGTCGCTGATCCCGGTGCTCCCCGACATCCCGCAACTGCGGATCCAGACCGCGCACACCGAGGACGTGGCCGACGCCTATCGCCGCTGTGCGCTTCAGGACGTCAAGGGAGCCTTCAACATCGCCGCCGATCCGGTGCTGGACACCCGCGCGCTGGCGCGGATCTTCGGCGCCAAACCGGTGAAGGTCCCGGCGCCGTTCGTCCGGCGAGCGCTGGCCGCGGCCTGGTCTTTGCACCTGATCCCGGCGACGCCAGGGCTTTTCGACGCCGTCCTGCATCTGCCGGTGATGGACTGCACGCGCGCCAGGGAAGAGCTGGGCTGGACGCCGCGATACTCGTCGGAGGACGCGATCGAAGCCTTCCTCAAGGGACTGCGGGAAGGCGAAGGATTCCCGACCGAACCGCTGAAACCGGACGTCGGCAGGGCACACGAACTGGCCACCGGGGTAGGGGAGCGACCGTGAACGAGAAGGAACTCCTGCACACGCTGACCAGGGTGGTGTCCACTTTGGACCAGACCGCCGTGCGGTTCGCCGTCGCGGGCGGCCTCGCCGTCTACGCGCGCGGCGGGCCGCCGTCCGATCACGACGTCGATCTCTTCCTCAAGGAGGAGGACATCGAGGTGGCGGCGGAGGCCCTGGAAGCGGCGGGGCTGAGACGGGAGCACCCGCCGGAGGACTGGCTCACCAAGGTCTACGACGGCGATTGCCTCGTCGACCTGATCTTCCGGCCCAACCATCGGCCGGTCACCGACGAGATGCTCGACCGCGCCTCGCTGATGCGGGTCGGGGCGACCGCCGCCCCCGTGCTCAACGGGACCGATCTGCTCGTCGACAAGATCCTCGTGCTCAGCCCGCACCGGTGCGATTTCGCGCCGCTGCTGCGGATCGCGCGCGACCTCCGCGAGCAGGTCGATTGGCACCGGGTGGCCGAAGAGACCGCCGAATCGCCGTACGCGTGGTCGTTCCTGACCCTGCTCGCGGCCCTGTCCATCATCGACGGAAAGGAGCTTCCGATGCCCGAGGAAGCGCCCCAGTACCTGGTCGCCAGGCTGACCAAGGCGCTGGCGGAAGACCCGAGGACCGCCGAACTCGGCGTGCACGTCACCGTGCGCGGAGACCAGGTCCGGCTCAGCGGCGAGGTTCCGTGCGCCAACCGCAAGGCCGACATCGAGGCGGTCGTCTGCGAACACATCGCGGCCGAGCTGGTGCACAACGACGTCCGGCTGGCCGACGTCCGGGAGCCGTCGCACGCCGAGGAGATCCGGTGATCCGGGTCGCCGCGGTCGGGGACGTCCACCTCGGGGAGGACAACCGAGGCCTGCTGCGGCCGGCACTGGACAACATCGCCGAACACGCCGACGTGCTGTTGCTCGCGGGCGACCTCACCCGGCACGGCAGCGTCGACGAGGCCAGGGTGGTGGCCGACGAGTTCGCCGGGCTCCCCGTCCCGGTGATTTCGGTGCTGGGTAACCACGACTATCACTCGGACGAGGCCGAAGCGGTCAGCGGGCTGCTGGAGGAAAGCGGGATGACCGTCCTCGAGGGTTCGGCGACCACTGTGGACCTGGAGGGCGGGAAGCTCGGCGTCGCCGGGGTCAAGGGCTTCGGCGGCGGGTTCGCGGGCAAATGCGCGAGCCGGTTCGGCGAACGCGAGATGAAGGATTTCGTCGAGCACACCATGGCGGCGGCCAAACGGTTGCGCACCGCGCTGGAAGGGCTCGAACACGAGCAACCCGACGTGACCGTCGCGCTGACCCACTACTCGCCGATTCCCGGCACCCTGCACGGCGAACCGCCGGAGATCCACCCGTTCCTGGGGTCGTACCTGTTGTGCGAGCCGATCGACGACGCCCAGGTGGCCCTCGCCGTGCACGGGCACGCGCACTACGGCAGCGAACAAGGCGTCAGCCCCGGCGGGGTCCCGGTCCGCAACGTCGCCCAACCGGTGATCCGCGCGGCGTACGCGACGTACGTCCTCGAACCTGCGAAAGTGCTCACATGAGGGAACGATTCCACGGTCAGCTGAGCGTTCTCGGCGAGCTTCTGTCGAGTATGTGCGGCATGGCCTGCGAAGAACTGCACCTGGCGAACCGGGTCTTTCTCGACCGGGACGTCGAAGCCGCCGCCGAACTGGCGACGGTCGAGGCGAGACTGAACGCGGCACGGACCCGATGCGAGGAGTCCGCGCAGAAGCTGCTCGCCCTGCAGGCGCCGGTGGCAGGCGACCTGCGGACCGTGCTCGCGGCGGTGTACTGCGCCGACCGGCTGGAGCGAATGGGCGACCTCGCCCAGCACATCGCCGACCAAGCCTTGCGAGCACCGGAATTCGCCGTCCCCGACGCGCTCACCGGCCAGTTCCGCGACATGGCCGGACTCGTCGGCTCGATGGCGGAAGACCTCGGCGCCGCGATCGAAGGCTCGACGGCGGAGGTGTTCCACTCGCTGGCCCGCTCCGACGAGCGGGTCGACGCGCTGTACGAGGAGCTGATGACCCTGGTGACCGATCCGGACTGGGCAGACGGCGTCGCGCCCGCTATCTCGGTGGCGCTGCTGGCGCGGTTCTACGAGCGGTTCGCGGACCAGGTGGTGTCGGTGGCGCGGCGGGTGGATTTCGCGCTCACCGGGGAATTGCCGGAGTCCTCCGTGCGGGATGCGCCTGCTGAACTCTGAGGTCGCGCTGGTTTTGCGTGTGAAGGCCTCCTTCCCTCGGCTCAGCCGAGGGAAGGAGGCCTTCACGCGCTGGGCCTCGTGGCTGGAGCAGCGATGCCGCTCGCCAAGGTTGCGAAAGCCACTTTCACAACATTCAGCGTTGCGAAAGTGGCTTTCGCAACCTCTTGGCGAGCGGCCCGCGACGTCCGCACAGGCTCGAAGTCTGTGAAGGCCTCCTTCCCTACTTTCAAGGTAGGGAAGGAGGCCTTCACGGACTTGACCCACGCGTGAGCGCCCGGCGAAGGGTCAGGTCGCCCGGTCCGTCAGCGCGTCCCGGATCTTGTCGATGAACGCCGTCCCCGGCGCCAGGATCCGGTTCGCCGGCGGCCGGTCGGGAGCGGCGGGATGCGGCCTGGTCGGGGCGATCTCCTTGGCCCGCAACACCTTCTCGCCCAGCTCCCGCAGGTCTTCCGGAGAACAGGCTGCCTGCAGCTTGGGCAGCAGGTCGCTCTCCTCCTCTTCGATGTGGTGCCGGACGTCCTCGATCAGCTTGCCGACGAGTTCGTCGAACCGGTTGTCCGTCGGTTCCAGGCCGATGAGGTCGTTCATCACGCGTTCGGCTTCGGCGTGCTCCTCGATCTCGTGATCGGCGACCTCGTCGCCGTCGGGGAGGTGCTTCCGCGCGGCGGGGTACATGTGCTGCTCTTCGGCGATCGAATGCCGCACGAGTTCGGCGATCAGGTGGTCCGCGAGGTCTTTGCGGTGCCGATCACCGCCCTTGCCGGACTCCAATTCCTTGAAGATCCGTTCGAAGGCACGGTGATCTTCGGTGATCACCGTGACGAGGTCGTGTTCCGTGGTGGTGGTCATGGACACTCCTGTCCGTGGTCGTCAGTCCGACGCCGGACGGATACCCGTTCCCCGCGGTTCAATCACCCGGATTCGTCGGTGGCCCGGTGTGGCGCGCCGACGGGTTTGGATTCGGGGGAGCCGCGTTGGCGCAGGTACACGCTGAACACCGCCATCGAGCCGATGGCGAGGAATTCCGACTGCCAGTTCTGCAGGGTGCGGTTCCAGAAATCCGACGACGCCAGATAGCCGTACCACGACACCGGATCACCGAATTCGGTGAGCTGTTCGGCGTTGTAGGCGCTCATCCCGGCCACGGACTGGGCGAGCCACGACAGCAGGAACAGCCCTAGCATCACCAGTCCGAGTGACATCGAGAAGATTCCCGTGCGCCAGCCGCCCGCCCTCGCCCATTTCGGTGAATCGGCCGTCGCGTGGCGTCCGATCTGCTGGTCCTCGTCCGTTTCCAGGCCGACCCGGTCGGCGGGTTTCGATTCGGGGGAGCCTCGTTGCAGCAGCCACACGGTCGCGAAGACGTAAAGGAAGAACTGCAGGTATTCCGATTGCCAGTTTTCGGCGACGTCGACGGCGAAGTCCGCGGACGCCAGGTAGTCGAGCAGGCCGACCGGCTCGGCGGCGTGGCTGAGCCGCCCGTCGTTGTAATCCGCGAGCCCGGAGAACGCCTGCCCCGCGAGACTCAGGAGGAACAGCAGCCCGAAGCCCAGCGAAAGGGCGTTGTCACGAAGAAAGCGCCGCATCATCCGCCCCCTTCACCGGTGCAGCAGGCCCAGCAGGACGCAATAGCCGAGGACGGCCACGACGAAGACGAGGTAAACGGTGAACACCGGACGCGCTTTCATGGGCCACCCACCGCGCAGTCGTAGACCTGTTCGTTGCGGTGGTGGCAGCCCGCTCCCGTGATCACCCAGCCGGTGGACGACTCGTGCAGGAAGAGCGTGTCGCGGGCGGTCTTCACCTGGGCTTCTTCGCTCCAGATCGAGACCGTCTCCGGCGTGCCGTCCGGGACGTTCGCGCCGGCCAGGCCGCGTTCGCAGCTTTCCGGCGCCCAGGAATCCCGCACCCGGGGCGCGAGCAGCGCGCACGCCGAGCGGTGATCACCCGACGCGAGCGCGCCGAGGAACCGCCCGGCGGCCTCTCGCACCGGCTCCTGCCCGCTCGCTCCCGCGCAACCGGCGAGCAGCAGGCACGCGCCGAACGCCAGGGTTTTGACGATCACGGAAGACGGGTACCCGGCCCGGCCGTCAACCACACCTCGGGGTCAGGACGCGGGGTACTGGCGCTCGCGCAGCAGATTCGCCAGGTGGATCGCGTTACGCGCCAGGGTCGCGTTGGTCGACGCGACCGCTTCGGGCGTTTCGTCGAGGTCGTTGTAGTCCCCGCCCTTCATCGCCTCGCCGTTCCAGTAGGTCCCGCCCTGGGCGGGCACGGTGAATCCGATGTCGTTGAGGGCCTGGAAGAGGTCGGCGGTGATCTTGTGCGCGCCGTCCTCGTTGCCGACGACGGCGGTGACGCCGACCTTGCCGAACATCGCGGGCCTGCCCTCGTCGTCCGTTTCGGACAGTTCGGCGTCGAGCCGCTCCAGCACCCGCTGCGCCACGCTGGACATGTGGCCGACCCAGGTCGGCGTCGAGATCAGCAGGATGTCGGCGGCGGCGATCTTGCGGCGGATCTCCGGCCAGGCGTCGCCGTCGCCCATGTCGCCCTCCACCCCCGGTTTGACGTCGTGGTCGACGACGCGCACGAGTTCGCCGGTGGCGCCGTGCCCGGCCAGTTCGTCCAGAAGCTGCTGCGCGATCAAGGCGCTGCTCGACGGGGCGGGCGACGGTTTGAGCGAGCACACCAGTGCGAGGGCCTTCAACGGCTGGGTCATCCTGTCCTCCTGTTCGGATCGGTGCCGAGTCCCGTGTGGACGAAGCCCGCCGCGCCGACGGTCGCCGGGTCCAGGAGATTCCTGGCGTCGACGACGACGGCGCGTTCGGTGGCGGCGGCGAGCCGGTCCCAGTCGAGCTCGCGGAACTCGGGCCACTCGGTGAGCACGACCAGCGCCGCCGCGTCCTTCGCCACCAGGTACGGGTCGTCGACGACCTGGACGGTGTCCGGTTCGACGGCTTCGACGCCGGGGTCGTACGCGGTCAGCACCGCGCCGCTCCTGGCGAGCTCCCGCGCGACCGCGAGCGCGGGGGAATCACGCAGATCCCCGGTTCCCGCCTTGAACGCCAGTCCGAGCAACCCGATACGGATGCCCGAGAGCGAGCCGTCCGAAACCCCGGTGATCGCGCGGCGGATCTTCCGCACCACGGCCGCCCGCTGACGGGCGTTGGCCTTCATGGCGTCACGGAGGATGCCGAAGTCGACCCCCGCGTGTTCGGCGGTCCGCAGCAGCGCGGCGGTGTCCTTGGGCAGGCACGAGCCGCCCCAGCCGGGGCCGGGGACGAGGAAGGCCGGTCCGATGCGGGAATCGAGCCCCATGAGCCGCCCGACGTCGCGGATGTCGGCGCCGTAGTGCTCGCAGAGTTCGGCGAGGACGTTCACATAGGACACTTTCAGCGCCAGGAACGCGTTGCTGGCGTACTTCGCGAGCTCGGCGCTCGCCGGATCGGTGAACCACACCGGTGCGTTCGTCTCCCCGTACAAGGCGGCGACGCGCTCCGCGGCCGTCCTGTTCCCGGGGACCGAGCCGAGGACGACCCGGTCGGGCTGCAAGAAATCTTCGACGGCGTGCCCCTCGCGGAGGAATTCGGGATTGCTCACCACGGGCAGGTCCGGCCCGAGCGATTCCGTCAGCCGGGCCCCGGTGCCGACCGGCACGGTCGACTTGGTGACGACGACGCAGCCGGGCGCGAGCAGTCCGGGCAGCGTGGCCACGACCTCGTCCAGCATCCGGACGTCGGCGTCACCGTTCTCCCCTTTCGGCGTGGGCAGGCAGAGCAGCACGAAGTCCACATCGGACAGTTCTTCCGGTGCGCCGGTGAAGCGGAGCCGCCCGCAGCCCAGCCCGTCCCGGACCAGTTCCGTCAGCCCCGGTTCGGCGATGGCGACCTCGCCCCGGTTCAGCTCGTCCACTTTGGACAGATTGTTGTCGACGCAGACCACCTGGTGGCCCAGATGAGTGAAGCACGCCGCGCTGGTGAGCCCGACGTACCCGGCGCCGATCACCCCCACCCGCTCAACCACGGGAGGCTCCCGTCCGGAGCAGGTCTTCGGCCGCGGTGAGGACGCGTTCCTCCCGCAACAGCAGCAGCCCCGGATCCGGCGCGCCACCATGCGGGTCGCCGACGTCGCCCACCCAGAGGACCGTATGCCGCCGGTCGCCGGCAGGCGGGCCCCAGAGCCGCGGCGGGGTCGGCCCGAACAGCAGCACCGACGGCGTCCCGTACGCGGTGGCGAGGTGGCCGACACCGGTGTCGCCGCAGATCACCAACCGTGCCTCGGCCACGGTCGCCGCCAGCTCGGCGAGCCCGCCGCCCACGAGAGCCGCGTCGCCGGGAAGCCCGGCCTCCTCGACGATCGCGCGGACGAGGGGCGCTTCCGGCGCGCTTCCCGTGACGACCACCCGATGCCGGGCGGAGAGCTCCCGCGCCACCCGCGCGTACCGGTCCGGCGGCCAGCGCCGGGCGGCGAAGGCGGCACCGGGGTGGATCACCACCGCGTCCGCCGCCGGGCTGGGGCCGGGCGGCGGGGGCAGCGCGAGGTCGTCCCGGTCGGCCGGGATGCGCGCGGCCTCGAGCAGACGGCACCAGCGGTCGACCTCGTGCGCCTCGGCTGGCCAGTCGGGGCCGTCGACGCCGGGGAAGTCCGTATGCCGGTGGGTGATCAGTTCCAGCGGATCCTGGGCGAGCAGGTCGTGGATGCTCTCCGGGCCGCGGCCGTGCAGGTTCACCGCCAGCCGCGGCGGCTCGCCGGGCCAGGACAGTTCGCCGAGCCCGGCCGTCGGGAGCAGCTCGTCCACGGCGTCGATCAGCTCGACGAGATCGCGCAGGTTCTCCGGCGCGGCGAGGACGAGCCGTTCGTCGTCGAAGGCGCGGCGCAGGGCCCGCAGGGCGGGGACCGCGGTGAGCAGGTCCCCCAGGCCGAGGGCGCGCAGCACGAGGATGCCACCGGTCACGGCCAGGACCCCTCTTCCGAAGCGCACACCACGAGCTCGCGGACTTCGCAGCCGGGCGGCTGGGAGAGGGCGAAGACCACCGAGGCCGCGACGTGCTCGGGCTGGTTGAGTTTCGCGTCCGGCGGCGGCTTGTACTGCTCGGCCCGGTCGTCGAAGAACGCCGTGTGCATCCCACCGGGGACGAGCAGCGTCACCCCGACCCGGCCCGCGAGCTCCATGGCGAGCGCCCTGGTGAAGCCGACGACGCCGAATTTCGACGCGCAATAGGCACTCGCGTCCCCGGCGACCCGCAGCCCCAGCGTCGACGCGCAGGTCACCACCGTGCCGCGGCTCAGCCGCAGATGGGGCAGCGCCGCGCGGACGACCGCGGCGGTACCGAGCAGGTTGACCCGGATCACCCGTTCCCAGTCCTCAGTGGACACTTCGTCGAGCGGGCCGCACGCGTCGGTGCCCGCCGCGGTGAAGACGCCGTCGATCCCGCCCGCCCGTTCGGCGAGTTCGTCCACGGCGCGCGCGGCCGCGGCGGAATCGGCCAGGTCAGCCCGGACGAACGCGACGTCACCCGCCGGTTCGGCGCGATCGACGACGAGCGGGGTGCCGCCCGCCTCGCGGACGGCTTCGACGGTCGCGGCACCGAGGCCGGAGGCGCCGCCGGTGATCAGGACGTTGCCGAGAGGGCGCATCATGCTCCTTCCGCCGCGGCCACCAGCCGAGTGGTGGAATAGCCGCGGATGGTCGGGATCAGGACGATTTCGCCGCCGTGCCGGCGCACCACGGCGCTTTCGGGGAGTTCGGTGTCGGCGTAGTCGCCGCCCTTGACCCAGACGTCCGGGCGCAGGCGGTCCAGCACGGCGGCCGGATCGGGTTCGTCGAACACCACGACGGCGTCGACGGAGGCGAGTTCGGTGAGCAGCCGGGCGCGGTCGCGGGCGGTCACGATCGGCCTGCCCGGCCCTTTCAGGCCGCGCACCGAGGCATCGGAGTTGAGGCACACGACGAGGGCGTCGCCCAGGGCACGCGCCTGTCGCAGCAGGGCGGCGTGGCCGGGGTGCAGCAGATCGAAACAACCACCCGTGGCCACGAGCCTGCCGCCTCGTGCGCGGACCCGTGCCGCGAAGTCGAACGCCGAAGTGCCGTGGTGGTGGGCTTCCGGTTCGGGTGAGTTGTCCACTGTGGACAGCGTGGCGGCGCCGCCGGTCGCGACGAACCGGGCCGCCGTCTCGACGCCGGCCGCGACGGCGTCGGCGGTGGCCGCGCCGTCGAGCAACGCCGCGGTGACCGCGGACGCGAAGCGGTCACCGGCGCCGCAAGTGTCCTTGGCGACGATCCCCGACGGCGGCCGGAACGTCGCGCACCGCCCGCCCTCGGTCAGCACCGCGCCGTGCGCGCCCGTGGTGACGGTGACCGCGTCGGCCTTCCACAGTGCGTGCACCCGTTTCGCCAGCTCCCCGGCGTCGGCGCGGCTCTCGGTGAGCTGCTCGGCTTCGGCGAGATTCGGGGTGGCCAGCGTGACTCCCGCGACGGGCTCGCTCCCGCGGGGATGCGGATCCCAGACGACGGGGATCGTGCCCGCCAGTTCGGCGAGCAGCGCGCGGATCTCCGGATGACCGGTCACGCCGCGGCCGTAGTCGGCGACGAGGATCGCGCCCGCCGACCGCAGCGCCGTCCGGACGCCGGAGGTGAGCGGCGAGAACTCGGCCCTGCCGTCACCGCTGTCGAGCCGGACCAGTGACTGCCCCGCGACCCGCACCCGCTTCTTGGTGACGGTGGTGCCGTCCAAGGGCATCGGCACCACGCGGACCTCGTGTTCCAGCAGCCCGGTCAGGGCCCGTCCGGCCGGGTCGTCACCCAGCGGGGTGACCAGCACGACCTCGGCGGTGGACCGGGCCGCGAGCAACGCGGCCAGCCCGGCACCGCCCGGCCGCCGCCATTCCCGGACCAGGTCGACCACCGGGACCGGCGCGTCCGGGCAGAGGCGGTCCGACGTGCCGTCGACGTCGACGTCCAGGAAGGCGTCGCCCAGGACGACCAGCGGCCTCACGTGGGCACCCCGAGCGCGTCGTCCAGCGCGGTGCACAGGGCGTGCACGAGCGCGAGGTGGACCTCCTGCACGGTCGCCATCGACGGTGCCTCCACCGGGATCGCGTCGGAGCACAGCGCGGCCAGCGGATTGGGGGAAGGCCCGGTGATCGCCCAAGTGGTGACGCCGAGTTCGTGGGCGGCCTTCGCGGCCGCGACGACGTTCTGGCTGCCGCCGCTGGTGGAAAGGCAGACGAGGATGTCGCCGGGGCGGCCATGCGCCCGCACCTGCCGGGCGAACACCTCGTGCTCGCCGTAGTCGTTGACGATCGCCGTCACGGCCGAGGTGTCCGCGTGCAGGGCGATCGCCGAGAACGGCTGCCGGTCGTTGCGGAACCGGCCCACCAGCTCGCCGGTGAGATGCTGCGCTTCGGCGGCGCTCCCGCCGTTGCCGCACGCGAGCAGCCGTCCGCCGGAGGACAGCACGGCGGCCAGCTGGTCACCCCAGCCACGGATCTTCGGCGACCAGGAAGCGGACTTCCCGGCGGCCTCGCTCAAAGCCGCGAAGTGTTCTTCGATCACGACACTCCTCCAAAGGTCAGGGACGGCGGACCACGAACGGTCCGAGGGCGAGCAGGTCGATGGGGGCCGAACCGAAGCACTCCAAGGCGTCCCTGGGGGAATCGACCATCGGCCTGCCCGCGGTGTTGAGACTGGTGTTGACCACGGCGGGGACGCCGGTGCGGCGTTCGAACGCGCCGAGCATCCGGGCCACGAGCGGCTCGTCGTCCGCGTCGACCGTCTGCACCCGGGCCGTACCGTCGACATGGGTGACGGCCGGGATACGGTCCCTCCATTGTGGAGCGACGTCGTGGACGAAAAGCATGTAGGGACTGGGAAGCGGGCCGCGGGAGAAGATCTCGCCCGCGCGTTCGGCGAGCACCATCGGGGCGACCGGGCGGAACTGTTCGCGGCCCTTGACGTCGTTCAGCCGTTCCAGATTGGTCTCGTGCCCGGGATGCGCGAGCAGCGACCGATGGCCGAGCGCGCGCGGGCCGAACTCGGACCGGCCCTGGAACCAGGCCACGATCCGGTTTTCGGCCAGTGCTTCGGCGACGGCCTCGGCGACGTCGTCCGGTCGCTCGTAGCGCACGTTCGCGGTCTTGAGCGCGTTCTCCAGCTGGTCGTCGGTCCAGCCGCGGCCGAGATCCGCGCCGGTCATCGGGCCGCCGCGGTCGCCGAATTCCGCGGCGAGCTCCAAAGCCGCGCCGAGCGCGGTGCCGGCGTCACCGGCGGCGGGCTGGACCCAGATCCGGTCGAACGGTCCCTCGGCGTGGAGCCGGGTGTTGGCGACGCAGTTGAGCGCGATCCCGCCCGCCAGCGCGAGGTCGTCGTGCCCGGTGTGCTCGTGGAGCTTGGTCGTCAGGTCGAGCAGGACGTCCTCCAGGCACCGCTGCACGCTCGCGGTCAGGTCGGCGTGGACCTGCCCCGGTTCCTGGCCGGGCTCGACGGCGGGAGCGAACGACGCCCAGTCGATCTCGTCGGTGCGGAACCCCATCCCGTTGGTGTGCACGCTTTCCGCGATCCGGTCGAGGAAGCGGGGCTTGCCGTAGGAGGCGAGGGCCATCACCTTGTACTCGTCACTGGACCGGGCGAAACCGAGATGCTCGGTCAGATCCTCGTACATCAGCCCGAGGGAGTGGGGGAGGCGTTGCTCGGCGAGCTCCTCGAACTTGCCGTCGCGGTACTCGCCCGCGAGATAGGACGTGCTCTCCCCACGACCGTCGGCGACCAGCACCGCGCAGTCGTCGAACGGCGCGGCGAGCGCGGCCGAGGCGGCGTGCGCGACGTGGTGCCGGACGAAGCGGACGGTCGTGGGATCCAGCCCCGGCAAGGCCGCCTTGAGGAACGCGGGAGCCCGGCGGGCGAAGTCGGTGCGGAGACATTCGTTCTTCCCGTCGTGCCCCGCCATGCCCGGCTCCACGAGCGCCGGATCGTAGGAATAGCCGACGGCGTCGAGATCCTGAGCGGAGATCCCGGCCTCGGCCAGGCACCACGCGGCGGCCTCGACGGGCTGTTCCCAAGCGGAGAACGGCACCGGTCGTTTGCCGTGTTTGCGGCGGCTGAACCGTTCTTCCTCCGCCGCCGCCACGATTTCGCCATCGACGACCAGGGCCGCGGCCGGGTCGTGGAAGACGGCGTTGACACCGAGTATGCGCACCGGGCCACCTCTCCGGTCGGGGCCGCGGGCCGTGACCCGCGCTTACTCCTGTAGCGCTACCCGGTGCGTTCGGGGATAAACGATGCGGCGCAAAAGCCCAGGACGTCGCTACTGAGCGAAGCGTCTCTAGGGGGAAATGGGGGAGGCGGCACGTGTGATCAGATGGACGACACGCGTGACTGGACGGACGACACGCGCCTGATTCGGAACCGGCCCCGAGTCGTCCGCCTGGACACGTGTGTCGTCCGTTTGATCACGCGTGTCGGCCATTCAGTCACGCGCCGACGGCCGGGTACGGGCCCGATCCCTGCCGCGTGAACCAGGCGACGGTGCGCGGAAGTCCTTCCGCCAGTGCGACCTCCGGCTCCCAGCCGAGTTCGCTGCGGGCGCGGGAGATGTCCGGGCACCGGCGGGCCGGATCGTCGACGGCGGCGTCGACGTATTCGATCCGGGACGCGCTGCCGGTGACGGCCAGGATCTCCTCCGCGATCCGCAGCACGGTGAGTTCGTGCGGGTTGCCGAGGTTCACCGGGCCGGGCACGTCGGAAGCGGCGAGCGCGATCAGGCCGCGGACGGTGTCGTCGACGTAGCAGAGGGACCGGGTCTGGCCGCCGGTGCCGGTCACGGTGAGCGGCGCGCCCGCGAGCGCCTGCCCGATGAACGTCGGGATCATGCGGCCGTCGTCGGGACGCATACGAGGACCGTAGGTGTTGAAGATCCGCGCTATACCGGTGTTCACGTCCCGCTCCCGGCGCATGGCCGAAGTGAGCGCCTCGGCGTACCGCTTGGCTTCGTCGTAGACGCTGCGCGGCCCGATCGGGTTCACGTGCCCCCAGTACTCCTCGCGCTGCGGATGCTCCCGCGGATCGCCGTAGACCTCGCTCGTCGACGCGAGGACGAACCGGGCGCCGTCGCGTTCGGCGATGTCCAGCGCCCGTTCGGTGCCGTACGAGCCCGCGCGCAGCGTCTCCAGTGGAAGGCGGAGGTAGTCCCGCGGCGAGGCGGCGGACGCCAGGTGGAAGACGACGTCGAACGGGCCCGGCGCGGTCATCGGCCCGGTGACGTCACGGGAGAGGAGCCGGAATCCCGGACGGTCGAGCAGATGCGCCACGTTGACCGTGGCGGCGGTCGCGAAGTTGTCGGCCGCGACGACCTCCGCTCCCGCCTCCAGCAAACGTTCGCACAGATGCGAACCGACGAAACCCGCGCCCCCGGTCACCAGCGCTCTGTCCATGGCGAGTGGCTACCCGGTGCGGGCCCGGAAAAAACCGTGTGAACGCGGAGAAGCCGGGTAAGTCTCGGGTATGCGTGCATTGGTTATCGGCTGGGCCAGCTTCCGCCACGGCGAGGCCACCGCGGGAGACGTGCTCAGCATGCGCAGGGTCGACGAGGCGTTGTCCACCATGGGGATGGAACACGATCTGGCGTGGAGCGCGGTCTACCGGCCCGGGGACGTCAACTACGAAGAGGTGGATCCGGCCCGGTACAGCCACGTGGTCTTCGTCTGCGGGCCGGCGCACGGATGGCAGATCCGGGAGGTGCACCGGCGCTTCGCCCATTGCCACCGGATCGCGGTCGGGGTGTCGGTGATCGACCCGGAGGACGACACGGTCACCGGGTTCGACCAGGTTTTCCCACGGGATCAGGAGAAGGTCGGCGCGCCGGATCTCTCCCTCGGTGTGCCGACCGACCAGGTGTTGGTGACCGGCGTGATCCTGGCACCGCCGCAACGGGAGTACGGCGATTCCGGTCGCCACGCGGAGGTGCACGCGTCGGTGCGCGAGTGGATCGCCGGGGTGGATTGCGCCCGGGTGCCGCTCGACACGCGGCTGGCGTCGTCGGATTGGGAACGCTGCGAGACACCGGATCAGTTCACCTCGATCCTGTCGCATCTGGACGTCGTGGTCACGACGCGGCTGCACGGCCTGGTGCTGAGCCTCCAGGCCGGGGTGCCGGCGCTGGCCATCGACCCGGTCGCGGGTGGCGGCAAGGTCAGCGCCCAAGCCGACGCGCTCGGCTGGCCCGCGCTCGTCCCGGCCGAAGAAGCGGGGGATCGGGATGTACTCGACTCCTGGTGGCGCTGGTGTTCTTCGGTGCAGGGCCGGGCGGTGGCCGCGCTCCGCGCACTGCCCGCCGACAACGGGCTCATGCGGGACATGGTGAAGGCGCTCAAGACCAGGCCGGTCCGATGAACGCCGCTTCGACGACGGTGGTGATCGCCACCCGCGATCGAGCACCGGAACTGGAACGGACGTTGCGCGAGCTGACCGCGTTGCGGCCGGCTCCGCCGATCGTGGTGGTGGACAACGGTTCGTCCGACGGCACGGCGGTCAGGGCCGCGGCGTTCCACGGGGTACGGGTAATCCGGTTGCCGCGCAACATCGGTGTGGCGGCGCGGAATCTCGGGGTCGCGGTGGCTCGGACGCCGTATGTCGCCTTCAGCGACGACGACTCCTGGTGGGCCGAAGGTGCGCTCGCCGAAGCGGAACGGATTCTCGACACCCACGACGACGTCGGCTTGGTGGCCGCGAAAACCCTGGTGGGTGAGGAAGAACGGGAGGATCCGGTCGTCTCGATGATGGCCGCGAGCCCGCTCGGCAGGCCCGAGGGGCTTCCCGGACCGGCCGTGCTCGGCTTCCTCGCCTGTTCCGCGATCGTGCGGCGGACCGCGTATCTCCAGGCCGCCGGCTTTCATCCACTGCTGCATTTCGGCGCCGAGGAGCGTTTGCTGTCCTACGACCTGGCGGCGCGTGGCTGGTGGCTCTGTTATGCGGAGGCGGTACGCGCGCATCATCATCCGTCTTCGGTGCGGCCGTCGTCGTCCTGGCGGGAGCGTGCCGAACTCCGCAACCGCATGCTGATCACGGTGATGAGGCGGCCACTGCGCCGATGCCTCGCCGAGGCCTTCCGGACGCTGGCCAGGGCGCCGCGGGAGCCACGCGTACTCGGCGCGCTCGCCGGGGTGGTGCGGCGCCTGCCGTGGGCGCTCGCCGACAGACAGCGGCTGCCCGCTTCGGTGGAACGCCGGATCCGGGTACTGGAACACGCCCATGGAGGATGAAGTGAAGGACCGGATCACGGTCGTGGTGATCACGCACAACCGTCGGGCGCAGTTGCTGGAGACGCTCGCCTCGATGACCGCGCTCCCCGACGCGGCGCCGATCGTGCTGGTGGACAACGCTTCCACCGACGGCACCGCGGACGCCGTCGAAGAACGGTTCCCCTCCATCCGGCTGATCCGCGCGCCGCGGAATCTCGGCGCCGTCGCGCGCAATCTCGCCGTCCGCGAAGTGGAGACGCCGTATGTCGCCTTCTGCGACGACGACACCCGATGGCAGCCTGGGGCCCTGCGCCGCGCCGCCGATCGGCTCGACGCGTTTCCCGGACTGGGCGTGGTGACCGGCCGGTGCCTGGTGGAGCCGTCCCTGACCGAAGACCCGATCACCCCGGAACTGCGCCATTCGCCGGTTCCCGGACCGGAATGGCTGCCCGGCCCCGCTCTGCTGGGCGTCATGGCTGGGCTTTCGGCCGTCCGAGTCCGCGCGTTCCACGACGTCGGCGGGTTCTCCGACCGGATGTGGCTCGGAGGAGAGGAAGAGCTGTTCGCCCTCGACCTCGCGAGCAAGGGCTGGTGGATGTGCTGGGACGAGGAGATGGTGATCCATCACGCTCCCTCGCCCGTCCGCGACCCGCGACGCCGTCGTCAGCTCGGCATCCGCAACACGCTGTGGACGTTGTGGCTGCGGCGGCCGCTCGGCAGTGTCCTGCGCCGGATGGTCGCGGTGCTGCGTTCGGCGCCCCTCGACCGGGCGACGTTCGCGGCGGTGGCGGAAGCGGTACGGGGGATTCCGTGGGTGGTGCGGGAACGGGCGGTCGTCCCGGCCGCGGTCGAGCGGGGGCTGGTCCTGCTGGAGGAATCGCAGCGGAACTCGGTCGCGCGCCGGTACGTCGGGTGACGCCCGGCGCTGCCGGACCTCAGGAAGGTGAAGCGGCCGCCGCCACTTCCGTCTCCCCGGTCAGAACACGCCCATAAGCGCGCAAGCAATCCGAAGCGACCCTGTCCCAGGAGTACCGCGCCCGCACCCGATCCGCTCCGGCGAGTCCGAACGACTCGCACAACGAAGCGTCACCGAGGAGGCGTCGCAACGCCGCCGCCAGCTCCCCGGGGCTGCGCGGAGGGACCAGCATCCCGGTTACCCCGTCGACGACCGTGTCGGTCAGCCCGCCGACGGCGGTCGCCACGACCGGGACACCGCAGGCCATCGCCTCCAGCGGCACGATGCCGAACGGTTCGTACCAAGGCGTGCAGACCACCGCGTCGGCGGAACGCAAGAGGGCGGGCATTTGCTCGCGCGACACGAGCCCGGGCAGGTGCACGCGGTCGCCGACGCCGGCCCGTTCGGCGATCGCCCGCAACCGCCGGACCTCCGGAGCCTTGTCGAGCGGCCCCCCGTCCGGGCCGCCCACGATGACCAGTTCCGTGTCCGGGAGCGGCGGCAGCGCGGCAATGGCGAGGTCGAAACCCTTGCGCGGGACCAACCTGCCGACGCTGACAATCCGGCGCCGGGCCGTCCGGTCGGCCACGCCACCATCCGGGGTGAACGTCGTCAGGTCGACTCCACACGGGACGACCGAAGCACGCGAACGCGGCAAGCCCATCCGCACGAGTTCGAAGACCTCGTCCGAGCAGGTCGCGATCACGCGGTCGGCCTGTTTGGCGATCATCCGCTCGAGCCGGATCCGGTCGTGCGGGCTCGTGTCGTTCTTACCCTGATAGCGGCGTTTCACCACGCCCAGCGCGTGAAAGGTCTGTGCCACCGGGATTCCGAGATCCTTCGCCGCGAGAATCGAAGCCAGGCCGGACATCCAGAAATGCGCGTGGACGACGTCGGGCCGGTCCTTGGCCCAGCGGGACCGCAGCACCCGGCCGAACTCGCCCATATGCGGCAGCAGCTCGTCCTTCGGCAGCTTTTTGGCCGGCCCCGCCGGAACGTGGACGACGCGGTAGCCGTCCGGCGTCTCGACGGTCGCGGCGACACGGCGGTTGTCGCGGCGTGTGTAGACGGTGACGTCGTGTCCTTGCCTGCTCAGCGCGGCGGAAAGGGCCGCGACGTGGACGTTCTGACCCCCGGCATCGGCTCCGCCCATGGCGGCGAGCGGGCTCGCGTGCTCGGAAACCATCGCGATCCTCATCGGGCTCCTTCCCTCCGCCTGCGGCGGAATCAAGCGGTCACTTCGGCCAGCAGGGCGTTCCAGCGGCTGAGGAACGCGTCGAGCCCGTAGTGGCTCAACGCGAACTCGCGCGCGGTTTTCCCCGCCAGCACGGCGAAATCGGGTTCGTGGATGAGCTCGCGATATGCCCTCGCCAACGCCTCGACGTCCGTCGAGACGGCGCCGGCGTCCGGCGGGACCGCGAGTACCGCTTCGGTGGTCGCGAGTGCCACGACCGGCATGCCCAGATGCATCGCTTCGAGCAGCGAAAGGCCCAGCGACGTCCACCTCGCGGTGTGGAGGTAGACGCGCCGCCGGGCCACCTCGGCGTGCAGCTCCCGGCTCCGCAGATCGCCGCCGGGACGGAGCGCGGGGTGCCGGCCGTGGAGTTCTTCCGCGCCGATCCCGTACACGTCGACCGGCGCGATCTCCGCGAAGGCGGGGAGCAGATCGGTTCCGGTGATCCGGCCCCGCCGCGCGGGTTCGTTGATCAGGGCCGCGCCGTGGGGCAGTTCGCCGGTGTACCGCTCACCGGGATCGGGGATCCCGTGCGGCACGACCACCGTGGGCGCGAGGCCGGAGTCCCACATCAGTTCGTTGAAATGGGTCACGTGGACCAGCGGGATGTCGTCGCGTTCGGCCAGCGGATGCCGCGTGGTGGCGGCGTGCTCCCGGGGCGTGTTGTGCTCGACGTAGACGGCGGGCACTTCCTTGCCGGGACGGCGGCGCAGCCACCGCGCGGCCAGGTGGATCTCCTCCGGCCGCTGAAGGATCACGACGTCGACGTCGAGATCCTTCAGATCATCGACCGGAATCTCCTGGGCGGAGGGCCAGTCTCGGCCGCTGAGTCCGCGACCCCACGGTCCGCCCTCTTCGAGGAGCGGAAGGAAACAGTGGTGGCCACCGCGGACGAAGGCCTCGGTCCAGGAACCGTGGACGTGCCACAGGAGAATCCGGAGCGGGGGCGTTTTCGTCATACCCGCCAAGTTGCCCGTTGTGGACGGACTAAACGTTTTCCCTTGTCTTACTTTGCTTTCGCTGGGAACTGCGAATGGACGCGACGCCCACCACGAGTGCCACGAGGGCGGTCAGCCCGTGCAGGACGTTGTCGGCCCAGCTGAGGTTGACGGCGTCACCGGCGGAATCGGTCCCCGCCGAGAGCACACCGAAGGCGGTCAAACCCGTGAACGCGACGAAAACCAGCCAGCTGTAGGCCGGGATCGCGGACGGTTTGACCACGGCGACCAGGCCGAGGACGCCGATCACGGTGCGGATGACGTCGAGCATGCCTGTCGCGCTGAAGATCCACAGCGTGTTTTCACCGACCTCGTTCGCCTCCGGGAGGAAGAAGAAGCCGAGCACACCCAGGACGAGGTGGACCAGCGCGATGACCAGCACCACCGGTCGCAGAAGGAAGCCCGTCGTACGTAGGTTCATCGGAAAGCCTCCGTTTCGCCGCGAGCCGACCGGGTACCCCGTGGTGCGGCCGTGAAAACGCGTTCGGCGGCGCGCCTCATTCGCCGGACTGCGGGTCTGTGTCGTCGTGCGGGTCTCCGGACGACGTGCCTTGCTCGCCGCGGGTCTCTTCGCGGTCTTCATGGTCGAGTTTCTCGCTGTCGGTGGAATCGTCTTTGGCGGGTCCGGTGTCCATGAGGGTCTCCTTCGTTCGGTTTCCCCAACGGTTACCCGCTTTCTCGCGTTCTAGTGATGGGGTCGTGAGTGGCGTTTCGGGTTCTAACCCGAAACGCCACTCACGACCAAGCCGACCACTGTGGACGTTTCGTGCCAGACGATCGGGGTAGCCGTGGGCAACTACGGCGAACCGGAGGGGACATGACCGCGATCTCCCAGGCAGCAACGATTCCACTCGCCCCGGCGCGGCCATGGCTGCTGCGGCCGCCGGGGGTCTATCGCCCGCAACACGACACGTGGCTGCTGGCGAGCGCGCTGAGCGCGTCGGGGATGCCCCGTGAAGCGAAAGTCCTCGACCTCTGCACCGGCACCGGCGCCCTCGCGCTGACGGCCGCGGCGCACGGCGCCAGATCGGTGACCGCCGTGGACATCTCCCGGCGGGCGCTGGCCGCGGTGTGGGTCAACGCGCGGCTGCGCCGCCTCCCGGTTCGGCCGCTTAGGGGCGGCTTGGCCGAGGCAGCGAGCGGTGGCCCGTTCGACGTCGTGCTGGCGAACCCGCCGTACGTTCCCTCGCCGATACCCGCCACCGGCGCCGCGCGGGCGTGGGACGCGGGGCCGGACGGCCGGATCGTGCTCGACCAGGTCTGTGCCCAGGCGGCCGAATTGGTGGCGCCGGGCGGCTACCTGATGATGGTCCACTCCGCGGTCTCCGGCCCCGACACGTCGTTGACGCAGTTGCGGGCGGCGGGGTTGACACCGTCGGTGGTCGCCACCCGGTCGATCCCCTTCGGACCGGTCATGCGGGCACGGGCGGCCTTCCTCGAAGCGGCGGGCCTGATCGAGGCCGAGCAAAGTCACGAGGACCTGGTGGTGATCCGTGCCGACCGGCCGTAGGACCAGGGTCCGCATCGAACCCGGCGGGCCCCTCCTGGTGGAGGGGCCGGTCGAGATCGTCACGGACGACGGCGAGACGGTGACCTCGGATCGCTTCGTGGTCGCCCTCTGCGCCTGCCGCCGCAGCAAGCGTTACCCGTTCTGCGACACGAGCCACCGCCGCCGGTCACGGCAGGGGATGCAGCGGCCGGAGGAGTGAGGTCTCCCCGGCTGACCAAGCGCCGAGCAGGTGCTCGGTCAGCCGGGTTTCCAGCAGGTCGGTGGCCTGGATGCCCAGCGCGATGTCCGCCGCCAGTCCGGGTTCCCGGTCGAGCAGATCGCCGACGACGTCGTGCCGCAGCACCTGTTCATGCACCGCGTCGGCCTCGATGTGCTCGGTGTAGAAGTGGCGGCATTCCGGTGCCGCGCCGAGACGTTCCAATGCCTGGTCCATGCGGCGGGCGGCGGGCGCGGTGGTGATCTCGGCGGCGGCGAAGTGGCCGACGAGAGCGCCACGCAGGCCACGGTGCAGGCCGAACAGCGACATCATGTTGACCGTCGCGAGCGTGCAGGCGGGGACGTGATCGAGGTAGGCGAGGTAGCCGTCCGACAGGCCGGCGGCGGTCAGCAGATCCCCGAACAGCCGGGAATGCGCCTGATCGGCCCGCCCGCCGCCGAACTCGTCGAACTCCACGGCGACCAGCGCGGCCTTGGCCCTGCCCCGCAGGCGCGGGATCACCCACGCGTGGGGATCGGCCTCCTTCAGGTGGTAGATCGACCGCTGCGCGAAGTACTCCTCGACGTGCCACCATTCGCCCTCGTCACGCAGGAAATGGGAAACGCCGCCGCCTTCGACCGGTTCGACGAGCAACTCGTCCAGCAGCCCGCCGACGTCGTCCCCGCCGGGCACGGCGGCGCGGATGCCGTCGAGGAACACGTGCTCCAGAACGGATCGGAAGGCGAGCAGCCGCGAGTCCCATTCCCACTCCGAGTCGACGCCGTCGAAGCCCTGATAGTGGAGTTCGTAGCAGACGTGCAGCGCCAGCTGGAGGTCTTCCCCGAACGGGTCGGCACCGGTCGCCACTTCGGGGTCGAAATCGTCTCGGCGTCCGCCCGCTAGGGTGTCCACCACGGCCGCCGAAAGCGGGCCGCGGATTTCAGGCAGCCTCGCGGCCACATCACGGTCGATCGTCGTCATGCCGCGCGGGTACCCGATCTAGGCGTGCGGAACCGTCTCTTCGGTCAGCATCCGCAACACCGCGATCTCTCCGTCGGCGGCGGCCCGGCGCTGCCGTTCGGCGCCGGTGCCCTCCCGTTCCAGCCGGCCGAGCAGGATGCGGACGAGGTCCGCGTCGCCCGTGTCCTCCAACGCCTGCCGCGTACGCGCCAGCAGCGCGGCGACCCGGTCGCCCGCCGGGACCGGCTTTCCCGCCACCGGGTCGACGGCGGGCCCCGAAAGCCCATGACGCGCGGCCGACCACACGGCCGCGGCGGCGATCTGCGGATCCAGCGGAGCGGCCTCCACCCCGTGGTCCAGGTCGGTGAGGGCGGTGCGCACCAGCGCGCGGGTCAGCAGGCCCTGCAGGACGGCTTCGTCCACGGTGGACGCGGTGTCGGCGGCGCGGACCTCGACCGTCGGCCACCGCGCCGACGGCCTCGCGAGCCAGAAGGTCTGGTTCTCGTCCACCAGGACCCCGCAGTCCACCAGCTTGCCGACCTGTTCCTCGTAAGCGGCGGCGTCGACGAAGTACGGGGCGATACCCGAGCCGGGGAACCGGCTCTGCTCCACCATCCGCCAGCTCTCGTAGCCGGTGTCGCGGCCGCCTGCGAAGGGCGAGTTGCCCGACAACGCCAGCAGGGTGGGCAGCCATTCACCCAGATGGTTCACGACGGCGACCGCGGTCTCCCGGTCGGGCACGCTGACGTGCACGTGGCATCCGCAGGCCTCGTAGGCCTTGACCACCCCGGCGTACAGCGCGTCGACCTTGCCGAACCGGTCGACGGCCTCGTAGTCGCGTTCGGGCGAGGGACGCGGGGGAGTGCCGGCGGCGATGATGGCGCAGTCCTCGCCCGCGGCCGCTTCGGCGAGCGTGCGGCGTCCCGCGGTCAAGTGCTCGTACAGCTCGTCGGCCGTGTCGCAGACGCCGGTGGCGGCCTCGATCTGGGTTGGACGTAGTTCCCGGTGGACCGCCGCGCCGTCCGGCAGCGGACAGCAGACGCGATGCCGTTCGAGCACCGCCTCGGCCCGGGAGCAGCTCACCCCGGTCCTCGGATCGACCAGCAGGAACTCTTCTTCGATGCCGATCCCGGTCATCACCGCTCCCGCTTCTTCGGTAGCGCGCGCACGGCCGGCCCTTGGATCACCGACCCGTCCAGCCTGAACCTCGAACCGTGGCACGGGCAGTCCCAGGTTTTCTCCGCGTTGTTGAACGCGACGAGGCAACCGAGATGGGTGCAGTGGGCGCCGACGGCGTGCAGCTCGCCACCCGGATCGCGGTAGGCGGCGACGAGTTCGCCGCCGTCGCGGGTCACCTTCGCCTCGCCGGGCGCGAGTTCGTCGAGGGAAGCGGGTTTGCGCAACGCGCTGAGGTGGTCGCCCACCAGGAATTTCGCCACGGTCGCGTTGTTCTCCACGGTCGAGATCGCCGACCGGAGGTCGAAGCGGTTCGGGTCGTACAGGCCCGCCGACGGATTGTCTCGTCCGGTGAGCAGGTCCGCGAGCAGCAGCCCGGCCGCGGTACCGCCTGTCATACCCCACTGGCCGAAACCGGTGGCGACCCAGAGGTGACGGCTGGCCGGGTGGTAGCGGCCGACGTACGGCACAGAGTCCAAAGTGGACAGATCGTGCGCGGACCACCGGTGGGTGACCCGCTGCACGCCGGCGTGCTCGCGCGCCCACGTGGCGAGCCGTTCGTAGCGGCTCTCGACGTCGACGGAGTCGCCGACCCGGTAATGCTCGCCGCCCACGACCGCGTACGGCACACCGTCGTTGAGGTAGCTCCGGACGGAGTGGTGGGTGTCGGCGTCCAGATACATCCCCTCGGGTGGGTGATTCCCCGCGACGGGTCCGGCGACCACCAGATCGCGGACCGGATCGAGCCGGGCGAAGAACAGGCCGCGGTCGAACACGGGGTAGTGGGTCGCGACCACGACCTCGCCGGCGCGCACGTCACCCGAGCTCGTGCGCACCTTGGTCCCGCCGAGTTCGTCGAGACCTTCCGCGCGTACCCCTTCGACGATCGTCCCGCCCGCGCGTTCGATTTCGGCGGCCAGCGCGAGCAGCCAGCGGCGCGGGTGGAAATGCGCCTGCGACGCGAACTTGACCGCGCCGAGGGCGGGCACGTCGAGGTCGACTTCGGTGACGTAGGAGGCCGGAAGACCCGCCTCGGCGGCCGCTTCGGCCTCCCGTTCGAGGCTTTCGACGGTTTCGGGCCTGGTCGTGTAGACGAAGCTGTCGGAGCGGGTGAACCCGCAGTCGACGCCGAGTTCGGCCGTGGCCGCCGCGATCCAATCGAGGGCGGCCGCCTGCGTGTACGCGTACATCGCGGCGGCTTCGGCGCCCTTGGTCTTGGCCAGCGTGGCGTACTTGAGCCCGTGCTGGGTACTGATCTTGGCGGTGGTGTGGCCGGAGACCCCGGCGGCGACACGGCCGGCCTCCAGTACGAGAACCGAACGCCCCGCCCTCGCCAGCCGGTACGCCGTGGTGAGCCCGGCGATACCGCCGCCGAGGACGGCGACGTCGACCTGCGGCGGCAAGGGCGTGCCGGCGCGATCGGGAGCGGGAGCCGTGTCGAGCCACAATGAACGCGTTCCGGGCAACTCCGTCATGCGGGCCGGATTCCCTCGCGGTGCAGCGGGCAAACCCTGGTTTTCCGGCCCACTTGAGTGGGTAGGCCTGGCCTATGACCACATCCTCCAGGCCCCCAGAGGAAAAGAACATCTTCGTCATCGGTCTCGACGACGCGAACGAGGAGGTGCTGAGACGAATCCCCGGTGCCGACCGGTATCGCTTCCACGCGTTGCTCTCACCGGAGGAGCTGCAGCACGGCGAGATCCCGATCGTCGAGCTCGTGGAGAAGGCGGAGGCGCATTTGGACGCCTTCTCCGAGCCGATCGACGCGATCGTCAGCTATTGGGACTTCCCGTCCTCGACGATGGTGGCGATGCTGTGCGAGAAGTACGGGCTTCCGGGAGTTTCCCTCGAGGCGGTCCTGAAATGCGAGCACAAGTACTGGAGCCGCCTCGAACAGTCGAAGGTGATCGACGAGGTGCCGTCGTTCGGCATCGTGGATCTGGACGAGGACGACCCGCGGCCGCCCGAGGGGGTCGACTACCCCATGTGGCTCAAGCCGGTGAAGTCGTTCTCCTCGGAGCTGGCCTTCCACGTCGCCGACGACGACGAGTTCGACAAGGCGGTCGCCGAGATCCGGGCGGGTGTCGACCGGGTCGGCAAACCCTTCGAGCGCGTGCTGGCCACGGTCGACCTTCCCGAAGAGGTCGCGAACGCCGGCGGGGCCGCGTGCCTCGCCGAAGGAGAGCTCAACGGCGTGCAGGCCGCGACCGAAGGCTATGTCTACAAAGGACAGGTCACGGTCTACGGGGTGCTCGATTCGATCAACTATCCCGATTCGACGTCCTTCCTGCGGCATCAGTACCCGTCGCAGCTTCCCGTGGACGCCGTCGAGCGGATGAAGGAGATCTCCGTCCGCGTGATGGAGCAGATCGGCTTCGACAACGCGACGTTCAGCATCGAGTTCTTCTGTCATCCCGAATCCGGGCAGGCATGCCTGCTGGAGATCAACCCGCGGCATTCGCAGTCCCACGCGGAACTGTTCGAGTACGTGGACGGGGTGGCGAACCACCAGATCATGGTCCGGCTGGGCCTGGGCCAGGATCCCGGAGCGCGACGGAACCGGGGCGACTACCGGATCGCGGGCAAGTGGTATTACCGCCGGTTCCGCGACGCGCTCGTCACCCGGGTGCCCACCCGCGCCGAGATCGCCGACCTGGAGGCGGAGATCCCCGGGGTGAAGATCGAGCTGGTGGCCGAGAAGGACACCCGGCTGTCCGATCTGCCCGAACAGGACAGCTACAGCTACGAGCTCGCGCACATCTTCGTGGCGGCGCAGACCGAACGGGAGATGGAGAGCAAGTACCGCCGGTGCACCGAAGCGCTGCGGTTCGAATTCGAGGAGGGGTAGCCCATGCGGACGGTGGCTTCGCTGCCGTACGAGATCACCGAGGAGGACCATGTCTGGATCCCGGTTTCCGACGGCGTCCGGCTGTCGGCCCGGATCTGGCGGCCGGTCGCCTCGGACGGCGAACCGGTTCCGGCGATCCTGGAGTACATCCCGTACCGGCACCGTGATCTGACGTCGGTGCGTGATTCGGTGCACCATCCGTACCTCGCGGGGCACGGTTACGCGTGCGTCCGCGTCGACATCCGCGGCTCGGGGGAGTCGGAGGGAATCCTCGCCGACGAGTACCTCGAACGGGAGCAACTCGACGCCGAGGACGTCCTCGAATGGATCGCCGCGCAGCCATGGTGCTCCGGCCGGACCGGCATGATGGGCATCTCCTGGGGCGGGTTCGCCGCCCTGCAGGTGGCGGCGCGCAAACCGCCGAGCCTGACCGCGATCGCGATCTCGTCGTTCACCGACGACCGGTACTCCGACGACATGCACTACATGGGTGGCTGCCTGCTGTCGGACAACGTCGCCGAAGCGTCCACGATGTTCGCCTACGCCACATTGCCGCCCGACCCCGCGCTGGCGGGGGAGCGGTGGCGCGACCTGTGGCACGAACGCCTGGAGAACTGCGGTCTCTGGGTAGGCGAATGGCTGAGCCACCAGCGGCGTGACGAATACTGGCGGCACGCGTCGGTCTGTGAGAACTACAGCGACGTCCAGGTGCCGGTCCTCGCGTCGAGCGGCTGGGCGGACGGGTACTCGAACGCGGTTTCGCGGCTGCTGGCCAATCTCGACGTGCCGCGGCGCGGACTGATCGGGCCGTGGTCGCACAAGTACCCGCATCTCGGACGGCCCGGCCCCGCCATCGGGTATCTGCAGGAACTGGTCCGCTGGTGGGACCACTGGCTGAAGGACGTCGAAAACGGCGTCATGGACGGGCCGATGCTGCAGACCTGGATGCAGGACAGCGTGCCACCGTCGACCTCGTACGAGGACCGCCCCGGCCGCTGGGTCGGGGAGCCGTCCTGGCCTTCGCCGCATGTGCGTCCGTCGGAGCATCGGCTCGCACGGCACCGGATCGCGCGACCCGGCGAGGAGGTCCCGGCGGAGGATCTGCCGGTGGAATCGCCGCTTTCGGTCGGCCAGTTCGCCGGTAAATGGGCTTCCTACAGCGCTCCGCCCGACCTGCCGTACGACCAGCGGGAAGAGGACGGCGGCTCGCTCGTCTTCGACACCGACGAGCTCGCCGAGCCGTGCGAGATCCTCGGTTCGCCGGTGGTGGATCTGGAGGTGTCGGCGGACAAGCCGGTCGCGCAGGTCGCCGTCCGGCTGTCCGACGTCGCGCCGGACGGCAGGGCCACGCGAGTGACCTACGGCCTGCTGAACCTGACCCACCGGGACGGCCACGACGACCCGGAGCCGCTCGAACCGGGTACGCGATACCGGGTGCGGGTCGAGCTCAACGCCGTCGCGCAGGCTTTCCCCGCCGGGCACCGGATCCGGCTGTCGATCTCGTCGTCGTACTGGCCGCTCGCGTGGCCTCCGCCGGAACCGGCGAGGGTGACCGTCCACACCGGACAGAGCACGTTGACGTTGCCGGTGCGGCCGATGGCCGAAGCGGACGAGGTCCCGGCTCGGCCGTTCGGGGAACCCGAAGGCACGGAACCACTGCCGGCGACCCAGGTCGAGCCCGGCGAACAGCGCTGGACCGTTTCCCGCGACCTGATCGACTACCGCTCCGCGCTCGAAATCGTGAAGAACGAAGGCAAGGTGCGGTTCGAGGACATCGATCTCGACGTCACGAGGAATGTCTTCGAGCGGTACTCGTGGGTCGCCGACGACTTCTGTTCCCCGGTGGCGGAGACGGCGTGGTCGATGACGTTCGCCCGCGGGGACTGGTCCGCGAGGTCCGAGACGCGGACCCGGGTTTCGTGCACTCCCAACGAGTTCGTGATCGACGCGCAACTCGACGCCTTCGAAGGCGAGCGTCGGACGTTCTCCCGCAACTGGCATCGGACGGTTCCCCGTGATCAGGTCTAAGACGAGTCTCACGGCGAAATCGCTGCTCGCCTGGCTGCGCCTCACCAAACGGAAGCGCACGTACGCCGAGCTCGACCGATTCCGCCGGAGCATCGAAAGCAGCCAGGCGAAGGGCGACCGGGGGCCGATCCGCGCGATCCGGCGCCGGTTCGACGTCGAGCGGTCCGAAGTGGACGGACGGCCTTGTTACACGATCCGCCCGCGCCGCGGCGGGGTCGCCAAGCACGTGCTGTACTTCCACGGTGGTGCTTACGTGCACCAGATCCAGCACGACCACTGGCGGTTCTTCGGACGGCTGATCGACCGCACCGGCTGCTCGGTCACCGTGCCGATCTACCCGCTGGCCCCGGACCATCAATGCCCGGAGGCCACCGCGTTCGTCCGTCGCGCCTACGACGAGTTCGCCGTTGCTGCCGAGCCGGAGGACCGGATCGTGATGGGGGATTCCGCCGGCGCGGGCATCGCCTTGGCGCTCACCAAGGCGTTGCGGGACGAAGGCAGGCCGGTGCCGAAGGAGACCGTCCTGCTGTCGCCGTGGCTGGACCTGACGATGAGCCATCCGGCGCAACCCGCGCTGGACGAACGCGACCCCTACCTCGCGCTCACCGGTCTGAACGAGGCGGCGAGACTCTACAGTGGACCATTGCCCCGCACCGATCCCAGGCTCAGCCCGTTGTCCGGCGACCTTTCCGGGCTCGGGGCGCTGACCGTCTACATCGGAACCAAGGACGTCCTGCTCGCCGACGCCCGGCGTCTCCACACGCTGTGCACCGAGCAAGGTGTGCCATTGGGCTATCACGAGTACGAGGGCATGATCCACGCGTGGATGCTGGCCTCGATCCCGGAAGCGAAGCTGGTGCTGGAGGAGATCGCTCATCTCGTGGATCGCTCGCTCGTGAAATCGGTGTAGTCGCGTGACGAGTGGGTAACCGGAAGACAACGGCCGGCGTAGCGAGGTTGTACGTCCACCGGCCGTGAGGTGGACCGGCGTGGGCAGCCCCGGCGGAGCAGGGACGCCGGCGCGCCGGTCACCGTGTCCACTTCTCGGCTGGAGTGCTCGATGGAACGGTTGGAGTCACTGGGGGATCTCGCCGCGCTGGTCAGGCGGCGGAAAGGACTGTACGTGCGGTGGGCGCCGACTCCCGAGCATCGTCCCGGCACGAGCCGGGACGAACTCACCGGAGCGGAACTGCCGGGACTTTCGGTGAACCCCCTCGATCCCGAACCCTGGTGGCGGGATCAGCCGCTCGAACTCTGGCTGGCCCGGCGGCTCTACGACTACTGCCACCTCAGCCACGAACGCCGTCGTGATACCAAACCCTGGGTGCTGGCGGGCCGGATCGTGGGTTCGGGTCCGGACAACGAGCCGCTGCTGACCGATCCCGAACCGGTCGGCCGGATCTCCACCGCGGTGCTCCGGGAGGCCCGGGATCTGTTGCGGGACCGGGCACGGCACGACGCGGACTGGGGCCCGTTGCGCCGCCCGCCGGAACTGAAGCCGGGCTTGAAGCCGTAAGACGCGTGCTCGGGGCCGTAACTCGCGTGATTGGAGCCGTAAGTCACGAGATACGGCTCCAATCACGCGAGTTCCGCTTTCGATCACGCGAGTTACGGCTTCAATCACGGGGCGGTGTCCGGTCGGGCGGACCTGACACCATGGGCCC
The DNA here is from genome assembly GCF_041021335.1 of Amycolatopsis sp. SB7-3. Classification (NCBI taxonomy): domain Bacteria; kingdom Bacillati; phylum Actinomycetota; class Actinomycetes; order Pseudonocardiales; family Pseudonocardiaceae; genus Amycolatopsis; species Amycolatopsis sp. SB7-3. The sequence continues at coordinate 119,337 of NZ_JBFPJQ010000003.1, forward strand.
ATGGATGTCGAATGGCCCGAACGGCGTGAGGATGTGCTCTCCGCGCTCAAGGTGCTCGCAGCAGAGCCTGCAGTGCTCGACGGCGCGGACCTCACCAACGCCGTCCATTGGCTGGTGGACGACACCCCGTGGGACTCGGTGGATCCGGCCACGTCAATCGGGACGATCCTCCGTGGCGGCCATGAGGTCGACGCGATTCGCGAGGTCGTGGCCGCGGTCGTCGCCGTGTCGGATCGCCAAGGCCCTACGAGTTCGGACGCGGCCTGGTTCGGCGACAGTGGCTGGAGCGAGGTCCGGCGGCTCGCTGCCCAAGCGCTTACCTGCCTGGAACAGGAACCCTGAGCGCCGTCAGGTCGGCCGGACGGCGAGGAGGTCCACGACGTCCTCCGCGACACCCCGCTTCTCGAATCGCGCCCGTTGCCGATCGGCCCCGCCGCCCCCGGCGGCCAGCCGCGCACACCCGTCGCGGACGAAGTCGAGATCACCGGTTTCGGCCAGCGCACCCGAGGCGAACGTGACGACGTCGTCGAGCACGTCGCTCGCCGGGGCGAGATCGCCGGTCCGGAAATGCGGGCAGCGCCCGGAGAGTCCTTCCCGCGACGCCCGCCAGATCTGCGCGCGCAGCACCTCGTTGGACAGCTTCGAGGGCTGTTCCTCCGAGGCGAGGATCGTGCCGACCAGGCCGCGGATCAGCACTCCGTAGAGGACCGCTTCGCCGACGGTGGCCGCGACGTCGCCGAGCCGGAACTCCACCGTCGGCTGTTTCTCGGAAAGCCTTACGTCCCAATAGACCATCGCGCGATCGAGGATGGCGCCCGCCCGCAGCCAGGCATCGACGATGCTCTCGTAGTGGTCCAGCGAGCCGAACCGCGGCGGCGCGCCCGCCGAGGGCCAGCGGTTCCACTGCTGGTAACGCCAGCTGGCGTACCCGGTGTCGTAGCCGTCGCAGATCGCGGAATTGGCGGTCAAGGTCAGCAGCGCGGGCAGGAAGGGCCGCACGCGGTCGATCACCCGGATCCCGGTTTCCCGGTCGGGGACGGCGATGTGCACGTGACAGCCGCAGGTGTGCGACGTCCGCGCGGTCGCCCCGAAGTGTTCGGACATCCGCTCGTAGCGCGGATTCGGGGTGATGGCGGGCAGAGCCGTTTCCGCGAGCGGCGCGCTGCCGCTGGGCAGCAGGCGGCAACCCCGCCGTGCGGCGGCTTCGGCCAGGTCGGTGCGCAGGGTTGTCAGCTGCCGCTCGGCCTCGTCGCGGGTCGTGCAGATGCCGGTGGCCGATTCGGCTTGGGAACGGGTGAGCTCCTGCTGGAGTTCGCCTTCTTCTTCGTCCGCGGCGTCCACGACGGCGTCGCCCGCCGGCGAAAGGTGACCGGTCCGGTCCACCACGAAGAACTCTTCCTCGACCCCGAAGGTGAGTACGTCGTTGTTCACAACCGCTGATACCCGCGGCCTGTTCGGCACAAACTTTGTTTTCGCAGGTCGCGCACGGGGTATTCCACGGCAATGAGCCCCAAGTCGCAGGAGCCGCCGTATCTGCTGGCCGCACAGGCCGGATCGGTCGTACGCCACCTGCACAGCAGCCTGCGGGCGGGTGAACCCGCCTCGCCCGCCGACCTGTGCCGGACCATCGGGGCGTTGCAGCAGCTCGCCGACGACCTCGTCCAGGTTCTGCCCGGCCTGCAGGGCCAGCTCGAAGAATGCCTGCTGGCAGGCCGGGTCGGCGCGGGCGACACGGCGGGCGAGGCCTGGGACAAGGTCGCCGACGTCGGTTACGCGCTCGCCCAGGCCCGCACGGGCGGCCTCCTGCTGGCCGCGGAACTCCGCGTTTCGCGGCGCACGCTCGGAGAGCTCGCTTCTTCGTGAGACGCCGCGCTCAGCCGACCGGCTGGGCCCGGACCACCGCCACCGGGCAATGCGCGTGATGCAGCGCGTCGTCGCTGACCGAACCCAGCAGGAGACGCCTGAGATCGCCGTGATCGCTCCGGCCGAGCACCAGCAGCGCGGCCTCACTGGATTGCACGGTCAACGCCTGCGCGGCGGGCCCCACCCCGTGCACCGTCTCCACGGCGACGTCCGGATAGCGCTCGCGCCACGGCTCGAGCTGCCGTGCGACGAGCTCGTCGGCCACCTCTTGGGGGATGCCGGGCGCCGGATCCAGTACCGGCCCGCCGAGCAGCGGCTCGCTCGCGGGGCCCCAGAGCGGCATCCGCGCGACGTGCACCGCGTGCACGGTGAGCCCGTGCCGGGAGGCGAAATCGAAAGCGAATCCCGCCGCCTGCGAGCTTTGCTCCGAGCCGTCGGTACCGAGGATCACCGGCCCGCCGGGTGGCGGCTCGTCTCCGCGCACGACCACGACGGGACGGCCGGCGGTCTTGGTCACGCCGGATTCCGTCGAGCCGAGGACGGCCCTGGTGAACAACCCGGTGTGGGATTCGCCCAGCACGATCATCGCCGCGTCCGTCTCGTCGGCGACCGAGGTCAGCACCTGCTCCGGAGTGCCTCCACGCACGACCGTGCGGACGTCGAGGTCCGGGTCGGAGCGTTTCAGCGCTTCGGCCATCGAGGCGAGCTGCCGCCGGGCGGGTTCCACTTCCGCGGCCTCGTCGGCGGCCTGAGGGACCGCCTCGTTCAGCGGTGTCGCGACAGGGTCCGCTCCGGGCGGGGGAAGCCGGTCGCGAGTGCAGTACGCGAGGACCACGCCGAGGCCGCGGGTCTTCGCCTCGGCGACCGCCCAGCGGACGGCGCGGCGGGCCTCGGGCGAGCCGTCGAAACCGGTCACCACCGGCCCCTGGCCCGTCTGTTCAGCGGACATGGGACATCACCTCCGACCCGCTGGTGATACCCGCTTTCCGGGGTCTTCAAGCGGACGGCCGGTTTCACCGCTCCGCGCGCCTGGGTACTTCCACATATGACTTCCCTGTCGACGCCCCGCGCGCTTGACAACAAGCGCGCCTTCTCAGTGTCCTCCGAACGGCGGGCACTCGAGGAACCGCGGGAACGTCTCCGGCTGCACGTGAGCAGGCCGACCAGGGGGACCACCGTCGTCAAGATGAACGGCGAGGTCGACCTGGGGACCGCGCCGCGCCTCTGGGAGATGCTCGACCAGCGACTCCACGGCAGCGGCACCACGGTGATCGTCAACCTGTCCGAGCTCGAGTTCTTCGGGGTGACGGGGATCCGGGCACTCGAACGCGCGCAGTTGCTCGCCGACGAAACAGGGACGAATCTCTTCGTCTTCCCGGGCGAGTGCCGTTCCGCTTGCCGCCTGCTCGGCCTGTGCCGGAGCGGAGCCCTTCACGTTCTGTGACGTGTCACAAGGCCTTGGGCCGGGTGGCGGCGCGAGCCGCAAGGGCCGCGTTCAGCAGCGCGATATGTTCGAGCCGGGTGGGATCCAGCCCGGTGAGCTCGGCGATCCGGCGCAGCCGGTAGTCGACCGTGTTGGGGTGGACGTGCAGGGCCGCCGCCGTCTGACGGCGCCCGCCTCGGTCGAGGAAGGTCTCCAGCGTCTGCAGCAGTTCTTCGTTGCCGTCCAGCGGCGTCAGCCGGGTGGCCAACCGGTCGAGTGCCGGGCCCGGACGCGAAAGCTGGTATTCGAGCAGGACGTCGTCGAGCCGGTACAGCCCGGGCGGCCGCCCCGTTCCGGTGGCGACCGCGAGTACGTCCTGCGCGAGCTTCGCCGCGGCGGGCACACCGGACGGCTCGGCCGCGGCGGTCCCGGCGATGACCTCGGCGCCCGCCGTCCGGGCGACGTCGGCGAGCACCCGCTCCAAGCGAGCCCAGTCCCGGGTGGACAGTTCGTCGGCCGCGGTTTCGTGCGGCAGCAGGGCGAGCCCGCCGTCCGGCGTGAGCGAAGTCAGGACGGTGCCCCGGATCTGGCGTTCCAGTTCGACCCGCAGCCGCCGGAGCTTCCGCCGTCCGGCGACCAGCGGGTCGACCCCGTCGACCTCCTCGTCCGGATGCGCCCCGACCGACGCCGCGAGGACGATGTAGCACGGCGGAAGCCGCAGGCCCGCCTGTCCAGCCGCGACCTCCGCGGGTTCGCCGTCGAGCAGCGCGGAGAGCACCGTGTGCCGCGCCGAACGCTCGTCGTCGAACATCGTGCGGCGTTCGTCGAGGTAGCCGGCGCCGACCGCGGGCGTGACCACCTCCAGATAACGCAGGGTCAGCGCGTTGACGGCCAGGACGTCGGCGACCTCGTCCGGACGCGCGTCCGGCGTCAGCGACGCCCAGACCACCTGGATGCCGATGTGGTACGCGGTGAGGACGACGTCGATCGGGATGCCCTCCTCCGCGCGCCGGGCCGCCGATTCGCGGAGGAAGTCGAGCTCCCGCCGCGTCGGCGTGGCGCCGGTGCGCAGAGTGTCGATGAAGGAACGCAGGTTCTGCTCGATCACGTGCGTGATGTCGCCGCTGAGTTCCTCGGCGGGCAGCAGACCGTACTCCGGGATCCGGAGGACGATCTCGGAGAGCACCGTCTTCGCGAGCGAAGGCAGGACTTCGGTCAGCCGCTCCGCCAGGGGACGTCCGCCGATACGGAAGCCTGGATCCTTGTCACCCGTCACAACCGCCCATCATGACAGCTGGTCAGTGCGTGAGCACGTCCCGTGCCGAATCGAGCGTCGGGTGCACGGTGAGGACCGCGTCGAGGCCGAGCAGCGACATCGGGCGAAGCAGGGCCCGCTCCTGGGTGACCAGGATGAACGGGACGCCGGCTTCTTCGGCTTTCGCGCGGGTCTGCACGAAGACGGTGAAGCCGGACGAATCACAGAACGTGACCGCGGACAGGTCGGCGATCAGTACCGACGGCTTGAACCGGAGCTCCTCGTCCAGCGCTTTGCGCAGGTCGTCGGAGACGCCGAGATCGATTTCGCCGGATACGGTGACCACCGTGTCGGTGGCGGAAGCCGTGATCGAGATGTCGAGAGGGGACACGAATCTCCGTGTCGGTCGGGGCGGATCGGAAGCGGGAGCGCGGTAGTCGGTCAAGTTGACTCCTTGCCGGTTTGGAGGGCCGGCAGCTGCCCGAGGGCATGCCGGACCCGGAAAAGGGACCCGGCGGCTGGTGTCTGAACCGCGACAGGCCAACCGTAGCAGCCTCGCGGCCCGTTACGCCGGTTGAGCGGTCACGCCGTCCGCACCCGAGCCTCGCCGACCGTCACCCGATCGAGGTCAGGGTGGATTTCGTCGGCCCGATCCCACAGTCCGGCCGCCAGTTCGGCGGAGCCTTCAGCGGCCGCGACATTGCCGAGCCCGGTGTAGGCGCGGGCGGTCTCGTACCGGCTCCCGCACGACTCCGCCCGGTCTGCGGCGGCACGATAGGCCGAGGCGGCCAGGTCGTGGCGTCCCGCGTGATACCAGGCCCAGCCCAGGCAATTGAGCGCCATGGTGGCGTCGAGGTCCAGCCCCAGTTCGTCGAAGACGGTCAGCGTCCGGCCGGCGATCGCGGCGGCGTCCTCGGACCGCCCCAGCGCGGTCAGCACCAGCGCGATGCCGCGATCGGTGATCGCGGCGTTGCGGCGATTGCCGTCACGGACGTAGAACGCGTGCGCCTGCCGGAGATCCCGCAAGGCGTCGTCGTGGTTGCCCCGGTAGTGCTCGGCCCAGCCGTTGTGCGCGAGGGTGGTGGTCTCGCCGTGCCCGTCACCGATCCGGCGGAACAGCGCGAGCGCTTCGCCGTAGTACGCCGAAGCTTCGTCCAGGTCGCCGCGATCGACGTGCGCGACCCCGAGGTTGGCGGTGGTGGTGGCCAGTGCCCACGTGTCGCCGAGCGCTTCGGCGGACGAGCGCGCCCATCGGTGGGTCTCCAGCCACGGGTCCCAGAGTTTGGCCACGAAGAAGAAGTCGCGCAGGAAGAAGGCGAGCTGCCAGCATCGCTCGTGTTCGCCGCGTTCGCCCGCCGTCCGGCACAGGGCCACCAGACCGGGCCATTCGGCGCGGAACCAGGACATCGCCATCTCGCTGTCGTCCAGCCTGGCCGGTTCCGGGACGCCAGGGTCGAAGACGATCTCCGGGAAGTAGCGGTGCGGGGTGATCTCCCGGTCGGCCCGGGCGGCGGTCCGCACCGCGAAATCGGTGAGCCTGCTGAAAGCTTTCATGCCGTCCTCCGCGTCGGTGAGCACGAATTCGGTGGCGAACGCGCGCAACAGGTCATGGAATCCGTATCGGTCGGAGTCCGGTTGGGTGAGCAGATGGGCTTCGTGCAAACGGTCCAGCAGCCGATCGGCCTCCCGGAACGGAAGCGCGCTCAACGCGCTCGCGGTGTGGACGTCGACGTCGGTTCCGGGATGGACGGTGAGCAGCCCGAACAGTCTCGCCTCGGCGGTGCTCAACTGCTGAACGGACAGCCGGAACGCGGCGGCGAGGGAACGTTCGCCGTCGTCCAGTTCACCGAGGCGGGCCGACTCGTCCGCCAGCCGCCGGTCGAGTTCCGCGACGTCCCACGCGGCATGCGCGCGAAGCCGCGCCGCGGCGATCCGGATCGCGAGGGGGAGCCGGGCGCAGCGCCGGACCACCCGGGTGACGGCGGGACCGGCGGGAACGCCGGTGATCGCGGTGAAGAGGCCGACCGCCGCGTCGAGCGGGAGCATGTCCAAGGAGACGTGCGCGGCGTCGTCGAGCGCGCTCAGCCTGGACCTCGATGTGATCAGCACGCGGCATTTCGGTTCGGCGGGAAGCAACGGGCGTACCTGCGCCGCGCTGACCGCGTTGTCGAGTACGAGAAGCAGACTGCGGCCGCGAAGCCGGGATCGGTACAGCGCCGCGCGGTCGGCAGGCTCGGCCGGGATGCCGTCCGCGGGGACACCGAGTATGCGAAGCAGCCTGTCGTGCACCGCGGCGGGTTCGCCGGCTTCGTCGCGCAGGTCGACGAACAGGCAGCCGTCGGCGAATCCGGACTCCAGCCGGTGCGCGCAGCGCACCGCGAGTTCAGTCTTGCCGACACCGCCCATGCCGGACACCACGCAGACACCCCCGTCGGCTTCGAGCGCCGCGCGGATCGCCCGCAGCTCGGCCGCCCGTCCGGTGAAGGAGGAGGTCGCCGGTGGCAGACCGGACGGTCTGACGTCCGGCCGTGTCCGCCGTCGCACGGGTTCGCCGGGAAGCAGCGGTTTCAACTCTCCTTCCGCGCCGAGTTCCGTTTCGCACAACTCCGCGAGTGCGGGATTCGGCGCGGAAATCCCGGTCTCGACTTTACTGAGGTAACCCTTGCTGTAGTGAGTGCGTGCGGCGAGTTCGGTGAGCGAAAGGCCGGCCGCTTTACGGCGGCGACGCAACTCCGCTCCGAACGTTGCTCTCTCGTTCATCGGCCCCCATCCTCGTCGGAGGATCAGTATGGCCGTGCGGACGATGTTCCGGCAGTGGCTTCCGTCCGGCGGCCGGATCCGCGGATCCGGCCGCCGCACGCGGGTGTGTTCCATGCCGTGTCCTCAGCCGAACACGATGCCGAGCAGGGCCAGGATCAGGCCGATGGCGTGGGTCTGCATGGTCAGTCCACCTCCTTTCCGTGTGTGGCGACCACGGGAGAGACCGGGTTCGCGGGCGCGGTCCCCATCGCGTTGCCGAGCGCCACCCCGATGAGGAGCGCGACCACCCACAGCCAGAAAGCGATCCGTAAGAGCAGCGAAAGCGAGCACTTGACGGTCATTCCGACTCCTTCGGTGAGCGCATGAGGGCAGCACTCGACAACGCGGGAAAACCGCTGGTTGAGGTGTTATCGCCGCGAATTGGGGCGGCTCACCAAGAATGCGTCGCCGGTCCGGGAGCGACAAGGAGTTTCCTGTTTCCCGTATGAGCGGGAAAGGAAAACCCAAAATAACGATCGGCGATACACCGCCGCCACCGGCTGGACACGGGCCGCCGGGCTGGTGACTATTGACGACCGTGCTTGAACCACTAGGGGAGGACTGGTGACCGTCAGCGCTGCGGATCTGGCCGGCGAATTGAAGCTGCTTCGGAGGGGCCGGGGAATCGCGGCCCCTCAGCTGGCCGAACGGGCGGGACCCGCGTTACGCGCGGTCTGCGGCATGGCCGAAGACGAGGGGAACGCGGCCATCCGGCGGACGCTCGGTGAATGCCTGTCCGGCTGGGCGCGTTCGCTGCCCGAGGACCTGTGCACCGCCGTGCTGGCCGCGCTCGGGCTGCATCCGGACGCGGTGCATCCCTTCTATCAGGATCGGGTGCGCTGGCTGGCCAAGCATCTGCAGCGCGACGACCGGACCGCCCGTCGCCGGATCGACGACGGCATCGAGCAGCTCGCCGAGGTCGCCGCCGCGTCCACAAGCGAATCCGACGAGGCCGAAGCGACTCAGCCCAGCCGACGGTGGCACACGGAGGAACTGCGCGTGGCGGTGGCACTCGACCAGCCGGTGCCGGAGGTCCTCGAATCCCGCCGGATCGTCGCCGACGCCGACGACATCGCCGAACTGGACCTGGCCCTCACCCTGACCGACTCGGTCTACCGGGGTGAGGCCATCGGCAGTGAGGATCTCCGCGTGGACGTGTTCCACGGTGGACGGCTGACCGGACGGGTGATGGAGTCCACCGATCGCGTCGGACTGGCGTTGCGGTTGCCCAGCCCGCTCAAGCGGCTGAGCAAACACGAGATCGCCTTGCGGTTCCGGGCGGAGTTCAGGCATCCGCATTTCGTCTGCGTCCCAAGGCATCCGGTGGATCTGTTCGATCTGCACGTCCGGTTCGCCCTGCCGATCCCGGTGGAAGTCGTCCTGCTGGAACGGGTCTTCCAGGACGACGCGAGTGACGAGGCGGCACGCGGGGGCTTCCTGACGCCGGACGCGTCGGGCGAGGTCCACGTCCAGTTCCGGCATCTGACACCGGGTTTCGCCTACGGAGTGCGCTGGCGACCGTCGGAGAACTGACTCGCCGTGCCCCGTAGCACCCGTTTCGCCGCGATCGCCTTCTCGGACAACTCCGTCGCGGGGCCGAGCGTCGCGACGATGTCGTGCGCGGCGCCGTCGACCAGTTCGGTGGCCCGCCGGTACTGGTCGCGCCCGCTGAAGGCCAGCGCGAGGCCGAGGTCGAGCCGGCTTTCGAGGGTTTCCGGATGGGTCACGCCCAGCAAGCGGATCTGTGGCTGGAGGATCTCCTCGAGGAGTTCGGCTTGGCGGCCGAAGTCACGCGACTGTCCGTGTGCCAGGGCCATGCCGTGCCTGATCCGGTACCGCAAGCGGTTCTCGCGACCGAAGACGCGGAGGACGGTCCGCTCGGTCGCGCTCAACGCCTGCAGGGCCCGCTCCGGCCGCCCTCGTAGCAGGAGCGCGCGGCCGGCCAGGGCCGCGGCGGTCAAGGCGGCCGGGCTCTCCGCGCCGTGACGCCGTCCATACCGGCTTTCGAGTTCGCGCAGGGCGGCGACGGACCGGTCCGGGTGAAGGTCTCGGAGGTCGAGCGTGACCGTCGCCTCCGCCCACAGCAATTCGGCTTCGGCGCACCGGAAATGCCGCTTCCTTCCGGTGGCGTGGAACGCCGCGATCACCTCCGCCGCGGCTTCGCGTGCCCGCCGCGGCCGGTCGTCGAGCAGCAGGGCGCGGGCGTATTCCAGCAGGGCCGACGGCAGGAGGTCGCCGGAAGGCGAGTCGTGGAGCTCCGGCAGGACCGTGTCGAGCGAGGCGATGGCCTCCCTGGCCCGGCCTCGGAGACGCAGGGCCTGTGCGCGCGCCACGACCGCGGATGGCCGGGCTTCACCCCGCCAGGGAAGCTCGTTCCAGAAAGTCCGTTCACCGGCGCCGTAGTCGCCCTGACAGTCGAATGCCTGTGCGGCGACCAAGTTGGCCTCGCATCGTTCCTCGTCGTCGGCCGCAACCAGCAGCGCGTGGCGGGCGTGCCGGACCGCCTCCGGGTACAGCCCGCAGGCGATCTCCACCCGTGCGGCCGTCACGAAGTCCGTGCTCGTGGCGCCTTCGGTGGACAGGATCATGGCATGGACCTCGCCGGCGGCGAAGAAATCCCGGTGCCGTTCGTGAGCGGCCGCGACCGGGCGCAGCAGCCGGATCCGGAGCGCCGCGGACGTGCGCTCGGCCAGGGCGCGGGCATGCTGGAGGAGGAAGTCCCGGTACTCGGCGCGTTCGTCGGAAAGCAGGCGTAGCAAGGACTTCGCCGCGGACGAGGGCAGGTCGCCGGGATCGAGCCCCGCCCTGGCCACCTCGGCGACGAGGGGTTGCAGCCGCAACCCGCCGTCCACAAGCGAGGCGAGCCCTTGTTCTTCGAGATCGCCGACGGCTTCGACGGAACCGTCTCCGAGCACGTCACGGGCGATGCCGAGCGGAAAGGGGGCCGGTGCCAGCATCGCGCCGAGGCGGATGATCCCGGCGGCGACCGGACCGCAACCGGCGAGCAGACCGCGGATCGCCGGCGGTGCCGTGTCCGGACAGGACGCGAGCGGTTCGCCCCGGCGTCGCACGGCCAACGCGTTGGCGCGCAGCGTGATCGGATGCCCGCCACAGTGTTCGACGAGACGGAGCACCGCTTCCCGCTCGATGTCGTCGGCCGGTGCGCGGTAGTCGCTGAACAGCCTGAGCCCTTCCGCCGGTGTCAACCCGGCCAGGTCGAGTGTGGCGACGTCCCACGGAGAATTCCCCACGCGGCTCACGAGCACTGTGGACACTGCGGAGGTCGGGAGCAGCAGCCGTTCGAGGACGTCCGGAGGGAGCCCTGGAGGCACGTCGTCGATGAGGACGAGAACGCGACGCCCGTCGGCGCCGATCCGTTCGGCGACGTGGTCGCGCAGCCGGTCGAAGCCGATGCCGGACAGATCGGTGCCCAGCCGGTCGCCTGCCGCGCGCGCCAGCGCGAGGTGGAACTGGGACAGGACCTCTTCCGGCGCGTGCTGCCCGAACGGGCCCAGCCGCAGGACACCGCCGTCGAAGGTGTCCTGGAAGATGCGGGCGTACTGCTCGGTCAACACGGTTTTGCCGACACCCGGCAGGCCTCGCACCATCAGGACCGGGTGCGCGTGCAGGCCACGATGGAGCGCCAGGAGTTCGCGATACCGCCCGACCATCCGGGCCGGGCGTCCGCGGCGGGCGTCGGCCACCTTGCGCCGGACGAGCCAGGCGAAGGCGGGCAGGTCCCGCGGATCGACGGCCTGTTCGCCGTCCGCCCCGGGATCGACGACCAGGGCCCGGTCGGCACGGGAGCAGAGGACCAGCACGACACGGGAGTTCGCGAGCGCGTCGGCGAACTCGTCGACGGCGGTGTCCCGGAGAACACGGAGCCCCGCGTCGCGAAGTGCCGCTTCCGGTTCGTCCACCTGGGCCGCGCCCTCCGCGGTGAAACACAACAAGACATCGAAACGATCCGTCATCCGCGCTCTCCCCGTGATCGTGGCGATTCGACAGCGCAGGGATCGATCCAGAGGCCGGTTTCGCTACCGATGATCGCGCCCTGGCGAAAGGTGTCCTTGATCTGGCCGCTTTCCGGCGAACGGCAACGGACAAAATCAGGACAACAAACTCCGGTGCGCAACACCGTCCGCGATTTCCTCGATTATCGGGCATTCGGACCGCGAACGCCCGGGAGAGAACATGGGAATCGCCCTTGACACCACGAGCGAGGGAAACGGCACTTCCGGTGTGCTGATCCTCGTCGTGATCGCCGTCGTGTACCTGGGCTACATCGCCTTCAAGAGACACGGTTTCCGCCCGCGGCGGGTGGAAACCACGCTGACCGGGCAGCAGTTGCGCCAGGTCTTCAAGAAGAAGATCGCGAGGAAGGGCTGGTCCGTCGCGGACGACGGCAACCCGATGATCGCCCGGTCCCCGGAATCCGACGGAATCCGGCAAGGGATCTCCCTCAGAATCTCCGAGGCGGACGGACGCACCATCGGGGAACTGGCCGCGATCCTGCACAAGAAGAAGGTCTTCGGCGACACGGCGAAGGCATACAGCCTGCGGTGGAGGATGAACGCCTTCCTCGCGCAGGTGCGGCGGCTCGATTCCACCGCGAAAGTGATGGGCTGAGCCGATGCCGACCATCGACACCCGCCCGATCGACGGCGAAGTCCGGGGCTACCGCACATTGGACACCCTCCCGCGCCCGTCGGGCCGGCTGACCAAAGAGATGCTCGATCCGCTCGTCATGGCGGCGAAGGCCGGTGACGAGGACGCCGTCGACAGGCTGCTCGCCGTCGTCAAACCGATGCTGGTGCGCTATTGCCGCGCGCGGATGGGCGGACGCGACCTCTCCTACCTGTCGGCCGACGACGTCGCGCAAGAGGTGTGCCTCGCGGTCTTCAAAATGCTGCCGGTGTACGAGGATCGCGGCGGCTCGTTCCTCTATCTCGTCCGGGCGATCGCGGCCAACAAGGTCGCCGACGCCTTCCGCGCGGTGTCCCGCGACCGGTCCGATCCCGTGCCCGAACTGCCGGAGGCCGGGCCGGTCCGCAACGATCCGGAGAGTCACATGCTCGACGTCGACCTCGGTGCGCGGCTGGGCAGGCTCGTCGCGCGGCTCCCGAAGCTGCAGCGGGAGGTGCTCACCCTGCGGATCGTCGTCGGGCTGACCGCCACCGAGACCGCGGCCGCGCTCGGGCTGTCACCGGGGAACGTCCGGGTGAAACAGCACCGGGGGCTGGTGAAGTTGCGGGAACTGGTGGTGGAGGAGGACTTCTCTTGAGGGGCAAGGGTGACGTGGGGTGTCGCACGCGGGTCGTGAGTGGCTGTTGGCCGCAGGTCCGTGAAGGCCTCCTTCACTACCCTGAAGGTAGGGAAGGAGGCCTTCACGGACTACACGATCGCCACCTGCGGCCGTGCGACACCACCAGTCCCAGCAGTCACAGCAGACGCGTGTGAAGGCCCCCTTCACTGCGTCTAATGTGGCGAAGGGAGCCTTCGGCCCTGGTCAAGCGCGGGTCGTGAGTGGCGTTTCGGGTTAGAGCCCGAAACGCCACTCACGACCACCTGCACCGACCACGCCACGTTTGCCCTACCCTCAACAGAACCGGGCTCGCCACGCCGCGCGACCAGTGAGCGCCACCAGCCCTACTCCAGCACGGGATCGCCCCACGCCAGTTCCGGCAGCCACCTGCTCTCCGTCGTCCCCGGACGGTGGAACTCCAGCCGGAGCCTCAGCACACCGGTGACGCCGACTTCGATCTCCGCCGGTTTTCCCAGCGCCACCTTGACCTCCGGTGACGGCCGCCCGTCGAGGAGGACGCGGAAGTGTCCGACCTGGAAGGGTTCGGCCGCGTCGTCGAGGACGCCGGCCGTCGCGGTGAATTTCCGGTAGGCCATCCCGAGGTCCACTTCGACGTAAGCGAGCCGCTCCGCCGCCCGCAAGACGATGCTGTCCGCGTAGTGCACGTCGTTGATCCGCGCGCCTTCGGTGCGGATGCCGTCGCTGCACGCCCGCCATTCCAGGCCGGTCGCGACCGAGGTCTTGCCGGGGCCCGCCGCGTTCACTGCGCCGCCACGCCACTGGCCGCGTTCGGGGCGCTGATGCCGGGCCCTGCCGGTGATCGCGGCCAGAAGATCCTCCACACCCTCCTCGGTGAACACATCGACCGGATATCTCGTGGTGGAGTGCGGATTGAGGAAGTTCGGGATGTCGTCGACGGACTGCTGGGGGAACACGACCGGCAGGATCCGTTTGATCTCACCACCGAGATCCCTGGTCAGGCGATCGCGGATCCGCGCCGCCTCGAACTGGGAGCCGCGTCCTTCGTCGAACGCCGCGTTTCCCTCGGCACGGCGTTTGTAGTCGGGCGAGGCGATGACGACCACGAAATTCGCCGTGTCGAGGTGTTTCAACGCCCACAACGACCAGTCGCGACGTTCGCCGTCGTCCCATTGATCAAGGTGCACTTCGAGACCGATCCGGCCGTGCAGGAAATCCGCGAAGCGGCGGACCCGTTCCTTGTGCTCCGGTGAATCATGTGCGTAAGTGACGAACACATGCGGTGGCTCGTTGTCGGCCATCGAAACTCCTGTCAGGTGAAGGGCGCACTGCCCGCCGGATGGTCGCATTCTCGACGATCGAACGCGTGCGGGCAGTCATTGTCGTCCGCTTGTCATCTTTTTGTCTTCGGCGGCTTCGTATGCGACGCCATGTCCAGTTTTTGTCGTGTTTTTGGACCTTTTTGAGAGTGTCTTCGGCCCCTACGATCGGTGCTGTCAAACGGATCCGGGGGCGAAGGAGCGATGGCGCTCGTGTACGAGTACGACGTGTTCATCAGCTATCGCCGAGGCGGAGGCGACGCCCCGGACTGGGTGCGGAATCACTTCCACCCTCGGCTGCAGAGACTTCTGGACGACAACGTCGACTATGACGTCAAGATATTTCTCGAAGACAGTGTCGCCGTCGGCGGGAACTGGCCTCGGGAAGTACGCGAGGCGTTGCAGCGTGCCCGGATCCTGATCCCGGTCTGTTCCCCGAAGTACTTTCGCGACGAGCGGTGCATGGCCGAATGGCACACGATGGCGAAGCGGGAGGAAATCGTCGCGCGGGAGGGCGTGGCGAAGGCGGGCCGGTTGATCTATCCGGTGATCTTCAGCGACTCGGATTACTACCCCGCCTGGGCGCACGAACGCCGGATGCGCAGTTTCCGGGACTGGAACAAACCGCATCCGCAGTACCAGAAGACCCCCGAGTACATCGAGTTCGAGGACGAACTGGGGCGGATGGTGAAGGAGCTGGTGGAGATCATCGAGCAGGCACCGCCGTGGTCTCCGGAGTGGCCGATCGAAACACCACCGCCCGAACCGCCGCGACCGTCGAAGCTGCCGAGGTTCTGATCCATGCCGGGAACCGTGGTCACCTTCTACTCCTTCAAGGGCGGTGTCGGCCGGAGCTTCACCATGGCCAATATCGCCGTTCTCCTGGCACGCTGGGGATATCGGGTGTTGTGTTTGGACTGGGACCTCGAAGCGCCCGGTCTGGACGCCTACTTCCGGCCGATGATGAGCGCGCCCCCGTCGGGCGGGGTCGTGGACCTGATCGACGACTTCCGTGAAGGCAGGCTGGCTCCTGGCGCGCATACGACCCGGCTGACCGGGAAGGTGAAGCTCGACGTCATCACCGCCGGCCGCGGGGACGACGCCTACGTCCGGCGGGTGCAGGATCTCGACTGGGAAGGCTTGTACGAACAGGGTTTCGGCGACTACCTCGAACAATGCCGTGAACAGTGGACGGCCGCCTACGACTACGTCCTCATCGACAGCCGCACGGGCATCTCCGACATCGGGGGTATCTGCACCGCCCATCTTCCGGACCGGCTCGTCGTCCTCTTCACGGCGAACGTGCAGAGCATGCGGGGTGCGGTCGACATCGCCGAACGCGCCAACGCCGCGCGCGACCGCATGCCCTACGACCGGCCGCAGCTGACCGTGCTGCCGGTGCTGTCGAGGTTCGATGCCCGCGAAGAGTACGCGCGCTCGGAGGAGTGGCGGCGCATCTGTCTCGAAGAGACGAAGGACCTGTTCCGCAGCTGGCTCGATCGCGACGTCTCGCCGGACGTGATGTCGCGACATCTGACGTTGCCGTACGTCTCCTTCTGGACCTTCGGCGAACAGCTTCCGGTGATGACGGAGATCAGCCCGACCGCCGACCAGATCAGTTTCGCGCTGGAAACGGTCGCGGCGGTCGTCGCGCACGACTTCGACCGGACGGACCTGCTCGCGGAGAACCGCGACGCCTATGTCGCCGCGGTCCGGGCGGAGAAACGCACCTTCTCCCACGACGTCCGGGTCAGCACGACCAGGCCGACGATGTACCTCGCCGAAGAACTCATGAAGTACCTGGTGGAGCTCGGTGTCCGGCCGGTGCTGTCGTTGTCCGGGGAACGGTCGCTGCTCGAAAAGACCGCGGACGACGCGAAACATCTGTGCCTGATCGTCGACCGCGAGGTGAGCCGCTGGCAGTCGGCCGAGGTCGAACTGTTCCTGCACCGGACCCTCGGGCAGGACCGCCGCGTCGTCCCGGTGCTCACCAAGGGAACCGAGCCGAACAGCCTGCCGGGGTACGTCGGCAATCTGCGGCATCTCCAGTTCGGCCCGTCGCGCGGGCCGATGGAGATCGCTCAGAACCTCGTCGACCAGCTCAGAGGGACGACGGCACTCGTCGAACCGGGTGACCTCGACGTCGCCGGCGTGCTCCGGCAAACCGCGCACGCCCGGCTCCGGCCGCTCATGTGGGGCTTCGTGGACGAGATCGTCGCCGAGCTGCAGATCGCGATCGGCGCGGGGGACCGGGAACGGGTCCAGGACCTCGCCGAGGAGCTCATGTCGGCCACGCGGGTCCGCGCGACCGACGCGGCGCCGGGACATCGCGTGCTCGCCCCGCCGGAGACGCGGGAGGCGATCGAATGGGCCGTGCGCACCTCGGAGGCCAGGGTGACACGCCAGGGATTCAGCGGATTTCTCGATCAGCGCTAATCACGTACGGAAGGATCACGGATGACGGATCGATTGGGACAGAAGCAGACCGCGGCGATGCTGGCGCTGATGGTGGTCGCCCGCGAGGTGTCGAACCCGGAGCTGCGCGAGATCGTCGGCTTCGCCCTCGACGGCAAGGAACGCCGTCAGCTCAACGGCCTCGATCTGGTCGCCAGCGAACAACGCGGCCGTCCCTTCTACCACGAGCTGACCGAGCGTGGCTGGGCCTGGTGCGAGGAGGAACTGAGCCAGGAAGAGGCGCCCCTGCCCCGGAGCAGTCTGGGCAGCGCCCTGTACGTCGTGCTCGGCGGGCTCGGCAGACACCTCCGGCGCGAGAAGCTCCGGCTCGCCGACCTCTTCATGCCCGAGGTCGACCTGACGGTGGAGGAGATCGAGTCCCGGATCCGGATCGCCTACCGCAAACTGTCCCGTTCGCCGCGTGACTGGGTCTCGTTGGTGGAGCTGCGGCCGATGCTCGGTGAAGCGTCCACTGTGGACGTCGACGCGGTACTGAAGGAACTCAGCCGGTCGGGACAGGCGCATCTGGTGCCGGAATCGAATCGCAAGGCGCTCACCGCCGCCGATCACGAGGCGGCGATCCGCATCGGCGGTGAAGACAACCATCTGATCTCGATCGAGGCGCCGTGATGGACGAGCTGAGCGCGCTCGCGGCCCTGCGATTCGACTGGGCCGACACCCCCGATCACGTGTGGCGTGATTCGCCGTATCACGTCGACGGCCTGCACACCGGTGTGCTGAAACAGGTCAGCTCGGGGATCAAGGAGGCCGTCGCCAGCGACGGCCCGAGCCCGATCGGGCTGGTCCTTCAAGGGAAGAAGGGCGTGGGCAAGACCCACCTGCTCGGGCTCGTCCGGAAGCAGGCCCACGACGCCCGCGGTTACTTCTTCCTCAACGACCTCACGGCGGGCGACGCGTTCTGGGAGAACACCGCCGAGGCGATGCGCAGAGGTCTTTCGCGGCTCGACGGCTCCGGCGTCCCTCAGCTCACCAGCTTCCTGCGGCGCGTCTGCCTTCGCGCGAGCATCGATGCGAACGTCACCAAGAAGATCCTGGACGGGCGTGGTCTGTCGAGGGCCGACGTCGACACGTTCGTCGACGGCCTGCGCACTCTCGATCGGGACGTCGCCAGGGAATGCGCCGACACGGCGCGGGCACTGGTGCTCTACGCGAGCGAAGACCCGAGCAAGAACTACGTCGGGGACGACTACCTCGGCGTGTTCGCGGAGTCGAAATCCGGGGACCGCCGCAAATGGGGGATCCGGTCGGATCCGAAATCCGCGAAGACCCAGGTCAGGAACATCACGCGGCTGCTCGCGCTCACCGGGCCGATCGTGATCGCCGTCGATCAGCTCGACACCCTGGTGGCCCGGTCCGCCGTCGGCCAGCGGCAGGTGCGGGACAGCGACGAACAGGACCTGCTGGTCGCCCAGATCGCGGACGGGCTGATGGGCCTGCGGGAGGTGACCAGAAGGACCATGACGGTCCTCGCGTGCCTCCCCGGCACCTGGGAGCTGCTCAAGGAGAAGGCCACCGACACCGTCCCGGATCGCTTCCGCGAAGCCTTGATCCTCGGCCGGGTCACCGATGCCGAAGTCGGCAGGGCCTTGGTCGAGAAACGCCTCGGAGTCGCGTACGAGGCGATGAAGTTCGTGCCGCCCAATCCCACGTGGCCGGTGGCCCCGTCGGCCTTCGACGGGGAATGGGAGGAGATGTCGCCGCGAGACGTCCTGAAGCGGATCGGCGCGCACATCGACGCCTGCGTCCGGGCGGGCCGGGTGATCGAGCTGACCACGTTCGACGAAGGCGGTGTGCGCTCGGCTGGACCGCCGCGTCCGGCGATGGCCGCCGATCGGTTCGCGGAACTGGACAAGCGGTTCGAGGAACTTCGCTCGGAGGCCGACCCGTCGGCCTTGCTGGATCCGAAGGTCGAGGACAAGGTGATGCCCCGGCTCCTGTCCGCCGCGATCCGGGGATGGATCACCGAGGTCGGCGACGACAACCTGGAATGGGTCTACGGCGCCAAAAGCGACCGCAACGAGCTGCACGCCTGGCTCACCCGCACGGTGGACGAAGCGTCCGACCTCGAAGAGCACTGGGCGTTCCGGGCGATCGCGGCGTCGCATCCGATCGCCGCGTTGCACCGGTTCCGCAAGGCGCGGTCGGCGGCCGGGGTGCGGAAGGGCGCGGAGAACCGGCATCTGGTGCTGCTGCGCAACCCGGCGTGGTCGGGCGGAGTGAAGACCCAGGCGGAACTCAAGGAGTTCTTGAAGGAGGGCGGCAAATCCCGGGGAATGTCCGATGCGGACGTCCGCACGTTCTGGGCGCTGGACAAGATGTTCGCCGAGGGAAGCCGGGAGCTGCACGAGTGGCTCGTCGACCGGCGGCCCGCCGGCCGGTCGGAACTCCTGTCGGAGGTCCTGCCTGAACCATTGCCCCGAGCGGTGTCCACCGAGACGTCCCCGGCGGCCGAAGGGGAGGTCACCCTCGGCACCGTGTCGGGCAGCGGGAAACCGGTCCGGATCGAGCTGGCGGCCCTGCGCAAGCACGCCGCGGTGTTCGCGGGTTCGGGGTCCGGGAAAACGGTGCTGCTGCGGCGGATCGTGGAGGAGTGCGCACTACAGGGCGTTTCCGCGATCGTGCTGGACCCGAACAACGACCTCGCCCGCCTCGGCGACGCCTGGCCGGAGCCGCCCGAGGCATGGGGAGCGGACGACGCCGGGCTCGCCGAGCGCTATCTGGCCGAGACCGACGTCGTCGTGTGGACGCCGGGGCGGGCCGGTGGCAGGCCGCTCGCGTTCCAGCCGTTGCCCGATTTCGCCGGTGTCCTCGACGACGAGGACGAGTTCAACGCGGCCGTCGAGGTCGCCGTGGCGGCACTCGCACCGCAGGTGAAACTGACCGGCAGCACCGGGAAGGCCAGCGTCGGGCTCGCGGTGCTGCGGCAGGCCGTCGTGCACCACGCCCGGACCGGATCACGGAGCCTGCCCGCGCTCATCGAGGTGCTCGAAGACCTGCCCGACGGGGTGAGCACGTTGAACGACGGGCGAAAGCTGGCGGCCGAGCTGGCCGAGCTGCTGAAGGCCTCCATGGTCAACGACCCCCTCCTGGCGGGCGGCGGCGAGCCCGTCGACCCGGCGCTCCTGCTCGCTCCCGGGGAAGGCAAGCGGGCACGGGTATCGGTGATCAGCTTCATCGGGCTGCCTTCGGAGAAGCAGCGGCAGAACTTCGTCAATCAGCTCCAGATGGAACTCTTCGCCTGGGCCAAGCGGAATCCGGCAGGCGACCGGCCGCTCGGCGCCCTCTTCGTCATGGACGAGGCGCAGATGCTCGCCGCGTCGGGGACGCTCACGGCGAGCACCCGCAGCACCATCGTGCTCGCCTCGCAGGCGCGGAAATACGGCCTGGGACTGCTGTTCGCGACACAGGCGCCGAAGGGCTTGCACAACCAGGTCGTCGGCAACGCGATGACGCAGTTCTTCGGCAGGCTCAACAGCCCGGCGCAGATCGCCGCCGCAAACGAACTGGCCAGGGCCAAGGGCAGCCCTGTCGACGACATCTCACGGCTGGAACGCGCCCAGTTCTACGTGTCGGGGGAGGCGTTCGGCTTCCAGCGGGTGACCACCCCGCTGTGCCTCACCCACCATCCGGCCAGCCCGCTCAGCGTCGAGGAGGTGCTGGCCCGCGCCCGCGGCGAAGCCGAGTGAAACCACAGCCCGTACGCATCGACAACTGTGCTCGCTGGAAAGGATTTCGCACCATGGCAGGAATCTTCATCACCGTCCGAGCCGGTGACGGCCAGGACCGGCTCCGCGGTCTCGACCGGAGTCTCGGTCACGTGTTGGGAAAGGACCGGATCGTCCGGTCCGGCGACGCCGCGTCCGTCCTGGTGGTGCCGATCGGCACCGAGGGGCTCGACGAAGCGGTCCAGGAGGAGGTCGCCGAGGCCTCGCGGCTCGGCAAGAAGATCGTCGCGGTCCTGGTGGACGACGCCGTCATGCCCGGGGAAATCACCGCTGATTCCCACCGGCGGATCGGCGGACGTACGGCGGAGCAGGACATCGCGGGCCTGATCACCGAACTGACCCGGGTCGCCCCGGAACTGGGCATCGGGGTCGTCCCGGGCCTCGAAGATCTGGCCGAGTGGCTCGAATCCTGGCGGGACGAAACGCGTCCCGTCCTGCCCGAGAGCCTCCCACTGCTCGGCCGCGCCCGCGAAATGGACCGGCTGTGCGACTGGCTGGACGCCGAGCCGTCGGTCCTCCCCGTGTACGCGGGCAGCCGGACCGAGACGGCGGCGTTCGTCGCGACCGCTTTGGCGGCCCACCGTCCGGGGCTCCGGGCGGTCCGGGTGTCGAGCCCGGAGGCTTGGCGTCAGTGCCGCGACCTGGACGGGCCGTTCGTCGCCGTGGTGGACGGCGTCGAGGTGGGAGAGGAGACGATCGGCGGCCATGTCGTCGTGGTGCGGAGCACGCCGGACCGTGCCGGTGGCGATGTCCTGGTACTGCCCCGGATCCCGCGCGACGAGGCGGCGGAGGCGTTCGCGGCGGCCGGTGTCCCGTCCGCCGACGCGACCGCCTGGGCCGACCTCGCCCGGCGGAGTTTCGGTGCCCTGCGCCGCAAGCTCGCCGTCGCCGGTGACCTTCCGAAATGGGTGAACCCGCTGGAGCGCGATCTCGCCGCGCCGTTGCTGCTGATCGGCCGGTGGTCGGCCGGGGCACGGCACGATCTGGACGAGATCGCCGCGATCGCCGGCCGGGAGATCGACGAGCTCACGCGCTTCTTCGCCAGGGCCGAGACCGGCGACGACCCCCTGCTCGCCCGCTCGGGCGACGTCGTACGGCTGGCGGATCCGCACGACGCCTGGGCGCTTCTCCACGGCAGGTTGAGCGCGCAGGATCTGCGTCGCTGGCACGAAGAAGCCGTCAAGGTGCTCACCGAGCGGGAGCCAGGCCGGAAATGGTCGGCGGACATGCGGCAGGGGCTGGCGCGGAGCGCGGCACTCCTGGCCGCCGAGGGGGACACGACGCTGTCCGGCGGCATCTCGGGCGCCGACCACGCCACGCGGTTCGTCCGCGAAGTGCTCGGCCGGGCCAACGACGACGGGGACGGAGTGCTCTGGCGTTCGCTCGCCGATGTGCTGCCCTTGCTCGCCGAAGCCGCTCCTCACGAGTTCCTCAGTGCCGTCGACCACGCGCTGACCAGCGACCCGTCGCCGCTGAGCGGCACCTCCGAGGGGCTGATCGCGGCGCTGGAAACGGTCGGCTGGTCCGACGACGCGTTGCCGATGGTGGTCTCCCTGCTGGCCGAGCTGACGCGGCCGGGGCGGGAGGCAGGCGACCGGCCGCTCGAATCCCTGATCACCCTCGTGCAGCCGTGGTACCCGTACCTCGACCTGCCCGGCGGGCAGCGGACGGAACTGGTCAAGGCGATCGGCCGTCGCTCGCCGGAAGCGGGCTGGCGGCTGGCTCTCGCCCTGCTGCGCGGTCCGCGCGGACATCTGCTCGCGAGCCCGAGCCGGCCGCAGGTCCGTCTCGAATGGACGGTCCCGGCGGCGCCGGTCGCCGTCGCCGACGGACCGGAATTCGAGGACGAGCTGGTCGCCTCGGCGTTGTCGGCACTGGCGGAACGGCCGTATCGGTGGTGCGAATTCTTCGAACGCCTGCCCGAGCTGAACGCCGCGCAATGGGACCGCGTCGTGGAGGCCTTCACACGGCTGGACACCGAACGGCTCTCGGCGGACGAACGTCTGCGCCTGTGGGGCCTGCTCACCGGGGTGACCGCCGAGCACCGGCATCACGCCGGCGCCGGCTGGACCCTGCCGGAGGAATTGCTGCAATGGCTGGAATCCTGCGCCGAGCTGATCGAGCCCGCGGTCAATCCCGGGCGGCACGGCCTGTTGTTCGGCCGGAACCCGTACCTGGACGGCGGCGAATCCCTCGAACCGGAGGCGCGTGAAGCGGAGATCGGGCGCCTTCGCCGCGACGCCGTCGGCGGTGTCCTGCGCGAACACGGCGCCGCCGGGCTGAGCGCGCTCGCCGCCGAGAGTGCCCTGCCCAGGCTGGTCGGTGTGGTCGCGGCCCACGTCGCCGCGGACGACCTCCGGGAAGACGCGCTCGCGGAGCTGGGACGTGAGGACTGGGCGGCGGGCTGGGCGGGCGAGATGGCCCGGTCCCAGGGCGGCGAATGGCGGCAGGAGGTCGCGATCCAGCTCAAGGAGCAGGACCGGCTGGTCGACTATCTCCTGGCCATCCCGGTGGACCACGCGCTGGAGCTCTTCGAGTCCGCCGACGAAGCGGTTCTCGAGGGCTACTGGACGCACGTCGGTCCGTGGCCGCTTCCCGAAGGACAGGAGTCGTTCTTCGTCACGCAGCTCGCACGGCGCCGGCCGTGGGCCGCGGTCAAGGCGCTCGCGGCGGGGGTGCGCGACGGGGCGGCCCTGCCCGCGTCCCTGATCGAGGAAGTGCTGCTCCAGGCGTCCGCCGACGGTGTCGAGGCCCCCGATCGCAAGGCCGTCGCGAACGTCGGCCCGCTGCTGGACCAGCTGGCCGAGGCCGGTGGTTCGGACGTCGCGGTCGCCCGGTTGGAGCTGCGGTTCCACGCGGCGCTCAAACACCATCGGAAACCGCGGAGCCTGCAGCGGATCCTCGCCGAGAACCCCGGCGCGTTCGTCGAGCTCTGCACCCGGATCCAGCCCGCGGACGACGGCGCCCCGAGCGTGGAACTGGTCGGCGCGTGGCTGACGATCTTCGAGACGCGCACCATGCCGGGGACGACCGATTCCGGTCTCGACGGTGCCGCGCTCAAGGCCTGGGTTTCGCGTGCCCGCACGGAGTTCGCCGAACGGGGACGGGCCGAGTTCGGGGACCGGGCGATCGGCACCCTGCTGGCGAGCGGTTCGCCCTTGCCCGACGACGGGTGGCCGCCGGAGCCGGTCCGGGACGTCCTCGATGTCGCCGACGGCGGGTATCTCCGGGAGGGCTTCGCCACCGGGTTGACCGTCCAGGACGGTGACGCGGGGGATCTCGCGCAGCGTCATCGCGGCTGGGCCCGGCGGATCAACGTCGGCTGGCCGCGGGTCGCCGCACTCCTGCGTGAGCACGCCGACGACCTGGCACGACGCGGATAGCGGTCAAGGCGCTCCGGGTGGCTCCTCCACCCGGAGCGCCTCGTAGGCTGGGGCAGGTGACCGGGACGACGACGGCCGAGGTGCTGGCCGAACTGGCCGAGCTCGAGGACCCGCGCGCACGCCAGGTGAACGAGAAGCACGGCGACGACCACGGGGTGAACCTCGGCAAGCTGCGCGCGCTCGCGAAGCGGCTGAAGACCCAGCAGGAACTCGCGCTGGAGCTCTGGGCGACGGACGACACCGCCGCGAAACTGCTCGCGCTCCTCATCTGCCGCCCGAAGGCGTTCGGGCGCGACGAGCTGGACCGCATGGTGCGCGAGGCCCGCACCCCGAAGGTGCACGACTGGCTCGTGAATTACGTGGTCAAGAAGAATCCGCACGCCGAAGAGCTGCGTGTGGCGTGGTCCGCCGATCCGGACCCCGTGGTCGCGAGCGCCGGCTGGGCCCTGACCACCGAACGGGTGGCGAAGAAGGTCGAAGGCCTCGATATCGCCGGGCTGCTCGACGTCATCGAGGCGCAGATGAAGACCGCGCCGGATCGCCTGCAGTGGGCGATGAACCACTGCCTGGCGCAGATCGGCATCGAGCATGCCGAGCACCGGGCGAGGGCGATCGGCATCGGGGAGCGGCTGGAAGTGCTCAAGGACTATCCGACCCCGCCGAACTGCACGTCGCCGTTCGCGCCCGTCTGGATCGCGGAGATGGTGCGGCGGCAGGATGCCAGCCCCCATTGACGTTGCCGCGCACGCGTGTCGTCCATCGAGTCACGCGTGTCGTCCGTCTGATCACACGCGCCGTCCGGCCAGTCACGCGTACCCGCCCGTTCAGCCGAGCGCGTCCGCCTTGATGGCCTCGAACTGGGCACCCATGCGCCCCGCGAGCGCCTCGGCCGCCCGCAACGGCCGGACTATCACCTTGAAGTCGACGATCTTGCCCTCGGCGTCGAAGGTCAGCAGGTCGCAGCCGTTGATCTGAAGCCCGTCGACGGTCGCTTCGAACTCGTACACGTGGTGCACGCCGTCCTGGATCTCGCGGACATAGCGGAAGTCCTCGAACACCCGCAGGACCCCGCGCAGGATCGCCGCCGTGATCGCCTTCCCCTGGTAGGGCTTGAACGCCACCGGGCTGGTGAAGACCACGTCGTCGGCGAGCAACGCCTCGATCGCGGCGGCGTCCTTCGCTTCGACTGCTTCACGGAACGTGGGCATGGCGATCTCCTCATAGTCAACTTGTTGAGTAGATGCCGCCGAGCGTAGGTGATCACCGCTCCGCTGTCCAACAAAGTGTCTAGTCAACTTTGCGACTAGTCGCCGCGGTGCTTATCATCGCGCCATGGCGCTGCGGAACGCGATCCTCGCGACGCTCCTGGACGGCGAGTCCTCGGGCTACGACCTGGCGAAGAGCTTCAACGCGTCGGTCGCCAACTTCTGGACCGCGACACCGCAGCAGCTCTACCGCGAGCTGGACAAGATGGAATCGCAGGGCCTCGTGGCGGCCCGGGTGGTCGAACAGGAACGGCGTCCCAACAAGCGCCTCTTCTCCTTGACCGACGCCGGCGCGGCCGAACTCGCCGGCTTCACCACGCGGGCGCCGAAGCCGACCGCGATCCGCGACGAACTGCTGGTGCAGGTCCAGGCGGCCGAGGCGGGCGACGACGAGGCGATCCGGCGCGCCGTCGCGGACCGGATGGCCGTCGCCGAAACGAAGCTCAAACGGTTCGAGCGCCTTCGGGAGCGGCTCCTCGGCGACTCCACCGAGACTGAGTTCCTCGCCACGGCGCCCCGCGTCGGGCCGTATCTGACTCTGACCCGTGGGATCATGTTCGAACAGGAGAACATTCGCTGGTGCGAGCAGGTTCTCGCGGTGCTCGAACAGAGGTGAACGGCTTGGTTGAGCGGAAAAAGGGGCCGAAATTCCGTCAGGTGGTGCTGGACGGCACCGACGTCCGCGCGCTGGCGGAGTTCTACCGGCGCCTGCTGGTCTGGGACTACCGCCCCGGTGACGAAACACCCCCGCCCGGCGCCGAGGACAAGGACTGGCTGGTGCTGCGGAACCCGGACGGCGGGGCGCAACTCGCCTTCCAGCAGGTCGATCGGCTGGAAGAGGCGAGCTGGCCGGATCCCGAACCCGTGCCTCAGCAACTGCACCTGGACCTGACCGTGGACTCGGTCGAGGAACTCGAAGAGCAGCACGCCCGCGTCCTCGAACTCGGTGGGCGGCTCCGGTACGACCGCAGCGACGACCCGGAGGAACCGCTGCGCGTCTACGCGGATCCGGCGGGGCATCCGTTCTGTGTCTTCGTCGCCTGAGCGCGCTCAGGCACGGCAGAGCACCGCGTCCGGAGTGCGATTCGAGCCGACACGGCCCGTGTACGCGACACCGGCGACGTATTCGCCCGGAGCGCATTGCCCCTTGTAGTGGCCCGAGGCGAAGTCGCCGCCGGGATTCCCGGACGGCCGGTTGTCGCCGCGGTCGAACCAGACCGTGCGGCCGGTGCTGCCCAGCGGGGTGGCGGACCGGCCGCAGAGGAGCGCGGAGAACGCCGCGCCGGTGACGCTGTAGCCGACGGCGGCGTGCCCTGGCGGGCATTGCACCTTGGTGTAGCCGGAGGCCCAGTCGGTGTCCACATAGGACTCATCACGGACCACGGCGTATCCCGTCGGCGCGGCGAGCGTGCCGGTGCACAGGCCCCGGTTGCCGGTATGGGCAAGGCCGCTGAGCCGCTGGCCGTCGGGGCAGGAGCCCTTGCGAGCGCCCGGATTCCAGTCCGCCATCGCGCGAACCTTGCGCGAGGCCTGGAAATCGGCGTAGTCGAGGTTCAGCATCGACCAGCGCTCGGCGTCGGGGATCCGGCCGGAGCGGGACGGCGCGTCCACCAGCCGTCGCCAAGCCGGGCCACGCCAGTCCGCGCCGTCGAGCACGTCGACGCGCCTGCCGCCGGTGTCCCAGGAGAGCAGCGACCAGCCGTTGCCCGTTCCGCCTTCGTGGAAACCGACCGCCGGCCAGTAGGCGAAGTCCGTGTCGGTCTCGGCGAGGTAGCCGACGAAGTTCTCGAACCAGGCACGGCTCGCCGCGTCGGTCGTGTGACGGCCTTCGCCGAACTCGCTGATCCAGAGCGGTGCGGTGTAATGCTTCCCGGTCTCCGCCGAGACGAAGAACGCTTGCCGGTGAAGGACATCGCGAAGTTCCTGGGGTGACAGGTCGCGGTAGCGCGGGTCGTGGGTCTCGCCGGTACCGGTCGCCCCGGAATGGTTCGGACCGGTGTAGCCGTAGAAATGCGCGGCGTAGACCAGTTTTCCGGAGTCCACGAGCGTATGCGAGAGCGTGCGAGCCGGCTCCAGTGTCGGCCTTCCGTGGGGAAGGCCGTCGACGGGCAGGCCGGTCCAGTTGATGCCCTCGACGATGAGCAGCAGATCGGGATTGGCCTCGGTCTGGATGCGGTCGGCCACCCGCTGGCTCGCGCGTTGCCAGTCGGTGCCGTTTCCCCAGCCCCAGTTGGGATCGTCGAAGACGTTCCGCCGGACCTCGTTGTACAGATCGGCGCCGACGACGCGTTTGTTCGCGGCGTAGCGGCGGGCCATGAACAGCCAGTCGTCCTGCCAGCTCTGCTCGGTTTGCGCGGTGTTCCAGCGTTCGTTGCCGTCGAGACCGCAACACCAGCGCGAGGTCGTGGTGTGGTTGTTGAGGATCACCGCGAACCCGCGCGCGGTCAGCCGCGCGACGACGCGATCGTAGACCTGCAACGGGGTCAGGCCGCGCAATTCCGGGTTCGCCGGGAGATCGGGAACGGGCTTGGTGTCGTGGATCATCTCGTTGGAGAAAGGCAGCCGGACACTGTTTAGGCCCAGTTCCGCGAGCCCGTCGATGACGGTGTCGATCGACGCGCGGTCCAGCCCGAGCGGCGTCTGGTAGGCGATCTCACCGGCGTGGTGCGAGGCCGGATCGTTCACGTCGCCCGAACCGGTCCAGGTCCCGCTCGCGCCGTGCCAGTTGGCGGCCTTCAGCTTGAACCGGTCGCCCGCCGCGTCGACGATGTAGCGGCCGCGCGTGCTGAGCGGCGCCACCCAGCCCGACGGATCCGCCGCGGCGACGGCGGGCGGGGGAATCACGATTCCGGCGGTCACCAGGACGGCGAGCAGCACACTCTTGATCCTCACCAGCCGGAGGCTAGCCACTCGCGCGGCCGGTTGTATACGGACGATCGGGTAGCTTGCCCGCATGACCACCGCGTTGATCATCGGTGACCTCCAACGGGGTATCACGGGCAATTACCCGTTCACCGGAACAGTCCTGCCGCCGATCAAGAGTCTGCTGCCGCGGGCGCGGGCGGCCGGGGCGCTCGTCGTGTTCGTCCACTTCGCACTCCGCGGCAACGGGACCGACCTGCCCGCCGGGAACGCTCTGTTCAAGTCGTTCCACGAAGCGGGGGACACCTTCCACGAGGGCTCGGCCGGGACCGAGATCGACCTGCCGGTCGCCGACGCGGACGTGGTCGTGCTGAAACGCCGGGCCAGCGCGTTCGCCGGCACCGATCTCGATCTGGTGCTCCGGGCCCGGGGCGTCGACACCGTCGCGATCGCGGGGGTCGCGACCAGCGCGATGGTGGCCGCGACGGCCTACGACGCGGCGGATCGCGGCTATCACGTGACCGTGCTGCGCGACGGTTGCGCCGACGGGGATCAGGCGATGCACGACTTCTTCGTGGACACCGTCTTCCCGAGCCGAGGGTTCGGGGTCGTGACGTGCGCGGACTGGCCCGGCGAATAAATCGCGCGAGCGAAGCGCCCGGATGTGGCACGGTGATCGGCGAGCTGATCGAGGGGGCCGTGGATGGAGACGAAGCGACTCGGGCGCACCGACGTCGAGGTGACGAGGCTGGGCTTCGGCGGTGGACCGCTCGGGGGCTTGTTCGCGCCACTGGACGACGACACCGCGGCGGGGGCGCTGGCCGCGGCCTGGGACGGCGGGATCCGGTACTACGACACGTCTCCGCACTACGGGATCGGGCATTCCGAGCGCCGCGTCGGCGAGTTCCTGCGCTCGCGGCCGCGGGATTCCTACGTCCTGTCGACGAAGGTCGGCCGCCTGCTGATTCCCCAGGAACCTGACGGGAAGCTGGATCCGGCGGGCTTCCACGTCCCCGCGGCGCACCGCCGGGTCCGCGACTTCACCCGTGACGGGATCCGGCGCAGTGTCGAGGATTCGCTGGAGCGGATGGGCCTGGACCGGATCGACGTGCTGTACCTGCACGACGCCGAGGAGTACTTCGACGACGCGCTGCGCGACGGCTATCCGGCCCTCGCGGAGCTGCGGTCGGAAGGGATCGTCGGCGCGATCGGCGCCGGTATGTACGACACGGCCATGCTGACCACTCTGGTGAGGGAGACCGATGTCGACGTGGTCATGCAGTCCGGGCGTCACACGCTGCTCGACCACAGCGCGCTCGACACCTTCCTTCCGGCGTGCGAGGAACGCGGTGTCTCGGTGATCGCGGCGTCGATCTTCAACTCCGGGCTGCTCGCCGTGCCGCGGCCGGCCGAGGGCGCGTACTTCGACTACGCCGCCGCCACACCGGAGGTCGTGGAGCGGGCGAACCGGATCGCCGACGTGTGCGAGGCGCACGGCGTGACGCTTCCCCAGGTGGCCATGGCCTTCCCGTTGCAGCATCCGGCCGTCGCCGGGATCGCGGTCGGGATGCGGTCCGCCGAAGAGGCCCGAAGCAACTTGGAATCCTTCGAAGTGAAGGTCCCCGCACAGGTCTGGGCCGATCTGCGGGCCGCGGGCTTGATCCGTTCGACAGCGATTAGGGTGGACTGATGGTGTCGGTCAAACAGGTACAGGTCACGTTCGATTGCGCGAAACCCGAGCGCCTCGCCCGGTTCTGGTGCGAGATCCTGGGCTACGTCGTGCCGTCGCCGCCGGAGGGATTCGACACCTGGGACGACTACAACCGCACGTTGCCGCCCGAGAAACAGGACGCGGGCTTCGCCTGCAGTGACCCGACCGGTGTGGGCCCGCGGCTGTACTTCCAGCGTGTCCCCGAAGGCAAAGTCGTCAAGAACCGGGTGCATCTCTGCGTGCGGGCAGGCACCGGCCTGGTGGGGGAGGAGCGCCTCGCCGCGCTCCAGGCCGAATCCGACCGCCTGACGGCGCTCGGGGCGGTGCAGCAGCGTGTCCTGCTCGCCGACGAGGAGAACGAGTCGTGCATCGTGATGCAGGACATCGAGGGCAACGAGTTCTGCCTGGACTGACATCAGCCGGTGGTGCGGATGCTGAACGTCGTGACGCAGAAACCGCCGTCCGCCTTGAGATCCGAGATCACGATGCCCTTCGCCGACCGTCCTTTGGCGACTCCAGCGACGTCGGCGAGCACGAACCGGGACGTCCCGTTGACAGAGGTCACCTGAACACGTGACCCCAGCGGGATCAGGGAATCGATCTTGTCGTCCATGAACCTCTTCTGCGCCTCGCAGGCCAACGCGATCGCCCCTGGCTTGTCGCTTCCGGCGATCTTGGTGAGGAAGTCCACGATCACCTGAACGCCCTGCGCCGGCGGCGTGGCCGGGTTCCTGGTGGGGGTGATCCTCGGACGGCTGACCCTGGTGCTGGTCGGGCTTTCCGTGGTGCTCGTGGGCGAGGAGGTCGTCGTCGCCGGGCTGGAGGTGGGGGTGGGCAACGAGAGCCCGGGACCCTTGCGGAGCAGGAAACCTGGGGCGGCGAAGCCGGTGATGCAGAAGGCGACCAGTGCGATAACCGCGACGAGGATCCCGACGGCCACGCCGGGCTTGACGGTCGCGGGGCGGTTGTTCTGCTGGTCGGGCAGGCCTGGGTAGGTCATCGGAGGCACCTTCCGTGCGGGATCTGGATGCGCGATCCGACGGGGGTTCTCCGATGGGGGTTCCGATCCTTTCGGGGTTCTTACGGCTTCGCGAAAGGCGTGCTGGAGTACTCCATTATGGACGGTTTCGGTGCCTCACGGTGGTCGTGAGTGGCGTTTCGGGTTAGAACCCGAAACGCCACTCACGACCAGCTTTAGCGACGGTCAGCAGGGGTTCAACAGCCAGCAGAGCCGATAGTTCGCCTGGTAGGTCGTCGATGTACCGGGCGCGATGATGTTCTGCGCCCGCGCGCCGCCGTGCGCCCAGCCGGTGAAGGCGTACTTCAGGTTCAGCGGGGGCAGTTTCTGCGGGCTGTCCGCGCTGATCGAATTGGTGGATCCCGCGATCACCGTCCGGGAGAACGGCGTGCGTTGCTGCGTGCCGCCGACGGTGAGCGTCGCCTGGCTGGGACTGGAGGTGAAGTTCAGCGACACCGTCTTCGGCTGGAGGTCGACGGTCTTGCTGCCGGTCCGGCCGGTCGAGTCGGTCGCGGTGAGGGTCAGTTGCAGGTACGACGGGTAGTCGTGGTCCGGCGCGACGAACGACCCGGACGCGACGCCGGGGAAGTCCTGGACGTTGTGCGTATGGCAGGTGCCGTTGGTCGCGCAGTGCCGGATCGCGAGCCGCCACGACAGGGCCGATGCCGGGAGCTGCCCGTCCTGGGCGTCGACCGCGCGGCCCGAGAAGGACACGGTCTGGCCGACCGACCAGGTCAGCGTCCCCGCCGGGCTGTCGATGACCGGCACCGGGTCGAGGCCCTCCGGATTCCCGACGGTCACCCGCACCGTCGTGGTCGCGCTCGCGCCGTGGGAGTCCGTCACCCGGAGCCCGGCGTCGACGGCGGCTGCCGCGGTGTAGGTCCAGGTGGGGTCGGCGGCCGACGAGTCGTCGTACGCGCCGTCGGCGTCGAGGTCCCAGGCGTAGGACAGGGTGTCCCCGGCGTCCGGGTCGGTGGACGCGGTGCCGTCGAAGCGCACCGTCAGCGGCGCCGGTCCGCTCGACGGGGTCGCCGTGGCCACCGCGGTGGGCGGTCGGTTGGTGCCCCCGGGATGGCTGACGCGACGGAGTTCGCCGCTGCCGAGCGCGACATAGAACAGGTCGCCGCCGGGGCCGGTCAGCACCTGCACCGGGACGTTGACGCCGGTCACGAAGGGCACGAGACGGCTCGCGTTCGGCTGGCCGTCGACGGTCTGCATGGCCCAGATGCAGCCACGGGAGGAGTCGGCGAAGAACAGCGCGCCGGAATACTCGGCGGGGTAGTTGCTGCCGGATTCGAACGCGATGCCGCTGATCGAAGAGCCGCCCGTGGGGCACGGGTCGCTCGCGACCACCTTGGCGCGGTGGTTGTAGGCGTAGTACGGGGCGGAGTGCCCACCGGAGGAGTAGAGGGATTCGCACCGGTCGAGGTTCGCGCCGTCGTAACCGGCCTGCCTGGCGTTCCCCTCGAAACAGGGCCAGCCGAAGTTCTCCGCCACGCTGTCGCCGACGTCGGCGACGCGGTTGATCTCTTCCCAGGTGTCCCAGCCGACATCGCCAGCCCACAGTTCGCTGGTGCCCGGCCGGAAGCCGAAGCGGAACTGGTTCCGCGCGCCATAGGCGATCACACGCCGCGCGTTGGCGTCGGAGCTGTTCGCGAAGGGGTTGCCGGGGACGCCCTCACCGGTGTCCGGGTCGATGCGCAGCAGCGTGCCGTTGAGCAGGACCGGTTGGCCGGCGGCGCGTCGCGGCGACTGCGAACGCAGCGCGCCGCCTTCGGCCGAGGGCGGCGTGAGGTTCGTCCCGGCGGGTGAGGGCGGATCGGCACAGGGGTTCCCCACCTGGCCGTAGTCGGCGAACGAGAAGCTGGCGCCGTCGCCACCACCCGCGTACAGAGCGCCGTCCGGGCCGAAGGCGAGTGCGCCGACCGAGTGGCTGGGGAACTGCTGGCACCAGCCTGTGACCAGCGGTTTCTCGCTCACGGCCGTGCCCGCCGAGCCCATCGTCAGCTGGGAGACACGGCCGGTCACGACGCAACCCTTGTCGGTCGCGCCCGGCGGGGTCGGGCAGGCGTCACCCCAGCGCGGCGCGGTGCCGCCGGGTTCCGCGTCGAGGGTGTACGAGACGTAGACGTACGGCCTGGCGGGGAAGGCGGGGTCGACGGCGAGCCCGAGCAGGCCGCGGTCCCAGAAGTCCTGCGTCTGCGTGCGGAGATCGGCGAACACCGTCGCCGTCGGGTCGCCGAGCGAGTCGAAGACCTTGACCAGGCCGCTCTTCTCGGCGACGAAGACCCGGCCGTCCGGGGCGAACGCGGTGGCGGTCGGCGAGCTGAGCCCGCCGATCGCCACCGTGTCGGTGAAACCGGTGGGCACGGCGGCTTCGGCCGGTGCCGCGGCGACGAGCCCGACCGCGAGCGCGCCGACCAGCGGGCCGATGACACCCACCGCCAGCGCGCGTCGCGATCTTCGGGGGAACAGGAAACGACGGGAATTCAACACGCGAATCCTCCTGCGGCGGGGACCGGACGGAACAAGACAGCTCTCCGGTATGCCGCAGGAAGGCCGAAAGTTGTTACGCCTCCGACAGGAAATGCGCACAACTCGCTAAACGGATCAGGGTGTGGCGGCGGGAAATCCGGTCAGGCGGGCCAGTGCGTCGAAACCGTCGTCGGTACCGGGCCAGTGCGCGCGGACGGCGTCGAGCCCGGCGCGGCGGACGACGCCGCGCAGGACGAGGGTGACGATGATGGCGTCGTCGGCATAACCCAGAACGGGGATGAAATCGGGGACGAGGTCGATCGGCAGGGCGAGGTAGACCAGCAGCAGCGCGAGCCTGATCCGGACGCCGCGGGGCTGCGTCTTGTCCGCGGCCAGACGGCGGATGAGCCGCAGAACGTCGGGCAGCAGCCGCAGCGCTTCCCGGAGCAGTCCGCCCCGGGGCCGGGCGAGCACGAGTGCCACGACGAGCGCGAGCCACGCCAGGAGCAGCGCGCCGGCGACGCCGAGCAGCAGATCCCACCAGAACGAGCCGGTCATCGCTTCTTCCCCGCCCGGATCTCGGGCGTTTCGGCGCGCAAGGCGGCTTCCTCGAAGGCGGCGAGTTCGGCCGCGGCCAGCTCGACGGCGTCGCGGGCTTCCTGCCCGCGCGAGGCGCCGAAGTAGTCGCGGGCGGCGATCTTGGCGAGCCAGCTGCGGAACCGATGCAAATCGGCTTCGGATTCCTCGACTTCCGCGTAGGTGGCGTTGCCGCGGGCCTGCTCGTCCGCCAGTTCCCGGCGAAGCTCGGGGAGCCGCTCGAGGACCTCGGCGTACTCGGCGTCGCGGGCCTCGTTCAGTTCGGCGATCACCGCACGCTCTTCGGCCGGGTCGGTGAACGCCATCGGCAGCGCACGGGCCGTCCCGCCCTGATGGCGGACCCGGTCGAGCAGACGGCGGATCTCCCGCACCACCTCCGCCCGCGCGGGCAGCAGGCATACCGATTGCTGCAGGTAGAGCGCGCCCAGTGAGCGGAGTTTGCGCCAGACCTGAACCCGCAGCGAGTCCGGTCCGCCGGCGGTGGACACGCTGATCACCAGCCAGCTCCGGCCGTCGGATTCGTCAGTCACGGTGCCATGTTACGCCCGTAACATCGGTCTGGCTCAGCCGTAACCCTCGTCAACGGTAGGCGCGACTTTCTACGGCGACGGCTGGGAGATCCCGGCCATGATCGGAGCCCTGCGCGATGCGGACGACCTGTTCTTCGGCATCGTCAGCCAGATCCACCTGCCGCGCTGGTCCCAAGGCAGGTCGGCTTGGTCGCGAAGCCGCCTACGCGCCTTCGTTCCTAACCGGACAGGGCACCAGCGTCGCGCTCGTCGGGGTGTACATGCTTGCCAGGTCACTGGCCACCACCGGTGCTTTCGACGCCTACGAACGGGAGACGCGGGAGTTCGTCGAACTGAACCAAGCGCAGGTCGGCGTGGGCAACGCGGCACTCTTCCCGGTCACCGCCGAAGCCCTGGCGCGGCGCGACAGCCGACTTCGGGGGCTGACCGCGCTGACGCCGGACACCGGACGTCCGGCGCACACCGCCTTGGCACTGCCTGATCCTGTCGCGGAGCTGCGGCACTTAGGTCATCGAAGCGTGGATTGAGCTTCGTGGAGACGCTGACGGACTTCTGCGGTCCTGTTGGGATAGCCGGCGTCGTCGTAGATGGCGGCGGCTTCTTGCCAGCAGGTAATGGCTTCGTCGGTGCGGCCGAGTTGATGGAGGCAGATCGCCAGGACGTCTAGCGGATCGGCGACAGTATTGTGACGGTTGAGTGGTGTGCTGCGGCCGACGGCGATTGCACTGCGGCACAACGCGATGGCCTTTTCCGGGTCGTCGAGTTGATGCCAGGCGCGCGCCACGTGCGTCAACGCCCACGCTTCGCCGGTGATATCTCCGACTTGGCGGCGTAGACCCAAGCCCCGTTCAGCATGGTCGAGTGCGACTTGGCTGAGGCCGATGCTGAGGTAAGCGATGCTGAGGTTGCCTTCCACGACAGCCTCCCAACGCCTGGAATCGCTTCCTTTGGCCAAGGGCAAAGCCAGTTCGAGCAGTTGCACGGCTTCTTCGAAGTGGCCTTGCCGGAGTAGCAGGAGGCCGCGACCGTTCAAGCAAAAGACCTGAAGTTGGAGGTCGTCGAGTTGCTGAGCCAGCGCAGCCGCATCGTCGAGGTCGGCGCGGGCCTGATCCCACCAGCCCAGATCGCTGGCGGTTTCTCCGCGGCCGAGCAAGAGGGTTGCTTCCTGCGTGCGATTGCCGGCGCGCTTCGCCGCGGTGATCCCCACATCGTGGGCATGGATCCAGTCGCGCGGACTACCTGTCGAACAGAGAAAACGGCAGGCGTGGGCAAGGGGGATGGTGTGGTGGTCACGCCGATGCTCGGCAGCGTATTGGAGTGCTGCGAGGATGTCGGCATGTTCGGCGCTGAGCCAGACCCACGCTTCGTCGAAGTCGGCGATGGGATGTGGGTGGTCGGGCTCGGCCACTACCGCCGGTATCTGTGGGAACAAGTGGTATAGGTAGCGGTCGGCGGTTCGAGCAGTGTGAGTGTAGAAGGCAAGGACGGCTTCCAGCGCCTGATCCCGGTCCCCGTCGGTGTCGTAGCGGCGCGCTTGATCGGCAGCGTAGGCGCGTAGTAGGTCGTGGAACCTGTACCGGCCACCGGCGGTGGGTTCGATCAAATGCGCGCCGGCAAGCGCGGCGAGCAGGGGACGGGTGTCCGCAGGCGGCAGTTCGGCCAGCGCGGCGGCTGCGGGAAGGGACATATCGGGGCCGGGGTGCAGGCCGAGGCGTCGGAACAGGCGTGCCTGCTCTGGCGGAAGCCGACGGTAGGACCAGTCGAACACGGCGCGAACGGCAGCCCGTTCGTCGGCGAACTCGCTGAGGACGTCAAGACGGGTGCGGTCGTCCGTCAGCTCGGTGACGACGTCGGCGACTCTCAAATGAGGGTGTGAGGCGGCGCGGCTGGCCGCGACCCGCAGCGCCAGCGGCAACCGTGAGCAGAGCCGGATCAGCTCGGCGACTGCGTCGGGTTCGGCGGCGGCCCGCTCGACTCCGAGGATGCCGGTGACCAGGTCGAGTGCTTCGGATGGAGCGAGCAGGTCGAGGGTGAGGCGGTGGGCGGCGTCTGTGACGACAAGGCCGGTGAGGCTGTCGCGACTGGTGACCAGCACCATGCAGCCCGCTGTGCCGGGCAGGAGGGGGCGGATCTGTTCGGCGCTGTGGGCATTGTCCAGCACGAGGAGCGTGCGTTTGCCAGAGAGCAGCGAGCGAAGTAGGGCTGCCTGTGCATCGACGTCGGCGGGGATCGCGCGTGTCGCGACACCCAGTGCTCGCAAGAAACCGCTGAGAGCTTCGCCGGGGGTGACCGGAGTTCCGGGACCGTACCCGCGCAGGTTCACATGCAGCGTGCCATCCGGGAAGCGGTCCTGTATCCGGTGGGCCCAATGGAGCGCAAGGGTGGTCTTGCCCATTCCGCCGGCGCCGTCGACCGCAGTGATCACCACTGAACGTGGTCGCTCGTCGTACTGGTCGGGCTCGAGCGGGATCAATGCGTCGAGCGCCGCCAGATGCTCTGCCCGCCCGGTGAAGTCCCGTACCGAACCCGGAAGCTGCCGGGGAATCACTCTTCCCGGAACCACGCTCGGACTTCCGGAGTGCGGTATCCGAGTGTCCGCCGTCGACCGGTCCGACGCGGCCGGATAAGGATGATCGGGCAGAGTGATCCAGCCGGTCGCGGCGAATTCCTTGACTTCGACCGACACTGCGCGCCAGGTCGCGGGCGCGGCGCCGGGGGTGTGGCGGACGACGTCGTCGAACAACCAGTCCGACGCGATCACCGCCAGGACACCGGGCGAGGCGGCGAGTGCGATCTTCAGCAGTGGGGCGTCGCACAACCGAAACGCGAGCGTCAACGAGGACGACGTCACACCATGTTCGTCGTAACCGACTTCTCCCGCATGTAAGGCGATCCGCAACCGGATTCGTTGTGTCTCCGGGTGAGTGTCGTTGTGCACCCGAAGACGTGTCACCAACGTCGGCAGCGCCGTCTCGACGAATGCAGCTTTGTCGACCTCGCCTGGTACGAGTACGAACACCGCGTCTCCGCGGTCCTCGTGGTAGCAGTCCTCCCACGCCACTCCCGTTGAGCGGAACGTCGCTTCCATGGCCTCGTAGAGACCTCCGCGCACGGCCCGTTGGTGTGGTCCGGTCCGACGTCTATCCCCGAATCCCTCAACGTCGGCCACTACGATCAGGTGGTGCCGCGAACCGCATTTCGCCATCATCTCCGCTCCCTCCCTATCCCTCTGGACAAGGGTGTCAGGAATGAGGTGCGGGGATAACCGCTAGCGCGGCATCGTCAGCAACGTGGGTGCCGCCGGGATCGAGTCACGGTCCACGGAAAAGACGGTGAGGAAGTAGTTCGCCGTAGCGCAATTGACGTTCTCCCCGCCGGTGAGCTTCGCGGTCAGCGTGTCGCGCTCGATGGTCAGTTCGGCGCCGTCCTCGGCGCAACCGGGCACGACGAAGGCGAAAGCGCGCCGATCGGCCGGCGGTGCGAACGACAAGGCGGCACGTACCGCGTCCGGTTTCGCGGGCTTGGCGCGTTCCAGGATGCGCTGGAACTCCTGCCCCTCCGCCGTTCCCAGTTCCGCGGGCTTCAACCCCGCCGGCCGAGGGGCCGAGCCGAGTTCCACGAAGGACTCCAGCTTCGCCTGACTCGCGCCGGCGCCGGCGCCGCAGCCGGCCAGGACCAGGAGGAGGCACATCGCGATCCATCTCATGTGCCGAGGACGTAGTGGGTGGGTCATTCGGTTGCGTCGACTTGGTCTCGAACCGGCATCCGGCCGCGAAAGCCCCGGTGAGGCGTGTCGCGAAAGCCACTTTCGGGACATCCAACGTCGCGAAAGTGGCTTTCGCGACACGCGCCCGGACGCCTGGGGCGACCGCTCGCGCCGGCGTTGTGCCCACCGTAAGCGTCCACAAAGGACTGACTCAGCCGAGACGTCCGCGCCGGAAAGGTTCGACCCCGACGACATGGCGGACACGGGTCGGCTCGACGAGAACCTTCACCCGCCGTTCTCCGGGAATCCGCCATTCGAACCGGTCGGTGCCGACGTATTTCTTCGCCAGCCGGTCCATGCAGCGATCCGCCTCGTCGCCTTCGACGAACTCGACGGCCCGGCCGTGGATCACCACCCGGTCGTAGGGATCGGCCGTGTCCAGGCACGACAACGACACGCGAGGATCGCGGCGCAGGTTCTCCTCCTTCACCCGGCCGATGGCGGTGTTGAACACGATGAAGTCGCCTTCGATGTCGATCCACATCGGGGAGACCTGAGGCGAACCGTCCTGGTTCACCGTGGCCAGATGCCAGAAGTTCGGTGCCACGACCCAGTCGCGGATCTGCTCGTTCAACTCGGCCACGCGGCCCTCCAGTGAGTCACGATCAGGACGACGATTGTCGCGTGACCGGCCGCGGATGTCACCCGTCGGCTATTGACAGACATGACAGTATTTTTCCAACTAGCTGACTAGTGCGTTGCCTGGGTCGTGGTCGAGCGGACGACGAGCCGGGCAGGCGCCTCTGGGGAGAGGAACTGTGCATGCAGCCGACCCGCCGTATCTCCTTCGTTCTCGCGCTCGGCGCCGCGGCGGGGCTCGCGTTCGCGCCACCGTCTCTCGCGGGGCCGGTGTCCGGTGACGACTACTACCAGGACGCGCTGGGCAAGACCGGCCCCGAGCTCAAGGCCGCGTTGCACAAGATCATCAGTACCGGCACCAAACTGACCTACGACCAGGTGTGGGACGGGATCAGGGCCACCGACGAGGACCCGGCCAACAAGGCGAACGTCGTGCTGCTCTACAGCGGTCGCTCGCAGGCGAAGACCGCCAACGGCGGGGGCGTCGACGATTGGAACCGGGAACACGTCTGGGCAAAGTCGCACGGCGACTTCGGCACGGCCGTCGGGCCGGGGACCGACCTGCACCACCTGCGCGCGGAGGACGCGTCGGTCAACAGCACCCGTGGGAACAAGGACTTCGACGCCGGAGGCTCTCCGGTCGAGGAGGCGCCCGGCAGCCTGACCGACGACGACTCGTTCGAGCCGCGGGACGCGGTCAAGGGCGACGTGGCGCGCATGATCCTGTACATGGCCGTCCGCTACGACGGCACCGACGGTTTCCCGGACCTCGAACCCAATGACGCCGTCGACAACGGCTCCAAGCCCAACATCGGCCGGCTCTCGGTACTGCTGACCTGGAACACCCAGGACCCGCCCGACGCCACCGAGCAGCGCCGGAACCAGGTCATCTACGACCAGTTCCAGCACAACCGCAACCCGTTCATCGACCACCCGGAATGGGCCGCCTCCATCTACGGCTAGCCGGCGAGCTTCCGGTAGAAGCACACCCGGTCCTGGCCGGGGCCGTCGTAGTCGCCGTGCACGGGAAGACCGTCGATCACCCGGTCGCCGTCTTCGAGCGTGAACCCCATGGCGCGATGGAAGGCGATGGATCCGGTGTTCGCCGGGGAGGTGATCGCGCGGACCTCCGTGCGGCCCGCCTCGGCGGCGTGTCGGAAGAAGGCCGTGTACAGGCGGCGCGCCGTCCCCTGTCCGCGGAGTTCCGGATCCACGCCGACGAAGTGGATGTACGCCTCGACGTCGTTGTCGGGGGCGTGAAAGCCGACGAGAAACGCCCTGATGCCGGTTTCGTCTTCCAGGACCAGGCTCGTCCTGGAGAAGAACTGGAGGAACAGCTTGGGCAGCAGCAGCGAGAGTTCGCGGGCCTCGGCGGGGGTACGCGAGTCGCCCCACCACCGCTGGACACGGTCGACGATCGCGCTGTGATCGGCGACGTCGGCTCGGCGCATGTCGTTCTCCTCTCGATGCCGTGGCCGTTCGTTTCTACAGGCGCTCGGTGAGGAACGCGAGGATCTCGTCCCTGGCCCGCACCGTGGGGTGGCCTTCGGCGTCGACGAGGTGGGCGGTGACGACGCTGTGCGGGGTGCCGACCACGTCACGGAAGAACGGCGGCGGGTCGGTGTTCGCGGCGGTGTCCGGCAGGACGCGCCCGTCGAAGGCGTCACCGAGAAGAGCCCGGTAAGCGGCGAAGCGCTGTCCGGTGCACCAGCGGTCGCCCTCGAAGCGGTAGGCGAGCACCTTCAGGCCGTCGCGCGAGATCCGGTCCCGGAGCGCGGCCGCGTCGTCGTCGCCGAGTTCGAGGCTGCCCGGGTCGTCCAGCGGCAGTGACGGGTGGTTGACCACGGGGGCGATCACGGCGGGTTCGAGGGCCATGGTGAGCGCGAAGTTGCCGGTGAAGCACAGGCCGATGGCGCCGACCCCGGGACCGCCGCATTCCGCGTAGGCGATCCGCGCGAGCCCGCGCAGCCACCGCGTGACGGGGCTGGTGCCGCCTCCGGCGAACGCCCGGAATTCGGCGCTGACGCAGGCTCGGCGGACCACTTCTTCGCCTGCCTCGGCGGTGGGATAGGCGCCGTCGACCCCGAAGAGCGAGGGGACGTAAACAGTGAACCCCGCGTCTCGCACCCACCGCGCGAACCGGAGGACGTCGGGACTGATGCCGGGCATTTCCGGCATCAGCACCACGCCGGGGCCGGAACCCGCGACGTGAACGGTCTTCGTCACGCCGTCCACCTCCACCGGGCGGTGGGAGAAGTCGGCGATCGCATCATCGGAGTGTTCGCGCATGACCGCAGCTTCGACGAGGGTCGCGATCAAGGGAATGGGCCGGATCGCCGGATATCGGGGTAATCTCGCCACGTGTTGCGAGTCGGTGTCCTGGCGTACCCGGGCTGCTTCGCGTCCGAAGTCTTCGGTGTTCCGGATCTGCTCACCATGGCCACGTACGTCGCCGGCCCGGACCATGCCGGGTACGAGGTTTCCGTCGTCTCGCCCCGCCGCCGGGTCGTCGCGTCGGGCGGTGTCACCTTGACCGTCTTTCCGCTGCGCGAGGTCGACGTCCTCGTCGTGCCGGGCTTCGAGCACATGCCGGGCCAGGACATCGACGCGAAGCTGGCGCGGCTCGCTGGAGAGGTCGACGCGATCCGTTCCCACGCGGCCGTGGGCAGCGTCGTCGTCTCGATCTGCGTCGGCGCGTTCCTGCTCGCGGAGGCCGGGCTCCTCGACCATCGCCGCGTCACCACCTCATGGCTCTTCGCGGACGAGCTGGCCCGACGTCGTCCAGAAGCCCTGGTCCAGCCAGAGCATCTCGTCGTCACCGACAGGGGAGTCACGACGACGGCGGCCTTCAGCGCCATGTACGACTTCGCGCTCGGACTGATCCGGGAACACAACGGTGCCGAAGTGGCACGGAAGACGGCGCGGGTGGCGCTGGTCGACGACGCGCGGTCTTCGCAGACGCCGTACGTCGACGCGCGGCTGCTTCCGCGGCCGGGCAACGGGTTCGCCCGCCCGGTCATGCGCTGGCTCGACCAGAACCTGGCCGCCCGCTACGACCTCGCCGCGCTGGCCGGACGGTTCAACGTCAGCACCCGGACGATGTTGCGGCGGTTCGCGGCGGAAGCCGGACAGAGCCCGCTCGAATACCTGCACTCCTCACGCGTCCGGCGCGCCCGCCATCTCTTGGAGACCACGGACAGCACGGTCGCCGGGATCTGCGCCGCTGTCGGCTACCGGGACCCGGGGACGTTCGCCGCTCTTTTCGCGAAGCACACGGGGCGGCGGCCGCGGGACTATCGCGCCGCCTTCCGGCGCGACGCGATTCAGTGATTTTCCCATTATTCGTCGATGTCCGACGGAAATGTTTTCACGAGTGTCGCCTTCCGGAAACAAAGATCATCTTCCCGTCCTGTAGAGTCCCCATTCGGGGCGATGATCTTCGGCGCGGCTTCTGCCCGCCGGCTCATCTGATGAGAACGATGGGGTTTCTCGAGTAATCGGCGTGCTGCCGTCCGTGTCGTGTGG
Source organism: Amycolatopsis sp. SB7-3 (assembly GCF_041021335.1). Classification (NCBI taxonomy): domain Bacteria; kingdom Bacillati; phylum Actinomycetota; class Actinomycetes; order Pseudonocardiales; family Pseudonocardiaceae; genus Amycolatopsis; species Amycolatopsis sp. SB7-3. The sequence goes on from NZ_JBFPJQ010000003.1 coordinate 161,191, forward strand.
CGCGTTCGCCGACTTTCTCGAACTGGGGCAATTGGGGGTTCATCGAGTGAGCAGTGTGGAGCTGGCCGGTCCGCCGACGGTGGCGGAGCCCGGCCACGACGGAATCAGGCCGAGACCCGGCGGCGCGGCGTCCTCACGCCGGAGGTTCCCGTCGTTCGCGGGAGCATGCGCCGCGGTCGTCCTCGGTACGGTGCTGATCGCCGTCCACGCGAGTTTCTACGGAAACTGGATGATCGACGACGCGGCCATCACTTTTGCGTATTCCCGGAACCTCGCCGACGGTTTCGGCCCGGTGCTGCAGCCGGGAGTGGAACCCGTCGAGGGCTTCTCGAACCCGGTCTGGATGGTGCTGCTGGCACTCGGCAAACTGCTCGGCCTGTTCGACAGCGGCACGATCTTCGGCGTCCCCGATTACGTCCTGTTCCCCAAGGGGCTGGCCCTGCTCTGCTGCTCGGCCATCCTGGTGCTGGTGTACGTCGCGGCGAAGCGGGTGACATCGCGGCCCGCCCTGGTCACGCTGATCGCCGGCGCGGCGCTCGCGGCCAACCCCTCCTTCGTCATCTGGTGTTTCTCCGGTCTGGAGAATTCCGTCTACGCGCTCACGGCCACCGCGCTCGCCGTGGTCATCCTGTGCGGCGTCGATTCCGGCACGCTTCTGACCGCGAAGATCGCCGTGCCCGCCGGAGCGCTCGCCGCCCTCGCCGGGCTGAGCCGTCCGGACGGCGTCATCTACGCGGCCGCGTTCCCGATCGTGGTCGCGCTGTTCACCCGTCGCGGCGGCGTGCTCGCCGGCCTCCGCGCGGTGTTGCTGTCCGCGGCCGGGTTCGTCGTTCTCTTCGGTGGCTATCTGCTCTTCCGCTGGATCGAGTACGGGCGCCTGCTGCCCAACACCGCGGTCGCCAAGGCGCAGCCGCTCCCGGCCATCGGCGACATCGCCAAGGCCGGAACGGTCCTCCAGTACGCGGGCTGGTTGCTGGTCGCGGTGGCGGTCGTCTGTCTCGCGCTGGTGATGCAGAAGCCGTCCAAGCTCCGCGCGGCGATGGTCGCGCTGCTGGTCCCGTTCGCCTTGTCGGTGATCGCCTTCTGTGTCCTGCAGGCCGACTGGATGGGGCAGCTCCGATTCGCCACCCCGATCTGGGCGCTCGGCACGCTCGGCGGCACGATCGTGATCGTCGAAACCCTGCGCCGGGCCCGTGTCCGGGGCCGTGTCGTGCTGGCGATCACGCTCGTCATCGCGGCGGCGTCGTCGGTCAACGGCTTCTACACGCAGGGCAAGAACTACCGTGACACACCGAAAACGCCGTTCTGCAGCGTCGTCGAGCGCGACGCCAGGGTGACCAACGGGGTGGCGGATCTGTTGAGGCTGCCCGATTCCGCGAAGGTCGGTGTGATCGACCTCGGCGGGATGGCACTGGTCAGCAGGCTCCAGGTGATCGACCTCGCCGGGCTCGCCGACCGCGTCATCGCCGACTTCCTCCGCACCGCCGATTTCGCCGGAGAGCGCCGCTACGTCTTCGACGAGGCCCGGCCGGAGCTGATTTCGCTCATCGGTACCTGGGACACCACGCTCGGCTTCGCGCAGGATCCGCGGTTCGAGCAGGAGTACGAGGTGCTCTACCGCAGCCCGCGGGGACCGGCGGCGTTCGGTGACGTCGGGGTCTGGGTGCGCAAGGATCTCGTGCGGGATCCCGCGCTGCTCGCCGAGGCGCGGAAGTACGTCACCACCGAGACGGAGAAGGTCGTCGCGGTCAACGCGGTCGCGCATCTGCGGTCCTGCGGTGACATTCTGCGCCCGGGGCAGACACCCGGCTCGTGAGTGGCGTTCCCGCGCCGCATGTCACCCGTGGCCTCCAGTTCGACGCCGCACCGCCGACGGCGGCCGACTAGAACCTCAGTCGAGGCCTTCGACGATGCGGAAGTCGCGCTCGAACCCGTCGGGGAGTGCGGCCAGCGCCTCTTTGTAGGCCGCGCTCTCATATGCGGCGACCGCCTGCTCGAAGGTGTCGAACTCGATCAGGACGACGCGCTCGGCGATTCCGGCTTCGTGGGCGACGACCCGGCTGCCGCCGCGGGCGACCGTCCGCCCGCCCGCGGCCTTGACGGCCCGACCGGCCAGCTTGTTGTAGGCGTCAAGCGCCTCGGGGTCCGCGATGGTGGGGTAGACGCTGACCCAGTAGCCCTTGGGCATGGAACCTCCAGTGTTCGGATGGACTCGTGGCGCTAGAGGACCAGGTCCGGCCGGACCCTCGCGATCTCCTGGGTCAACTGCCGGACGATGGCGCTGCTCGGCAGTCTCAGCTCCACTTCGGGACCGGGTGTGGGCGGGCGCGTGAACAGCTTCGAGTGGCGGTTCTCGAAGTGACGGTCTTTGGGAGTGAACACCAAGGCGGACAGGACGGCCTTCGAGTTCGGATCGCCCTGAACCGGCGGGCGCGATTCCTGGCCGCGCACCGCGCGCACCTCGTCCCATCCGATCAGGTCGGATTTGCGGCCGGCTCTCCACCACAGACCACGTTCATCGGCCGCGAAGCGAATCATGTGCGGGACGGAGCCGATCATCAGCATCAGGCCGCCCAGCGCGAGCGCGCCGAAGAGGAAGGACGCGGGGCCCTCGGGCATTTTCGATCTCGGCGACGGCGTCCCGACGTCCGGGAAGATGGCGGCCAACCCGAAGAAGACCAGCATGGCCAGTCCGCCGATGAACAACCAGCGACTGGATCGGTACTCGACTACGGGTGTCCCCGGGGTGGGTGACCATGTCTGTTCGGGCACGACCGGCAGCGTAACCGAAGGTGGCTCGATTGCCCGTACGGGCAGCACGGCGTACCCGAAGGTCTGCCGCCGCGAGACTGGCCGGTCGGCGGCATCGCGATCATCGTGGGAAGACCGCCGTCCGAGGAGGTCCGCAGTGATCCATGAGGTCGACGAGGCGCTCCGGCGGCTGGTACGGGGCGAGACCCGGCGCGGCAGCGAGATCGAGGTCGCGTTCGACGCGCCCAACAAGGAATGGGCGGCGCGGCGCAACGCCCCCACGGTGAACGTCTATCTCTACGACGTACGTGAGGACCTTCGACGCCGTTCACGAGGCCTGCTCAACGAGTACGACCAGCGCGGCAAGGTTTCGGCGCGGCATCTGCCGCCCCGGCACATCAAGCTGTCCTATCTGGTCACCGCGTGGACGCAGCGCCCGGAGGACGAGCACCGCGTGCTGTCCGACCTGTTGCTCGGCCTGCTCGCCCACGACGCCGTCCCCGAGTCGGCGCTCACCGGGTCGCTGGCCGAGCTGGGCCTGCCGGTGCCGATGACGGTCGCGTTGCCGCCACCGGAGGACCGCGCGTTCGCCGACGTCTGGACCGCTTTGGGCGGCGAACTGAAACCGTCGCTGGACGTCGTCATCTCCGCGCCGGTCCACAGTGGACGGGTGTTCCCGGCCGAACAGCCGCCGAAGGAAGGCCTGAAGCTCGACGCCCACGACGGTGAGCTGGTCGGGCACCACGTGGCGGAGAGCGGGGCGGTCGAAGGGCAGCGCCGGGTCGCGATGGCGCGCACCCACCGGAAGTCCCGATGAGCCTGGAGTACCTGTTCGAGCGGCTGGCGCGGCTCGAACAGCGGATCCGCGACGCGGTCGAGAGCCGCCGGGCCGCCGACCCGAACCCCGACGACCCCTTCCGCGGGCTGTACCTGTCGAACGAGACGATCGACGCCCTGCTGGAGGGCCACCGGGAGCCGTTCCCGCCGTTCACGGATTCCGTGCCAGGCGGCCGCCTGTATCCGCTGGCGGAGCGCGCGGGACTCACCGGCGTCGACGTCGAACTGCTGCTCGTCGCGCTCGCGCCCGACCTCGACAGCCGGTTCGAGCAGTTCTACGGCTACCTCAACGACGACGTGACCCGGCGGCGGGCGACGGCGGGGTTGGCCTTGCGCCTGTGCGGCGTCCCCGAAGCGTCGGCCGCCGGCCGGGCGCGGCTCGACGCCGATTCTCCGCTGATCACCTGCGGCCTGCTCATCATGGAGGACGAGGAACGTCCCTTCCTGTCACGCACGCTCCGGGTGCCCGACCGGGTGGTGAACCACCTGCTCGGCGACGATCGGCTCGCCCCGGAACTCACCGGGTGCGCACATCTCGGCACGAGGGTCACCGACGTGGCCGGTGCCGATCGGCTCATCCGGGCGATCAGAGGCCAGGTCGGGTTGGTCTATCTCAGGGAGCATCCCGGCGGCGGTGCCGAAGAACTCGGTGTCGCGGCGCTGACCGGGGCAGGCCATCCCGCGCTGGTGGTCGACGCGGCACGATGGCAGGCGGAATCCCGGCACGGCGAGCTCACCGCGTCGCTCGTACGGGAGGCGTTGCTGCGCGGTGCGGGGCTGGTGCTGGGCCCGGTCGACGACTCGCCGCGTCTGGAGAAGCTCGCTCATCCGGCGGTCCCGTTCGTCGTGCACGGCACCGGGGCCTGGGATCCCCGGTGGAGCGCGATCCCGCCGTTGCAGCTCGACGCGTTCCCGTTGTCCGCGGCGAGCCGGGTGGATCTTTGGCGCAGCCATCTCGACGGCGGGCTCGCTCCGGATGTCGATCCGGGGGAGGCGACCGCGCATTTCGTGCTGGGGCCGGGGCAGATCGCCCGCGCGGCGAAGGCGGCGTCGGTGACGGCGCTGGCCGACGGCGGGCCGGTGCGGACATCCCATCTGCGCGCGGGCGCGCGGAGCCAGAACGCGGCCGGCCTGCAGCGGCTCGCCCGGCGGATCGAACCCGTGGTCGGCTGGAGCGACCTCGTGCTGCCCGCGGGCGTACTGTCCCTTTTGGACGAACTGGCCGCGCGGGCACGTTACCGGGACCAGGTGCTCGACGAGTGGCGTATGCGGCCGGGCGGCGGCCGCGGCCGGGGTGTGACGGGGCTCTTCGCCGGTGATTCGGGGACGGGCAAGACGATGTCCGCCGAGGTCATCGCCGCTTCACTGGGGCTGGACCTCTACACCGTGAATCTGGCGACGGTGGTCGACAAGTACGTCGGCGAGACGGAGAAGAACCTGGAGCGGATCTTCACCGAGGCCGCCGGAGTCAACGGAGTGCTGCTGTTCGACGAGGCGGACGCGATCTTCGGCAAGCGGTCCGAGGTGCGCGACGCACACGACCGGTACGCGAACATCGAGAGCGCGTACCTGCTGCAGCGGATGGAAACCTTCGACGGTATCGCCGTACTGGCCACCAACCTGCGAGCGAACCTCGACGAGGCGTTCACCCGGCGGCTGGACGTGATCGTGGACTTCCCGTTGCCGGACGTCGAGCTGCGGCGCCAGCTGTGGGACCGCTGCCTCGGCGCCCGGATGCCCCGCGCCGACGACCTGGACCTCGGCTTCCTCGCCGAGGCCTTCGAGCTGGCGGGCGGGCACATCCGCTCGGCCGCGGTCACCGGTGCCTATCTGGCCGCGGAAGCGGGCCGCCCGGTGGCGATGACGGATCTGGTCGGCGCGGTCGCGCGGGAGTATCGCAAGCTGGGCAGACTTTGCCTGGACCGTGAGTTCGGGCCGTATCTGGCGATGGTGACCGACGGCTGACCTGCCCGTTCGGGCAGCCGATGCCGCCCTTCCGGCCGCGCACCGCAACCTGGTGCGCGGCGCGACGACGGCGCAAGCTGGACGGGCGGCGTAGCGACCGAGGGAGCGGACCATGCGCGGGCACAGTCACGACAACGACCTTGAACCGAGCCTGCGGCCGAAGGGCGACCGGATAGAGCGGGATGAAGGCGGTCTGCTGGGCCGCGCCGCCGCGGCCGGGCGCACCGACGTCCTCGGCCCCGCCGGCCTGCTCGACCTGCAGCGCGCCGTGGGAAACGCGGGCGTGAGCACCCTGGTCGAAGAAGAACGTTCGCCGGTGCACGACGTCGTCGGCTCAGGCGGCGGCGCGCCTTTGGACGCCGCGACGCGTGCGGACATGGAGGGCCGCTTCGGGCACGACTTCGGCGACGTCCGGGTGCACACCGACGGCGCCGCGCACGACTCGGCGAAATCCGTCAACGCGCAGGCCTACACGGTGGGTTCGAATATCGTGTTCCAGCGGGACAAGTACGACCCCGGTTCGGATTCGGGCAAGCACATGCTCGCGCACGAGCTGACCCATGTCGTCCAGCAACGCAGCGGGCCGGTGGACGGGACCGACGCCGGTGGCGGGGTGAAGGTGTCGGATCCCTCGGATCGGTTCGAGCGCGAAGCCGTCGCGAACGCGGACCGGCTGATGGCGGCTCCCGCGCCTACCTCCGCCGTTCAGCGTTGTGAGGACGGTGGGCACTCCGCCGAGGATTCTGCCGCTGTTCAGCGCGAGGAAGCTCCTGAGGCCGAGGAAGGCGAAGAGGAGAAGATGGCGCAGACGTACGTTCAGCGCGAGGAAGAAGCCGAGGAAGAATCCTAGGTTCCCCTGCGAGGCTGTCCGGTCGATCAAGCACTCAAGGGCCCGCCGGCGTGATGGTCAAGTTGCCGTCCGCGTCCTCCTTCGGCGGTGCGCCATTCACACTCCAGCCGCTCAGTGCCGCTGCGCAAGCGGCGGCGTCCGGCCAGTCCGGGTAGAGATTCCGGGTATTCGAATAGTCGATCGACGCTTTGAGGGTGAGCTTGCTGCCTTCCGGAGCCTTGGCGTTGTGCTCTCTGAGGCGGTCCAGCAGCAAAGCGCGAAGACCTTTCAGAGTGCTCGCGCAGCTGGGGCACGGCGAGTATTTGCCGGTGAGGACGATGTTGACGTCGGTGACCACGGCGGACTTGTCGGCATCATTGCGGATCCAGTCGGAGAGTTGCCGTTCCGCATGACTCGAATTCGACATCTTCACCGGGTTTCCGGTGTTCCAGGTCCGCAGCTTCGCTTCGGTCGACCCAGGTGCCGGTGGCAAGATGATCCCACCCACCGTGCCGCCCAGCTGCCGGTATCCGCGCGATTCGCCGAAGGTGGCAGGCAGAGTGTTCTCCACCATGACCGGCTTCCCGTCCTGCATCAGCACGTTGCCGCTACTGTCCTTGGCCGCGGTGGAGCCGAACCGTTCCTTGTACTTCGGAGGTTTGTCGAAGGTGACACTGGCGTTGACGGTGACCGTGGCCTGGGCGTCGCGTGATCCCTTCTTGCCTTTGATCACCGGAGTGCCGGGGCTGGCGGTGGCCTCGACACTGAACTCGTCCGCGGTCTGGCCCGGAATCACCCTGAGATCCTTGAGCCCGGCGGGCCGGAGCTCGCCGAGAATCCTGGCCGCCGCCTGACGCAGGTCCTGGATGCTGTGCAAAGTGGGTCCGGCGGCCAACAACCGACGGCGTGCGTCCTCCTTGACCTTGCGGCTGCTCGCCGTGTCCTTGTCCCCGTCCTTCTTGCCCTTCAGCTTCGACCAGATCTTCTTCCCGGCCTTGACGATCGTCCCGACCACTGTGTCGATCACCTTGCCGACCGGGGCCTGAACCTTCTCCAGGATCGACTTGATCTTCTCCGAGATCCCGCCCAGTCCGAGCAGGCTCGCCAGGAATCCGAGCACCATCGGCAGCGCCTTCGCCAGCGTGCGCTCGATCAGCCCGGCCACCGCGCCCGCGCCGCCCCGGGCGATCGACTCGACCGAGTCCAGCACCGACGAGACGAACTCCTTGATCTGGGCGGCCTTGTCGACGAAGAACATGACGATGTCGTAGATCGCCTTGCAGGCCTTGATGAACGCGGCCGCCGGGTTGAGCATCGAGATGATCCAGGTGATGCCCGCCTTGACGATCTTCTCGATCACGAATTCCTTGATCTGGCCGAGCACCAGCTCCTTGAGGTCGCCCAGTTTCTCGATCACCCAGCGCCAGAGTCCCGGTACGCCTTCGGTGATCAGGATCTTGACCACTTCGAACGTCTGCTCCAGTTTGGCGAGCACGGGTTCCGGGATGAAGCGGAGGATCCGCGCGCGGACACTCGCCCAGGTGAGGCCGAGCAGCGACATGATCATCTTCAGGATGCCCTTGGCGTCCAGCGTATCCGGGATCTCGATGCCCGCACTGGCCAGATTTCCGAGCAGCCAGGCCTTCAGGCCGTCCTTGAGGTGCTGCACGATGTTCGCGCCGAAGTTCATGACGCCGGTCTTGACCGCGTTGACCAGGTTGCCGAGGAACTCGATCGGTTTGGCGATGATCAGGCCGACCGCGTTCGCCGCCCGCGCCAGCACGCTCAACAGCATGTCCTTCAGTTTGAGGATCGTGTCGATCGCACCGCCGATCGCCTCCTTCGCCTTGTCCCACAGGCCTTTGTTCTCCGCCTGCAGCGCCTTGATCTCCTCGTCGACGGCGTTGCGGGCTTCGCTGTACTTCTGTGCCAGATCCTCGACCAGCGCCTGCTGCTTCTCGTCGACGGAGTTCTCGAGTTCGTCGAACTGGCTCCCGAACTCCTTGGCCGCCTCGCCCGCGATCTTGCGCAGAGCGGGGGACTGCGAGTCGACCTTCTGCCGCACGCGCTCGCGGCCTTCCGCGATCAGCCGTTTCGCTTCGGTCAGCTGTTGGCCGACGAAATCGGCGATCTCGCCGATGACGCCCTGCATCTTCGACTCGTAGACCTTCTTGGCCTCGAGGAAGAGGTTGTTCGCCTCGGCGGGCAGGCCGGCGAACAGGTCGTAGCTCCAGCGGGCCGCGCCGGTGACGCCGTCGTAGCGTTCGTCCTTGTACTTCTTCATTCGGGCCTGGTGATCGGCGGTGAACGCGGCCTTCGCCGCCGCTTCGCCGGTCTCGAACCGCTTGGCCACCTGCTCGTCGAGCGCGCCGAGGACGCCCTCGACCTTCGTCTTGGTCTCCTCGAAGATCGCCTTGATCTCCGCGGTGATCCGCGCCCGGTCCTGCTCGTCCTTGGCCTTCGTGGCCGACTTCGCCGCCTGCCCGCGCTGTCCGGACGACGACCGCGCGCCGGTCATCCCCGCCATCGCGGCCTGGCCGGACGCCTGTGCCGCGCCCGTGACGGCGGCCAACCGGCCCGCCTCCGACTCCCGGACCGCCGCGGGTGCCGACGCGGTGTGCTGTTCGCCTTCCTGTTTCGCCGCGAGCGCGCCGGTGAACTCGGGTTCGTTGGACTGGGCCAGCTGCTGGTCGGTGACGCCGGCCTCGGCCATCTTGCCGTGGGTTTCGCATTGGTCGGCGCGAAGGTCGGTTTGGGTGGGTGGGGCCTTGTCCGGGGTGGCCTTGCGTGCGTCCGGCGGGGACAACGCGGGCGGCGGCGGGGTTTCCGGCAGCGGTTTCACCGGTTTTTCCGTTGCCTTGCCGGTGTCCGGCGCTTCTTTGGTGCGCTCGGTGACGTCCTTGGCGGAAGCGTCCTTGCCGCTGGTGACCTTGCCCATCACTTCGGACTTGATCTGGTCCGCCTTGCCGGACGAGGCGAACTTGTCGGCCTCGTCGAGATTCCGCGGCGCCTGCTTGGCGACGGCGGCGTTCACCGCGGCGACGAAGGCGGCCTTGTCGAACCCGGCCGGTCTGGCGGCGGCCATCTTGTCCGCCTGCGCCGCCTTGGCTTGGGCTTCCTTGTCGTCGGCGGGTGCGACCGCGGCGTCCTGCGCCTTCTTGACCTCCGCGGAGGCGGGCGGATGCGCTTTGGCCGCCTTGGCCTGCCCGCTGACGTCCTTCTTGAGCGACCCGAACTTCGGGTCCGACGCGGGTGTGACCCCGGTGGGCGCGACCGGGGGAGCGGGACAGCTGCTGCGCTGCAAACCGACGAGGCGGGTCACCGCCGCGTTGCCCGCGGCGGCCTGTAGCCGCAGCAGCGCGGGCGGGGTGGCCCGGCGCGCGGGCTTGACCGGCCGCGCGGGTGGCGTGGCCGGAGCCTGTGTCACCTTGTCCCGGCCCGCCGGCATGCCTCCACTTTCGGCTTCGCCGGTCCGGTTGCCAACAGCCGGAGGGGCGGGCACCGCTGCCCGAACGGGCAGTTGCCTTTTCGGGCAGAGATTGGTTCCCGCCGACCTAGCCGCTCGGTCGTTCCGCCGTGAACGTCCACCCAGGAGCATCGCCGATGTCAGCGAGTGCACCGAAAAGGGGAGGCACGCATGCCCACCTATCTCACGCCGGGTGTGTACGTCGAGGAGATCGAGGCCGGCGCCCGGCCGATCGAGGGTGTGGGCACCGCCGTCGCCGCCTTCGTCGGTTTCGCGGCGGACGGCCCCTTCAACACGCCCACCCTGGTGTCCAACTGGACCCAGTTCACCCAGACCTTCGGCGATTTCGTCGAAGGCTGCTATCTGGCCCAGTCGGTCTACGGCTACTTCCTCAACGGCGGTGCCAACTGCTACATCGTCCGCATCGGCGGTCCGCGTGGGCAGGAGAACGGTGCGGCACCGAAGGCGGCGACGCGCCAGGCCGTGCTCGGCGGCTACCGTTTCGTCGCGAAAGAGCTCGAGAGTGGCGGACAAACCGGGGAACTCAGCGTCGAGGTCACCGAACCGACCGGCGAGAACCCCGGCGACGACCGGTTCACCGTGCTCGTCAAGAAGGACGGCAAGGTCGTCGAGACCCACAACGTGACCACCAAGCGCACCAAGGAAAACGTCGTCACACTGGTGCGCGAGAAGTCCAGCTTCATCACGATCGAGGAGCTCGCGACCAGCGGCGCGGTGGCGAAGCCGGACCGGGGCACCGCGGTGCTCACCGAACCGCCACAGCCCCCGCCCGTCCCGCGTCGCATCGCGGCCGACGACTACGTCGGCGACGTCGCCGACCGCACCGGTTTCGGCGGCCTGGAAGCGATCGACGAGATCACCATGGTCGCCGTGCCGGACCTGATGGCCGCCCACCAGCGCGACCTGATCGACCTCGACGGCGTCAAGGCCGTGCAGCTGGCGATGATCGCGCACTGCGAGCTGATGGGTGACCGGATGGCGATCGTCGACCCGCCACCCGGGCTCAACCCGCAGGAGGTCCGCTCCTGGCGGATGGACCAGGCCGGGTACGACTCGAAGTACGCGGCGTTGTACTACCCGTGGGTGCAGGTGCTCGACGCCGCCAGCGGGACCAACACCTACGTGCCGCCGAGCGGATACATGGCCGGCGTGTGGGCACGCACCGACGCGACCCGCGGTGTCCACAAGGCACCGGCGAACGAGGTCGTCCGCGGCGTGCTGGCGCTCGAAACGCATCTGACCAAGGCGGAGCAGGAACTGCTCAACCCGATCGGCGTGAACTGCGTGCGCTCCTTCGCGGGCAAGGGGATCCGGATCTGGGGCGCACGCACGCTGTCGAGCGATCCGGCGTGGCGCTACCTCAACGTGCGGCGGTTGTTCAACTACCTCGAGGAATCGATCCTCAACGGCACCCAATGGGTCGTGTTCGAGCCGAACGACGACGCGCTGTGGGCCCGCATCCGGCGCACGATCAGCGCTTTCCTGGTGATGGAATGGCGCAAGGGCGCGCTGTTCGGCCTCACTCCCGACGAAGCGTTCTTCGTGAAGTGCGACCGGGAGACCAACCCGGCCGAGGGGATCGATCTCGGCCAGGTGATCTGCGAAGTGGGCATCGCGCCGGTCAAACCGGCGGAGTTCGTGATCTTCCGGCTGGCCCAGATGTCCGGCGGCACCAGCCTGGTCAACGAATAGTGAAAGGGCTCCGAAATGGCACTTCCCGATCTTGACAAGGCCGTCGGCTGCTCCTTCGGGCTCGAGATCGACGGCGTTCAGATCAAGCAGATCTCCGAGGTCTCCGGACTGAAGATGGAGCAGGACGTCATCGAGCTCAAGCAGAACACCGTGGACGGCAAGTACGTCATCAAGAAGCTCCCCGGCCGCCCGAAAGCGGGCGAGGTGACGCTGACCCGCGGTTTGACCGAGGACAGCAGCTTCGAGAAGTGGGTCAAGGACGCGCACTTCGGCAAAATGGGTTCCGCTCGCAAGGGCGGCGCGATCATCGTCTACGACTACGAAGGCGCCCCGATCAAACGCTACAAGCTCACCAACGCGTGGCCGAAGAGCCTGGAGATCGGCGCGCTGAAGGCGGGCGACACCAGTGTGCTCACCGAGAAGCTCGTGGTCACCTACGAGCAGATGGAAGTCGAGTGAGCCCATGCGCAGGGTGATGGCGTCGGCGCCGGCCGAAGAAGCCCCCGTCGTGCCGGAAGCACAGGCGCGGCCGAAGCTGCGGACCGAGTTCGCGTTCGAACTCCCGCGCGGTTACGTCGACGACGCGGGGAACGTGCACCACTCCGGCGTGATGCGGCTGGCGACCGCGCGGGACGAGCTCGTCCCGTTGCGGGACGACCGGGTGCGCGAGAACTCGGCCTTCCTCACGGTGGTGCTGCTGGCCAGGGTGATCACCCGGATCGGCGACGTCACCGACGTGCACGCCGGAGTCATCGAGAACCTGTTCGCTTCGGATCTGGCGTTCCTGCAGGACATGTACCGGCGGATCAACAGCGAAGGCCATACGCGGGCGGGCGTCGCCTGCCCGGAGTGCGGCCACGAGTTCGTCGTCGACGTCGCCGGCGGCCGCCTGGGGGAATCGTGACGTACGCGGCCGGACGGCTGCACGAGGAAGTCGCGTACGTCGCCTACCACCTGCACTGGTCGCTCGACGACATCCTCGACCTCGAACACCACGACCGGTTGACCTACGTCGCCGAGATCGCCCGGATCAACACTCGGATGAGCGAGGGACGGTGACGCTTCGATGTGGACGTGGCGCAGGAAGGAGCCGGGCCCGCCCCCGGAAGCGGCGGCACCGGCCCCGCTGCCGGTGACCCGTGCCGAATGGCGCGGCCTGCCGCCGATCCAGCGCGTCGTCGCCGAGCATCCGCTGATCAATCCGGTGCAGAGATTCAGTGCCTCGCTGACGTCCTGGCGGAGCCCGGCGTACCTGGAGCCGTTGGGGCATCGGGTCGGTCCTGCGGAACCTTCGGGTGTCATCGACGGTCTCGCGCGGGCGCCGAGGACACCGCCGGACATGCCTGTGGTTCAGCGGTCCGCCCGCAAACGTGGTGTGCTGTCCCGTCTTTGGGGAATGTCGGTGCAGCGCGCCAGCGAACCGGACGGCCCCGAAAGTCCTGTCCCTGAACAGGAATCCGTCCCTGCCGTGCAGTCGCATGAGGAGCCGTTGCCGGAAGAGCCGGGGCCGGCTTTCGAGCCGACCATCGCGCTGGAGCCGACGGCCACGCTCGTGCTGCCTGCCGTCGCGGCGGCGTCGCGTGACGCCGACCGGCCGTCGATGCCGTTGACCACCGCGGGCTCGTCGGCGCGTCCGCCGATGAGGACGGTCCAAGCGATCCGGTCGGAAATCCCGAGCGCTCCGATCCCCACTCCGGAGCCCGCGGTCGAACCGCGGGCAGTCGAGACGTCCGAGCCTGACCACGACCCGATCGTGTCCACGTCCGCGCCAGTCGATGCCGATGCCGATGCCGTGCCGGTCCAGGTTCCGGACCCGCTCCCCGCCGAGCCACCCACTTCGGAGGTGGTGACACCGCGGCCCGCGCTGCCGGTCGTCCAGAGGACGGAACAGGTCGAGGCGGCGCCGCGGCGGTTGGGGCTCGGCGCGCCGATCTTGCCGGACTCGGTCCAGGCGGAGCCGCCGAATGTCGACGCACCAGTAGTAGAAGACAACGTCGCCGAGGCGGACGCGCCGCTGGCGGGCGATGTCGAGACTCCGGTGCTGCCGACGGTTCCGGCGCCGGCTGAGGTGGCGCGGACCCTTCCTGCCATGCCTGTGGAGACGCCGACTTCCGCACCGGCCGTCCAGCGTTCGGTCGTGGAGTCGGCTCTGGAACTTCCGTCGCCGAAACATCGGGACTTGCCGCAGGCCGGGGCATCGGTTCGGAAGCCAGTGCAGCGTTTATGGGACGAGTCGCCGGTGGGGCCGATATCGGTTCAGGGACCGATACAGCTTTTGCGGGATGAATCGCCAGCGGTTCGGGAACCGGTGCAGCGCCATGAATCGCCAGGGGAGCCTGTGTCGGTTCAGCGGCCGGTACAGCCCTTGCGGGACGAGTCGCCAGTAGGGCCGCTGTCGGTTCAGGGGCCGGTGCAGCGCTTTGAGTCATTGGGGGACCCGGCGTCGATCCAGAGGCCGGTGCAGCGCTATGAGTCACCGGGTGAGCCTGCGTCGGCTCCCCGGCCGGTTCAGCGATTGCGTGACGAATCGCCAGGGGATTTGCCTTCGGTCAAGAAGCCGGTGCAGCACTTCCGTGATGAATCGCCAGCGGCTCAGCGACCGATGCAGCGTCTACGCGACGAATCGCCGGTGGAGCCTACGTTCGTTCAGCGGCCGGTGCAGCGCCTCCGCGACGAACCGCCACAGGAGCATGCGGAGGCGCCGACCCTGGTCTCCCGGGCGCTCGAACCACCGCCGAGCCTGCCGACGGTCACCTCGTCGCGCTCTTCACCCGACACCACCTTCCGCCCGCCCGAACCACCACGAATCCGTTCCTGGACAACAGAAACCCCAGAGTCGCCCGGCGGCTCGGTGAGTGCGCCACCGGTATCGGTGATCTCGACGTCACCGCTGCCGGTGGCACGAGTCGTCGATGGCACGACCGCGGTCTCGCCCGCACCGGCGGCGGTGAGCCAGCGCCCGACCCTGACCGCCTTGCTGAGCGGGGGCGGTGTCACTCCGCTGCCTTCCGCATCACCGAGGACCCCGCCCATGCCAGAGACGATCACGGCCAAGGCGGTTGTTCAACGCCAAGACACCGAAACCTTCCATCAGCCGACGACGATGCCTCCGGTGGCGAGAACCACCGAAACGCCATCCGTCCAACGCATTGTGTCCAGCGAGCCCGTCGCGGACGGCAAGGGTCTCGTGCTCAACCTGCCGCCCGCCGTCGTGCCGCGACAGCCTGAGACCGCGGTCGTCCAGCGCGACCCGGAAACACCGCCACCGCCGGAGCCCGTCGCGCCGCCATCCGCGGCGCCGGCGCCGGCGACCGCGACGGCACAGGCGGCGCAGGCGGCACCGGCCGCGCAGCCCGAGACCGAGGAACTCGTCAAGAAGCTTTTCGACCCGCTGCTGCGGCGGCTGAAGACCGAACTCCGCCTCGACCGTGAGCGCCGCGGCGCGCTCACCGATCGCCCGCACTGAAGGAGAAGCCGATGCCGGACGCGGAAGAAGCCGTCGCCGTTTGCTACGTCGTCAAGCTCGACGACAAGAACCTCGGCAACCTCGGCGCCTTCAGCAGTTGCGACGGGCTGGGCTGCGAGTTCGTCATGGAGCAGCGGGAAGAGGGCGGCAACAACGGGATGGTCTGGCAGCTCCCGACGCGGATCAAGTACTCCAACATCAAGCTCTCCCGCCCGGTCACCGAGGCCAGCTCGCAGATCACGAAATGGTTCGCCGGTATGGCGGGCGGTATCGAGCGCAAGACCGCGACCATCGAGGCGCGCACCCTCGACGGCACCGTGATCGCCAGCTGGTCACTCGAAGGGGTCGTCCCCGTGCGCTGGAGCGGGCCGCAGCTTTCGCCCGACTCGCCCAAGGTCGCCACCGAGACGCTCGAACTGGCCCATCACGGCTTCCTCAGCCCGGCGAAGAAGGGCTAGCCATGTCCTCACCTGTCACGTTCACCTCCGCCGGATCCCAGCCGCCCGCGGCGTACGGTTCGGGCGAACCGGCGCCGAACAACCTCCAGCGCGCGCTGCTGGAGGTCCGCAAACCTCCGCAATCCGGCGGCACCGGGCAGCCCGGCGCCAAACTGTTCGAGATCAAATTCCAGTTCAACCCCAAGGAACTCTCGCTCACCAAGAACGCCAAATGGGGCCGTGACCCGCAGCGCAACGCGAAGAAGAGCGGACCGCCCGAGTTCAAGGGCTCGGATCCGTGCAAGCTCGCGCTGGAGATGTTCCTCGACGCCACCGACAAGATGGACGACGCCGTCGTCAAGAAGGTCGAGCAGCTCTTCACCTGCTGTGTCGCCACCGAGGAGAGCCGCCAGCACGGCAAGGGTTCGCCGCCGTGGGTGATCTTCAAATGGGGCGGCATGACCGGCTTCCCCGCGTACGTCGCCAGTGTGACCGCGAAGTACACGCTGTTCACCCCGTCGGGTACTCCGGTGCGCGCGGTCTGCACGGTGAACCTGGAGGAGATCGCGGGCGAGCTGAGCGGGCAGAACCCGACCTCGGGTGCGCTGGCGGCACGGGACACCCACGTGTTCGTCGCCGGTGATTCCCTGCAGGCGGTGGCGTTCCGTGCCTACGGCGACGCGGGGAAGTGGCGCGAGATCGCCGACGCCAACGACATCGACGACCCGATGCGGCTGCGGCCCGGCACCCGGTTGCTCGTGCCGGCGCTGGAGGAACTCGATGGCTAACGAGAGCTTCGCGAACAACCTCGTCGTCGAGGTCGCCGGGGGTCCGCTGCCCGACGACGTGAAGACGCTGCTCTCCTACGCCTACGTCGACGACAGCCGGAATCTGCCGGACATGTTCGTCCTCCGGTTCCGCGACTCCGGGCACGTGGTGCTGGACAAGGGGAAGTTCACCGTCGGCGCGCAGATCAAGCTGAAGGTGCAGACCTCCGATCCCGAAGCCCCGCAAGAGTTGCTTTCCGGCGAGGTCACCGCGGTCGCGATCGACCTCGACCGGATCGGCACCTTCACCGAGGTGCGCGGGCACGACCACGCGCACCGCCTGTTCCGCGGCCGCCGGGTCGCGGTCTACCCGGGGATGACGCTCGCGGACGTCGTCACCAAGGTGACCCAGCGCGCCGGGCTGAAGGTCGGCAAGATCGATCAGGTCCCCGGTGTCGGCGGCCGTCCGCATACGCAGTTCAGCCAGGACAACGTCAGCGACTGGGACTTCCTCTCCCGGCTGGCGGAGTCGGTCGGCGCCCAGATCGCCGTGCGCGAGGGCGCGCTGAACTTCCGGCTCGCGGAGAAGCCTTCGGCCGCACCCGCCACCACCGCGAAGGCCAACACCGACCCGCTGGTGCTCGAGGCACACCGGACGCTGGTCAGCCTGCGCGCCAGTGTCACCGCGGCCGAGCAGGTGCCCGAGGTCGAGGCCCGGGGCTGGGACGTCACGACGAAGAAGCCGGTGGTGGCCGCCGAAAAACCGAAGAACGCGGGTACCGAGGTCGAGGGTGTCGACCCGGTCGCGCTCGCGAACAAGTTCTCCAGCCCCAAGTACGTCTCGGCGGATACGCCGCGCCGGACCCAGGCCGAGGCCAAAGCGGCGGCGGTCGCGCTGTCCGAACGGCTCGGCGGCGCGTGCACCGAACTCGACGGGGTCGCCAAGGGCAATCCGAAGCTCCGGGCGGGCGCGGCGGTGACGCTGACCGGCGTCGGCAAACCGTTCGCCGGCAAGTACACGCTCACCAGCACCCGGCACCTGTTCAACGCGGAAGTCGGCTACACCACCGAGTTCGCCGTCTCCGGCAGGCAGGAACGCTCCCTTTACGGGCTGGTCGCCGGTGGCTCCAAGACCTCGGCGTGGCCCGGAGTGGTGCCCGCGGTGGTCACCGACGCCAAGGATCCCGCCGGGCTCGGCCGGGTCAAATTGACCTTTCCCTGGCTGGATCAGAACTTCACCAGCAACTGGGCGCGCACGGTGCAACCCGGCGCGGGCAACGGGCGGGGTGCGATGGTCATGTCCGAGGTCGGCGACGAGGTGCTCGTCGGCTTCGAGCAAGGCGACTTCGAGGCGCCGTATGTCCTGGGCGGGTTGTATAACGGCGTAGACGCGGTGCCGAAGTTCACCACGTCGCCGATCGACGGCAACAGCGGCGAGATCGCCGTGCGGGGTTTCGTCTCCCGCAAGGGACACAAGCTCGAATTCGCCGAACAGGACGGCATCGTCGTCGCGTCCGGGGACGGGAAGCTCGTGGTCAAACTCGACCAGAAGAACCAGATGATCGAGGTGACCAGCGGCAAGGGTGTCACGGTGAAGGCGCGGAACGGGGTGAGCATCGACGCGGGCAGCGGTCCGCTGGAGCTCAAGGGGCAGAAGGTGTCCGTGAAGTCGGCGACCGAGGCGACCGTCGAGGCGAGCAGCAGCCTGAAGCTGTCGGGCACGGCGGGCGTGAACGTCGAGGGCGCGACGGTTTCGGTCAAGGGCCAGGGCCAGACGGAGCTGACCGCGAGCGGTGTCGTGACCGTGCGCGGCGGCGTGGTCAAGATCAACTGAGGGGAGCGGGCATGCCACCAGCCGCGAGGGTCGGCGACCCGACAGGGCATCCGGGCGTCATCGCCGGACCCGGTGTGCCGACCGTGCTCATCGGCGGGATGCCCGCCGCCACCGTCGGCACGCTGCACACCTGCTCGTTCCCGCCGCCCGCCGTGCACCCGCCGACGCCGATCGCGCCACCGGGCTGTCCGACGGTGCTGATCGGCGGCCTGCCCGCGGCCCGCATGGGCGACCTGGCCGCCTGTGGCGCGCCGATCGTCCTGGGCTGCCCGACCGTCCTGATCGGAGGCTGACATGGATTTCCTGGGCAGGGGACTGGCGTTCCCGGTGCGCACCGACGCGACGGGTTCGATCGCCTTGGTCGGCGGCGAGCGCGAAGTTGTCGAGAGCATCCGGCTGATCCTGGCCACCGCTCCCGGCGAACGGCCGATGCGCCCGGAATTCGGCTGCGCGGTGCACGATCTCGTGTTCGCTCCCGCCGACTCTGCCACCGCGGGACAGATCGCCTACGAGGTGCGCACCGCGCTGGAGCGGTGGGAGCCGCGGATCACGCTCACCGACGTGGTGGTCGGGTTCTCCGAGGCCGAGCGCGGCACACTGCTCATCGACATCAAGTACCAGCTGCGCGGCACCAACGACCCGCGCAACCTGGTGTTCCCGTTCTACGTCATCCCGCCGCACGAGTCCATTCAGGACGGTGCGTGATGTCGCTGCCCGTGCCCAACCTCGACGACCGCCGGTTCCAGGACCTGGTCGACGAAGCCAAGTATCTCGTTCAGCGCAACTGTCCGGAATGGACGGACCACAATGTCTCCGACCCCGGCGTGACGTTGATCGAGACGTTCGCGCAGATGGTCGACCAGGTGCTCTACCGGCTCAACCGCGTGCCGGATCTGCACTACCTGCGGTTCCTCGATCTCATCGGCGTGCGGTTGTTCGCGCCGACCGCCGCGCGCACCGACGTGACGTTCTGGCTCTCGGCGGCGCGGGACGTCCCGGTGGTCGTCTCCGCGGGGAAGCAGGTCGCGAGTGTGCGCGACGAGGTCGAGGACCCCGTCGTGTTCACCGTGGAGCGCACGCTGACGATCGTGCCTTGTTCGCTCGCGGGCCTGGCCACCGGCGACGCCGACCCCGGTGTGCCGCCGGTCGACCGCACGGACGACCTGCTGGTCGGCGGCGAACCCGCCTGTTTCGCCGAAAGCCCCGCGCCCGGCGACATCGTCTACTTCGGACTGTCGGACGCCGTGCCCGGCTGCGCGGTACTGCTGCGGATGGACTGCGAGGTCGAAGGGCAGGGCGTCGATCCGCACGACCCGCCGTGGGTGTGGGAGGCATGGGACGGGCACGGCTGGGCCGCCGGTGAGATCGACCGGGACAGCACCGGCGCGTTCAACCGGCCGGGGGACGTCGTGCTGCACGTGCCGCCGGGGCATTCGGCGTCGGTGCTCGCCGGGCGGCACGCGGGCTGGATCCGTTGCCGGTTGACGGAACCGAAGCAGAATCAGCCGTTCTTCCAGCGATCGCCGCGGCTGCGCTCGGTCGAGGCGTCGACCATCGGCGGCACGGTCGGCGCGGTGCACGCCGAGGTCGTGCACGGCGAGATCGTCGGCACCTCGGACGGCCTGCCCGGACAGCGGTTCCCGCTCGGCAGGCGTCCGGTGGTGGCGGGCGGAGACGAGCTGATCGTGGAGGTGTCCGGTCCCGACGGCTGGCAGGAGTGGACCGAAGTGTCCTCGTTCGCCGAATCGGGTCCGGAAGACCGGCACGTCCAGCTCGACCGGGTCGCCGGTGAGATCGCGTTCGGCCCCGCCGTGCGCCAGCCCGAGGGCGGCATCCGGTACTACGGCGCCGTTCCGGCCAAGGCCGCCGCGATCCGGGTGCCCGTCTACCGGGCCGGCGGCGGGCGGCGCGGGAACGTCGCCCGTGAAGTGCTCGAGGTGCAACGGGACCCGATCCCGTTCGTCAGCAGTGTGGTCAACCGGCGTCCGGCGACCGGCGGGGTGGACGGCGAGTCGGTGCGGGACGCGGCGGTCCGCGGCCCGTTGCTGCTGCGCACGCGCGACCGCGCCGTCACCGCCGAGGACTACGAACAGCTCGCGCGCGAAGCGGCACCCGAGGCGGCGAGGGTGCGCTGCGTACCCGCGCACGGCCCCGACGGCCGCGAGACCGGCGCGATCCGCGTCCTCGTCGTGCCCGCCGTTCCGGACACCGGCGAGCTCAAATTCGCGACGTTGATGCTCGACCCCGGGATGCGGACCCGGATCGAGCGGTATCTGGACGAACGCCGCTGTGTCGGCGCCCTCGTGTCCGTGGAAGCGCCGTTCTACCACGGCGTCACGGTCGTCGCCCGGCTGCGGTCGCGCCGCCGGACCAGCCCCGGCACCCTCGGCCCGCGGGCGACGCAGGCGCTCTACGACTACTTCAACCCGCTGACCGGCGGGCCGGACGGCGACGGCTGGCCGTTCGGGCGGCCGGTGCAGTCGGGTGAGGTTTTCGCGGTGCTGCAACGGCTTCCCGGGGTCGAGATGGTGGAGGATGTACGCTTGTTCGCGGCCAATCCGGTGACGCGGGAACGCGGCGAGCAGGTCGACCGGCTCGATCTGCCGCCCCACGCGCTCGCGTTCTCGTTCGGGCATCAGGTCCGGGTCCGGGAGAGTGACCGATGAGAGCGGCCGTGCCCGGGCTGCCGAGCCCGCATCCGATCGGTGAGCAACTGCCCTCGGTCTACGCGGAGGACCGGTTCGTCCAGGGCTTCACCGGTGCGCTCGACGAGGTGCTCGCACCGGTCTTCGCCACGTTGGACAACTTTTCCGGTTACCTCGACCCGAACCTGGCGCCGGAGGATTTCGTCGGCTGGCTGGCGCATTGGGTGGCGTTGCGCGTCGACGAAGGCTGGAGCCCGGTCCGCTTGCGCGAACTCGTGACCCGGTCGGTCGAACTGCATCGGTGGCGCGGTACCCAGCGCGGGCTCGCCGAACACGTGCGGCTGCTGACCGGTGGCGCGGTCGAGGTGACCGACAGCGGCGGCGTCGTGGCGTCGCCGCAGCCCGGAGCGCCGCTCCCGGATCCGGGGCCGCCGTGGGTCCACGTGCGTGTGCGGGTGCCCGAGCGGAGCCGGATCGACGAACGGCGGCTGACGGCGACGGTCGTGGACGCGGTGCCCGCCCACGTGCGCGTCACGGTGGAAGTGGTGGAGGGGTAGCGGATGGTCATCTACCGGGAATGCGGGCATCAGGGTCCGGCCGACGTCGAGTTCTGCGGCGAATGCGGACGGTACCTGAAATGGGACGACGAGGAACCCGTAGCGGTGCGTCAGCCGGTCGCCCAGGCCCAGGTCGTGCAGCCCGCCGAACCGCTCGCGCCGGTCCGGCAGCCGCCACAGCGGACGGCCGAGGAGCAGGTCCTCCGCCCGGGTGACCTGATCTGCGGCAGATGCGGCAAGGGCAACGTGCCCACCCGCAATTTCTGTGGCCGGTGCGGCGCGTCCCTGGCCGAGTCGGAAGTCGTGAAGACGTCGTGGTGGCGTCGGCTGTTCCGCCGCGGACCCCGGGAGCACAAGGCGGGGGAGCGGCCGGGCAAGGACGGTGTCCGCCGCCGCGTCGGCCGGGCCGGTGCCGCGCGACGCCAGGTGGGCAAGGCCGTCCGGCGGGTGATCGCGGTGATGCTGGTGCTCTCGGCGCTGATCTACGCGCTGTACCAGCCGTTCCGGGGCGCGATCAACACCGCCGCGCTCGGCCTGTGGAGCCAGGTGACGGGGATCTTCGAGACGAAACTGAACCCAGTGCGCCCGAGCAAGGTGACCGCGAACGCGCAGTCGCCGGGCCATCCGGGGAATCTGGTCAGCGACAACGCCAAGAACACCTTCTGGGCGGCGACCGCCCAGGGCGAACCCGTGCTGGTGTTCACCTTCGACCATCCGGTGGATCTGCGGAAGGCGATCGTGCATTCCGGCAACGGCGCGAACTTCCAGGCCGCGCACCGGCCGAAGACCCTGCATCTCGTGTTCTCCACCGGCAAGACCTACGACATGGTGCTGGCCGACACGCCGGACGCCCAGGAGAGCCCGATCGAGAACAGCGCGGGCGCGACGAGCGTCGAACTGCACGTGGTCGGGCTGCATCGCTCGCTGGACGGCATGGACGTCGCGATCTCCGAGATCGAGCTGTTCGAGGCCGGCTGAGGAAGGACTGGATGACCATGCGCCCGAACCGAGCGGTGGCGGCGATCGCGTTCGTCGCGGTGCTGGGCGGGGCGGCGATCACCGGAGTGCTCGCGCCGACCGCGGCGCAGGAGCCCGCGCCTCCCGCCGCGCCCTACCGCGTCGGCTACGTCAGCGCCGCGACCACGGCCTTGGTCCAGGCCTCCGGCGCGGCACTGCCCCCGGGCGCCGGGAGCGTCGATTCCGACGCGTCCGCAAGCAAAGGCGGCCTGGTGTGGGTGAGCAAACGGGCCGTCCGCGACGGCGCCGAACGCGACGGCGAGATCTGGTACCTGCGCGACGGCACCAAGGTCCCGGTGCGCCTGACCGACGACGCGACCGTCGACACGCATCCGGCGTTGTCGCCCGACGGTTCGTCGGTCGCGTTCGTCTCGGAACGCACTGGCAGCAAGGACATCTTCGTGATCGGCGTCGACGGCCGCGGGCTGCGTCAGGTGACGTCGGGACCGGCCTCGGACGATTCGCCGAGCTGGTCGCCCGACGGCGGCCGTCTCGTGTTCAGCGGTACCGGTGAGGATCCGGCCGGTGACCTCTACACCGTGCCGTCGGGCGGCGGCGCGCCGACGCGCCTGACCAACGACCCCGCCGCGGACACCCAGCCCGCCTGGGCACCCACCGGTTCCCGGATCGCGTTCACCACCACCAGATTCGACCCGGCCGGGGACGTCGTGGTCATGGCCGACACCGGCGGCGCCGTCACCCGCGCGGTACCGGAGCCCGGTGACTCGTCCGAGCCCGCGTGGTCGCCGGACAGCGCGCGGCTGGCCTTCACCACCCGGCAACCGGATCCGCTCGGTGACGTCAAACAGGTCGCGGGTGGTCAGGTCTCGGTCATCTCCGCGTTGTCCGGCGTCGGCGAGACCGAGCCGACCTTCCGCGCAGACGGGCAGCCGGTGTTCACCCAGCTCCGCGGCGGGGCCACTACCGACATCTGGAGCGCGGACGCGCGCGGCGGCGACCGCCGCGACCTCACGAACCGGCCGGACGTGGACGAAGCCGATCCCGCCTTTTCCCCGGACGGGACTTCGTTGGCCTACACGGAATTCGGTACCGGCGAGGTCCGGAACAGTCAGATCGTCGTGGCGAACGCCGACGGCGGCGCGCCGCGGCCGTTGACCGCGGCCGAGCGCGGCAAACGGGAGCGCCATCCGGCATGGTCGCCGGACGGGACGAAGATCGCGTTCACCCGGACCGTGTCGGCCGGTGAGGGCTCCGACAGCTTCGTGCGGATCGTGCGCGTCGCGGACGGCCGTGTTCTCGGCGACATCCCGATCCCGGCGCATCTGCGCGGTGACGACTCGCAGCCGGTGTGGTCGGCGGACGGGACGAAGATCACGCTCACCCGTGCCGCCACCCGGATCGGGCCGCCGGGACCGTCCAGAGTGGACCCCGCGACGGTGGACGTGCCGGTCGGGCGCGGCGGATCGACACGGATCGGCAAGACGGTGCAGACCGACCGGATCCGGTCCCTGCCGGACGTCGTCCTGCTGATGGACCAGACCGGCTCCATGGGCGGCGTGATCGAAGGGGTCAAGACGAACCTCGGCACGGTCATCGACAGCGTGCGGGAACGGGAGAAGGAAGCACAGTTCGCCGTCGCGGCGTTCGGCGACGTGAACGACGACAAGGATCGACCCATCCCGCGGTCGTTCTACGTTCAGCAGCCGCTGACCCCGGCGGGTACCGAGGCCGAACGGAAACTGCTGTCCGACGCGTTCGCCCGGATCAAGGCGGGCGGCGGTGGCGACACCGCCGAGGATTGGCTGCTGGCCTTGCAGAAGGCCGCGACCGGAGCCATCACCTTCCGTCCGGGCAGCAGCCGGGTCGTCGTCCTCGTCGGCGACGCCGCGAGTCACGAGACCCCGCCGAGGGCGGAGGTGATCGCCGCTTTGAACGCGGCGAAGATCAGCGTGGTGGCCGTTCCCGCGGTCACCGGCGGGTCGAGCACCGATCCCGACCGCGGCCTCGACGCGCGGGGACAGGCGACCGCGGTCACCAGCGCCACCAACGGTGTCCTCACACCCGACACCGACGCCGGCCGGATCTCGGAGGCGATCATCGCGGGTATCGGTGATCTCCCGGTCAGCGTCCAGCCGGTGAGCTTCTGCGATCCCGGCCTCACGCTGACGTTCGATCCCGCGGGGCCGCAGAGTGTTCCCGGCGGCACGAACGCGCGGTTCACCGAAACGGCGACGGTGTCGCAGACGGCCGCGGTGGGTTCCTTCCTGCGTTGCCGCGTGGAGTTCCGGTTGAACGGGGAGTCCACCGTGCGGCCGGGATACACCGAAAACGTCACCGTGCGCGTCAAGGATCCGGCGCTGCCCCTGATCACGCTGCACGACCGGACGGTGACCGGGACCGGCCCCACGGTGATCGAGTATCCCGCGACCGCGGTGGACGTGGACGGGAGCCCGCTCGAGCCGAGCTGCACTCCGTTGTCCGGCAGCCTGTTCCCGGTCGGTGCCACCACGGTGACGTGCACGGCGCGCGGGAAGAACGGCACCGCCGTCGAGACCGCGGTCATGGCCGTCGCCCCGCCGGGAGAGGAGCGTCGGAAGCAGCTGTGGCAGGTCACCCTGACCCAGCCTTCGCCTGACGTCGTCGTCCCGGGTGACCAGCGGGACCTTTCGTCGCTGTTCGGTCCGGGTTGCGGGGCCGGCGCGGAAAGCGCGGCGGACGTCTCGCCGGACGGGGCCACCCTCGCGTTCCAGAGCGGCAACGCGCTGGTCTGCGTGGCTCCCGCCGACGGCGGCGCGGCCCGGATCCTGGTACAGCGCACGGGATACGTCGACGATCCGGCCTGGTCGCCGGACGGCGGGCTCGTCGCGTACACGAACTCGCCGGGCGAGTCCCCGCCGCGGGTCGCGGTCGTTCCGTTCACCGGCGGCGACGGCCGGATCCTGATCGACGGCCCCGGTGGTGCCTCGCAGCCCACGTTCCAACGGATTCCCGACCTCGCGGTGAGCACGAGCGCCGTACCCGCCGCGATCCCGTTCGATGGGCTCACCACGTTCGAGTTCGTCGTGACCAACCGTGGCGCCACCGCGTCGCCCGTGGTGGGGTTGTTCGTCCGGCTGACGGCCGGACTGCGACCGGCGGCGGCCGTCCCCACCAAGGGCACCTGCTCCCCGGAACTCGTGTGCGCGTTCGGCACGCTGGTGCCGGGCGAGGAGGTACGGATGCGGTTCAGCGCGACCGGTCTGGTCGCCGGAGCGCAGTCGGCGACCGGAACGGTCACCACGGCCGGACCCGACGCCGACGCACGGAACAACTCCGCCGCAGCGGTCGTGACGGTCGGCGAAAAGCCGGCGCCGCCGGTGACCCCCGGATCCTTGTCGGTCGGGATGTCGGTCTCGGCGGTCCCGTTGTTCGCCGGCGGCGACGACGTGGTGCTGACCTACCTGGTGCACAACGGTTCCCAGGCCCCGATGCCGGCCGTCCGGCTGGTGACCCAGCTACCACCGCAACTTCCCGCGACTTCGGCCGCACCCGGCTGTGTGCCCGGTGGTGGAAGTTGCGCGCTCGGGACGCTCGGGCCGGGGCAGACCGTGACGGTCCGGATCTCGTTGGCCGCGAAGGCCGCGTTCGAGGGCCAGGTGTCCGGCACGGTGAGCACGACCGGGCCGGACAACAACGCCGGGGACAACACGGCGACCGCGCGTGTGGTGGTCCGGCAGCCGGTGGTCGAGCTGGATCCGAAGATCGGCACGCTCGGCTTCGTCCCGCGGGTGCGGGGAACGGACTTCCCGCCGGGCGCGGTGGTCCGGCTGGCCTGGTCGGCGGGCATCTCCGCGCCGGGACAGGTCACCGTCGGCGCCGATGGACGATTCGAGGCGTACTTCCTGATCTTCCACCACGACCTGATCGGCCCGCGCACGGTGAACGTGACCTCGGTCGGTGGCCCGAAATTCGGGACGGCGGCGTCGAATCCGATCCTGGTGGTGCTCCGCACCCTGCAACCCCCGTTCATCACCCGAGGCTGAGCGGTCGCGTCGTGAGTGGCGTTTCGGGTTCTAACCCGAAACGCCACTCACGACCACCTGGACCGATCGGCCACTGCCCCTATGGGCAACGACCGGCGCACGGCCGCACACCCGTCCGCTGGTGCCCCTCGTCGCGCCGGACGCGCAGACTTCCGGGTATGGGAGCAACGGCGACGCTGTCCGAGGCGGGTCTGGTCGCGGAACCGGGCCAGGAGATCAGCTGCTCGGTGACCATCCGCAATGCCGGCCGGGTCGTCGATCAGTTCGCGATCGAGGTGGTCGGCGATCCGGGTGCCTGGGCCACGGCGGAACCGGCGACGGTGAACCTGATGCCGGGGGAGGCGGGCACGGTCGTCGTGCGGTTCGCGCCGCCGCGGTCGTCCGACGTCCGGGCGGGCCTGATCCCTTTCGGTGTCAGGGTTTTCTCGAGCGAGGACCCGGCGGGGTCGGTGGTCGAGGAAGGCAGCATCCAGCTCGGCGCGTTCACCGAGGTGACCGCCGAAGTCGTTCCGGCGAAAGTGGAGGCCGGTTCCAAGGCCGATTTCGAAGTCGCCGTCGACAACCGCGGCAACCATCCGGTCGCCGTCGAACTGAGCGCGCTCGACCCCGAGGACGAGCTCGACTTCCAGCTCGAACGGAACCGGGCCGACCTCGCGCCGGGCACGGCCGCGTTCGTCCGCCTGCGGGCCCGGCCGCGGAAACGGTTTCTGCGCGGGCAACCCGTACGGCACCGCTTCCAGGTGTTCGTCGTCGCGGACAACGCCGAACCGCTCAAAACCGAAGGCACCATGGTGCAGCGGCAGTTGCTGCCGAAGTGGTTGCTGCCGGCGCTCGCCGCGCTCCTGGTGTTGCTGCTGGCCTTGGTGACGCTGTGGTTCACCGTGCTGAGGCCCGCGGTGAAGTCGGCCGCCCGCGAAGCCGCGCAGGAACAGAACCAGGAGGTGATCAAGGCCGCGCAGGACGCCGGTGGCGCCGCGGGGGAGGCGAAGAAGGACGCCGTTCAGGCCAAACAGAACTCCGAAGACGCGATGAAGGCCGTCGGGCTGACCCCGCCTCCGGACGGCGCGCCGCCCGGCCCCAGGGCGTCGAACAGTGTCCCGAACCCGGCGGGCAACGCCAACGGCACACCGACCGACTTCCGCGTGGCGGCGGACGCGGCGGTCGACTCGAACGTCAACCGCTTCGCCGAATTCCCCTACGCCGTGCCGGACGCGGCGAAGACGCTGGTCGTCACCGATCTCATCCTGCAGAACCCGCGTGGTGACAACGGAACCCTGCGACTGTTGCGGGATTCCGGCGGCACGAAGACCGTCCTGCTGGAAGTCGGCCTCGCGAACTTCCGCGACCTCGACCACCACTGGTTGCAGGCATGGCGGTTCGCGCCCGGGGAGAAGATCGTGCTCGCGGTCAGCTGCCAGACGCCGGGAGGCGGCAGCCGGTGCACCCCGTCGGTGTCCTTCTCGGGCCGCATCGAATAGTCCGGATCAGATCAATCCCTCGCGCAAGGCGAACGCGACGGCGTGCGCGCGGTTGCGGAGCTGGAAACGGTTGGTGATGTCGTGCAGGATCGATTTCACCGTCCGCTCGGAATAGCTCAGCTGGTCGGCGATCTCCTTCGTCTCGAAGCCGTCGGCGACCATCCGCAGCACCCTGGTCTCGCGTTGGGACATCCCGGCCAGATCCCACCCGTTCGGTTGCAGCACGTCCCGCTGCAACCGGGACACCCGGGACAGCAGGCGGCCGAGCAGATCCGGCGGCAGCGCACCTTCACCGGCGGCCGCGGCCTTGACCAGCCGCACCAGGGTGTCGGGGGTGGCGTCGGCTCGCCGGATGATCGCGGAGACACCGTTGCCCACGACGTCCAGCAGTTCCGAGTCGTCCACCTCCCCGGCGACCAGGACGACCCCGGCGCAGGCGGCGCAGTGGAGGCTGCGGAGCAACTGCTGCGCCTCCTCGTTCAGCCGCTCGACGATGACCAGTACGACGGCCGGCTCATCGGTGTCGTCGGCGAAGCGGATCTCAGGGCGTGCGCGCAGCGCGGCGGTGACACCCGCGTGCGTGATGGTGTCGGTGGCATGGAGCAGCACCGGGATCTGGTCGACGAGCATCGATGAACCCCTCCCGCGAACGGCGTTTCGTCATTCCCAAGGATCGTGCGGACGGGGTGTCGCGAACAGGGATCCGGAGTCCCGATATGTCCCGCTTTGCTACTCCGATCGAGCGACGCCCGCCTTCCTGATCTTGGCGATCGCCTGGGCCCGGTCGGTGACCTGGAGCTTGCGGAAGATATGGGACACGTGGTTCCGCACGGTTTTCGGGCTGAGCACCAGCTGGTCGGCGATGGAGGCGTTGCCCATGCCCTGCGCGATGAGCCGCATGATCTCCCGTTCGCGCGCGGTCAGCTTCGGGAAGGACTCGTCGCGCGGGGATTCGGTGCCCAGCAGGGAAAGCACCTGGGTCGCGATCGCCGGGCTGAAGATCGCCTCGCCGTCGCCGATCACCCGCACCGCGCGGACGACCTGCTCGTTGCGTGCCCCCTTGAGCAGGTAGCCGCGCGCACCCGCGCGCATGGCGGCGAACACCGCGGCTTCGTTCTCGAACATGGTCAGCATGAGCACACCGGTGTGCGGGCAGGCCTTCACGATCCGGCGGGTCGCCTCGACGCCGTCGAGATCCGGCAGGTTCAGGTCCATCAGGATGACGTCGGGTTCCAGCCTGCCCGCTTCCGCGACCGCGGTGAGACCGTCGGCGGCCTGCCCGACGACGTCGATGCCCTGGGTACCGTCGAGCATCGCGCAGATGGTCGTCCGGAAGGCGGGATGATCGTCCACCACGAGGACGCGCAGGGGCGGGAACATCGCGTTCACTCCTTGGTGGCGAGCGGCAGCCAGGCGGCGATCCGGGTGCCGCCCGAGGACACCGGCTCGACGACGCAGCCGCCGCCGAGGCCGACGGCGCGTTCCCGCATCGAACGCAGCCCGGTCCCGCCTGCCACGGGCAACGCCTCCCCGCCCGTGCCGACCCCGTCGTCGACGATCTCCACGCGCAAGTCGCCGTCCAGCGGCCAGAGGCGCACCGCGCACTGCCGGGCACCGGAGTGACGGGCGATGTTCACGAGCGCCTCGCGGATGATCCGGTACGCGGCGACCTCCACCGCGGCCGAAAGCGGCGGCAGCTCACCGCGGACCTCGACCGTCACCGCGAGCGGGCCGTGCTCGGCGGGGACCCGGTCGGCGAGCATTCCGGCATACCGGCGCACGGCCGTGACGAGGCCCGCGTCGTCGAGCGCGGGCGGGCGCGCGTCGGTCACGATGCGGCGCAGTTCGGTGATGGCGCCGTAGAGCTCCTCCTCCAGCCGGGAGAGGAGGCGCTCGGCCCCGGCTCGGTCACGGACGAGCAGGTCGCGGGCCGCGCGCAGCCCGAGCACGGCCACGGCGAGTGTCGGCCCGACGCCGTCGTGGAGGTCGCTGAGCACCGTCCGGAGCCGGTCCTCGTACCCGGCAGGATGAACGACGTCGGTGACGACGAATGTCCGGCGCATGTTCTCCCCCGTCGGGCGGTGGCGCGGCTCGGTGATGCGTAGCGTTCTGATCACTCGCTGTACTAGTCGCGGAACCCGCTCCCGGCGTTTCCCCGCCTGCCGCGAGTTCAGGTAACGGTTTGGAGCCGATGCGGATGCCTGCCTCGGCGGTCGCGACTCGTGCGGCGGCGAAATGCCGTAATAGGGGTTCGAGAATTTGGGTCATAAAATGATGGTGCTCGCTTCGAAGTATGATGCGCGCGAGTGAACTTTCTCGACAGTGGACGGGCCGGGACGGACAATCGGTTCCGCGCGGCACCCTGCGAGCGAATCCTTCTGTTGCGCTCAGTTCCCTGCTCCCATCATTTGGCGAAAAGGAACCCTATGCATGACGATGACGAACCAGTAGGCCGGGTGCTCGGCAGGCGGCAGGCGTTGATTCTGCTCGGTGCCGCCGGTGCGACACTCGCCGCCGCGGGCTCCGCCACGGCGAGCACCACCACCTCCACCGAAGGCAGCCCCGAGGTCTGCACGCTGGATTGTGTGGTCAAGCCAGAGCAAATGGAGGGTCCGTATTTCGTAGACGAACGGCTCAACCGCTCCGATATCCGCAGTGAGCCGTCCACTGGACAACTGGTTCCCGGTACCCCGCTGGTAATCAATTTCACCGTTCAGCAGGTTCGCCAGCAGCAGTGCACCGCGCTGTCGGGGGCGATGATCGACCTCTGGCAGTGCGACGCTTTCGGGCTGTACTCCGATATTCCGTCCCAGGGCAGCCGCGGCCGCCGTTTCCTGCGCGGTTATCAGAACACCGACCAGGCGGGCACGGCCCGGTTCACCACCATTCTTCCCGGCTGGTACACCGGACGCACACTGCATATCCACGTCAAAATTCGCACCATCGGAACCAACGGCCGCCCGTACGAGTTCACCTCGCAGCTTTACTTCACGCCCGAGTTCGGCGCGGCCTATCTGCGGACCGATCCGTACCGGCGGAAAGGCCCGGCCGACACGACCAACAGCCGGGACTCGATCTACCGCAACGGCGGATCCCAGATGCTGTTGCGTCCACAGCAGTCCGGAACCGGCTACACGGCGGACTTCGCCATCGGTCTCGACCTGTCGAACACGCAGGTCGGCCGCCCCGACTAGGGCGCCCGCCGTCTTGTGACACCACTCGGGCCGAAGGCTCCCTTCGCCGCATCGGACGCGGTGAAGGGAGCCTTCGGCACGGCGACTGCGCAGGGCGGCTGCCACCGTCACTTCGAAGATCTCGTCCTCGCTGTGTCCGGCGGCTTTGAGCTGTTCTATCTCGGTGTCGGTGATCCGGTGGGACGCGTCGCGGACGTTCGGATGCTCTTGTCCGTCGCGGCGGGGCTTTCCAGCACGGCGTGACGCAGGTTCCGCGCCACGTCTCCGTGATCGGTTTTCCGTCCCTCACTGAGAAGGAAGCGTTGGCGACCGGTTGACGATGTTCCAGACCAGGTTCACGCGGAGCGCTTCGGCGACGGCGTACCGCGACTGACGGCCTCCAGGCCCAGGAACAACTTCGCGCGCCGACGATGGCCGTTGTCGAGAATGGACAGTCTCATCGGGACTCCACGGTGTCGAGTTCGGCCAGCCGCTTGGTGAGATAGCGCCGGTCGGCGGGTTTGACGGCGAGTGCGTGCGCGCGCCGGTACGCGGCCGTGGCGTCGGCGTTCCTGCCGAGGCGCCGCAGGAGGTCTGCGCGGGCGGCGTGCAGGAGGTGGTACCGGTCGAGGCCCTCGATGCCGTCGATGAGCGCGAGACCGTCCGCCGGGGTGGTGGCCATGGCGACCGCGACCGCGTGGTTCAGCGCGACGACGGGGGAGGGGCTCATCTCCAGCAATCGTTCGTAGAGTCCGGCTATCCCCGCCCAGTCCGTCTCGTCGGCTGCCGGAGCTTGGGCGTGCAGCACAGCGATGGCGGCTTGCAGCTGATACGGGCCGGGCCTTCCGTGGCGCAGCGCCCGGTCGAGCAGCCCGACGGCCTCGGCGATCTCGGCCCGGTCCCAACGCGACCGGTCCTGGTCCGCGAGCAGGACGACGTCCCCGTCCGGCCCGTAGCGTGCCGCGGCGCGGGAATCCTGCAGCAAGAGCAACGCGGCCAGGCCGAGCGCCTCCGGCTCGTCGGGCATGAGCGCGGCGACGAGTTCGGCGAGCCGGATCGCCTCCCGTTGAAGCTCCCGGAACTCCGGCTGGTCGCCGTCGGTGGTGTAGCCCTGGGTGAAGATCACGTAAACCACCGCGAGGACTCCGGAGAGCCGCTCCGGCAAGAGGTGGTCGGCAGGAACGTCGAGGCTGATCCCGGCGTCGCGGATCTTGCGTTTCGCCCGCACGAGTCGTTGTGCCAACGTCGCCTCACCGACCAGGAACGTGCGCGCGATCTGCCCCGCGGTCATTCCGGCCACGGCCTGCAAGGTCAACGCGACCCGCGCTTCCTCGGCCAGCGCGGGATGGCAGCAGGTGAAGATGAGACTGAGCCGCTCGTCCCCGGCGCCGAGCAGGCTTTCCTCTCCGATGTCCATTCGCGTCACCTCCGGCGGAATCCCCAGCTCGGCGAGTTTTTCCTGACCGCGGCGCGCTCGGCGCAGCCGGTCGATCGCGCTGTTGCGCGCCGCGGTCAGCAGCCAGGCCACCGGATCGTCCGGAGCCGCATCACCCCATTTGCGCAGGGCGAGCGCGCACGCGTCCTGCAGGGCGTCCTCGGCGAGTTCGAAGTCGCCGAGCACCCGGACCAGCGCGGCGAGCATCCGGGATCGATGCTCGCGATACGTCTCCGACAAGACCGGCGCCGACGTCATACGCCGGTCGCCGCCCGGTGGTCGAGAGCAGGCACCCCGGCGATCGGGCGCACCTCGATCGTGCCGTCTTCGGCCATCGGGCACAGCGCCGCCAGCTCCAGTGCCACGTCGAGACCGGGACAGTCGAGCACGTAGGTGCCGCCGAGGTGTTCGTGGGTTTCGGGGAACGGGCCGTCGGTGACGAGCGTCTTGCCCTCGCGGACCCTGACCGTGGTCGCGGTGTGCTCGCCCTGCAGCGGATGCCCGGACACGAAGGCGCCGCGGCGGCGGCACTCGTCGGCGAACGCGTTCACCCGGGCCAGCGCCTCGGGGAAGCGCGGGTCCTGTGGCTCCGGGCGATCGCAGTTGTAGATCAGCAGCATGTACAGCACGTGTCCTCCACTCGCCGGTGTCGATCTGTCGAAGAGGATGACGAACGGGTCGACGGTAACTCGACAGGTCGTTCCGCACTCGTCCCGACATCGACCGTGTGGATTTTGGGGCGTTGGATGACCAGAAATCCACACAGTGCCCGCGCGGACTTGACCGCCGACGATAATAAGACCAAACTTCATTGGCGAAAAGAAGTGCTGTTCGCGGCCCTGGGCGACGGCGGCAGCCCCCCGGAACCCGACCCCTGAGGAGCTGACAAGTGGAATCGCCGACGTTTGTGATCATCGGTGCCGGCCTTGCCGGTGCGAAGGCCGCGGAAGCTTTACGTGACAAGGGATTCGACGGGCGGATCGTGCTGCTCGGCGATGAAGGGCAGCGTCCGTACGAGCGGCCGCCGCTCTCGAAGGAAATGCTCACCGGAAAAGCCGACAGCGCCTTCGTACACGACGAGGGCTGGTATTCCGGTCATGAGGTCGACCTGCGGCTCGGCGCCCGCGTGACCGCGATCCACCGGGCGGCCCATGAGGTCGAGCTCGCCGACGGCACCCGGGTCGGCTACACCAAACTGCTCCTGGCGACAGGTGCCGAACCTCGCGTTCTGCCGGGTATGGAGGGCGCGCTCACGCTGCGCCGCCTCGGCGACTCCGAGCGGTTGCGGCAGGTGCTGGCGACGGGGTCCCGGCTCGCCGTGGTCGGCGCTGGGTGGATCGGTCTCGAGGTCGCGGCGGCGGCCAGGCAGGCCGGCCTCGACGTGACGGTGCTGGAAGCACTCGAGTTGCCGCTGCTGCCCGTGCTGGGGCCCGACGCGGCCAAGGTGTTCGCGGACCTGCACACCGCGCACGGCGTCGACCTGCGACTCGGGGCCAAAGTGGCCGGGACCGGCGCGAAGCACGTCAGTCTCGCCGACGGCACCCGCGTCGACGCCGACGCCGTCCTCGTCGGGATCGGCGCGGTCCCGAACACCGCGCTGGCCGAAGCCGCCGGACTGAAGGTGGACAACGGCGTCCGCGTCGACGCGCACCTGTGCACCGGCGACCCGGACATCTTCGCCGCGGGGGACGTCGCCAACGCCGATCATCCGTTCCTCGGCCGTCCGGTCCGGGTGGAGCACTGGGCGAACGCGCTCAAGCAGCCCGCCGTCGCGTCCGCCGGGATGCTCGGCAAGGACGAAACCTACGACGAACTCCCGTATTTCTTCACCGACCAGTACGACCTCGGGATGGAGTACCTCGGCCACAACGCCGGTCACGACCGTGTCGTCTTCCGCGGCGACGTCGAAGCCCGGGAGTTCATCGCGTTCTGGCTCAAGGAAGACCGGGTGCTGGCGGGGATGAACGTCAACGTCTGGGACGTCGGCGACCCGATCAAGGCCCTGATCCGCGGCGGACGGCCGGTGAACCCCGAGCGGCTCGCCGACACCTCGGTGCCACTCGCGGAGGTCGCCGTCGGATGAGCCCGGAGGAGCGGTGGGGTCGGACGCTCAGGCTTTGCGTCCGACCCCGGCGTAGACGTCGTCCGGCTCGACGTCGCGGAGGCCCGGTTCCGCATGCCACAGCGGCGCGCTCACGACACCGGGTTCGACCAGGTCCAGCCCGTCGAAGAGGGCGGTGACCTCGGCGTAGGGGCGGAAATACATGGGGTCTCGGCTGTTCTTCATCGCCTCGGTGACCGCCGCCATCGCCTCGGGCGCGTGATCGGCGGTCAGATGCGACAGCGCGACCAGGCTGCCACTCGGCAGCGTTTCGCGGTACCGGGCGACGATCTCGGCGGGGCGCAGACTGTCCGGG
This sequence comes from Amycolatopsis sp. SB7-3, assembly GCF_041021335.1. NCBI lineage: Bacteria > Bacillati > Actinomycetota > Actinomycetes > Pseudonocardiales > Pseudonocardiaceae > Amycolatopsis > Amycolatopsis sp. SB7-3. Next base: position 195,961 of record NZ_JBFPJQ010000003.1, read on the forward strand.
ATGAAATGGAAGACGGCCACCATGAGCAGCCCGATCGGCCGGTCGAAGTCCAGCATCCCTTGCGTCACGGCGGAGTTCAGTACGTCCTCGGGCCGGCAGAGGTCCGCCTCGACGACCGCGGCGTTCGGGTTCCCGTCGAGGATGAGGCGGCTGTGGGCGACGGCGACCTTGTCGTAGTCGACGTAGACCACCTTGCAGCCGGGGTCCATGTCCTGCGCGATCTCGTGCACGTTGCCGACGGTCGGGATCCCCGAGCCCAGATCGAGGAACTGGGTGATGCCCTGGCCGACCATGTACCGCACGGCACGGCGGAGGAACGCCCGGTTGGACGCGGCGACCCGGCGTCCGGACGGCAGGACGGCCACGACCTTCTCCCCGACGGCGCGGTCGGCGTCGAAGTTGTGGCTGCCACCGAGCAGCCAGTCGTAGACCCGGGCCGCACTGGGCAAACGGACGTCGACGCCCTCTGGAACCCGTTCACTCCGCACGGACACCCCACACCTCACAACGCATCGGCAGGCGGAACCCCTTTTGTCACCAGCACCGTACCGACTCCGACCCGGGACGCCTATCGTGCGGCACGGTCACGCTGGGTCGGCCATTCGGCCGATGTAGACCCGGCCGATGAGCCGATCCAGTCATGATCTTCACCCCATAGCGTGACGACGGTAAGTAATTCGTCGTCTACGGGGAGATCACGATAATGCTTCGCAAAACAGGGGTACTGACGGTCGGGCTGGCCGCGGCGGGAGCGATGCTGATCCCGGGGGTGGCCTCGGCGGCCGGCGGGCCGACGCCTTTCGTCATCGGTGGGCACGACGCGACCGAGGATTACTCGTTCATGGTGTCGCTGCAGCAGGGCGGCAACCATTTCTGCGGCGGTTCGCTGATCAGCGAGAACTGGGTGGTCACCGCGGCGCACTGTGTGAAGGGAGCACAGCCGGGGGAGATCAGGACCAGGATCGGGGCGCGGCAGCACAACAGCGGGGGCACCGAGACCGGTGTCAGCCGGATCATCGTGCATCCGGACTTCGTCGGGCAGACCCCGCCGGGCGGGGACATCGCGTTGGTGCGGTTGGACAAACCGGTGACCGAGAAGCCGATCAAGATCGCCGCGGCGGCGGGCGGCGCGGGGACGGCGACCCGGATCCTCGGCTGGGGTGAGCACTGCGCCGATCAGACCTGCGGGGCGCCGGAGATCCTCCAGGAGCTGGACACCAAGATCAGGCCGGGGGAGGATTGCCGAAATCTGGCCACGGGCAAGGAGATCTGCACCGGTTCCGACACGCCGGACGCGATGGGCTGCTACGGCGACTCGGGCGGACCGCAGATCAAGGGCAGGCCGGGTGAGTGGGAACTGGTCGGTGCCACCAGCCGCGACGGTGACGCGGACCCGAAATGCGCCAGCGGTCTGGGCATCTGGACCGACGTAACGGTGTACCGGGACTGGATCGCCGAGCAGCAGGCGAGCAGCGTGGCGTGACAAACGGGCGAGGACGGTGATGAGACCGTCCTCGCCCGTTCGCCGTGATCCGTCACCGGGGCGCGAGTGCCTCCAAAGAGGACAGTGGCGCCTTGTGCAGGTTCGAGATGATGTTCCTCGGCTTGTCCGCGGCCTTGCTGTAGTAGTGCGCGCCGGACTCGAACGCCAGGTAGACGTTGCTGCCGTAGACGGTCAGCCCCTCGGACATGCTCGGCGCCCGGAAGCAGTGCTTCTTGGCCGTGTCCAGGTCCTTGTCGCCGGCGCCGCGCCGGACGACGTAGATGTTGCTGCGGTTGTTCCTGCCGTGCGAAGTGCTGTAGATGAACAGGTCCTTCGTGACGATCAGGCCCTGCGTCTTCGTCGGCACCTCCCATGACCCCGGCCGGTAGCCCAGTTTGCCGTCGGCGCCGACGGTGTAGGAGTGCATCAAACCGCGCTTGGCGTCCTCGAACTTGCCTGCCCACAAGGTGTTGGTCGGGCCGTGGCTGGTGAGGAACGAGGAGGCGTAGACGGTCTGCGCCTTCCCCTCCTGCTCGATGGGCAGCGACTTCTTGATCGCGTTCTTGAGCTTCGCCAGCGAGTACTTGCGGATCGTGTCGCCCTTGCCCGACACGAACGCCCAGCCCTGCTTCTCGAACACGGCGATCCCGCCGACGTGCGAGTACGCGAGCAGCGCCTGGCCGACCTGCTTGCCGGTCTTGGCGTCGATGCCGATGATGATCGCGCTGCGGTGACCCGACTCGTACGAGGTGACCAGGATCAGGTCGTTCGACCCGTCCCAGTTCGACCAGGTCGCCGTGCCCTGCGGGATGTTGGTCTCCAGCGCGGGGACGGGATGACTCTTGCTGAAGCGGTTGTCGTAGGCGTAGGAGGCGGATTCCCCATGATAGAAGGGCCCGTCCTTACCGCTGGACTTCGAGTCACAGGTGATGGCCGCGGCCTCAGCGGAGGCGGTGCCCACCACGGTGAGGCCGAGCAGCAGGGTGCTCGCCGCGGCGGTGATCGTCGCCTTCTTGAGTAGCGTCTTCATTCAGTCCCTTGTAGTCGTTGGGCGTCCAGTTCTCAACTGGGACTCGGGGGAGGCGCGGGTGGTTCCCGTGTCCGGAATATTTCTGAATCGATTGTGGAAAATTGTCCACTTTGTTTTGGTGAATGCATTCCGCGACACGGTGTCGGTTAATATCCGACACATTACCGAAAGTAGTCGACCGAGTGTCGATGGTGGCCGAAGGGTGGACTAAGAAGATCGTCAAGATCGCCGATTGAGCTGGAAGACGCGGCTAGCTGCGTCTTGTGGTCCAAGATCAGTGCGCCATTCGGCCCAAATCGGCGGAAATCGTATTCCTCGTCGCGGCGGATCGTCTTAACCTTGCGTAATTCTTCACCTGCATGGTCACTGGGGAGCAAGATGAAGTCCACGCCGTTGTTGTCGTGCGCCCGAAAAGCCTCGGAGCGACTGCTCGACGCCCGATGAGAGAAGCCGGCTGCGTCAGCCGATTCGATGTGCACGCCCGGAAATCGCCCGATCGGATCGCGGTTTTCGAGCACGGCGCCGGGCTCACCTACGCCCGGCTGGCCGGGCTCGCGGGCGGCCGCGCGCTGCGATTGCGCGACGCCGGTGTCCGGCCGGGGGAGCGGGTCGGGCTCGTCACCGGGCACGGCAGCGCCGCCATCGCGGCGATCCTCGGCACCCTCGCCGCCGGCTGCACCTATGTCCCGCTGGACCCGACCTTCCCCCGGGAACGTCTCGAGTACCAGCTCACGGCCGCGCGGGTGACCGCAGTACTCGCGGATCCCGAGTACATCGAGCTCGCGGAGTCCTTGTGCCGCACCGGATCCGCGCGGCTCGTACGCTCGGGTACGGAGACCGCGCCGCTCCCGGTTCCCGAAACCGATCCGGACGCTCCGGCGTACGTGCTGTTCACCTCCGGGTCCACCGGCAGGCCGAAGGCCGTCGCGCAGACCCACCGCAATCTCCTGCACGTCGTCGACAACCAGATCGCCGCGCTCGGGATCACCGCGGCCGACCGGCTCAGCCTGCTCGCGTCGTTCGGCTTCGACGCGGCGATCCCGGACCTTTACCCCGCCCTGCTCACCGGCGCCGCGCTCGTGCCGGTCGACCTGCGCGCGCACGGTCTCGCCCACGCCGCACGCGAGCTGGCCAGGCATGGGGTGACCGTCTACCACTCGACGCCGACGGTCTACCGGCACCTGCTCGACGTCCTCGGCGAGACCGGCCTCCCGTCCGTGCGGACCGTGCTGCTCGGCGGTGAGCAGGCGACCCACGCCGATGTCCGCCGCGGCCGGTTCGCGCCGGACTGCGTGTTCGTCAACGGTTACGGCGCCACCGAGGTGACTTTCGCGGCGCACTACCGGACGACCGCAGCCGAGCTGGGCCCGGACGCCGACGGGCCGCTGCCGATCGGGCGCGCGCTGCCCGGGTTCACGCTCACCGTGCTGGACAGCGGTGAACTCGAAGTGCGCGGGCGGCACCTCGTCGAGGGCTACCTCGACCAGCCGAGCCCGGCGTTCGGAGTGACGGCCGACGGCGTCCGCCGCTACCGGACCGGTGACCTCGGGCGGCTGCTGCCGGACGGGAACCTCGTCTGCCTCGGCAGGCTCGACCGGCAGGTCAAGGTCCGCGGTTTCCGGGTGGAGCTGACCGAGATCGAGGCCCGTCTCGCCGAACAGCCCGGCGTGGCCGAGGCTCGCGCGATCGTGCGCGACGGCGACCTGCTCGCCTACGTGACCGCGGACGGCCCGCGTCCGGACGGCCGGACCTTGCGGGCCGCGCTGGCGGACGTCCTGCCCGGCTACTCGATCCCCGCCGCCGTCGCCGTGCTGGACGCTTTCCCGCTGACCGTCACCGGGAAACTCGACGAACTGGCACTGCCGGACCCGCGGACGGCCGCGACCGTCCCGGACGAGCGGCTGACCCCGGACGAGGAACGCGTGCACCGGATCTGGTGCGCCGTCCTGGGCCGCGACCGGGTCGGGCGCGCCGAGGCGTTCTTCGACGCCGGTGGCGACTCGCTGCGGCTCGGCCGCGTGCAGGCGGGGCTGGCCGGCGAATTCGGCGTGGACGTCCCGCTCCTCGTCCTGTTCGAGCGGACGACGATCGCCGGACAGGCCGCCTGGTTCACGGAGTCCACTTCGGACACTCCGCCGCCGGTCAGCGCGGAGGAGCAGACCGGTGATCTCATCGCCGTCGTCGGGCTGGCCTGCCGGTTCCCGGGCGCGCCGGACGCCGCCTCGTTCTGGTGGAACCTTTGCGCGGGCGTCGATTCGATCCACGACTACACCGACGACGAGCTGGCGGCGCTGGGCGTCGGACCGGGCCTGCGTGCCGACCCGGCGTACGTGCGGGCCGGCGGCCGGATCGAGGGTGTCGAAGACTTCGACGCCGGGTTCTTCGGATTCACCGCCGACGAAGCCGCGCGGACCGACCCGCAGCACCGGCTGTTCCTCGAAACGGCCTGGCAGGCGCTGGAGGACGCGGGCCGTGACCCCGCCGCCGAGACCGGTCCGGTCGGGGTGTTCACGAGCACCTCGGTGAACCGCTACTTCCTGTTCCACCTGTTCGGCAACCCCGCGGTGACCGGCGACGTCGACCCGGACGACTGGGAGGGGCGGCTGCCCGGCCGCCAGCTCACCGACCACCTGCCCGGCCAGGTCGCCTACCGGCTCGGGCTGACCGGGCCGGCAGTGGCCGTGCAGAGCGCGTGCTCCAGTTCGCTCGCGGCGGTGGCGCTGGCCGCGCAGAGCCTCCTGGACTACCGGTGCGACGTCGCGCTGGCCGGCGGCGCGAGCGTGACGTGGCCGCGCTATCGCAGCGGCGGGCTCGTCTCGCCGGACGGCCGGTGCCGCGCGTTCGACGTCGCCGCGGCCGGTGCCGGCTTCGGCTCGGGTGCCGGGGCCGTCGTGCTCCGGCGGCTGGCGGACGCGGTCGCCGACCGCGACCACATCTACGCCGTGCTGCCCGGCTGGGCGATCACGAACGACGGCCCGGACCGTGCGGGTTACGCCGTGCCGGGGCCGGCCGGGCAGGCGGCCGCGGTGGCCGAGGCGCTGGCGCTCGCGGACGTCGCCCCGGAGGAGGTCGCGCTGCTCGAAGCCCACGGCAGTGGCACTCCGCTGGGTGACGCGATCGAGGTGGCCGCGCTCAACCGCGTCTACCGGGACACGCCGCCGGAAACGTGTGCGCTGGGCTCGGTGAAGACGAACATCGGGCACCTCGACGCGGCGTCCGGTATCGCCGGGCTGATCAAGGCCGTGTTGTCCGTGCGGCACGGCGTGATCCCGCCGAGCCTGCACTTCACCGCCCCGCATCCGGAGGTCGACCTGGCGGGTGGCCCCTGGTACGTCCCGGCGAAGGCCACCGACTGGCCCGACCGTGAGCGCCGGGTGGCCGGGGTCAGCTCCTTCGGCATGGGCGGCACGAACGTGCACGTGATCGTGGAGGAGGCGCCCGCCGGGCAACCACGGCCAGAGGTGAGCGGTCCGTTCGTCCTGCCGGTGTCCGCGCGTGACGCGAAGGCGTTGTGCGAGGCGGTTTCCCGGCTGCGCGACCGGCTCGCCACGGACGCGCCGGACCTCGGGGACACGGCGTACACGCTTTCGGTCCGCCGGGCGTTCGCGTGCCGGGCCGCCGTGGTGGCGGATTCGGTGGAGTCGGCGGTCGCCGCGCTCGACGCGGTGCTGGCGAACGGAACCGACGTCGAGGGCCCCGCCGGGGCGGAGCGGGATCTGGCCGTTCAGTGGGCCGGGGGCGGCGACGTCGAGTGGGCGGCGGACGGCGATCCCGGCCGCGTCCCCTTGCCGGGCTATCCGTTCCAGCGGGAGCGGCACTGGATCGACCCACCGCGTCAGCACACAACCGACCAGGAGACCCCTCGGTGACCGACACCTTGCCCGTCGTGGGTGGCCACGGCCCGCCACTGTCCTATCCGGACACCACACTCACCGGGCTGATCCTCGCCCAGGCCGCGCGCACTCCCGACGCCGTCGCCGTCCGGCAAGGAGACGCCCGGCTGACCTACCGCGAACTGGTCGCGTCGGCGACCGGTGTCGCGCGGCTGCTGTGGTCCCGGGGTGCCGGGCCCGGCACCCGCGTCGGCGTCTGCGCCGACCGGCGGCCGGAGCTGATCTCGACCGTCGTGGGGGTGCTGCTGTCCGGGGCCGCCTACGTGCCGCTCGAACCCGGCGGCCCGAAGGCGCGGCTGGCCGAGATCGCCGCGGACGCCGAGGTCTCCCTCGTCGTCGGCGACCGCGCGCGGGCCGAATTCGGTGCCACGGCGGGCATCGAGGCGCTCGACGTGCCCCCGCCCGCGGAGGAACCCGTGGAGTGCCCCGCCGGGCCGGACGACCTCGTCCACCTCCTCTACACCTCCGGCTCCACCGGCCGTCCCAAGGGCGTGCTGACCAGTCACCGCAACGTGGTCGCGTTCGTGACCGGGTTCGCCGCCGCCCTCGGGATCCGGCCCGGCGCCCGCGCGCTCGGCATCTCCTCGCTCGCCTTCGACGCCTTCACCATGGACGTGTTCGTGCCGCTGACGAACGGCGGATCGGTGCAGCTCACCGGGGTCGCCGACCGGGCGGACCCCGAACGGCTGCGGCGGTTCCTCGTCGAACACGACGTCGAGTGGGGCTTCGTCACGCCGACGTTGCTGTCCATGGTGGACCCTGCGACCGTCCCCGGCTGGCGGGTCATCGCCTGCGGTGGCGAGCCGGTGCCCGCGGAGCTCGCCGCGCGCTGGCTGCCGGGGCGGCGGTTCTTCAACGCCTACGGGCCGACCGAGACCACGGTCGTGGTCGTCACGGACGAGGTCACCGGCATCCCCGCCGACCCGTTGCCGCTCGGCCGCCCCACGCCGAACCACCGGGCGTACGTCGTGGACGCCGAGCTGCGGCCGGTCGCGCCCGGCGAGATCGGCGAGCTGCTCATCGGCGGCCCGGGCCTCGCGCTCGGCTACCTCGGCAGCCCGGAGCTGACCGCCGAGAAGTTCGTCGACGACCCGATCACGCCGGGGGAGCGGCTCTACCGCACCGGAGACCTGGCCCGCGTTCTGCCCGACGGGCGGCTCGAGTTCGCCGGGCGCGCCGACCGCCAGGTGAAGGTCCGCGGCCAGCGGATCGAGCTGGGCGAGGTGGAGGCCGCGCTCACGACCCACCCGGACGTCGAAGCCGCCGCCGTGACGGCCGTCCCCGGACCGGCGGGCACCCGGCTGGTCGCCTTCCTGGCACCGGCTTCCGCACCGTCCGATGTGGACGAAGTCGGGCGGGACCGGCTCACCGCGGCGATGCGCCCGGCCGCGGTCCGGGTGCTCGACCGCCTGCCGGTCAACCCGCTCACCGGCAAGATCGACCGGCCCGCGCTGCGCGACCTGGCCGAAGCGGCGCTGGCGGAAGAGCGGGCGGACCTCGGCCCGCTCGGCACCCCGGCCGAACGCGCGGTCGCGGCCATCTGGCGGCGGGTGCTCGGCGACGGCGCTGGGACGGATTTCCTGGCCTCGGGCGGGAACTCGATCGCCGCGATGCGCCTGGTCGCGGCGCTGCGGACGGAGCTGGCCGCCGACGTCGCCACGGAGGACGTCCTGTCCGGGGGCACGCTCGACGGGCTCACCCGGCGCGTCGCGGCCGCGGCGCCGCTGACCGGGCCGGGACTGACCACCGGGCACGAGCCCACGTTGTCCCCGCAGCAGCGGCGGATGTGGTTCCTCGACCAGCTCGCCCCGGACGCCGCGCCGTACAACATCGCGATGGCGTTTCGCCTGACCGGCGCACTGGACGTCGACGCGCTGCGCCAGGCCTTGCGCGCGGTCGCCGAGCGGCACGACGTGCTCCGGTGGCGGATCCGCGCCGTCGACGGCGCGCCGGTGGCGGATCGCTTGCCGCCGTCGGACGTTCCGCTGCCGGTGGCGCCGATGACCGAGGACGGTCTGCGGGCCCGGCTGGCCGCCGACGCCGCGACGCCGGTGCACCTCGACCGCGAGGCTCCCTGGCGTGTGCGGCTCTACCGGCTCGGCGAGACGGAGCACGTACTCGGCTTCACACTGCATCACGCGGTGTTCGACGGCTGGTCGCAGGATCTGCTGTGCGCCGACCTGTCGGCGGCCTACCGGGGCGAGCCGTTGCCGCCGCCGGTGGCGTCCTATGCGGACTACGCGGTGTGGCGGGCCGGACGCGACGAACGCCGGGAGGCCGTGGACGTCGCTTGGTGGACCGAACATCTGGCCGGTGCACCGACCACAGTGGACCTTCCGCGGGACCGGCCGCGCCCGGCCGTGCAGACCTACCGGGGCGCGAGCCTGCGTCAGTCCTTTTCGGACGGTGTCGCCGACTCGGTCCGGACGCTGGCCGCCCGCACCGGCACGACCCGCGCCGGGGTGCTGCTCGCCGCGTTCGGCCAGCTGCTGCGGCGGCTCACCGGGGCGAGCGACCACCTCGTCGCCACGGTCGTCGCGGACCGGCAACTCGCCGAAAGCCAGGACGTCGCGGGGTTCTTCGTGGACATCGTGCCGGTGCGGCTGCGGGCCGACGACGCCGCGGACTTCACCACGCACGTCCGCGACGGCGGCGCGGAACTCCTCGCCGCGACCGCGCATCCGGCCGCGCCCGTCGAGCGGCTCGTCGAGGTGCTCGGCGTGCCCCGCGATCCCGCCCACGCCCCGCTCGTGCAGGTGATGTTCAACGTCCTGAACTTCGCCGAGCCGCGGCTCGACCTGCCCGGCGTGGCTTCGGCGTGGCTGCCGGTCGACAAGCCGGGATCGCCGTTCGACCTCACGGTGTACGTCCACGACGACGGCGTCGAACTGCTGTACAACCCGGACCTGTTCGACCACACCAGGATGGCGGGGCTCGCCGAGGATTACGTCGCCCTGCTCGGCGCGCTGGCCGCGGCGCCGGACGCGCCGGTCGGGACGAGTGTGCCGGAGCTGCCGAGGGCGGGTGTCCGCACCGCCGCTCCGGCCGCGGCGACCCGCGCCAGGGCGCGGCCGGTGCCGGTCGCGGCGGACCCGGTGGCGCTCGCGGCGACCGAGGCCGTGATCGCGCGTGCCTGGTGCGATGTCCTCGGCGTCGCGGAAGTGGGGCACACCGACAACTTCTTCGACGTGGGCGGGCATTCGCTCGCCCTCGCCAAGGTGCACGCCCAGGTCACCGCCCGGCTCGCCCGCCGGATCCCGATGGTCGACCTGTTCACCCACCCCACCGTCCGCACCCTCGCCGCGCACCTGCACTCCGATGGCGCCGCCGGCCCGGAGCTGGCTCGCGCCGCCGAACGCGTCGCCGCCCGCCGCGGCCGCACCCAGACCAGAAGACCCCGCCGCACCACCGGCCACGCCGGCCCCTGATAGGAGCACCACCGTGACCCACCTCCCCGAAACCGGCACCGGCGATCCCGGAGCCGAACCCATCGCGATCGTCGGACTCGACGTGCGCGTGCCCGGCGCGCGTGACGCGCGGCAGTTCTGGCGCAACCTCGTCGACGGCGTCGAGTCGATCGTGCCCGCCACCCGCGAGGAGATGATCGCCCGCGGCGCCGCACCGGACACAGTGGACGATCCGAGCTGGGTGAACGCCACCGCCGTGGTCGACGGCTTCGACGAGTTCGACGCGGAACTGTTCGGCATGACCAGCCGTGAAGCCGAGATCACCGACCCGCAGCATCGGCTGTTCCTCCAGTCGTGCCACGCCGCGCTGACCGACGCGGGCTACGACCCGGCCCGCTTCGACGGCGCGATCGGCGTCTACGGCGGGTCCGGGGGCACCGGCTACCTGACGGAGAACCTGCTGCGCAACGAGCGGCTCCTCGCCTCGCAGCACGGCGGGATCGGCATCTCGACCGGCAACCAGCCGAGCTACCTGACGACTTCGGTGTCGTACAAGCTCAACCTGCGCGGCCCGAGCCTCGCGGTGTTCACCGCCTGCTCGACGTCCCTGGTCGCGGTGCACCTCGCCTGCGAGGCGCTGCGCAACGGCGAATGCGACATGGCGCTGGCAGGCGGGGTCAACGTGGAGATGCCGCACGGCATCGGCTACATGGGTGTCGACGGTTTCACCTCGCCGGACGGCCACGTGCGCGCGTTCGACGCGGACGCCAACGGCACGGTCTGGAGCAGCGGCGTCGGTGTCGTGCTGGTGAAGCGGCTGTCGCAGGCGATCGAGGACGGCGACCACATCCGGGGTGTCGTGCTGGGCAACGCGATCAACAACGACGGCGCCACCAAGGTCGGTTTCTCCGCGCCCAGCGTGTCCGGGCAGACCGAAGCGGTCGCACAGGCGGTCGGCATGGCCGGGGTCGATCCGCGCACCATCGGCTACGTCGAGGCACACGGCACCGGCACCGCGCTGGGCGACCCGATCGAGGTCACCGCACTGTCCACTGTGTACGGGAACGGGATCGAGGACACCGGCTGGTGCGCGATCGGCTCGGTCAAGTCCAACATCGGCCACCTTTCGCAGGCGGCGGGCGTGGTCTCGCTGATCAAGGCCGTGCTCGTCATGGAGCACGGGCTGATCCCGCCGACCATCAACTACCACGAACCCAACCCCGGTATCGACTTCCCGGCGAGCCCGTTCTATCCGGCCCGCGAGGTGACGAAGTGGGAGGCGGACCGGGTGCCGCGGCGGGCGGGCGTCAGCTCGTTCGGCGTCGGCGGGACCAACGCGCACGTCGTGCTGGAGGAGGCGCCGCGCCCGCAGCGGTCCCGGACGCCGCATCCCGCGCATCTGCTGCGGATTTCGGCCAACACCACGGAAGCGCTCTCGGCCGCGGTCGACCAGCTCGCCGACCGGCTTGCCGGGGACATCGACCTCGACCTCGCCGATGTGGCGTACACCCTGGCCGCCGGGCGCACCGAGTACCCGCACCGCGCGGTCGTCGTCGCCCGTGACCCGGAGGACGCGGTCGACGGGCTCCGCGACTCCCGGCGCCTCGTGTCCGCACAGGCCGGGGAGACGAATGTGGCGTTCCTCTTCCCCGGGCAGGGTTCCCAGTACGCCGGGATGGGCGCCGAACTGTACGACGCCGAGCCGGTGTTCGCCGCGGCCGTCGACGAATGCCTGCGGCTGCTCGAAACCGAGCTGCCGGAGCTGCGCGACCTGATCTTCCGGCCCGGAGGCGAGCAGGCACTGCGGGAAACCCGCGTGACCCAGCCCGCGCTGTTCGTCGTCGAGTACGCGCTGGCGAAACTGTGGCAGAGCTGGGGAGTGCGGCCCGCGGCGATGATCGGCCACTCGGTCGGCGAGTACGTCGCCGCCACCGTCGCCGGGGTCTTCACCCTGCCGGACGCGCTGAACCTGGTCGCCACGCGCGGCCGCCTGATGCAGTCGATGCCCGCCGGGGCGATGCTGGCCGTCCAGCTCGACGAGGAGAGCGTCGCCTCACGGCTTCCGGACACCCTCGCGATCGCCGGCGTGAACGGACCGGGCACCTGCGTTGTCGCGGGGCCGTCGGACGCGGTCGCGGAATTCGCGGCGACGCTCAAGGCCAGCGGCGTGCAGTGCCGCGAGCTGGTGACCTCGCACGCGTTCCACTCGCCGATGATGGACCCGATCCTCGCCGAGTTCACCGCGGCCGTCACCGCCGTCACCCGCACCGCGCCCGCGCTGCCGTTCCTGTCGAACGTCACTGGCGACTGGATCACCGACGCCCAGGCCACCGACCCCGCCTACTGGGCCTCGCACCTGCGTCAGGCCGTCCGGTTCGGCGACTGCGTCAAGAACCTGTTCGCGCGCGGTGGGCGCTGGGCGCTCGTCGAATGCGGCCCGGGGCATCAGCTATCCGGGCTGTCCCGGGGCCAGGTGCCGAAGGGGATGCCCGCGCCGCAGCCGAGCCTGCCGGGCCGTACCGAGCGGATCGGCGATGTCGAAACGCTGTACGGCGCGGCTGGTCTCTTGTGGACGAACGGGGTTTCCCTGGAACCACGGACGTTCGGTGCTCCGGGGAACCGGGTCCCGCTGCCCGGCTACCCGTACACGCGCAAGCGGTACTGGGTCGACCCGGACCCGGCGACGGCCGTCCAGCCCGTGCGGTCGACCGGTCCGCTGCCGTTGTCCGAGTGGTTCGCGGTCCCGGCGTGGCGGCAGGCGGAACCGGAGCTGAGACGCGAGCCCTTCGCGAGCGCGCTCGTCTTCGCCGCCGACGACGTCCTGCCCGGACTGCTGCGCGACGCGGGGGTGACGGTCACCGAGGTGCGCCCTGGCGACGGCTTCGCCGCGACGGAGACTGGATTCACCGTGCGGCCCGGGGTGCGCGAGGACTACGACGCGCTCATGGCCGCGCTGCCGGCCCGGCCCGAGCGGGTCGTCCACGCCTGGACGCTGGCCGGGGACGAGCGCGGTATGGCCGCCCAGGACCGCGGTTTCTTCAGCGTGCTCAATCTTGTTCAGGCGTGGGGTGAGCCGGTGCGGATCGACGTGCTGAGCACTGGCACCGCCGACGTCACCGGTACCGATTTGTCCCGGCCCGAGCACGCGACCCTCGCCGGTATCGCGCGGGTGGTGCCGCTGGAGGTGCCGGGCACGGTGGTGCGCCGGATCGACGCCGATCGTGTGCAGGACGCCATCGCCGAGTTGTTCCGCCCGGCCGACGCGGCGGCCGAGGTCGCGCTGCGGGCCGGTCGTCGCTGGGTGCTGGACTACACCCAGCTCGCCCTGCCCGAGACCGCCGAGCCGGTGCTGCGCGACGGCGGCCGGTACCTGATCACGGGCGGGACCGGCGGTATCGGCATCACGCTCGCCGAGGATCTCGCCCGCCGGGTGCGGGCGAAGCTCGTGCTGCTCACCCGCGCCGGGTTGCCGCCGCGAGCGGAGTGGGACGCGCACCTCGCCGCGCACGGCGGCACCGACCGCGCCGGACGCGCGATGCTCGCCGTGCGGCGGATGGAGGCCGCGGGCGCGGTGGTGCACGTCGTCGCCGCCGACGTCACCGACGCGGCGCGGCTGCGCGAGGTGCGTGAGCTGGCCGAGCGCGAGTTCGGCGGTCTCGACGGGATCGTGCACGCCGCCGGGTTGCCCGGCGGCGGCGTCGCCGAGGTGAAGGAGCGGGCGGCGGCCGAGGCCGTGCTGGCCCCGAAGATCGCCGGGACACTGGCGCTGGCCGAGGCGTTCGCCGACCTGCCGATGGACTTCGTCGCGCTGTGCTCGTCGATCACCGCGGCGGTGGGCGGCATCGGGCAGGTCGACTACTGCGCCGCCAACAACTTCCTCGACGCCTACGCGCGGGGAGGCCACGGCTGGCAGGCGCGGCTGGTGTCGCACGCCTGGGGTGGCTGGGACGAGGTCGGCATGGCCGCGGAGGTGGCCGCGCCGACGACGATCCGCACCACCCGGTCGCGGGCGCTCGGGCCGGTCGAGCACCCTGTGCTCACCACGCGTACCGAGGACGGCGCGCACGGGCTCGTCTCGGCGGCCACGCACTGGCTGCTCGACGAGCACCGGATCGCCGGGGTGCCGGTGGTCCCGGGCACGGGACATCTGGAGACCGTCCGCGCGGCGGTGGCCGCGGCGCTGCCGAAACCCGGTGACGGCTACGTCGTCGAGCTGCGGGACGTCGCCTTCCTGGAGCCGTTCGGCGTCCCGGACGGCTCCACCGCGGAGTACCGAGTGGAGTTCGACGGCGACGACTTCACCGTGACCAGCCACGTCGCCGGCGCGAGCCGGACCCACGTGCGCGGATCCGCCGGATGGGTCGCCGCCGAGCCGACGTCCACTGTGGACATCGCGGCGGTGACCGGCCGGACCGAGCCGATCGACGACGGGCACGGCTTCGGCACCGGCCGCACCAGCATGGTCACCTTCGGTCCGCGCTGGGCGGCGTTGCGCGAACACCGCATCGGCGCGCAGGAGGAGCTGGCCACGGTCACGGCGCCCGAGGCGGCGTCGGGTGATGTCGGCGCGTGGGGGCTGCACCCTGCGCTGCTGGACGTCGCGACCGCGTTCGGCCGCGGCCGGGGGAGCGGTACCTATCTGCCGATGAGTTACGGACGGATCGTCGTGCACGGCTCGCTCCCGGCGAGTTTCCGGAGTCATCTGCGCTACCGCGACTCGGGCGGCGATCAGGTGGTGGCGGCCGACCTCTCGCTGTGCGACGAGACCGGCCGAGTGCTCGTCACGATCGAGGATTTCGTGCTGCGCCAGGTGGATCAGGAAGCCGTCGGCGGTGGCCTGACTTCTGCATCCACTGTGGACACTGCGGGGACGTCGACCGGGATCCGGCCGGTGGACGGCGCCGAGGCGTTCGTCCGGGCGCTGGCCCCCGGCCTCGGCGGGCACGTGGTGATCACCACGCTGCCGGTGCGGGAGCTGATCGAGCGTCAGGTCAGTGCCGAGGAACTGGAGGAACCCGGCGAGACGGCGGTGGTGGTGTCGGAGGACGACTACGTCGCCCCGCGCACCGAGCTGGAGGCCGAGATCGCCCGGCAGTGGACCGAACTGCTCGGCGTGGAGAAGATCGGCGTGCACGACGACTTCTTCGCCCTCGGCGGCAACTCGCTGGTCGCCATCCAGCTCATCGCCCAGGTGCGCAAGGCCACCGGTACGCGGCTGGCGATGAAGACGCTGTTCGAAGCGTCCACAGTGGCCACTCTGGCCAAGCGCATCGAGGAACTGCGCGCCGGCAAGGCCGAGGCGCCCGCCGAATCCGCCCGGACCACCATCCCCAAGCTCGAGCGCTGAGCCGTGCGGCGGGTGGGTCGTGAGTGGCGTTTCGGGTTAGAACCCGAAACGCCACTCACGACCACCTGGACCGACGCGGCACTCGCGCTCGACCTCTCACTGAACAGGAAATCATGAGCGACACGAAGGAATGGACGTTCCCGGCCTCGTTCGGGCAGGAGCGGATCTGGCTGTCCGGCCAGCTCGACCCGGCGTCCCCGGTGTACAACCTGCACTGCCAGGCCCGGCTCGACCGGCCGCTGACCGCGGAGCAGTGGCGTGCCGCGCTCGGCGTCATCGTCGGGCGGCACGAGGCGCTGCGCACGTCGTTCCGCATGGAGGGCGGCGCGCTCATGCAGGTGGTGCACGCCGAGGTGCCGATCGAGCCCGAGGTGCACGACCTGCGGGACCTGCCCGCCGACGCCCGCGAAGCCCGGCTCGCCGAACTCGTCGGCGAGGTTTCGCGCGGGGCCATCCCGCTCGACTCGCCGCCGCCGTGGCGGGCCCAGGTGTGCCGGACGGCCGATGACGAGTGGGTGCTCACGTTCGTCGTGCACCACACCGTGTTCGACGCCGGTTCGGTGCTGGTCCTGGGCACGGAGCTGGGCGAGGCGTGTGACGCCGTGTTCGAGGGTCGTGAGCCGAAGCTCCCCGAGCTGGCCATCCAGTACCCGGACTTCTCGGCCTGGCAGCGCGGGCAGCTCGAAACGTCCAGCGAACAGCTGGACTACTGGCGCAAGCAGCTCGCCGGGCTGCCGCCGGTGCACGGCCTGCCCACCGACCGGCCGCGGCCGTCGGAGCTGACGTTCGCCGGTGACCAGGTGCACTTCGACCTCCCGGACGGCCTGATCGACCGGGTCGGCGAGCTGAGCCGGGAGCTGTCGGCGTCGCCGTTCATGGTGCTGCTGGCCGGCTACGCCGCGCTCCTTTCGCGACTGTCCAGAGTGGACGACATCGTCGTCGGCGTCCCGGTCGCCGGCCGCGACCTGCCGGAGCTGGCCGACCTGATCGGCATGTTCGTCAACCAGATGGCCGTGCGGATCGACTGCTCGGGGGCGCCCGCGTTCACCGAGCTGGTCGGCCGGGTCCGGACCACGCTGCTGGAGGCGATCGACCACAGCCAGGTGCCGTTCCAGGCGGTAGCCGAGGCGGTCGGGGCCGAGCGCGATCCCGGCGTGCAGGCGCTGTACCAGCTCGGCTTCAACTTCCTGCCCGACTCGGGGCTGGAGCCGATCCGTTCGGCAACCGCGAAGGATGACATCGCGATCGATCTGACCTCGGTGGACGGCAGGCTCGTCTACCGCACCGACCTGTTCGACCGCGAGACCGCCGAAGCCATCACCGAGCGGTACGTGCGGTTGCTCACCGCGGCGCTGGCCGATCCGGCCGGGTCGGTCGCGGATCTGCCGCTGCTGTCGGACGCCGAGCGCGAGCTGGTCCTGACCGGGTGGAACCCGACGGAACTGTCCACTCCGGACACCAAGACGGTGCACGCCCGGTTCGAGGAACAGGCACGACGGACCCCGGACGCGCCCGCCGTCGACTTCGGCGGAGTCCGCCTGACGTATGCCGAGCTGAACACGCGGGCCAACCGCGTCGCGCACCGGCTGCGTGAGCTGGGCGCCGGTCCCGGTACCGTCGTCGGCGTCTGCGTGCCGAACTCGGCGGATCTGCTGACCGGCGTGCTCGGGGTGCTGAAGAGCGGCGCGGCCTACGTCCCGCTCGACCCGGCCAACCCGGCTCCCCGGCAGGCGCTGATCCTCGCCGACGCGGGTGTCCCGTTCGTGCTGGTCACCGGCGAGTCCACTTTGGACACCAAGACCCTGGCCCTGGACGACCCGGCCGAATGGTCCGCCGCGGCCACCGAAGACCCGGAACCGGCGGCCGGACCGGGCGACGTCGCCTACGTGATCTACACGTCGGGCTCGACCGGGCGGCCCAAGGGCGTCGAGGTCGAGCACCGGGCCGTCGACACGTACCTGGCATGGGCGCGTGAGGCATACCCCGGTCTGGCCGGACGGGCGTTGTTGCACACGTCGCCGTCGTTCGATCTCACGGTGACGACGCTGCTCGGCACCCTCACCGCCGGGGGCGCGGTCGTCGACGGGGGCCGCCCGACGTTCGTCAAGGCGACCCCGACCCATCTCGCCATCCTCGCCGAGGAGCTGTTCCCTACGGGTGAGCTGGTGCTCGGTGGCGAAGCGCTGACCGCCGAGACCGTCCAGCCGTGGCGGGAGCGCCACCCGGGCACGCTCGTCGTCAACGAGTACGGCCCGACCGAGGCCACGGTCGGCTGCGTCGTGCACCGGATCGAACCCGGGCACACGCTGCCGTCCGGACCCGTTTCGATCGGCCGTCCGGTGCCCGGCACCCGCGCGTACGTGCTCGACGAGCGGGGGAAGCCGGTGCCGCCGGGCGTCCCAGGCGAGCTGTACGTCGCCGGGTCGCAGCTCGCCCGTGGCTACCTCGGTCTGCCGGACCTGACCGCCGAAAAGTTCGTCGAGGGCCCGTCCGGCCGGATGTACGCGACCGGTGACCTCGTCCGCCGGCGTCGCGACGGCACGCTCGACTACCTCGGCCGCGCCGACGAGCAGGTGAAGCTGCGCGGCTACCGGATCGAGCCCGGCGAGGTCGAAGCGGCGCTGCGTGAGCTGCCGGAGGTGCGGGACGCGGCCGTGGCGGTCCGCGGCGACACGCTCGTCGGCTACGTCGTCGGCAGCACCGACGGCGCGGCCGAAGCACTACGGAAGACACTGCCGGAGTACCTGGTGCCGACCCGGTTCGTGGCACTCGACGCGCTGCCGATGGCGGCCAGCGGCAAACTCGACCGGGCGGCGCTGCCGGATCCGGAACCCGATGAGGCGCCGACGTACGTCGCGCCCCGGACCGCGGCCGAAGAGCTCGTCGCCGAGGTGCTCGGGGAGCTGCTCGGCATCGACGATCTCGGCGCGCACGACGACTTCTTCGCCCGTGGCGGCAACTCGCTGCTCGCGATCCGCGCGATGGCCCGGCTCCGCAAGCAGATCGAGGTCGACATCCCGGTGCGGGGGCTGTTCACCCTCACCACCGTCGCCGCGCTCGCCGCCGAGATCGAGCGGCGCCTCGAGGAAGACCTCGACCAGCTCAGTGACGAAGAGGTCCAGCGTCAGCTGGCCGAAGGCGGGAACTCATGACCGCGATCGACGAAACCAGCGCGGCCGCGCGCCGCGCTTTGCTCGAACGGCGGCTGCGGCGGCGAGCGGAACCGGCCGCGACCATCACGCCGCGTCCCGCCGATGCCGTCGTCCCGCTTTCGTATCAGCAGGAACGCGTCTGGTTCATGGAGCAGTTCGCGCCGGGCACCGGGTCGTACCACATCCCGGTGCCGATCCGGCTGACCGGCAGGCTCGACGTCACAGCGCTCCAGTCCGCTTTGGACACGCTGCCCGCGCGGCACGAGGCGCTGCGAATGCGGTTCCCGGAAGGGGACGACGGACAGCCGACCGTCCACATCGAACCCTCGGTCACCGTCAAGCTGTCCATTGTGGATGCTGGCAGTGAAGAAGCCGCCCGCGCGGCCGTCGACGCCGCCGCGGCCGAGACGTTCGACCTGTCCACGGGGCCGCTGCTGCGCGCGACGCTGGCCAGGGTGTCCGACGAGGAACACCTGCTGGTCCTGTGCACGCACCACATCGTCGGCGACGGCTGGTCGGTCGACCTGCTGCTGCGCGACCTCGCCGCGCAGTACCACGCCCTGAGCACCGGCGGCACGGCCGAGCTGCCCGCGCTGAGCATCGGGTACGGCGACTTCGCGCACTGGCAGCGCCGCACGCTCACCGGCGGCGAACTCGACCGGCAGCTGGAGCACTGGAAGGCGCAGCTCGCCGGGGTCGAGCCACTGGAGCTGCCCACCGACCGGCCCCGGCCCGCCAAGCAGAGCTTCGACGGCGCGATCCACGAGTTCTTCGTCGAGCGCGAGCTCACCCGCGCCCTCGGCGACCTCAGCCGCGAGCACGGGGTCACCCTCTTCATGACCCTGCTGGCCGCCTACCAAGTGCTGCTTTCGCGGTACTCCGGCCAGGAGGACTTCGCGATCGGCTCGTCTTCGGCCGGGCGTGGCCTGCCCGAGCTGGAGGGCGTGGCGGGCATGTTCATCAACATGCTGCCGCTGCGTGCCCAGCTGGCGGACGACCCGACGTTCGCCGAACTGCTCGAACGCACCCGGCGGCACGTGCTGGACGCGTTCGAGCACGCCGACGTCCCGTTCGAGCGGCTGGTCAACGCGCTCGGCGTGCCCCGCGACGTCAGCCGCTCGCCGGTGTTCCAGGCGATGTTCGTGCTGCAGAACTACGAAATGGGCCGGATGGGCGAGGCGGGCGAGTCCGAAGTGGACTTCCGCTGGCTGCCGATGGATCTGCCCGCGACCCGGTTCGACTTCGAATTCCACGCGATCGAGCTCGAACGCGGGCTGATCGGCAAGCTCGTGTACAACACCGCGCTGTTCACCGCCGACACGGTCGAGGGGATGGCCGGGCGGCTGGTCACCCTGTTGCGTTCGATCGTCGCCGACCCGGGCCGACGGCTGTCCGAAGTGGACATCCTCGACGACGCGCAGCGTGAACTCGTCCTGGAGCGCTGGAACGACACGACCACCGAATTCCCGCAGACCACGCTACACGCGCTCGTCGAGGAGCAGGCCGCCCGGACACCGGACGCGCCCGCCGTGACCTTCCGCGGCGCGTCGCTGACCTACCGCGAGCTGGACGAGCGGGCCAACCGGCTCGCGCACCGGCTGCGCGGGCTCGGGGTCGGACCGGGCGTGCTCACCGGTGTGTTCGCGGAACGGTCGTTCGAGCTGGTCGTCGCGCTTCTCGGCGTGCTGAAAGCCGGTGGCGCGTACGTCCCGCTCGACCCGGAGTATCCGGCCGACCGGCTGGCGTTCATGCTGCGGGACGCGGCCGCGCCCGTCGTGCTGACGCAGGCGGCGTTGCGCGAAACGCTGCCGCCGGGGGATGCGACCGTCGTGGTCCTGGACGCTCCTGACGACCTTGCCGGGGAGCCGGGCACCCCGCCCGAAGCTCTCGCCGGCCCGGAAGATCCGGCGTACGTCATCTACACCTCGGGCTCGACCGGGCAGCCGAAAGGCGTACCCAACGGTCACCGCGGCATCGTCAACCGGCTCGACTGGATGCAGCGCGCGTACCGCCTCGACGGCACCGATTCGGTCCTGCAGAAGACCCCGGCCGGGTTCGACGTGTCGGTCTGGGAGTTCTTCTGGCCGCTGATCACCGGCGCGCGGCTCGTACTCGCCGAACCGGGCGGCCACAAGGACGCCGCGTACCTGCGAGAGCTGCTCGCGTCGGAAAGCGTCACCACCGCGCACTTCGTGCCGTCGATGCTCACGCTTTTCCTTGCCGAACAAGGCGTCGAGACCTGCACGGCGTTGCGGCGGGTCGTGTGCAGCGGCGAGGAACTGCCGCTCGACGCGGCCCGTGAGTTCGTCCGGCGGCTGCCGGGCTGCGAGCTGCACAATCTCTACGGCCCGACCGAAGCCGCCATCGACGTCACCTCCTGGCACTGCACGCCCGCCGCGCTCGCCGACGTCGCGTCGGTGCCGATCGGGGCGCCGATCCAGAACATCCGGATCTACGTGCTCGACCGTGCCGGGCGGCCGTGCCCGGTCGGTGTCCCCGGCGAGCTGCACATCGCCGGCGTCGGCTTGGCCCTGGGCTACCACAATCGCCCGGAGCTGACGGCCGAACGGTTCGTGCCCGATCCGTTCCACAGTGGACGGATGTACCGCACGGGCGACCTCGCGCATTGGCGCCCGGACGGGACGATCGCGTTCCTCGGCCGGATCGACCACCAGGTCAAACTGCGCGGCCTCCGCATCGAGCTGGGGGAGATCGAGACGACCTTGCGCGCCCAGCCGGGGGTGCGCGACGCCGCAGTGATCGTCCGCGAGGACACGCCGGGGGACAAGC
Organism: Amycolatopsis sp. SB7-3; assembly: GCF_041021335.1. Classification (NCBI taxonomy): domain Bacteria; kingdom Bacillati; phylum Actinomycetota; class Actinomycetes; order Pseudonocardiales; family Pseudonocardiaceae; genus Amycolatopsis; species Amycolatopsis sp. SB7-3. Next base: position 217,063 of record NZ_JBFPJQ010000003.1, read on the forward strand.
GGCTGGTCGGGTACGTCGTCGGCGACGCCGAGCCCGGCACGCTGCGGACGGCGCTCAAACAGAGCCTGCCGGATTACATGGTCCCGCCGTCGTTCGTCGCGCTCGACGAGCTGCCGCTCACCCCGAACGGCAAACTCGACCGCAAGGCACTGCCCGCGCCGGTCGCGTCCCGGGACGCGACGAAGGAACTGGTCGCGCCGTCGACCCCGGTCGAGACCCTGCTGGCCGAAATCTGGCGGGACGTGCTCAAGGTGGACGAGCTGGGCGTCGACGACGATTTCTTCGACCTCGGCGGCCATTCGATGCTGGCCACCCAGGTGGTGGCGCGGATCGGCAAGGCGGGGGCCGGGCAGGTCGGCGTCATGGACCTGTTCCAGCACCGCACGATCCGCGAACTGGCGTCCTTCATGGACGGTGACGACGCCGACCGGCCGCGGCACCTGCTGTACGAGCTGACCAAACCGGCCAAGCAGCGGACGCTGACCTACGTCTGCTTCCCGTACGGCGGCGGTAGCGCGATCGTCTACCAGCCCTTGGCCGACGCGCTCCCGGAGGGTTATTCGCTCTACTCGGTCGCCATCCCCGGCCACGACGTCGGGCTGTCCGAAGAGGCCCTGCCCTTCGACGACCTGGTCGAGCGGCTGGCGGGCGAGATCCTCGACCGTATCGACGGCCCGCTGGCCATCTACGGTCACTGCGGTGTCGGCAACGCGCTCGCCGTCGCCGTCGCCCGGCTGCTCGAAGAGCGCGGCCGCGAGCTGGAGGTCGTCTACATCGGCGCGATCTTCCCGTTCGCCCGGATGAAGGGCGCGGTGGGCACGCTGCGCACCCGGCTGGAGAAGCTGCGCAGCAACCGGTACTACTCGAACTGGCTCAAGGGTATGGGCGTCGACACCGACGACCTCGACCCGGCGCAGGCCGACCGGATCATCACGAACATGCGCGCCGACAGCCGCGCCGCCGAGGAGTACTTCAGTGGCCTGCTCGACGCCCGCGTGGCCAAACTGCGCGCGCCGATCGTGTCGGTCGTCGGCTCCGAAGACCCGGTCACCGACTACTACGCCGAGCGGTACCGGGAATGGGAGTTCCTCACCGACACCACCGCGCTCGTGGTGCTCGATCAGGCCGGGCACTTCTTCCTGCGTTACCGCGCGGAAGAACTCGCGGAGATCGTCACGCGGGTGCATCCGGCGCTGGACGATCCCGGCGAACTCGACGTCCGGGTCCGCGGCGAGGACGCGGCCTGGGCGGTGCACGAGACCCATCGGGCGGTCGTGGACGACAAACCCGAGGTGCGGCCGAGTATGGGCCGGTTCGTCACGATCACGATCGGGCAGCTGGTGTCCTCGACCGGCTCGGCGCTGACGTCGTTCGCGGTGCCGATCTGGCTCTACACCCGCACGGGCTCGGTCGCCGACCTCGGTCTGCTTTGGGCGCTCGCGCTGCTGTTCGGCGTGCTCGTCCTGCCGGTGGCGGGCGCGCTGGTCGACCGTGGTGACCGTCGGCGGATCATGATCGCTGCCAGCGGTATCGCGGGCGGGATCCAGCTGATACTGGCGTTGCTGCTGGTCACCGGGCATGTTCAGCTGTGGTTGTTCTACGTGCTGATCCCGCTCGGGTCGGTGGCCTCCTCGTTCCAGCGCATCGCTTATCAGTCGTCGGTGGCGCAGCTGGTGCCGAAGCAGTACCTCGGGCACGCGATGGGCCTCGCGCAGTTGTCCAACGGGTTCGCCCAGCTGCTGATGCCGGTGCTCGCCGCCGGGCTGCTGGCGGCGATCGAACTGTCCGGCATCCTGATCCTGGACATGGCGAGCTACGTGTTCGCGATCGTGGGCCTGCTCTTGGTGCGGTTCCCGGACATGATGGGCTGGCGCCCGCGCGAGCCGCTGCTGACGGCGATAGCGGGCGGGCTGCGGTACTCGTGGAACCACCGCGGTTTCCGCACGATGCTGCTGTACTTCGCGCTGGCGAACGTCTTCCTCGCCCCGGCGCTGGTGCTCGTCTCGCCGCTCGTGCTGTCGTTCGGTTCGGTCACCGACGTCGCGCAGGTGGCGCTCGCCGAGGCTCTCGGCGCGGTGGCTGGCGGCATCGGCATGGCGCTGTGGGGCGGTCCGCGGCAGCGACGGATGGTCGGCGTGCTCGCCGGCAACGTCGGGATCGCGCTCGGCAGCTTGGTGATGGGCCTCCGCCCGTCGCTGATCGTCGTCGCGGCCGGGGTGTTCCTCCTGGCCGCCGCGATGGCCGTGTCACAGGGCATCTACGCGACGCTCGTGCAGGTCAAGGTGCCGCAGCGGTTCCACGGCCGGGTGTTCGCGATCAACCAGACGATCACCTGGTCGACGCTGCCGATCGGGTTCGCCGTGCTGGCACCGCTGGCCGTCGGCTGGTTCTCGCCGCTGCTGGCGCCGGGCGGCGCGCTGACCGGGTCGGTCGGCGCCGTGCTCGGCACCGGCGAGACGCGGGGGATCGGGCTCGCCTACGTCGTCTTCGCGCTGATCCTGCTGCTGATCAACCTGGGCGGGTTCTCGCTGCGGCGGCTGCGCCGGTTCGACACCGAGGTACCCGATTCGCTGCCCGACGACCTGGTGGGGGCACAGGAACGGGAGCGCAAGCTCGCCGGGAAGGAAGCCGCATGAGTACGGCAGTGCTGGTCAGGGAGGCCCGCGGGCACTGGGTCGGCGAGGTCGCGCCGTCGATGCGGGCGGCCGGGCACCGCGTCGTGTTGCTCGCCCCGTCGATGGACTCGGCCGAGCGCGCCGCACTGGAGGGCGTGGTGGACGACGTCGTCGCGCTCGACGACGTCCACGACCCGGAAGCCGTCGCGGCGAAGGTCCGGGAGATCGACGGCGGCGCGCTGGCCGGGATCTTCACCGGCTCGGACGGCGCCATCGCGAGCACCGCGCACGCCGCGGAACTGCTCGGGGTGGCGCGGTGCCCGGCGTCGGTGTTCGCCTTGTGCGCGAACAAGTTCGCCGTCCGGGAGGCCCTCGCCGCGGCCGGGCTGCCCGGACCCGCGTACGCCCTGATCTCCTCGGCCGCCGAGGCGGAGTCGGTCGCCGCGGTGGTCGGGTTCCCGGCGATCGTCAAACCGGTCAACGGCGCGGGCAGCAACCTCGTCCGCACCGTGTCCACTGTGGACGAGCTGGCGGCCGCGTACGAGCTGCTGGCCGCGCGTTTGCCCGAGTCCGCGGATCCGCGCTACCACCGTCCACTCGGGACACTCGATCCCGCGAAGACGTTCCTTGTGGAAGGGTTCCTGAGCGGCCCGGAGTACGCGGTGGACGTGCTCGTCCGTGACGGAGTGGCCGAGCCGGTCGAAATCCTCGACAAACCGCTGATCGACGAGCGGAAGTTCGAGCTGGCGCTGTCGTGCCCGCCGGCCGGGCTCGCCGACGACCGGGCCGCGCTGGTCACCGCGGCGGCCGTCGCCGCCGTCCGCGCGCTGGGGCTCGACAACACCTGCGCCCACGTCGAGCTGATCGACGACGCCGACCGCGGCCCGACGATCGTCGAGGTCAACGCGGGCAGGCCCGCCGGTTCGATCATGCCGCTGCTGGCGAAGCTGCGCACCGGCATCGACGTGTTCGCCGAGCTGGCCGCGCTCGCGGTCGGCGCTCCGCCGCCGGCGCGGGAACCCGCGAAACTGCCGATCCCGCTGGGCATGCTGATCCTCTACGCGGCCGGTTCGGGCCGGTTGACGAAGATCGGCGGGCTGGACGAGATCGCCGACCTGCCCGAGGTGATCGACGTCGTCACCACCGTCTCGCCGGGGCAGGTGCTCACCGACGAGCAGGAGACCTACGCGGTCAACCTCGTCGTGGCCGGGTTCGCCGATCACGACGATCTCGCCGCCCTGCACGCGGAGGCGAGCAAGCTCGTCCAGCTGGAACTGGAGGATGTGTGAACACCGCGTTCGTGGTCCGGGAAACCGCCGGACAGTGGATCACCGACGTCGTGGCCGCCGTGCGGGCGACCGGTCTGCGGGCCGAGCTGGTCACCGAGCCCCTGGAACCGGCCGAGCTCGCGCAGCTGGCGGAAGTGGTGGACGGCTTCATCGTCGTCGGCGACGTCCGTGACGCGGAATCCGTGGCCTCGGCGATCCGGGCACGGACCCCGCTTCCGGCCGGGGTGGTGACCGCCGCCGAAGGGATCGTCGCGAGCGTCGCCCGCGCGGCCGAACTGCTCGGCGTCGCGCGCTGCCCGGCGTCGGTGTTCACCTTGACGCACAACAAGTTCGCCGCCCGGCAGGCGCTGGCCGCGGCCGGGCTGCCGGGGCCGCGCTGCGCGCTGATCTCAACCGAGTCCGAGGCGGCGTCGGTGGCCGAGGCGGTCGGGCTCCCGGCGATCGTCAAACCGGTGAACGGCGCGGCGAGCAACCTCGTCCGCACGGTGTCCACAGTGGACGAGCTCGCGGCGGCGTACCGGCTGCTGGCCGAGCGGTTGCCGCTGTCGGAGGACGCCCGGTACCACCGGCTCGTCAGTGGTGGACCGGAGCCGATCGATCCGCTGAAGGTGTTCCTCGTGGAAGGCCTGCTGCGTGGCCCGGAATACGCGGTCGACGTCCTGGTGCGCGACGGCGTCGCGGAGCCGGTGGCCGTGGTGGAGAAACCGCTGATCGACGAGCGCAAGTTCGAGCTGGGCATGGTCTGCCCGCCGCTCGAACTGTCCGAAAAGGACACTGAACGAGTGTTCGCGGCCGCGACGGCCGCCGCGCTCGCGCTGGGCCTGGACAACACCTGCGCTCATCTGGAGCTGATCGACGACGCCGAACTCGGCCCGACGATCGTCGAGGTGAACGCGGGCCGCCCGGCAGGCGGCGCCCAACCGGTGCTCCTGAAGCTCGCGACCGGTATCGACGTCATCGCCGAGGCCGTGTCGCTGGCCCTGGGCACGCCGCCGCCCAAGCGAGGCGTGGGCCTGCCGGTGCCGGTGGGCTACCTCATCTTCTACGCCGAGGGCACCGGGCGGCTGGTCCGCGTCGAGGGCACCGACGAGGTCGCCGACCTGCCCGAGGTCCTGGAGGTGGTCACGATCGTGCGCCCCGGCCAGCTGCTCACCGACGACCAGGAGATCTACGCGGTGAACGTGCTCGCCGCGGGGTTCGCCGACACCGAAGACCTCGCCGCGCTGCACGCCGAGGCCGCCAAGCTGATCCGATTCGAACTGGAGGAGTCATGACCGCCGAACTCGCGGCGAACCTCGGGCACATCGAGGGCAACGACCACACGAAGCTCACCGTGTACGCGGCCACGGGCCTGGACTGGGTGCGCGCGCACCGCGAAACGCTGCAGGAGCGGCTGCGCGAGCACGGCGCGATCCTGCTGCGGGGGATGCCCGCCGACCTGACGGTGTTCAACCAGGTCACCGAGGAGATCGGCGGCTCGCTGCTGACCTACACGGAACGGTCGACGCCGCGCTCGGCGGTTTCCGGCAACATCTACACCTCGACGGAGTACCCGCCCGCCGAGTCGATCCCGATGCACAACGAGAGCTCGTACTCGGCGCATTGGCCGGACCGCCTGTTCTTCCTGTGCGACATCGCGGCCGAAACCGGTGGCGCGACGCCGATCGCCGACAGCCGCGCGATGTACCGGCTGCTGCCGGAAGACCTGCGCGAGCGCTTCGCGGGCGGCGTCACCTACACGCGGGCGTTCCGCGAAGGCCTCGGACTGAGCTGGCAGGAAGCGTTCCAGACCGAAGACCGGCAGGCGGTGGAGGACTACTGCACCGCCAACGGCCAGACGTTCGAGTGGACCGATGAAGGCTTGCGCACGCGGCACGTGCGCCCGTCGTTCGTCGAGGAGCCGCACACCGGCGGGATGGTGTGGTTCAACCAGGCCAACCTGTTCCACGTTTCGAGCCTGGGGGAGGAGGTCAGCGAGGCGCTGCTGGAGCTGTACCCCGTGGAAGACCTGCCCCGCAACGCTTTCTTCGCCGACGGCTCGCCGATCCCGCAGTCGGACCTGGACGCGGTCAAGGCGGCCTACGACGAGGTCAGCTACGCGTTCCCGTGGCAGCCGGGTGACATCATGGTGATCAACAACATGCTGATGGCGCACGGGCGGGAGCCGTTCACGGGTAAGCGGCGGACTCTGGTCGCGATGACCTGACCTGGAGGCGGTCGCGACACACGCCTTGGCCATCAACGTTGCGAAAGCCACTTTCCCAACCTTCAACGTTGCGAAAGTGGCTTTCGCAACGCGTCAGGCCTTACCTGGCTTCATTCCCGGCGCGCGGGCATGGTGACGACGAAACCCGTGCTGCGCCCCAGATCGTCCAGCAGCCAGCCCATCCGTTTGGCCGTCCGCAGGATCAGCGCCGAGTCGACGATCGACAGCGGCGCCAGGTCCTGCTCCAGATGTTCCTGCATCCGCATCGATTCCTCGATCGAGCGCATCCACGTGGTCACCAGCAGATTCGCCGGGCCGGGCAGGCTCGCGATCTGGCGGATGGCCGGGTTCGCCCGCAGCCGGTCCACGCACGTGGGCACATGCGCGACGGGCACCTGGCACCACCAGTTGACGACGATCGGCGACGGGGTGAGCCCCTGCGCGATCTCGCACCGGAACGTCAGCGCGTCCGCGGCGATCAGGTGGCCGAGCTGCCGCCGGACGGTCGACACCGGACGGCCGGTGAGCCGGGCCAGGTCGGCGGCCGTGCGGCGGCCGTCCTCCCCCAGCGCGGCGGTCAGTGAGGCGTACGGCTCCTGCCACGGCCGCATCGCCGTCTGCCGTCCACCCGCGCCACCGGACGGCGGCAGCTGGGACAACGCCTGCACGCGCCCCCGGTCCAGCGCGCCCACCCGCCACGAGCTGCCTTCGACGTGCAAGCGCGACACCAGATGCGAACGGATGTTGAGCACACCGGGAAGCCCTGGAATCGCGTCGAGCAGCAGCGTCGACAGGTCGTGCATGCCGAGGCCGAACACCGTCAGCACCAGGCTGTACTCGCGCGAAGCCTCCTCGATGCTGACCACCGACGGCCAGGTGGACAGCTCGCGGATCAGTGCCCGCACCTGGCCGCTCGCGCAGCGGATCTCGACGTACGCGGCCTGGATCCGGGACCGTCCCGGCACGCGCGGATAGGCCGTCACCCAGGCTCCGCCGCCGTCGCGCAGCCGCTCCCACCGCCGCGTCAGCGTCGCCGGTGACGAGCCGAGGGCTTCGCCCAGCTGCGCCCAGGAGGCGCGGGGCCGCAGTTGCAGAGCGTGAATGAGCGAAAAGTCCTCCTCATCCAGCGAACCGATCACCATTTGCGCTTCCAGGGGTCGATCGTTGAGCGATTCCGACAATTCTAGCCCGATATCGGACGTGGATTCGCACACTCGACGACCAAGACGCCGACGTCCGACGCAGAGGAGATCGACCGGTGGACCTTCACGACGACGCTCGAAGCCTGCAGGACGAGCTGGTCCGGTTGCGGCGCGACCTGCACCGCGAGCCCGAGATCGGTCTCGACCTGCCCCGCACGCAGGAACGGGTGCTGCGTGAACTCGACGGGCTCGGCCTGGAGGTCTCCACCGGGACCGACACGACCTCGGTGACCGCGGTGCTGCGCGGCGAGGGTACGGCCAGGGATTCGGCCCGGCCGCGGACGGTCCTGCTGCGCGCGGACATGGACGCACTCCCGGTGGCCGAAGCGACCGGCCTGGACTTCGCCGCCACGAACGGCGCGATGCACGCCTGCGGCCACGATCTGCACACCACGTCGCTGGTCGGCGCGGCCCGGCTGCTGCACACCCACCGCGACCGCCTCAACGGCGACGTCGTCCTGATGTTCCAGCCCGGCGAGGAGGGCTGGGACGGCGCCGGCGTGATGCTCCGGGAAGGCGTGCTCGACGCCGCGGGCAGGCGCGCCGACGCCGCCTACGGGTTGCACGTCTTCTCGTCGATGCTGCCCAGCGGGCAGTTCGCCAGCCGTCCCGGGACGCTGATGTCCGCGTCGTACCGGTTGCTCGTCACCGTGCACGGCGAAGGCGGCCACGGGTCGATGCCGCACCGCGCCAAGGATCCGATCTCCGCCACCGCGGCCATGATCACCGCGCTGCAGACGATGGTCACCCGGCGGCTGGACATCTTCGACCCGGCGGTGATCACGGTCGGCGTCATCCGCGGCGGCACCAAACGCAACGTCATCCCCGCCACCGCCGAATTCGAGGCCACCGTCCGCTGTTTCTCGGACGCCGCCGGCGCGCTGCTCGACACGGCGATCCGCGAGACGATCGACGGCGTCGCGCGGGCGCACGGCGTCACCGCCGACGTCGTGTTCGAAAGCGAGTACCCGGTCACCGTCACCGACGTCGACGAGACCGCGTTCGGCGCCGAGGTCGTGCGCGAAACGATCGGGGAGCAGTACTACACCGAACTGCCCAATCCAGTGGCCGGATCCGAGGACTTCTCCCGGGTGCTCGCCGAAGTGCCGGGCACGTTCCTCGGTCTCGGTGCGCTGATGCCCGGCCTCGAACCGGACACCGCGCCCAACAACCACAGCCCGTACGCCGACTTCGACCCGTCCGTGCTGGCCAGGGCCACCACCGTCTACGCCGAACTCGCCGTCCGCCGTCTCGACCGCTTCGCCGAAGGAGCCACCCGATGAGCGCGACCGCGGGCACCGCCACCATCCCGGACCGCCGCCGTACCCTGTTCGGCCTCGGCGCGGGCAACGCGATGGAATGGTTCGACTGGAACATCTACGCGACCTTCGCCTCGTTCTTCGCCGCGCAGTTCTTCAACGCGCACGACGAGGTTTCGGCGCTGCTGAGCACCTTGGCGGTCTTCGCGGTCGGCTTCGCCGCCCGGCCCCTGGGCGGCTTGGTCTTCGGCTGGATCGCCGACCGCAAGGGCCGTCAGCTGTCGATGACGCTGACGGTCGCGATCGCCGCCGGTGGCAGCCTCGTCATCGGCTTTTCCCCCACGTACGGCCAAATCGGCGTGTGGGCGTCGGTGATCCTCGTGGTGGCACGGCTGGGTCAAGGCCTCGCGCACGGCGGTGAACTGCCTTCGGCGCAGACCTACATCGCCGAGGTCGCCCCGGCCGGCCGTCGCGGGTTGTGGTCGAGCCTGATCTACTTCTCCGGCACTTGTGGCGTGCTCGCCGGCACGCTGCTGGGCGCGGTCCTCTCCGGGGTGCTGAGCCACGATCAGATGCTCTCCTTCGGCTGGCGGATCCCGTTCGTGATCGGTGGCGTCTTCGGGCTCTACTCGCTCTACATGCGGCTGCGCATGCGGGAGACCGGCGTCTTCCTCGCCGAGTCGGCCAAGGACGAAGCCGCCGGGAAGAAGGCCGAGAAGGGCCGGATCTGGCAGACGATCAAGCAGAACCCGAAACTGCTCGTGCAGGTCGTCGGCCTGACCGTCGGGGCCACGGTCATCTACTACATGTGGGCCGTCGCCGCGCCGTCGTACGCGATCACCGTGCGCGGCGTCGACCCGACCGGCGCGCTGTGGGCGGGCGTTTTCGCGAACGTGATCTTCCTGATCGCGTTGCCGTTGTGGGGAAGGCTGTCCGACCGCATCGGCAGGAAGCCGGTGCTGTTCATCGCGATCGTGGGTCTGCTGGTGCTGAGCTTCCCGCTGAACGCGATGGTCGGCGACCAGGCCTGGCAGTTGTTCTTGGCGATGTCGATCGCCCTGGTCTTCATGGCCGGGTTCTCGTCCATCGGCCCGGCGGTCTACGCGGAGATCTTCCCGACCCGGATCCGCACCATCGGCGTCGGCGTGCCGTACTCGATCGCGGTCGCGGCCTTCGGTGGCACCGCGCCGTACCTGCAGACGCTCCTCGCCAAGAACGGCCACCCGTCGCTGTTCGTCGTCTACGGCATGGTGCTGATGGTCATCAGCGCCTTGGTCGTCTTCACCCTCCCGGAAACGCGGGGTGTCGACCTGCACGAGAAGACGAACGTGGACGTCGAGGCGAGGACCGCCGCCTGAGCGGACTCGGGGCGGGTGAAGGGGACTTTCACCGCATGCGATGCGGTAAAGCGCCCTTCACCCGTGCCAGGCGCACGACACTGGGGCGACTGTGTCCGGTCATGGCGATCGTCGCCAGGGCGCGAGCGCGACTTCGGTCGCGGTCCTCATCGCGGCCTGCAGCGTGGCGGGGTCCGTTCCGTCGGTGTCGTCGAGCAGGGCCTGAAGCGCGCCGGTGACCGCGCCGACGAACGCCCCCGTCAGCGCCGCCGCACCCACCGGGTCGATCCGGTCCGGGAACGCGGCCGCCAGATGTTTCGCGATTTCTCGTTGCGCGGCCAGCTGTTCCTGAAGCGCACGGCCGCGGACGGCGGGCACGGTCTGGATCATCCGGAGCCGCAACGCCGTCAAGGGGCTGACCAGTTCGTCACTGGTCGCGGTGACCTGGCTCAGGGCTCGCAGCAGGACCTCGGCCGGGCCTTCGGCCGGTCCGCGAGTGGCGATGGCGTCGATGGCGGCCTGTACGCGCTCGTCGGCGTCCGGGAACAGCAGCTCTTCCTTGCTGGCGAAGTAGCTGAAGAACGTGCGCGCGCCGATCTCCGCGGCCGCCGTGATGTCGGCGATCGTCGTCTCGTCGTAGCCCTTGCGCTCGAAGAGTTCCGTCGCCGCGTCGATGAGCGCTTGGCGTGTACGGGCTCGCTTTCGATCACGGAGGGACATGCGGGGAGCATACGCGCGGCAGCAGTGAGTGCAAACATGCAGTCATTGCCGATTTGCACTCACTGCTGATATCGTCGTCCGGCATGGAGACCGTGTTGATCTGCGGCGCCGGAGTCGCCGGTTCGACGCTCGCCTATTGGTTGGCACGTAACGGTTTCAAGGTCACTGTCGTCGAGCGGGCCCCGGGCATGCGCTCCAGCGGTAACCCGGTCGACGTTCGTGGGCCCGCGCTGCCGGTTGTCCAGGCCATGGGCGTCGTAGGCCGTCTACGCGACGTCGCGACGAGTGCGAAAAGGGTGTGTCTGCTCGGCGGAGACGGCCGTCGGATCGCCACTGTCGGCCTGTCCGCGGGCAAGGGGGAGGAGTTCGAAGTCCCTCGATCGGATCTCGTCACCGTGCTGCACGAGGCGGTCCGTGGCGACGCCGAGTTCCTGTTCGACGACACGATCGTCGGGTTGCGCCAAGACGAGCACGGCGTCGACGTCACCTTCGACCGGGCCTCACCCCGGCGCTTCGGCTTCGTGATCGGCGCGGACGGCCTGCACTCCGCGGTCCGGCGGCTCATCTTCGGGGCCGAGCGTTCTTTCGTGCGCCCCACAGGGATCTTTGTCGCCACCACGTCGTTCGGTGGCCCGGTCGACCACCCCGAGGAAGTCCTCCTCCACAACACCCCGGGCAGGCTGGTCGCTGTTCACCCGTCACGGGACGACGGCGGCGTCGCGTTCATCTTCCGTGCCCAGGCCGAGAATGTGGACCACCGGGACACGGCCCGGCACAAGCGGATCGTCACCGCGGTGTACGGCGATGCGGGTTGGCGGGTCCCCGAGCTGCTCGAACGCCTGCAGGAGGCCGACGACGTCTTCTTCGACGCGGTCAGTGTCGTCGACCTCCCGTCATGGTCACACGGCCGGATCGCCTTGGTGGGTGACGCGGCCTCCTGTGTTTCCCTGCTCGGTGAAGGCTCCAGCCTCGCGATCGCCGGCGCGTACACCCTCGCCACCGCTCTGACGTCGGCGTCGTCCGCCGGTTTCGGCCAGTACGAGGCCGAGCACCGCGCCCGGGTCGGGCCCGCGCGGCGTACTGCCAAGATGACCGCGGCCATGCTCGTGCCGAAGACCGGAATCGGCTTGGCGACACGAAATCTCGCGGCCCGCGCCTGGCGGTGGAGCGTCTGACCGCATGGGCGTGCGCTAGCTTGCCCGCTATGACCGAGCGCGGATCCGTCGTCTGGCCACCGGCCCTGATCAAGACCGAGCGGCGTTCATCGAGCTGTTCGCGTCGCCGGAGGTGGGTACCTACGTCGGTGGCCCTCGATAAGCGCGATGCCGAGCGTCCGGGGCGCGTTCGCCCGGAAGCCGGGGAGACCGAACTCGGCTACCTGTTCCTGCCGCGGAGGCGTGCGCGGCAGCGCTCGAGTGGTTCGCCGGCGCGCTTCCCGGTGAACCGGTGGTGCTCTGCACGCAGACTGCGAACGATCCCTCGATGCGGCTCGCGGCGAAGCTGGGATTCATCGAGGTGGAGCGGTTCGAAGAGTACGACGCCGAGCAGTGGTTCGGCGTCTGGCGCCCCACGAATGACGGATAGCTCGGTCGGGCGTCCGGGCGATCCGATCACTGCTGCGGTGACTGGATCGCGCTCACCGAGGGCGGCCGCCGATGCCTCGACCAGCATGTGTTGCTGGTCGAGGCATCGCGCAAGTGGCCGGACCTACCCGGCAGGTCAGTGGTCCCAGCGGATGCCGATCCGCCAGTTCACCGGGTACTGCAGCGGACCGGTTGTCAGCGTGTAGAAACTCGCGGGCAGAACGCAGGATTCCGTCTTGGCCGGCGCGTGGATGTAGCCGCCGCCCGAGCAGTTGCCGATCGTCCACTTGAACCAGTGATCGGGCGAGCCGGGCGCCCCGATCGCGTCGATGTCGACGTGGATGGTGCCGCCGGGGAAGAATCCCGACGCCAGTGAGCAGCTCGTGGTCGTGTAGCAGTCTTTCGGTCCCGCGCCGCCGGCGGCGTCGGCCACGCCCGCTCCGGTGATCGCGGTGCCCAGCACGGTTCCGGCCACGATCGCGGCCGCTCCGATCTTCTTCACTTTTGACTCCCCAGTCAGATGTCTTCGCTCGAGGGCGAATTGTCGGAACCATACCGGACCGGGCGGATCCGGGAACGGCGGATCGGCAGACCGCTTGCCCGATCGGCCCGACTCGGCGGACCGATCGTCCCGGAAGCCGCCGGATCAGGGCGGAGGCGCCGGGCCCGCTCCTAATTTGGTGCTCGTCGCACAAAAATCGGGCGGGGAGGAATCCGGATGGTGTCGGGAATGGCGAGCCGGTCGACGATGTCGCCGAGACGGGCGCGGTTCGTGCGGAACTGGACCGGCAGGCTCGTCGCGTTCGGCGAGTTCATCGATGGCTACGACCTGCTCGTCATCGGCGCCGCGGTCCTGTTCCTCAAGCCGTCGTTCCACCTCACCGCCTCCCAGGTCGGCCTCGTGACCGCGGCGGCGTTCGTGGGCACGGCGCTCGGCCTCGTGGTCTTCGGTGATCTGTCCGACCGCTTCGGCCGCAGGCTGATCTTCATGATCAACCTGGCGGTGTTCGTGGTGGCCTCCCTCGCCGCGGCGTTCGTCCAGGACGTGTGGCAACTGGTCGCGGCCAGGTTCGTGCTCGGTGTCGCGGTGGGGATGGACATCCCGACCTCCCACGCCTTCCTCACCGAGATCGCGCCCAAATCCCGCCGAGGACGGATCGCGGGCAGTTTGCCGAACATGATGTGGCTGGGTGGTGCCGTCACGTCGGTGTTGCTCGCGCTCGCGCTCCAGCCGTTGTTCGGCGACGACACCTGGCGGTGGCTGTTCGGGCTGGCCGCGCTGCCCGCGGCCGCGGTCCTGGTGGCGAGGCAGTTCCTGCCGGAGTCACCCCGTTGGCTGAGCGCGCGTGGTCGTGTGGAGGAGGCGCGGCGGATCTACGACGCGCTCGGGTTGGAACCGCCGAAACACGAGGTCCCGGAGCGGCGGAGCTACCGGATGCTGGTGTCCGGCCGTGCGTGGCGGCGGCTGGCGACGGTCACGGCCTTCTTCGCCATCCAGGCCTTCGGTGGCGCGGTGGCGACGGTCGCCGGACCGTTGATCATCAGCAGCACCGGCATCGGGGTCTCCAACACCCTGTACTTCTCCCTGCTGGGTTTCGTGGTGGGGCTGATCGCCGTGGTCGCGGGCGCCGCGATCATCGACCGCGTCAACCGGCGCTGGCTGGGCGTGTGGACGTGTCTCGGGGTGTTCGGCGCCGGGCTGGGAATCGCGTTCACCGGCGAGCGCGCCGGTGTCGGCCTGGTGGCCTTCTGGGTCGTGTACGCCATGCTGACCTGGTTCGGCCCGGGCGTGCTGTCCTGGGTGTGGAGTACCGAGGCGTTCCCCACCTCCTTGCGGGGCCTGGGTTCCGGTATCGCGCAGTGCGTGACCCGGCTCGCGATCGCGCTCAACGTGTTCCTGGCACCCATGCTGGCGCAGAAGCACGGCATCACGGTCGTCGCGTGGTACGCCTGCGCGTTCCTGGTGAGCGCGGTGATCGTGCTGCTGTCGCCGTGGCTGGCCACCACCGGTGTCGAACTCGAGGAGACCAACGGTGTCGAGTCCGGGAAACCGGAGTCGCGATGAGCCACCCTGGTCACACCGGAAGCCGGCCGCGCCAAGCCCGGCAGGCCAACACGGCCGCCGTGCTCCAGTTGCTCGTCCGGAGCGGTCCGCTGGCGCGCGGCGACATCGCGAAGGAACTGTCCCTCAACCACGGCAGCGTCAGCCGGATCATCGAGCCCTTGCTGTCCGCAGGTGTCGTCCGCGAACTCGCCGAGCGGTCCACCGGCGCCCGGGTCGGCAGGCCCCGGGTGCCGGTGGAGATCGATTCGTCCAGCCGGTACGCGGTCGGTGTGCACTTGGGTCTCGAACGGACCACGCTCGGGCTGATCGACCTGTCCGGGCACTGCGTCAAGACACACTCCGAGAAGCGCGATCCGGCGGACGTCGCCGGCACTCTGCGGCATGCCGCGGAACTGGCGGCGGGGGTGGCGGACGCCGCGCCGGGACCGGTGCTGGGCATCGGTGTCACCGCCGGCGGTGAAGTGGACCGGGCGACCGGCCGGGTCGTGCGCAACGACGTACTGGGCTGGACCGACGTCCGGGTCTCCGACGTGTTACGCGAGCGGACCGGGCTCGACGTCGTGGTGGACGGCAACGTGGCCGCCCTGCTGGGTGCCGAACTCACCTTCGGCGCGGGGCTCGGCGGGCACGACGTGTCGTATCTGTTCATCGGCAACGTCACGGAGACGGGGTTCCTCAGCCGTCCGGCGGGTACCTGCTCGAACGGCATCGTCCAAGGCGACTTCGGCCGCCTCCTCGTACCCGAGCTCGACGGCGGCGGTCACCGGCGCTTCGGCGAATGCGGGACGGACGTGGCGTTGCTCGCCGCCGCCCGGTCCGCCGGGGTCGCGGCGACCTCGCTGGCGGAGCTGATCCGCCTGGCGGACACGGATCCCGCCGCGGCGAGGCTGCTCGAGGGACGCAGCGCGCAGGTGGCCCTGGTGGCCGACACGGTGTACGACCTGATGCGGCCGGACCTGATCGTCCTCGGCGGCAGCGGCGCGCCGTCGGACCGATGGCTCGACGCGGTGCGCGCTCGCGTCGAGACGGCCCCGCCGCACGCGCTGGTCCGGCCACTGGCGCGGGGCAATCCGTTGGTCGTCGCGGCGGCGGGGCTCGTCGTGCGTGCCTTCTTCACCAGTGGGGAGTGGTCATGAGCGGTGTGGTGGTACTCGGCGGCGCGGGCGGTATCGGCTCGGCCGTGGTCCGCGCTTTCCTGGCGGAGGGACGGCCGGTGGCGGTGGTGGACGTCGCGCCACCGCCATCGGAACACACCGGCGTGCCGTGGATCCGTGGTGGCGCGAGCGATCCGGCCGTGATCGGTGCCGCGTTCGACGCACTCGGCGAGGTGACCGGGCTGGTGCATTGCCTGCTGAGCGAGCATCGCGCCCCCTTCACCGAACAGACGGCGGACGCGCTGCGCAAAGTGTTGGACATCGGCGCGGTATCTGCGCTGGAACCGTTGCAGCAGTTGGTCGCCCGTGCCGGGGGAAGGCCGTGTGCCGCCGTGCTCGTCAGTTCGATCCACGCCGGTCTGGCCTGGGGCGGACAGGCCCCGTACGCGATGGCCAAGGCCGCGTTGGAGGCGCTGGGCCGCGCGGCCGCCGTGGAACTCGGACCGCGCGGGTTGCGGTGCAACACCGTCCGGCCGGGGTTCGTCATGGTGCCGCGGAACGCGCATCGCTGGCGGGACGCGGGTACCCGCGAAGCCTTGTCCGGGCTTCAGCCGTCCGGCGAGCTCGCCGGACCGGACGACGTCGCGAGCGTGATCGCCTTCCTACTCGGCGATCGGGCCAGGTTCGTCTCCGGCGAGACCGTCACCGTGGACGGCGCGATGACCGCCGTGCTGCCCGAGCCGCCGCCGTCTTTCAACCGAGGAGGGCCTGGGTGATCTGGCGGGTGGTCTGCGCGGCGACATGGGGGTTCACGGCGGCGTAGGTGACATAGGCGTTCAAACCGGTGGCCAAGGCCCAACCACGACCGCGGGTCCAGGTCGCGTCGTCCACATCGAGCGCGGTGCGGAAGGTGGCTCGCGTTTCGGCTGACATGAGGGTGAAGGCGATGATCAGATCGCGAGCCGGATCGCCGACGCCGAGTTCCCCGAAGTCGAGGACGGCGCTGAGGCGGCCGTTGGTCGTCAACAGGTTGCCGGTGTGGAAATCGCCGTGGAACCAGACCGGCGGACCGGCCCAGCCGGGGGCGGCGAGGGCGTTGTCCCACAGGTCGGTCATCGCCGCGGTGTCGAAGGCATCGCCGACTTTCGCGATGGCGAGCCGCGTCGCTTTATCCCGAGTGGCGAGCGGACGACCGGTGAGATCCTCGGTCGTTCCGGCGTCGATCCGGTGGAGCGCGGTCAGGAACCCGGCCAGCGCCACTGCGGCTTCGTGCGAGCCGGACAGGGCGTCCACGGTCGCCACCTCGCCGTCCAGCCATCGCGACACCGCCCATGGCCACGGATAGCCGAAGTCCGCCGTTCCCACTCCCACCAGTGTGGGTACGGCCAGCGGCAGGTGCGGGGCCAGCCGGGGCAACCACTCGGCTTCCTTCGGCGCCTGCTCGATGGCGCCGTCGTGGCGAGGTAGCCGCACGGACAGGTTCTCGCCCAGCCGGTAGATCACATGATCCGAGCCCGCCGGGGCGTACGGAAGCAGCGGCAACCCGGCCCATTGCGGGAACTGCGTGTCGATCAGACGCCTCGCCAACGCGATGTCGATCACCGGGGTGGTTTTCACGGTCAAGAGCGGCTCCTGCGGTCGGCGGTGGCAGCGTGTCATGGTCTCTGCCCGGCGATCAACCGATTTGCCGAGCCCGCCCGTGAACTGGGCGCTCGCCTTCCGGGAAATCGACGTGACCGGAGCCCGAACCCGACTTTCGGGCCTACTCGGCGGTGTGCCGGGCGCCTACCGTGACATGGTCTAGACCTCTCATGAGAGGACTCGTGCGATGAAGTTTTCCCGCTCTGTGGTGAAAGTCGCGGTATTGACCGCGGTGTTCGGCGCGGTTTCGGTGTTCACCGCCGTTCCCGCGCTCGCGCATGGCTCGATGGGCACTCCGATCAGCCGGATCATGCGCTGTTTCCAGGAAGGACCGGAGAATCCGCGGTCCGCCGCGTGCAAGGCCGCCATCGCGGTGGGCGACAGCTGGCCGATTTACGACTGGGACGAGGTCAACATCGGTGACGCCAGTGGCCGTAGCCGCGAGATCATCCCGGACGGCAAGCTGTGCAGTGCCGGCCGGGACAAGTACAAGGGGCTCGATCTGGCCCGTGCCGACTGGCCGGCGACCACGATGCCGGCCAGTGGTCCGTACACCTTGCGGTATCAGCTGACCGCCGCGCACCCGGGCACCTTCGAGCTGTATGTCACCAAGCCGGGTTACGACCCGACGAAACCGCTCAAGTGGTCCGACCTGGAAGACACCCCGTTCTACAAGCAGAACAACCCGCCGATCGCCGGCAACGCCTACCAGTTGAAGGCGAACCTGCCCGGCGGGCGGACCGGCAGGCATTTGATCTACTCGATCTGGCAACGCCACTGGCCCGATTCCGGCGAGGCCTTCTACTCCTGCTCGGACGTCATCTTCACCTGACTTCCGCGGCCCGGCCGACAAAGGTGGCGAAGACCGATGTCGGCCGGGCCGGGCAGGGGTCCGGGTGGTCCGCGAGGAGCGGTCGAGTGTCCCTTGTGGACAGTCGGGCCTTTAACTGAGGTAGAAGCCGCCGTCGTTGCGGAGGACCGTCGCGACGATCGGGAACCGGCGAGTGCCGTTCCACCAGTGGTAAACGGCGTGGTACTGGCCGTTGGCCGCCTGGAAGAAGTCCATCCCGCCCGGGCCAGGGTGGTTGCCGGGCAGGCCGCGGTAGGGGTTGAGGCCGCCGGTGCCGGTGTACCCGAAGTAGGGCCGCTCAGCCCCGTTCTGCCGCGGTGTGCAGCGCGTCGACGGGATCGGTCCGGTGCCGCACCGGGCGATGCCGGTCGCGTACCGTGCGCTGTCCCAGTTGTTGCCGGAGTAGGCCAGGTACCAATAGCCGTCGGCGGATTTGAACATCGACGGGTTCTCGATCACGTGCGTGCCGCCGCTCATCCGGATGGTCTCCCAGCCGATGTCGGTGCTCTTCAACGCGTCCCGGCGGGTGTCCCAGTCCGCCATGCCGTTGGACTGGGTGCGCACGACCGAGATACCGGTCTCCGGGTACGAGGTGATCGCGTCGTCCCGGTAGGCGACGTACATGGAGCCGCCCGAGACGAACGGGTTCGCGTCGATGGCCCAGCGGCCGTTGCCCGGGCAGGCCCACTCGACGGGGTTGGTGAACGGTCCTCGCGCACTGCCCGAGACGGCGCGGCCGAGGCATTTCTGGCCGGAGCCCCGCTTGGACGCGGTGTAGTACATGAAGTAGGTGTCGCCGAAGCGGACGACGCCGGGCGCCCAGACGTTGCCCTCCGCCCAGCTGCCCGGCCCGTTGGGCAGTGCGTCGGCCGACGCGCACGTGCCCACACCGACGGTGTTGCCGGAGCCGTGCACGAGCACCGGCACGAACAGTTTCCCGGTCACGCCGCACCGCTCGCCGACACCGGCGCCGACCGTGGTGCCGTAGGTGACGTACGAGCCGTCCTTCGCCTGGACGGTGTCCGGGTCGGCGAGGGGGAACGTCGACTCGGCGGCCGCGGTCGAGACACCGTCGGCCGCGCCTGCCGTGCCGACCGCCGTGACGGTGGCCGTGGCGGTCGTGGCGAGCACGCCGGCCACGAGTAATCTGGTCATCCACTTGCGCATGCTGAATCCCTTACTGGGCAAGAAGAGTGATGTCGGTCAAGAGGAGCACCCGGCCACCCACGGTCGGGGTGGGAAGCCTTGCGGCCGCGATGCCGGGCGAGATTCGCCGGGGTGTCCGGCTGCTCTCCCCGGTTACTTGTGGACGGACAAGTGCGCCGGTTGCAAACTATGTGACCTCACTCGCCAACGGGACAGAAAGCGCGGAAACTGCCGCTCGATGCATCCGTACGGCCTATCGGTGCTGTCGTTCGACGGTGGTGAGCAGCCTGCGTAGCGCGGTGGGGGTGTGCCCCAGATGTTCGCGCACGGTCCGGCACAAGTGCGCCTGGTCGGAGAACCGGAGTTCGGCGGCGAGGGTGGCCAGGCTGGGCTCACCCGCCTCCAGCCGGTCCAGCGCTTGGGCGACGCGTACGCGGTTGCGGTAGCGGGTCAGGGAAACCCCCAGTTCTCGGGTGAAGGCCCGGCTGAGCCGGTACGGCGAGACACCCAGCAGGGTGGCGAGCGGGACCAGGCCCGCCGCGGCGGGATGACCCTCGCCGATCAGACTTCGGGCTCGGGCTACCAGCGTCCGGTCACCGGCGCCCGCCGGATCGCTCCCCGGGACAGTCGTGGTCACGACCTGCCGGACGGCCTCGGTCACCAGGCTGACCAGTCCTTCGGTCGCCGCGTAGTCCGTGTCGGCGGCGCGGGAGGCGGCCAGGAGCCGCCGGTGGGCGAGGTCGAGCCGGCCGTCGACGTACAGCGACGTGCGTTCCAGCCGTGGTGTGTCGCCGGCCATCGCACGCCAGAACGCGGAGGTCAGGCTGATCGAGGTGCACCTGTCGCCGCCGGCCGGATGGGCGAAGTACTCCTCCTCACCGGGCATTCCGAGGTAGCCGACGGTGCGGTCGAGGTCCACGTGGACGCCACGGACCCGGCGGCGGAACCCGCCGCGGCGCACGAGCACGAGCCGCACGTCCTCGCGTGGTCGCTCGGCCGACCAGCCGCGATGGTCGTCCCGGCAGTCCACGTCCGCGATGGCGAACTCCGGGCGGGCCGCTAGCCCGAGGAAGGAAAGCACCCACGGAGGCTATGTGGAGGGTCCGACAGTTCCGCAAGGATCTTCAAGACCTGGGGGACTGGTTCGGGGCAAGTTGGGGGATATGGCTTCCCTCAGCAACGAAATCATGGTCGAGTCCAGCGCCGAAGCGGTGTGGGAGGTGATCGGCGACTTCAGCACGGGTCCTTCGCGGATGGCACCGGGGTTCGTGGTGGACACCCGGATCGAGGACGGCTGCCGGGTCGTCACCTTCGCCGACGGCACGGTGGTCCGGGAGCGATGCGTCACCGTCGACCACGACACGCGCCGGATCGTCTACGCGGTGATCGGCGGCACCGTTCGACCGGACCACGACAACGCCTCCATGCAGGTCTTCGCCGACGGCGAACGGCGGTGCCGGCTGGTGTGGGCCCGCGACGTCCTCCCCGACGCCTTGGCCGCGCCGATGGCCGAGGCGATGTCGCGCGGTTTGGAGGTCATCAAGCGGACCCTCGATGAGCCCGGGCGGTAATCTCGGTCGCCGGGTTCTCCTGGCCGGCCGCCCACGACGCCAAGAGCGCCAGGCCGTCCGCGGTCGCCGTCCCGGCGGGTGCGGTGTAGACGGTCAGGAGCAGGCCGGGTTCGGCGGGCAGCGCCATCGACTCGACGTCCAGGTCGAGCCTGCCCACCACGGGATGGTGCAGACGTTTACGTCCGGACCGGTGGAGCTGAACGTCCTGAGACGCCCACCGCCGCCGAAACCGCTGACTGCGCGTCGACAACTCACCGACCAGGGCGATCAGCTCCTCGTCGTGCGGATCGCGGCCGGCTTCCATGCGTAGCTTCGCTGCCACGTCACGGACGATCCGGTCATAGTCGACAAAGAACGTTTTCGCCGCCTCGGGATCCAGATACACGAACCGCGCGGTGTTCGCCGGTCGTCGCGGGTCGGCCAGCACGGGTGCATACAGCGCGAGGGCAAGGTGATTCATGGCCAGCACGTCATAACGGCCGTTGCAGATCCACGCCGGCGCGTCGGTGATGGCGTCGAGAACCTGCTGAAGCGCGGGACGCACCGTCACGGCGGGCCGGCGTCGGCGAGCGGGCGCCTTGGATCGCCGTGCCAGGTGGAACAGGTGATCGCGCTCGGCCTCGTCGAGGTGCAAGGCGGAGGCCAACGCGCCGAGCACCCCGTCGGAGGCGCCGGAGAGGCTGCCGCGCTCCATCCGCACGTAGTAGTCGACCGATACCCCGGCCAGGAGAGCTACCTCTTCGCGACGCAGGCCTTTGACCCGGCGGTTGCCGCCGTAAGCGGACAGTCCGGCCCGCTCCGGCGTGATCCGCGCGCGCCGCGAACTCAGGAATTCCTTGATCTCGGTGCGCAGGTCGATCGTGGCCACCTTTTCACTGTAGGCCGGTGTCCACAGGCGAAGGGAGGTACTGCTGGTACCCCCTAAGTACCCGACGCGGTCGTCGCGATGCCGCCGTCGACCGGGACGATGGCGCCCGTCAAGTAGGACCCCGCCCGGCCGGCGAGGAACACGGCGGTGCCTGCCATGTCGTCGTCACGGCCGATGCGGCGCAGAGGTGTCTTCGCCGCGATCGTGTCGCCGATGGCGTCGATCGTGGCCGCCATCATCCGCGACGGGAAGACTCCTGGGGCTATCGCGTTCACCGTGACGTGCTGTGGGCCCAGTTCCCTGGCGAGCACCCTGGTGAGCTGATGGAGTGCCGCCTTGCTGCCTGCGTACGAGTAGTTCGGAGCCTCGGCGACGTGGATGGCGGCGATACTGCCGATGTTGATGATCCGCGCGGGATCATCGGCGGTTCCCGCCCCGCGCAGCGCGGGCAGCAGCGCCTGCACCAGCCAGAACGGTGACTTGAGGTTGAGGTCGATCACCGCGTCCCAGGCCTCGGCGGGGAACGTCTCCAGCGGCTCGCGCCACATCGCTCCGGCGTTGTTGACGAGGATGTCCAGACGTTCCCAGTCGGCCTTGACGACATCAGCGAGGCGCTGACACTCGTCGTACCTGGACAGGTCGGCGGGGATCGCTCGGACATCGCCGAATTCGGAGAGCAGACGCTGCGCCTCCGCGCACGCATCCGCCTTGCGTGAGCTGACGATGACGCGGGCGCCCGCCTGCAGGAGGCCGCGCGCGATCATCATCCCGATGCCCCTGGTTCCGCCAGTGACAAGTGCGTACTTCCCACTCAGATCGAAAAGTCCTGAGTGAGTGGTGAACCGGTCGCCCGCCATGAGTCTTCGTCCGTTCTGTCGTGTGAAGCCGACTCGAACAGGCTGACAGGCGTGCTGGACGTCGGGGAGATCCTGGCGATACAGGTACTGCGAGAGCCCCCTTGCCCGGGACCGCGGAGGCCGGCGGTTCCCACGTCGGGCGACCGCCGGCCGTTCCATCAGGGCCGGAGCCAGGGCCCGGTCATCGCGGCGAGCAGGCTGTGCTGCGGATCGTCGGCGCCCAGCTCCCACATCATCATGCCCGCCAGGCGGTGGCGTTTCGCGAACAGCGAGCGGTCCTGAATGGACCGTGGGTTCTCGTAGCTCACCCAGATCTTCTTCTCCGGGTTCCAGAGGTACGGCGACCGCACGATCGGGTCCCAGCCCTTGCGGAATCCGGGGTCACCGGCCCACTCCGGGCCCATGAGGACCTTGTAGTCGAGGAACTGCATGGCCGTGTACGGCTGGTAGAGGCCGTCGTTGGCGGTCGAAGTGACGGTGAACGCCCGGCCGTAGAAGGGAACGCCGAGGACGATCTTCTCGCGCGGGACACCGTGGTCGGTCATGTACTTCAGCGCGCCGACGTTGTTGTTGTACTCGTCGTTCGGGTCACCGGGCCGCTTGACCAGCGGGTCGTTGAAGCAGGAGAACTTCGAGTAGCCCGTGCAGAAGTCGTAGGTCATCAGGTTGAAGATGTCGACGAGTCTGCCGACTTCACGCAGGTCGAAACTGTTGGACGCGTCGTAGGGCGCGCCCCCGGTTCCGGTGCCGTCGTCCTGGACACGGCCCGCGGGGATGTCCGCGGACAGCTTCATGGCGCGGCCAGGCCTGCCGTGGTCGCGGGCATAGCGTTGCAACTGGGACCGGAACTCCTTGAGCAGCAAGGTGAAGTTCGCGCGGTCGGCCGGCGAGTTGCCGATACTGGGCAGCCCTCCCGAGACCGGGAACTCCCAGTCGACGTCGAATCCGTCGACCAGCCCGGCCGGGAACGCGCTCAGCCATTTGTCCACACAGGACTTCACGAAGGCGCGCCGGGATTCGGCGGTCGCGGCGCCGGCGCCGAATCCCGGCGCGGCCCAGCCGCCGATGGAGATCAGCACGGTCAGGCCGGGGTGCTCACGTTTCACCGCCGCGAGGCTTTCGATGTCCTTGCGCTGCTTGGCGTCCGGGGTGCTGCACCGGCCGCCCGCCGGCGAGGCGAACCAGTAGCTGATGGTGTTCAGCATTTCCCAGGGGACCTGATCGGCGGGCGGTGTACCACCCCAGAACGCCTCCAGGATCGGCCGATCCGGTGGCGGGGCGGCCTCGATCCCCGGTGTCCCGGAAGCGGGGGAGGCGGGAAGCAGTGCCAGGACCGCGGCGAGGCACAGCCCGAGCCGCAACGCCAGATTCTTCGGTCGCATGGAAAATCCTTCCTAGTGGGAATGGGTACGAGTGGCGGTGGCGGTCACTGAGCACTTCGCAGGTCCCTGATCGAGCGGACCGCGAGCAGCAGCACGGTACAGGCGAGCCCGAGCACGGTCGCGAGGATCATCAGTGGCCGTGCGCCGAAAAGGCTCGCCATCGGCCCGGCGAGCGACCTGCCCAGCACCAACGCGAGCAGCGACCCCGAGACGTCGTAGGCGTAGACCCGGTTCAGGAGTTCCGCGGGAATCTGCGTCTGGACCGTGGTGGACCACAGGACACCCCAGTAGGCGAGGCCGAAACCGGCCAGCGTCCAGCCGGCGACGAGCAAGGCGACCGGAAGTCCCACCGCGGGCGTGATCGGGTACAGCGCGAACAACGCCCAGCCGATCGCCCCGGACAGCAGCGGACGGCTCGGGCGGACGCGCATGGCCACCGCGCCGCCCGCGACTCCGCCCGCGCCGAAGGCGGCCATTCCGATACCCAGCGCGGTCGAACCGTAGTCCGAGACGACCAGGTCCGCGCCGACCGGCAGCGACACACCCGCCACGAAACAGCCGTACACCAGGTGGATCGCGATCACGCCCCAGAGCCAGCCGCGGGCGGCGAACTCCCGCCAGCCTTCGACCAGCTGACGCCAGAACGACGGTTCACTGTCCTCAGTGGACTTGACCGGCGTGAGCCGCAGGGCGAACAGGCAGAGGGCGCTGATCCCGTACGTCGCGGCATAGATCCCGAACACGGTCCCGGCTCCGGCGACGGCGACCAGCACACCGGCGAGCGCCGGGCCGAGTACGCCCGAGATCGCCTCGGAGATCCGCAGGATGCCGTTCGCGCCCTGGACGTCCTCCGCGACCTGCGGGACCATGCTCGCCACACCGGGCTGGAACAGCGCGGTGGCGGCGCCGCTGAGGAACTGCAGGACGACGATCGCCGGCAGCGACGGAGTTCCGACGGCGAAGGCGACCGCCATCCCGCCCTGGACGACCAGCCGGACGAGGTCCGCGATGATCATCATCCGGCGCGGCGTGAACCGGTCCGCGAGTACGCCGCCGAACAGCATGAACAACGCGAGCGCGCCCATCCACGCGCCGAGGGCGTAGCCGACGCCGTCGATCCCGTGACCCGCGGCCAGCACGGCGATCGAGAGTGCGACGGGCAGCATCGCGTCGCCCAGCATCGACCCGCTGCGCGCGGTGAGGTACAGCTTGAAGTTGCCGGACCAGAGCCGTCCGGCGGCCGGTTTTCCTTCACCGGTCAGGGTTTCGGTGTCGTGACTCATACCGGCAGCTCCCGCCCGCTTGAGGAGTCGATGGCCGTGGCCGTCCAGGCGACCGGATCCAGCGGATCGGCGGGAGGCTCGGCACAGATCACGTAGTGGTGCGGCGCCAGCGCGGTCGGCCGCCCCGGCAGCGCGGCCAGTACGCGGGCGTGCAGGTCCGCGGCCGTCGCCGGGCCGGTCAGGTGGCACACCAGCCGGTGACCCAGGACGTCGTCGGGCTCCGCGGTCACCAGATGCGGCCGGTCACCGAGGACGTCGGAGACCAGTTCCCGGACGGCGTCCAGCTCGACCCAGCACGAGTCGGAGAGGTACCAGCCTTCCCCGCGTTCGATGGGGGCGAGCGTGGTGAGCGAATGCAGTTCCTTCACCGGAAGATCCGCCTCGGCCGCCGCACGCAACAACGCCAGGAGACCGCGGCCGAACTCGGTCACCTCGGCGGTGTCGAGACAACCGGGGTCGACCCACAGCGTCAGATCCAGTTCCGTGTCGAGGCGGTACAGGCAGCCGAAGAAGCGGGTCGGGATGTCCTCCTGCGGCAGCAGCTCCAGCGTGCCACCGATTTCGGGGTCGTCTTCGACGTCCGGTCCGCCCGGCAGCCACACCGACGGCAGCCTGCCGTACGCGGCGCGAGGCGGCTCGCCGACCACCGCGTCGCCCAGCGCGCTCATGTCGTTGAACACGAGATCCCTGGCGAAGGAGAAGCCCCGTTCGTGGGTGACGCGGGTGATCACTTCCCAGATTGCGTCGGCTTCGAACCAGCTGTGCCGGTACGCGGGCACGGAAGCGGCGCGGACGGCGTGGACCAGTTCGTCGAACGTCTCCGGGATGGTGACCGGGAGCAGCGCGTCCTGCGCCATCGAACCGAAGAAGCGGCGCAACTGCTTGAGCACCCGGTTGCCGGACAAGGACGTCGTCACGCAGGAGGCTTGCGCGGTCCAGTGCGCGATCAGCGCGTTGAGCGCGGCGAGGGCGATGGCGGAAGGGCTCGCGCTGGTCCGCTCGGCGATCGCCGCGATATGGCCCATCGCGGCCCGTGAACGGACCCGCAGCCCGGGCCGGAGGAAGCCGGTTCCGGTGGCGGGCACGGGGAACATCGCCTGCGGAACGGTGCGCAGCTTGCTTTCCCAGTACCGCGTCGCCGCTTGTCCCAGCCGCTGCACCGCGGGCGTCTTCTCGAGTTCGACGACGTCGAGCGGCTGCGGCGAGTCGTCCACGGGCAGCTCGTGCCCGGCGGCCAGCTCGGTCCATTCGCCGAGGAGGAGCTCGCAGGTGGCGACGTCCATCGCGGCGTGGCTCACCACCCAGACGAGCCGGCGGGGGACGGCGTTCTCGGTCACCACGGCGAGACGCAGTGGCAGCTCCGCGGTCAGATCGAAGACCCGGGACCGCAGGGCCCGCGCGGTGCTCTCGGCCGTCCGGAGGACGTCGCCGTCGCTCTCGACGACCTCGACCTCCACCTCGCCTTCCGCGAGCACGTGCTGGAGGGGCCGATCGCCGAACGAGTACGTCGTCCGCAGCGACTCGTGGCGTTCGAGCAGCACCCGGAGCCAGGCGGCGACCTGGTCCACCGGCGCGCCGGGTACGTCGAACACCATCGCGAGGTTGAGCCGCGTCGGATCGTCGTCGAGGGTGATGGCGCGGACGATGTTCGCGTGGCCGAACGCCAGCGGACCGGAACGAGCCGTCTTGCCGGTGAAACGGACCTGGAACCGGGTCATTTCGTCACCTCGTGGGTCGGGCGGGTCAGGGGAGCGGCGGTGGTCTCGAACCGGCAGAAGGCGACTGTCGCGTCGTCGTGGTGTTTCCCGGCGAAGTGGCCCGGCGCGGTACGGAGTTCGGCGCGGCGGGTCTCGTGGACGACGGCGGCCGGGCCGTCGAGCTCGGCGACGTCGAGCAGCTGGTGCCAGGTCCAGCCGTACCGTTCGACGAGCCGGTACGCGCCGTCGGTGAGGAGCGCGGCGCGCCGCAGTCGCGAGAGTTCCACGGTGCCGGTGCGGGCCTGGGCGGCGGCGGCCGGATCACTGCCCGCGACCCAGAACCCGCCGGGCGCGTTGCGCAGGGGCCGGACCTCCTGCCAGGACAGGTGCAGCAGCCGGTCGATCCGGTCGTCGATGACGGCCTCGACGGTGCCGTCGAGCCGTTCGAGCACCACCGCCGAATCGCTGAGCACCAGGTAGTCGGCGAAGCCGTCCCGTTCGCGCAGGATCGCCACGGTCGCCGTCGGACCGCAGGGATTGCCGAGATCGCAGGTACCGGAGTGGGCGTCGCGGACCGACTCGATGGCCGCGCGGAGGACGGCACGCAGGTCATCGGCGGGACGTTCGACGAGGAGCCGGTCCAGCGAGGTGCCGAGCCTCGCCACCAGCCAGCGGACGTCGTGCACGCAGCCGGTCTCCGCGCCCGGTTCCGCCGTCGCGCCGTCGATGACCAGTGCGTGATACCGGCCTGAGAGCACCAGATCCTCGTTGACCAGGCCGTCACCCGGCTGGGAGAGACGATCGACTTTCATGCTTCGTCCTTTTCGTAGGCGAGCCATTGGGCGAGTGCGCGGATGCCTTGATCGAGTTCCGTCGCCGGTTCGTCGGCGACGAGACGAGGGGCGGAAGGGCCGTGGGGCGACGACGGCCAGCTGACCGGAACCCGCCGGACGGTGCGGGCGACTGCGTCGGCCAGTTCCCGGCTGGTCAGCGGAGACGGCGTCGCGACGGTCCGCCGCGGCGCCGGCTGGTGCAGGAGGTGGTGCACGGCGAGCGCGATGTCCCGGATGTAGGCGGGCCGGTGGGTCGCCTGGGCCGGGACGTCGGCCTGGATCGGTTGTGCCAGCAGGGCTTGCCGGGTGAACGTCTCCAGGACGGAATAGCCCTCGATACCGGGCCCGTACGGCGAACCGGTCCGCAGGACGCTGGTGCCCGGCGCGGCGGTGGGGACGGGCGCGCCGGGAGGGCAGACCTGCACCACGTGCCGCGCCGTCACGGACGGGAGCGTGGAACCGGGTTCGGCGACGTGGACCACGGCGTCGACGTCCGGCCCGTCGTTCCCGGCCAGGACCTCGTACCCGCGATCGGCCAGATGACGCGCGATCTCCCGGCCGAGCGGGCGGTGGGTGGTGGTGACGAAGACGCGTTCCCGCCGGGGCGCGGGCGAAAGTCGTGCCCGGGCACCGGCTTCGTGGCCGAGACGGGCCAACTCCGACATGGCGGGCCGCAGCGTCCGGAGCGTGGAAGCGCCGACGGTGGTGCACACCCCGCCCGCGCCGATCGTGCCCAGCGCGAGGGAGCCGACCCGGTCGAGCCGGCCGCGGGGCCCGAGGGCGCCGAGGAGGTAGGCCGTGGTCCAGAGTCCTTCGATGGCTTCTTCGTCGAGATGCCGTTCCAGATCGGCGAGAGCGCCGAACACCGACCCGGTGACTTCGAGCCGTTGCTTCTGGCAGGCGTCGAAATCCCAGCCCGCCCGGCCGAAGTACCGTTCGGCGTCGATGGTCGTCCGTCTTCCGTCCTCACGCACGACGCACTGGGCGATCCCGTGTTTGAAGAACGGGATGACGTCGGGATCGAGCGGACCCGCGCCGAGTGACCAGTCGTCGCCGGGCGGGGCGGCGAAGCACGCCGACCGCCGTGAGCCGTGCGAGTCGTTGCGGAGGACGCTGGGTTCGTCCGCGTGCTCGACGAGATTCGGAGCGACCAGCAGAACCGGGACCCCGGCCGCGCGCAGGTACCGGGACATGACGACGTCGTCGGGCCAGGTCGAGCCGTGCGCTTCGGCGAAATCCGCGAAACCGGCCGCGATCCGGGCGGGCAGCGCCAGCGCGACCGTCGGGGTGTACTCGTGGGTCGCGGTGACCCATCTCGCCCCGGCCAGCGCGGCGATCCGCACGGCGGCGCCGTTGCGGGAGTTCCAGTTGGTGTAGAAGGCGATCGCGGCCTCGGGGGCGGCCGCGACGGCGGCCCGGGCGTGGTCGAAGAAGCCGTCGACGGGAACGGCGTCGTCCTGGAGGACCAGGTGGTGGGTCGTGCCTTCGGCGATCGCGGACCAGGCCCGGATCGCGGTACGCAGGGCGGTCGGCGGTCCGCCGGGCTCCGGATCGGCGACCGGTCGCAGCGCCCCGGCGGGCGCGGCGGCCAGCAGGCGGCCGGTGAGTCCCGGCCGCCGCGGATGGGTCATGACGGCACCGGTGAGCACTATGTCGTGGCAGGGAGGCGGAGTGGTCACGTGGCTGGTCCAATCAGGACGTGAATTCGAGACGATCCGGAACGGAATCTAGGTCGGGCCCCGCGGGGGCCACCAGAATTTGGCCGAAACCGGACTCGGCGACCGGAGAAAGCGATCCCGATCGGCGACTCGGGTAATGATCAATCCACAATGGACGGAGAATGCGGCCGCTACCGGACAAGCACTTCAGTCGGCCGTGCCGTCGGGCAGCCACCCGCATTCCGCCGCCCGGAACCCGAGTTCGAACCGGCTCCTCGCGCCGACGCGGGCCATGAGGACGTTGACGTACCGCCGAACGGTCCTCGCGGATACCCCCAGCCGGTTCGCGACCGCTTCATCGGTCAGTCCGTCGACCAGGCAGCGCAGGATCGCCTGTTCGAACTCGTCCGGCCGAGCGGACGTCATCTCCCAGGGCGTCGCCTCCTCCCAGCGAGGGTCGAAGGCCTCGGCGAGAGCGCTGATCAACGTCGGCGTGGTCACCATGAGCAAGCTTTTGGCGTCGTCGCCACCCGAAGGGACCAGCGCCAGTCTGCGGTCTATCAAAAGGGATTCTTCGATCGCCCGATCGGTGACCTTGACCCGGAGCCCGTGCCGCACCGCCTCGGTGATCTCGCCGCGCGCGTGTTCCGCCGGTGTCGTGCACAGCAGCCGCACCCGGACGTGCGGCGGAAAGGCGCCGCGGCGCGCGGCCGCGGTGACGGTCCCGCCGAACCACGGCGAACCGCCCGTCGCGGTGGTCAGCACTTCCCGTCTTGCGGTGGAAACCAGATCGAGTACAGTCGACAGGCTCGTTCCGTCGGTCGGGTTCGGAGCGGATGACGCAGACACTGACCTTGCCCCCAGGCGTGTTCGTCCTACACGATCGCACTTTGTTTTCCCGCCAGCTGAATTCTTGTTCCGAAGCATGCGGAGAGCCGGTATAAATTTGGTATGGACCACTAATCGCAAAGGTCGCGAGTGCTTCGCGATTATTCCGGCGAGGTGAGTGGGGGCATATGGAGTTCACGATTCTCGGGCCGCTCGGTGTCCGCGACGGAAATACCGAACTCGAGCTGGGCGCGCCGAAAGTCCGCCGTCTGCTGGCACTGCTGCTCCATCGCGCGGGCGAGGTGGTCCCGGTGAGCGCGCTGGTCGAGGGCCTGTGGGCGGGCCGCCCGCCACGCACCGCGGCGAAGAACCTCCAGCTCTACGTCCTCCAGCTCCGCCGCGCGCTGATGGACCCGGATCGCGTGGTGCACCGCAGACCCGGCTATCTGCTGGTGGTGAATCCCGGCGAACTGGACGTCCGGCGGTTCGAGGATCTCGCCGACCAAGCGCGTACGGCACACGAGCGGCGGAACGCGGTCGTCGCCGGAAGCCTGGCGCGGCAGGCACTCGCGGTCTGGCAGGGTCCTCCCTTCGGCGGGCTGGCCGACAGCAGTGCCGCGCTCCAGGTCGAGGCGGACCGGCTGCAGGAACGACGGCTGGTCCTGCTGGGGCAGCGCATCGACGCGGATCTGGCGCTCGGCAGGCACGCGGACGTCGTCGCCGAACTCACCGAGCTCGTCTGGGAACATCCGTTGCGGGAACATTTCCAGGCCCAGCTCATGCTCGCGCTCTACCGATCGGGGCGCCAAGCCGAGGCGCTCGGGGTCTATCGCCGGGCACGCGCCCTGCTCACCGGCGAGCTCGGGCTCGAACCGGGGGCGGAGCTGACCGACCTCGCCCAGGCCATCCTGCGCACCGATCCGGCTCTGGACCTGCCCGCCGCCGAACAGCCGGTTTCCGCCGGGCCGAGGCAGCTGCCCGCCGCGGTGCCGACGTTCACCGGCCGCACCGCGCAGCTGCGCAGGATCGACGCACTGGTCGCCGGCGGCGCACCGGTGGTGGTCGTCAGCGGCACCGCGGGGGTGGGCAAGACCGCGCTGGCACTGCAATGGGCACACGGCGCGCTCGACCGGTTCCCCGACGGCCAGCTCTACCTGAATCTGCACGGCTGCGCGCGGTCGGCCACGGTGACCGCGGCCGAAGCACTGGTGCGGCTCGTGCGCTCGCTGGGTGTCCCGCCCGACCGGATACCGGTGGACCCCGACGAACTGGCCGCGCTCTACCGCTCCGAGCTCGCGGGCAAACGGATGCTCGTGGTGCTCGACAACGCCGGTACGGCGGATCAGGTGCGGCCGCTGCTGCCCGGCCGTCCCGGCAGCCTCGTCGTGGTGACCGGCAGGCAGGAACTGCCCGGGCTCGTCGTCCTGCACGACGCCGGTGCCGTCCGGCTCGACCTGCTGACCGAAGAGGAGGGGCTCAAGCTGCTCGCCAGGCTCGTCGGCGCGCAGCGGGTCAAGGAGGAACGCCGGGCGGCGGCGAAACTGGTCCGGTTGTGCGCCGGGCTGCCGCTCGCGTTGCGGATCGCGGCCGCGGACATCGGCATCGGCCGGGACCGGCCGATCGGTGCCGTGGTCGACGGGTTGTTGCGGGCCGACCGGCTGGACCGGCTCGGGATCGACGGCGACCCGTCGGCCGCGGTCCGGGCCGCGTTCGCGCTCTCGTACCGGCGGCTCGGTCCGGCCGCGCAGGGTTTGTTCCGGTTGCTCGGCGTGGTCCAGGTGCCGGATTTCACCGCGCGGTCGATAGCCGCGCTCGCCGGGCAGGACCCCGAGAGCGTGTCCCAGGCTCTCGCCGAACTGGAGCGTGCGCATCTCGTCTCCAGGGGCGCAGACGGCCGGTACCAGTGCCACGATCTCCTTCGGCTGTACGCGACCGAACGCGCGCGGGCCGAGGACGACGCGGCCGACCGCGACGCGGCCAGGCTCCGGCTGTTCGGCTGGTATCTCGCGACGGTGACCGTCGCGGTCACGCGGATCACGCCGCAGATCCTCCGGCTTCGTGAAGGAGCCGAATTCGGCGAGACCGACGTCGTCTTCGATGACGACACCGAGGCATTGGAATGGCTCGAAGCGGAACGTGCCGCCCTCATGGCCGTCATCCACGACGCCGCCGCGCAGGGCCCGCACCGGGTCGTCTGGTTACTGGCGGACGCCCTGCGCGGTTTCTTCTGGCTCAGAAGGCATTCCGTGGACTGGGTCGCCGTCGCGAAGGCCGGGCTCGCCGCGGCGGTCGTGGACGGTGAGCCGCGCGGCCGGATCGCCGCCCGGCAGAGTCTCGCGCAGGTGTATCGCGGGCTGGGCGATTACGCGTCCGCCATCACGCATTACACCAAGGCGCTGGAGCTGGCCACCGCCGAACGGTGGCCGGAGGCGGAAGCCGCCGCGCGCGGCAATCTCGCCGGAGTCCACTGGGAGCTCGGCGCGCTCGACGAGGCGGTCGCGGAACTCGACCGCGCGATCGAACTGAACAGCCGGATGGGCTGGGAAGCGGGACTTTCGGCCAACCTGCACAACATCGGGACACTGCTGCGGGAGCTGGGCAAGCCACAGGAAGCCATTCAGCGGCTGGCCCAGGCCCTTTCGCTCATCGAACGCGCCGGCAATCGCGACGGCGCCGCGCATGTGTACACCACCCTCGGCGAGGTCTATCTCGACCTCGGCAGACTGACCGAAGCGCGCGAGTCGCTGACGAAAAGTGTTTCCCTGCACCGGGAGAACGGCGCTCGTTACGGCGAGACGACCGCACTCTGCTCCTTGGCTGCGTTGTGCGCCGAAACCGGGGAATTCGCCGAAGCGGCCGAGCACGCCGAGGCGATGCTGGAACTGGCCCGGGAAACCGGCGATCGCCGGGCGGAGGCGAACGCGCTCGCGGCGCTGGCCGAACTCGCCGGCCGGACCGAGTTGCCCGTGGCTCCCGAGATCTTGGCCGGACAGGCGGTCGAACTCGCCCACAAGATCCATTACACGCGAGCGGAGATCGTCGGCCTGCTGGCGCTGGCCGAGGTGTGTCGTCGCGGCGGGCGGCTCGACGACGCCGTCACGCATGCGGACGCGGCCGCGGAACTGGCCACCCGGCGGGACTTCCTGCTCCTCGCGGCCCGGGCACAGATGGTGCTGGCCACCACCCGCCGCGACCGCGGCGACCGGGAACAGGCGGCCGAATGCGCCGAGCGCGCGCTGACCCTGCATCGCCGCACCGGCAACCGGATCGGCGAGGGGCACGCGCTCGCCGTCCTCGGCGAAGTCACCGCGAAACGGGATCCCGGTGCCGGGCAGGGACTTCTGCGGAAGGCGCACGACATCCTCGCCGACTGCGGTTCGGTGGAACGATTCCGGGTGGCGGACCTGCTCGCGACCTGAGGGTCAGGCCGTCCCCAGCGCGACCGCGATCACGAGCCCCCGCTCACAGGAAATGGAGACGTCGACCCGCGCGATACCCAGCGCGCGAGCACGTTCGGACGCCGCACCGCGCAACTCCACCGACGTCGCGCCCGCTCCGGACCGCCGGATCACGATCTGGGCCGGCGGGACGGAACCGGACAGGCAGGTCCTGAGCATCTTCAGCACCGCCTCCTTCGCGGCGAACCGGCAAGCGAGGCAGACGCTGCCCGCCGTCGCGAGTTCGTCGATTTCCTCTGGGGAGAACAGGAACTTCAGGAACCAGCCGCGCCGCGCGAGCAGATCGAGTTCGGCCACGCGCAGCGCGTCCACTCCGACGAGCGTGGTCATACGTTCCCGGTCCCTTCGCGCCTGACGCCCTGCGTCCTCGCCATGCGGCCACCCTAGATCGCCACCACACCGGGAAACCAGGGTTCTGGCCGGTGTCGGCCAGACCGCTTGCGGACGTTGAATCGCGCGGATTCCTTGCCGTAGCGTCGAATCGAGTCCGGAAGAACGGAGGAGACCTTCGTGGCCAGTGACATCAGCGACATCATCGACGCGGACGAACGGTTTCGCGGCCTGCTCGATCGCCTCTCGTCGAAGTCGATCGACGACTACTACAACCCCTATCAGATGTTCGAGTGGCCGGACAGCCTGCCCGAACGGATGTGGTGGATGAGCCCCGAGCTCACCACCACCCACGGCACCGAGTTCGCCACGACACTGAGCGAAGACCAGCTCTTCGCCCTGTCGCGGTACGAGAGCATCAACTTCTACAGCCTCAACGTGCACGGGATCCGCGAGCTGCTCATCGAGGTCGTCGCACGTATCCACACGGCGGGTTTCGAGACGCCGTCGGAGTTCTTCCACCACTTCATCGGCGAAGAGAACGAACACATGTGGTTCTTCGCCGAATTCTGCCTGCGCTACGGCGGGAAGATCTATCGCGCCCCGGGTGCCGGCGTCACCATCCCACCGGCCTCTTCATCCAAAGTGGAGAGTCTGCTGGTGTTCGCGAGGATCCTGATCTTCGAGGAACTGGTGGACCACTACAACTCGCTGATGGCGCGGGACGAACGCCTGCACGAGACGATCCGCGCGATCAACCGCATCCATCATCAGGACGAATCACGGCATATCGCGTTCGGCCGGGAGCTGGTCGAGCATCTCTACGGAGACCTCAAGAAGACGGCGACCGAAGAGGAACTCGTCGAGGTCTCGGCCTATCTCCGCCGCTATCTCACCTACAGTTTCGAGTCGCTGTACAACCCGCAGGTCTACCGCGACGCCGGCATCGAGAACCCGCTGGAGCTCCGGCGCGCGCTGCTCGACGCGCCCAACCGGCCGGCCACCGAGCAACAGGTGTTCCGCAAGACCTTGAAGTACCTGGAGCGAACGGGGATCCTCCGATGACCCGAACCACCGGAGTGGACGGCGCCGAAGCGCTGGCGATCCTCGGTCCCGACGAGACCGCTCTCGTCCAGGAACTCGACCGGACCTTCCTCGGCTGGGCCGGCACCGCCGGGGCGCGGGAGATCAGCCCGCCGCCCCTGTACCCGGTCACCGACCTGGAAAAATTCGACGTCTACGCGAACTTCCCGCATCTGGCGTTCGTGGCCGGTCCACTGGATCTGGCCGGCCGGGAGGGAAAGCCGGTCGACGGCCGGTTCGCCGGCGGCGATCTGCAGGACGGCCGCTACGGTCTGCCGCACGCGACCTGTTACGGGGCTTACCTCTTCTACGAGGGCACGAAGGTGTCCGAGACGGAGATCGTGACGCTCGTCAACCGCTGTTTCCGCAGCGAAGACCACTACAGCGGGTTGCGGCGGCTGGCGAGCTTCCAGATGCGTGAGATCGTCGCCCTCGGCTCGTTCGAGCACACGCAGGAAGTCGTTTCCCGCTTCACCGAACGGATCCTGGCGTTCTCCGGCGAACTCGGCCTCGGCCTGGAGAAGGAGGCCGCGATCGATCCGTTCTTCCAGAACGACGGCGCCCGCGCCCTCCTGCAGAAGCTGAGCCCGGTCAAATACGAGTTCCAGCACGGCACCCTCGCGATCGCTTCGGTCAACACCCATCGGAACTTCTTCGGCGAACGATGCGACATCCGCTTCGGAGACGGCAAGGAGTTCGCCTACACCAGTTGTGTGGCGTTCGGCCTGGAGCGCTGGCTCGCCGTGCTCACCGAGGTCCACCACGGCGATCTCCCGGCGGCGCTGGCGGCCGTGCGAGCGGCGGCGGACCGGGCCGGGTGACCATGCCCGCGAGACGGATCGGCATCGACGTCGTCCCGCTCAGCCGGGTGCGCGAGCTCGTCGCCCAGGACGCGGAACCCGCGTTGCGCCGAATGCTCTCTTCCGCCGAACTGCTGAGTTCGTCCACTCCGGACGGTCCGGACCTGGCCGGTATCGCGGGACGCCTCGCCGCCAAGGAAGCGGTGTTCAAACTCTTCCACGTCGGCGGGCAGCCCGTGCCCTGGCTCTCGACCGAAGTGCTCAAGAGCGACGGCGGCTGGCCGGTGGTCCGGCTCACCGGACGCGCCGCGCGGCTGGCCCGGGAAGCCGGGCTCGGCGAGATCGAAATCAGCATCACCCACGACGACGCGTACGCCATCGCGGTCGCGGTGTCCGCCGCGGACTGAGAAGGAAACAACCTCGAAGGAGAAGACATGCCCGCCCCTGGTATCGAAAAGGTCAGTGACTGGATTCTCGGCAGGCACCCCGAACGCACCGAGCTGGCGTTCGAAGAGGACCTGATCGAAAGCCGCTTGGTCGACTCGCTGTCGTTCGTCGAGCTGGTCTACGTGATCGAGGACGCGAGCGGGGTCGAGGTCGACTTCGACAACATCGACATCGCGGACTTCAAAACCCTGTCGGCCATCGAGAAGGCGTTCTTCGCCGGAGCGGGAGTCAGCTGATGCACGCCGTTTCCTATACCGCGCAGTGGATGGCGGCGGCTCGTTCGCTCGAGTCCGAACGCGAGGACGCGCTGTACGTCGACCCGCTGGCGAGCGCCCTCGCCGCGCCGGACGGGTTCCGGCTGATCGAACGCTACGCCGGTGGCGGGCTGCTGCCGTTCATCAGCATCCGGACCAGGTTCCTCGACGACGCGATCGGCGAGCTGCGGTCGGATCCCTCCATCCGCCAGGTGGTGCTGATCGCCGCGGGGATGGACACCAGGGCGTTCCGGCTGGACTGGCCCGAAGACACCGTCGTCTTCGAGGTCGACCACGAGCCGCTGCTGGTGGAGAAGCAGCGACGGCTGACCGAACTGGGCGCCGAGCCGCGTGTCGATCGCCGGGTCGTACCCGCCGACCTGACCCGTGAATGGCTGCCCGAACTGGAGAAGGCGGGCTTCGACCCGGCCCGCCCGACGTTGTGGGTGGCCGAGGCGCTGACCTTCTTCCTGACCGAGGAGCAGGCGGGTGGTCTGCTGGAGACACTGGGCTCGGTGTCGGCGCCGGGAAGCAGGCTGGCGCTGGACATCCTCGGCCGTGCCCTGCTGCGCAGCCCGTTCTCGAAGCCGTTCCTCGACCGGCTGGCCGACGACGGGACACCGTGGATCTTCGGCACCGACGAGCCCGAGGAGTTCCTGCTGGC
Organism: Amycolatopsis sp. SB7-3; assembly: GCF_041021335.1. NCBI lineage: Bacteria > Bacillati > Actinomycetota > Actinomycetes > Pseudonocardiales > Pseudonocardiaceae > Amycolatopsis > Amycolatopsis sp. SB7-3. The sequence continues at coordinate 254,083 of NZ_JBFPJQ010000003.1, forward strand.
CCACGGCTGGAAGGTCGACGAGATCAAGGAACCTGGCCAGCCCGGCGCGGGTGAGGGCCGCTGGCCGTACGAGGTACAGCCGCCGGAACGCCGCGGCGCCAACCGGCTCTGGCTGTTGCAGGCCGAATACCTGGAGGGCTGATGGGCGCGACCACCCTGGAACGCGTCGAATCGTTCGTACCCGAGCGCAGCGTCCGCATCGAGGAGCTCGGCGAGCACCTCGGGCTGCGCCGGGCGGAACTCGGCGTGTTCCGGAAGTTCTACGGCCTCGACACCCTCCGGTTCGATCCCGGGATGGACCTGTTCGACCTGCTGTTGCCCGCCGCGAAGCGGGCGCTGGCGGCGCTGCCCGCCGGCCGGAGGATCGACAGGCTGGTGTTCGCGCATACGACCCAGGCGCTCGCGCCGGCCGACGTCGACATCGCCCAGGAGCTCGTGCGGCGGCTGGGACTGGTGGACGTCGAGGCGTTCGCGTTGTCCCACCAGGCGTGTGTGAGCAGCCTGGGTGCCATCGACGTCGCGGCCGAACTGCTGCGGGCCGAGGGCGGGACCGGCGGTTACGCGCTGATGGTGACCGGCGAGCGGGCGTTCTCGCCGATCGTGCAGCTGATCCCCAACACCGCGATCATGGCGGACGCGGCCTCGGCGTGCCTGCTGGCGGTGGACGGCGACGGCGACGTCGTGCATTCCTTCGTCACGAAGACGCTGGGGCAGTACGCGGAATGGCTGGCGCTGACCCCGGAACAGAACACCGAATTCGGCGAGCTCTACGGGCCGCGGCTGGCCGAGGTGATCCTGGCGGCGGTGGCCGAGGCGGGATGCGGGTTCGACGACATCGAGCTGGTGATCCCGCACAACGTCAACGCCCTCGCCTGGCGGCAGACGGTGAAGGCGCTGGAGGCGCCGTCGGAGAAGTTCTTCCTGGAGAACATCCCCAAGCTCAGCCATTGCTTCTCGTCGGACGTGTTCCTGAACTACACGACCTTGCGGGAGAGCGGCCGGCTCGTCGACGGTGCCCGCTACGTGCTCGTGACGGTCGGTCTCGGTGCGACGTTCGGCGCCATGGTGATCACCCATCGGACGCGGGGGAGCGGGACGTGACGGGTCGCGACGAAGTGGTGTCGGCCATAGCGGACGCGCTCGGGGACGTCCTGGAACGGGAGATCACCGGGCTGACCGAAGACACGCGGCTGTTCGACGACCTGCGGCTGGACTCGTCGAAGGTCTTGGAACTGCTGATGCTGGTGGAGATGGCCGTCGACATCACGGTGGATCCGGACGATCTCGACATCGATCGCCTCCGCACCGTCCGTTCGTTCGCCGACTACGTCGAATCCAGGCAGGCCATCGGGGAAGGAGTGTCATGAGCGGTGAACCGACCCTGCGCGGCACGAGCGCGGTGATCTCACCGCCGGGTCCCGGCTACCAGGAGGACGCAGCGGTCTCGAGGTTCCTCGCGGATCTCGTCGAACCGTTCGGGTCCAAAGTGGACGAAGAACGCTGGCAACGCGGCGCGCACGTCTCGCACAAGGCGCTGACCGACCGGTTGCTGGAAGCCGAGGGCGTGCGCACGAGTCGCCCGCAGCTGATCATCGTGACCCACGCCCTTCCCGACGTCCTGCCGTTCACCGCCGTGGCGCCGTATCTCGCCCACCGGCTCGACGTCACGGCGACCACGTTCTCCGTGGCCCAGCAGGGTTTGGCCGCGCCTTTCACGGCCCTGCGCATCGTGGCGGCGTATCAGCGGTCGGGACGATGCGAGGAGGCGGTCGTCGCGGTACTGGAGCAGACGACGCTCCCGACCCCGCATCCGCTGGTCGACGACGGTGGGCTGGTCGACTCGGGTGCCGCCCTGGTCCTCGGCACCGGTCCAGGACCACGGCTGGCGTCGGTGTCGTCCGGCGGGTCGGTGGGGGAGCTGCTCGAACCCCATCGGGAGCCCGGCACGCTCGTGGTCCTCGGCCCGTGGGTGACGGAAACCGTCGAGGCGGAGGACGTCCACCGGGTCGCGCCCGGCTCGTACTGCACCAGTGTGTGGCTCGCCCTGGCGGGAAACTGGCCGGCGTGGCAGGAGACGTACCGGAAGGTCGTGCTCTGCGACACCGATCCGGTGAGCGGTCGCAGTCACGCCGCGGTCTTCACCTTCCCGGCGGGGTAGCCCGATGCGGATCGGGGCCGACCTGCTGTACGTCGGCGAACTGGACCGGCTGCTGGCACGGCCGTGGTTCCGTGCCTACGTCTACGCCGAGTCCGAACTCGCCACCGCAGCCGGGTTCGGCCCCGATCGATGCCGCGAATTCCTGGCGGGCCGCTTCGCCGCGAAGGAAGCCGTCGCGAAGGCTCTCGGCACCGGTTTCGCCGACGGCGTCGCGCCGCGCCAGATCGCCGTCGAACGAGCCGATTCCGGCGCGGCACTGGTGACGCTCACCGACGCGGCGGCCGCGCGCGCCGCCGCGCTCGGGGTCGTGGAGGTTCAGGTGTCGATCACGCACAAGGCGGACCTGGTCCTGGCGGTCGCGCTCGCGGCGTAGACGAGATCACCGCGCGGTGCGGGGCCAGGTCCAGGCGTACCGGAGGATGAGGGCGAGAACGATCAATTCCAGCGCGACGCCGAGGCCAGCGGCACGAACACCACACCGGTGGCCAGCGGGTCCAGGTGCAGCGCGGACTGGAGGTAGTAGGTCAGCACCAGGAAGTAGCCCGCGTTGCCGGCGAAGAACACCGTCACCGTCGCCATGCTGGCCGGGAAACCGCGCCTGCGCAGGACCCGGGCCGGCAGCAGTGGATCCCCGCCGCGTGCGGCGAGCCTGTTCTCGTACCGGAACAGACCCGCCGTCAGCAGCGCCGCGGCGGCGCAGCAGCCCCAGATCCACGGTGGCCAGCCGTGTTCCGGCCCGAGCGACAACGGGATCAGCAGGATCGGCAGCACGGACGCGGTGAGCACCGTGCCCACCATGTCCAGCGGCGCGGTGACCTCGCTCCGGCTCTCCCGGACCGTCGACGGCGCGGTCAGCAGGATGAGCAACCCGATCGGGACGTTGATCAGGAAGACCGTCCGCCATTCCAGCCCGGCGACGTCCATGTTCAGGAGCAGCCCGCCGCCGATCAGCCCGGCGACGACCCCGAGCCCGATCACCGAGCCGTACGCGCCGATCGCGCGCTGCCGGTCCCGCGGCCGGGCGAAGGTGCCCTGGATGATCGACAGCACCTGCGGCATCAGGACGGCCGCCGCAGCGCCCTGCACGACCCGCGCCACGATCAGCAGATTCGCCGTGGGACACAGCGCGCACAGCAACGAGGCGACGGTGAACGCCGCCACCCCGTACTGGAACACCTTCTTGCGGCCGAACCGGTCGCCGAGCTTGCCGCCGGTCACCATGCCCGCCGCGTAGGCGATCACGTAGCCGTCGATGACGAACTGGATCTGGCCGAAGCTTGCGCCCAGATCCGCTTGGATCGGCGGGCTGGCCACGTTCACGATGAACATGTCGATCTGGCCCATGAACGTGGCCAGCAGCACCACCCCAATCCCCGCCCAGTCACGGAGGACCGGGCACGGTCGAGGGCGATGTTTCCGCGACGGCAACCATTCTCGTCCTTACCTGGTCGGGTGGGCGCCGCCGTTGACACCGAAGGTCTGCCCGGAGATGTGCCGGGCGCCGGCGGAAGCGAGGAAGTACACCGTTTCGGCGATGTCGGCGGGAATCCCGGCGCGGCCGGTGCTGGTCGCGCCGATCAGCTGCTCGGCCCGCTCGGCGGGGAGCTTGTCCCGGAAGAACTCGGTCTCGCGGATGTAGCCCGGCGAAACCACGTTCGCGGTGATCTTGCGGGCCCCGAGCTGCTTGGCCAGGTCGACGTTCCACGACGCGAGTCCCGCCTTGGCCGCGCCGTACGATCCGGCGCCCTGGTCCGCGGCGATGGATCCGATGTGGATCACCGATCCGCCTTCGGCCAGCTTGTCCTGGGCAGCGGTGGTGGTCAGCACCGCGCTGATCAGATTGGCGTCCAGGTTGGCCCGCCAGCGCGCGAGGACCCCGGCGAGCCCGTCCTGCTCGGGGAGGTCGAAGTCGGTGTTGCCGCCCGCGTTGTTGACCAGTACGTCGATCGGCCCGTCCAGCGAGTCCAGCGCGGCGGTCACCTGTTCGGGATCGGTGGCGTCGCAGACGAGCGGCCGGACCGACGAGCCGAGGTCGGCCGCCGCCTAGACCAGTACGTCCTTGCGGCGGCCGGTGATGTGTACGACGGCGTCGGACGCCGCGAATCTCGCCGCCACGGCCCTGCCGATGCCGGTGCCCCCGCCGGTGACCAGGATCGTCCGGGTCATCTAGCCTCCTTCGTGTTCGCCGGTCCTAACTCACGTTTAGGCCTAAATGATAGGCTGTGCGTCGTGCAGCCGACAACCGCGGTGGAGGTCTGGGATGAGTGCAGCGTCCGAAAAGGACCCCACGCCGGACGCCGCGGACGAGATCGAGGCGGCATGGCAGCGCGAACGGCCCGGCACGTCGACCGAGTCCATCGGCATCGTGACCCGGGTGTGGCAGCTGGCGAAGCTGTTCGGTGAGGACCGGCGCCGCGTCCTGCTGGATTCCGACGTCGATTCGGCCACGCTGGACCTGCTCAGCATGCTCCGGCGCAGCTCACCGCCGTACTCACTGACGACCAGGGAACTGGCGAGGCTGACCCTGGTCACCGCGGGGGCGATCTCGCAGCGGGTGGCCCGCGCGGAACGCGAGGGGCTGGTCGAGCGGCACACCGAACCGCGCGGCCGCAGCGTGTACGTGACCCTGACCCCGGCCGGGCACGCCCTGGTGGAGCAGACGGTCGATCGCGTGCTGGAGCGGGAACTCGAACTGATCTCCGGGCTGAGCGACGAGCAGCGCGCCCAGCTCTCCTCACTGCTCCGGGTGCTCCTCGGCGAGGTCCAGGGCCGCTGCAACGATCACGGTGTTTCGCATGTCGGTGATGTCGGTTCGGTGCTCTGAACCCCGCCGCGGGCGGATCAGAGCGATCGGGTGAAATGCAGGACGACCCGCTGCGCCTGCTCCGGGGTCAGCCGGGGGTCGCAGGCCGACTCGTACCTGTTCAAGTCGAGGGCGCCGGACAACTCCGCCACCGTGTCCACGCATTCGGTCACCGGGTCGGGGCTCACGTCGAGGTGGAGTCAGGCGAGACCGTTCGTATTCGTCACAAGCTGAGACACTCGTAGCTGTTCTGCAGCCCGACATAGCAGCGCTGCTCGGTAGCACTGAAGTGGTGCGCCAAATAGGTCACACCGCCATGGACTCGAAAACGTAACCAAACCGTTATGTATATGTCGCTGAAAGGTGGTTTGAGTAGGGATGGCCCCGGAGTTGTCTGTGTGCCGCAGGTGCGGCGTAACGCTGAGCCGGAATAAGGCGATCTGCTAACAGCACTGGCCACGTGACGACCCGCAAGCATAGAGGAATCCGATGACTGGTCCCAAGACCTCTGAAAATCAGACCTTGACGTTCATCGTTGCGATTGACGAAGACTTGACTGATAGAAATGAGAAAGGAATCTTCGGCTCAGTCAAGACCGAACCGGTCGCAAAGTCGGTAAATCTAGCTATCCTGAGACGCAATCTCCAAGATACTTTGAACGGCCTAGCGGAGCTGTTTGAAGGCATTACACAGGTAGGCACGGATCTACCTCTTAAGGAGGTAGAAATTTCCTTCGAGGTGACAGCTAAAGGAAGAGTCGCCCTACTTGGAACTAGCGCCGAAACTGCCGGCAAAGGCGGCATCAAGATTCTGTTCGGGCGGTGACGCCGGTGGCACGCTTCCGAGCGCTCCTTATTGGTGTCCCCTACTATGACGACGTCAACATTGACAACTTGCCTTTTATTGAGAGCGATTTAACTGAGCTAAATCGGACGCTTGTCGGCGCGGGATATGAGGTCGAGTTACATGACCAGCATCAAACCGACCGGGATCGAATTGATCGGGCAATTGAGAATTTCTGCAGGTCCGCTGAAGCTGGCCAGCTTCTACTCATATTCTTGAGTGGACATGGAATGCACCGAAACGGCGTCGACTACCTGATTCCGTCCAGTGCTGACACTAGAAGCAAGCGTTTTGCGAGCCGATGTCTCGAAATCGGGTTCAAGGAATATATCGAAGATAGCACGTGCGGCAATGTGCTAATAGTTGTGGACGCCTGCCGAGAAGGTGTTCATCTGCAAGAAAAGGGTTCGTATTCGATTGGCTGGTCCCGCCAAAAGCAGGCCTACGTTGGAAATCGGATAGTGTCCTATCTGTATGCCTGCTCTGAAGGAGAATGGGCTCGGTATGTCAAGTCTGAAATTGGATCATATAGTGTGCTCTCAAGAGCATTCAATATGGTTGCCATGGACGAATCCGGCCCTAGTACGTTAGATTCTGTAGTGGCTGCAGTCAGAATCAACGTGGAGGATATAACGTCCCAAAACTCCCTTCCGCGCCAGCGAATACAACTAGTCGGTGATGTATCACAGACAAAAGAAGTTACTCTATTCGGAAAGCGAAAGGGCAATAATTCAGCGAACAGTGCGGAGCACTCATGGATACGTGCCGTTAATGAACATGAAGCCTGGAAACTAGCTGTCGACGACGCTGCGCTAAAGCAAGATGCTGTTAGGCTTGTAAAGCATTGCGCAGAACTAGTTGAAGATTGCAAGGATAACCTCGCCGATGACCCATGGTGGGACGAGCAGTTGGCAACTCGAACCAATGATCGTCTGAACTGGTTGCTTACCCGTGTATTAAACAGTGAAAAGCTAGCTCAGGAACCTGGGGGGCCAGCTTTGACTGCCAGCGAGGCAGCATTGCTGGCCGCATTCCCGGTTGTTCACGCCACATTTTGGGCGCGAGCAACTGTGAAACTTCGTGAAGTCGTCGACGAGAAAGTGGTAGGAGATGCAGCTGCGAGCGCGGACTTTGAAAGATTTACCCAGAGATATCCTCGACTGGCTCGTCGAGCTGGAAGACTAAATCAAGCTAGTGTCTATGCGAATAACAGTCGTGCCTCCAGAGATATTCGTTGGTGGCTGTTTCATCGATGGCAAATCCGGAGAATATCTCTTTATGAAACTCAAACAGTCAAAATGCTTCTTAAGTTAGATAGCTTGCTGTTAGACGATGTAGAACACGGCAGTCGATTCTTGGCTGAGGTCTTCGATGCACAACACCTAGGGTCCCTTATTCGCAGCATGCGAATGACGGCCATTGAGGCAACTAGATCTGACAACCCTCGCGCCTTAGCGTTATCAAGATCCATTGCAATGGCAACTCCCCAGGAGCAAGAGCTGCGTGAGCAGGTTATCGGGCTGCTTCTAATAATTTCCCATCTACTCGCGATTGAGCCGGCAAGCATCTCAGTCGTTGTGGCCGAACATATCGGAATCGCCGACCCGGTCAATTTAGAGGACCTTCTCGAAACAATCCGTCGAGCGTCGTGGCGACCGCGTGGACGCACCCGAGTATTAAATGCTGAATGTACGCATCAAGCTGTTGATGTCGCTCTCAACGAACACGCCATCGAGGTAACAAATGTTCTACAGCAAATTGACACTCTCGCATCCGAAATTGCTGACTTGGCCCCACTGTCCGATCTTCCAACGCACGCATCGGCAGACGAAGTTCGATCAGCGTTTAAGCCAGGAGGTGGGGCCATTTATGATGGTCAAGGATTTCGTTTTCGGCTAGCTGACGACCGCATCCAAGAGTTGCTTATGGGTGAACAGCTATATGGTGATCCGGCCCTAGCTGTCCGTGAGCTGTATCAGAACGCGCTTGATGCATGTAGGTACCGCACCGCGAGAACCGAGTATCTTAGGCGAACCAACGTGCAACTGCCTGAGTGGCATGGCGAGATCGCTTTTGAACAAGGAACAGATATTTCCGGTCGGCGCTACCTGGATTGCATCGATAATGGGATAGGAATGGGGCGTCGCGAACTTACCGACGTCTTTTCGAATGCCGGTGTCCGTTTTGCGGATCTTCCAGAATTTATTGAAGAGAAAGCGAAGTGGAAAGAACTTGGCATTTCCTTTCATGAAAACAGTGCCTTCGGTGTTGGCGTTCTTAGCTACTTCATGATTGCTGACGAGATTGTCGTTACCACTTGCCGGTTGACTCGAACTGGACAACCTGGCAGGCAGCTCAAGGTAAATATACCTGGCCCCGGAGCCGTTAGCCGGATCCAAGACCTTGGACCTAGCAATAGTGCTGGAACAGTTGTCCGTCTAATACTTCGCGATGACGATCTTTCTGTTTCGTGCGTGCGCATACTTTCTCGAGTGCTGTGGATATCCGAGTATGAGGTTGTCGCCAGAGATAATGAGGAGCGCGCAGTTTGGGAGCCAAACAAATTATCACCTGTTGCTCCCATTGGTTCTCGAAATCCGTTTGAGCCCGACGCGCAACGAAAGTCTTCAGCATCGGCGCTGAGCACTTCGACGCCGGCAGTATGGTGGTGCAATTCGACAGGAGGGATCCTCGCCGACGGTCTCTGGGTTGGGAAGCAACTATTTGGTGCAATTGTTAATCTTACCGGAGACGTTGCCCCGAAACTTACCGTGGATCGCCGCCAGATCGTCGACTACGACACTCGAGAAGTGAACCGGTTGCTTGCCGGTGAGATCGATAGGCTCTTTAATGACGAAGAAGGTGCATTACGAACTCATCCATGGATTTGGAAAGTCGCGAAGGATAACCCTGAAATTGCAGATGAGATCATCGAGCGAGCTACTGCAGATGATACGGTTAAGTGGTTTATCGCCGACAGTCAAGTAGGGTTGCCGACGATTGGCTATTTTCCTCTTGATAACGCGATATTTGGAAGGGATAAGTCCGGAAGCAGACAGGCCTGGATGAGATTAAGGGAACGTGGACCAGACTGGATCTTCGGGTGGCGCTTGAACGCCTGGGCAAGCGCCGGGTTGCTCACAGGTGTGACGTCTAGTTCGAGCGATTCGTTTCCAGTAGCCCGCCCGTCAGACCTCTATTTACTGACTCGAAGCTACTCGCGGGACGGGCCCAAAAGGCTGGATACGATCGAAATCGATGACGATCTTCCGCCTGGGATTGTTTCTTGGCTAGCGTTGGATAGACCCGTGCCGCTCGGCCACGTGCTGGCGGCCGCGGAACAACTTCAATGGTCACCACGTGATATTGTCGCTCGGTTGACTGAATTCGGCTTTACTGTTACTGAGTTTGACTGGTCTCGCGATTTTGATCGCACGGATGCTACCTTACTTAGCAAGAATCTAAATCGAAATTCCCCGTGGCTCGATTCAAGCAAAATTGTTCCGATTGGGCACATTGTGGCGGCCGCCGAAGATCTTCAGTGTTCTCCTGTTGACATTGTTCGACGACTGGTTGAATTCGGCTTTACCGTTACTGAGTTTGACTGGTCTCGCGATTTTGATCGCACGGACACCACGATACTTAGCGAGAACCTGGATAACAAGCCACCGTGGCTGGTCGCAAGTAATTTGGTCCCGGCCGGACATGTAATAGCAGCAGCGCTCCAGATGGATCGGCCCGTCAAAGAGATTATCGACCGTCTGACGAGTTTTGATTTAGCGGTAGCTGATTTTGATTGGTCGCTAGTATTTGACCGCGATGATATCATGCTTTTCAGTAAAGATCTCGATCGAGCGAGGCCCTGGTTGACACCAGGTGAGAACATTCGATTGAGTAGCATCTTCCTCCTATCCTTCCAGCTCGACTGGACGCCTGAAAAGGTTCGAGACCGTTTAGTGGAGCTTGGGTTCGCCGTCCCGAGCCTGGTAAGCCTCTCGTTAAGTCAACAGGAACTCGCAACGATTCTGAGTCGCGACCTCGATCGTTCTGGGCCTTGGTTAAGGCCCGCCGAGTCGGTGGAAATTGGCCACGTTTTTGCTGCGGCCGGTGAGCTTGGAAGCTCACCCGAACGTGTAGCAGGGCTTCTCGCCGACCTAGGGATGAACGTACCCGAATACACTTGGTGGCAAGATTTTGATCGTAATGATGCACTTTTGATCAGCAGGAATTTGGATCGTACTAGCCCCTGGCTTGAACTTGATGAGCCGGTTTCTGCGGGGCATGTTCTTGCTGCGGCTGCGGAGCTGGGATATTCGCCGGAAGATGTCAGGCGTCGCCTGTCTCGATTTGGATTTGAGGTTGCTCCAATTAAGGTATCCGTTCCTGTGGAACGGAGTGATATTCGACTGCTGGCTTCAGTGGAAGTCAATTCGGATTCTCGCTGGCTATCCGCCGAACATGCAGTTTCCGCTAGGCATATTCTTCTGATTTCGACTCTATTGGGCCGACCAGTGGGGCAGGTCGCTAGTCGCCTTGTGAAACTCGGGTTCCAGCTGCCACCTTTTCTTGAGGTACTGAATAAGCAGAATATTTAGCTCTTCTGGAGGAACGGCCTGATGTCGTTTGACTGGCGTTTGCCAGTTCGACGGGAGCTGTCAACTCTGCAAGCGCGTCCACCGGATCGTTGCCGAAGACGACGGACCGGCGAGCAGTAGCTACGGCTTGACTTTCCTGGTCTAGCAAGGTGAGAGGTTGGCGAGAGGGGGACCAGCAGTCAGCCGGGCACGGCGGCGCGTTGACGGCGTACCATGCCGTGGTAGGCCAGTGTAGGTCCGTGCCCGCGGGGACGGGCCAGCACCGTTCCGCAGGTCGGTCCGGCCACTCGGTACCTCCGAAGACTTCATCGCGTATTTCGGGACTTGGCCGCGGGCGTGCCTGCCGTTACGAAATTCGGCATGGAGCTACCCGTCACACCTTGTCTTGCGTGCCGTCACACCCTTAGGGGTGCTGTGACACCTGAGACGTGGTCTTGACCTGGGAATAGATCGTGCATGAAGGTTGTGACGGCTTGAGTTGGAACCTGGCGCAGCTGTCGCGAACAGTCGTCGGGAGGCCAGTTTGTGTTGTCGGCGAGACGCCGTCACAGCGACGGGCAGAGGTCGGCGCGCTGTGCGTCGACGAGCTGGACGGCTGCGGCGGCGACGTTCTGGAGTGCGTGACGTGCCCGGTCGGTCTGCCGACTCCAAATGCGGTGAGGCGAAACTTGGTTCGGCGGCCGACCGTCAGCTACGCAGCGATACCAGCAAACGTGGAGGCGGGGTGGCCGTAAGTTGCGCTTGCTGCGCGTCACTATTTCATTGAAGTCCTGTTGCTCAGGCGGTGACGGGCGGCGGGCGGCCTGGTTGCTCGCCGAAAGCTGGAGCGCGGACCGCGGCCACGAAGTGGGTGTATGCGTTCCGCGGTCGGGTTCGATGCGGGCACTGTCTACGCGAGATGGAAGGGACGCCCCGCGAGAGCCGGATCTACGACCGGTGCGCGGCGCGGACACTCGTACCAGGCTCGCCGGCTCTTGCGGAGCACCCAAAGAACGGGTACATGCCCGAGGCCGCCGTCATCGAGCCGGTCAACGGGTACATCAGCCAGGTCTTCTCCCCAGAGCAACGCGAGAAGACAGTGCTTGCGATGCTCGGAGTGGCTGGTGAGGTTGCTGTGAATCCGGAGCGATCGGAGGAAGCGCGGCGGCCGCTCTCCCAGGCCAAGACGCGACTCACAAGACTTCGGGAGGCGATCGAAGCGGTTGCGGACCCTGGAGCGCTGATCGAACCGTTGAACCGGGCGAAGGAGGAGCGCGACGCCGCTGAGGAGGATCTGGCGCGTGCTCCGGCTGAGGAGTCGATCGGCAGAGCCGAACTCGAAGCGATGGTCGATGCGTTCGGCGAACTGGGACGTCAGGTCGGGAACGCGAGCCCGGGAAGACTTCAGGAGCTCTACGGCGAGATCGGCCTGGAGATGGTCTATAACGCAAAAGAGCGGACGGTCGATGTGACCATCCGCCCACCCCGTAGGGTTAATGCGGGTGTCCGAGGGGGGACTTGAACCCCCACGTCCGTTAAGGACACTAGCACCTCAAGCTAGCGCGTCTGCCATTCCGCCACTCGGACTTGCTGATGTGAGAAGAGTATACGTCGCCTGAAGGGCCTCAATCAGGGGGGTACGTATAGTCACGCAGACCTACATTGAGACGATGATCGGTTACCCTCCGACAGCTCCCGCGGTGTCAGAGGGGCGCGTTCCCCCAGGTCGAAGGCTGAAAGTGCGTAGTGTGACCGGCGGCTACGGAGGGTGGGGAATCAAAGTCGGGGGCGGGGCGCTTACACGGGCGTGAAGAAGATTGGTTTCCTGTCCTTCGGCCATTGGTCACCGAGCGCGCACTCCGAGACGCGGTCCGCGGCCGACTTCCTGCATCAGTCGATCGACTTGGCGGTCGCGGCCGAGGAGCTCGGCGTGGACGGCGCGTACTTCCGGGTGCATCACTTCGCGCGGCAGGCGGGGAGTCCGTTCCCGTTGCTGTCGGCGATCGGGGCCCGGACGTCGAAGATCGAGATCGGTACCGGCGTGATCGACATGCGGTACGAGAACCCGATGTACATGGCCGAGGAGGCGGGCGCCGCCGACCTCATCTCCCGCGGCAGGCTTCAGCTCGGGGTCAGCCGGGGATCCCCGGAGCAGGTCATCGATGGCTGGCGGTACTTCGGGTACGGGCCGGCGGAGGGGCAGACCGCGGCGGACATGGCCCGTCAGCGCACCGAGGTCTTCCTCAAGCTGCTCGAGGGCGAGGGGTTCGCGCAGCCGAACCCGCGGCCGATGTTCGCCAATCCGCCGGGGTTGCTGCGGCTCGAGCCGTATTCGGAGGGGTTGCGCGAGCGGATCTGGTGGGGATCCAGCTCCAACGCGACCGCGGTGTGGGCGGCGGAGCAGGGCATGAACCTGCAGAGTTCCACGCTCAAGGACGACGAGACGGGTGAGCCGCTGCACGTCCAGCAGCGCAAGCAGATCGAGGCCTATCGCGAAGCCTGGAAGGAGGCCGGACACTCGCGTGAGCCGCGGGTGTCGGTCAGCCGCAGCATCTTCGCGTTGACCAACGACCTGGACCGGGCGTATTTCGGCCGTGACCGGGACTCGCGGGACCAGGTCGGCATGATCGACGAGACGACCAGGGCGATCTTCGGCCGGTCGTACGCCGCCGAGCCGGACGAGCTGGTGCGGGCGCTCAAGGAGGACGAGGCGATCGAGGCCGCGGACACCCTGCTGCTCACCATCCCGAACCAGCTCGGCGTCGAGTACAACGCGCACGTGCTGGAGAGCATCCTCACCCATGTGGCGCCGGAGCTCGGCTGGCGCTGAGAATGCGCGGTTCGGCGGATGGGCCGGGGTGTTCCGCTCGTTACGATCGGGACATCCCCGGCCATCGGAGGATCCCGTGAGACTGCCCCGATCCCTGTCCTGCCTGGTCCTGGCCCTCGGCCTGGCCCTGCCGTCGACCGCGCAAGCGAGCGCTCCCGCTCCGCTCGGCGGCGGGAGCGTGTTGCAGAGCGGCGCCGCGACGCGGTGCACGGCCGGGTTCGCCGCCGTCTCGGGGAATACTGGCTACCTGATCGCGAGTTCGGCTTGCGGCAAGCCCGGTGACACGATCCGCAGCGCCGGCCGGGTGGTCGGCGTGGTCGTGGGCGCCCAGACCCCGCCGACGGGCGCGATCGTCATCCGGGTGACCAACACGACCGACTGGCGGCTGGTGGGCTCGATCCCGCCCACCGCACCCCGCGTGACGATCACCGGGTCGGTCGAAGCCCCGGTCGGCGCGTCGGTGTGCAGGTACGGCGCGACCACTGGCTGGCACTGCGGCACCATCCAGGCGAAGAACGTGTCGATCACCTTCCCGGACGGAACACTGACCGGTTTGACCCGGACTTCCGTCTGCGCCGAGCCGGGGGACAACGGTGGGCCGTTCGTCAGCGGGACGCAGGCGCAGGGCGTGCTGGTCGGTGGCAGCGGCAACTGCTCGAGCGGCGGCTCCACCTACTTCGTCCCGGTCAACCGGATCCTGTCGGCCTACGGGCTGACGATCCTCGCCGGCGCCTAGAACGGCAGCGCCCTCGGATACGGGGGAGGGGAATGCCGCGCGAACGCCGGCGTGGTCGTCACGCGGGTTTCCCGGACGATGTCGAAGATCGTCTGGTGTTCCGGGGTGAGCGAGCCTGCTTCGGAGTTCAGCGCGGTGGCACCGGTCGACGGCCAGCGCCCGCGGTCCAGCCGCCGCTCCAGCGTGCGCAGCGCGGTGATCTCCTCGGACGCGGTGAACACACAGTGACCTGCGCGGTTCACGAACAGCTGACGGAGTTCGTCGCCCGGCCCCACTCGGTCGGCGTAGGCGCGTTCGTGCGCCGCGGGCGCGGTGCCGTCCGCGACGGTGTGCATGGTCAGCACCGGGACCGGCGTGCGACCCAACGGCAGCCCGAAGCGGGCCAGATAGGCGGACGCGGCCGGATCCGGAGCGATTCGGGGCGCCTTCGCGAGCCGGTCGAGGTCCGCACCGAGGTCGAGCCCCGCCTCCGCGTAGGCGCGTTCCACCAGCGTCCGTTCGCCGGACTTCGCCAGGATCCGCCGGTAGTCGACGCCCACGTTCCAGCTCGGGTTGCCGCCCGCTCGCTGTTCCAGCGCGACCCGGTCGACACCGAACGCGCCGGCGCGGTAGAAGCGATCCCAGACGCCCTGCCAGAAAACCTGATCCGCGACGTCCGGCGGACGTGGTTGCGTGGCGTCCAGCCAGCCTGGGATCTCGGCCAGCGCGTTCGCCAGCGCGAGCCGCGCCCTGCCTCCCGGATTCGCGGTGGCGGCCTGCACCACGTCGACGAATCTGCCCACGTTGGCCGCGGGATCGGTGATCCGCACCAGTTGCAGCCGTGCGTCGAGCAGCGTGTTCAGCGCGTACCCGACATCGAGCGACGAATTCCAGTGCGCGGCCCCGCCGGCGAGGGTGCCGCAGAAGGTCATCAGGCCGTCGAACCGGCGCGGGTTCCGTTCGGCGAGCAGGGTCGCGGTGATCGCGCCCACCGATTCGCCCGCCGCGATGGTGCGTCGCGGCGGGCCGATCGTGTGGGTGAACCAGTCGTGCAACCGGGTCTGGTCGGTCAGGGCCTCCTCGATCGACCAGCCACGCACGGTCCGATACTGGGACGCGGCCAAGGCGTATCCGTGCTCCAGCAGGAAAGACTCGGTCGCGGGCTGTGACGTCAGCGCGATCCGATCGGGTTCCGGATACGCCACGGAGTACATCCCGTGGCTCCACAGCACGAGCGTGCCGTTCCAGTTTTCCGGCACCAGCACCAGATAGCGTGCGCCTTCGAGGTCGCCCTCGTACCTGGCGACCGGGCCGTCGGCCGAGGCACGAGGGACCATCAGCCCCAGAAAGATCGTGAGCAGGGCCAGGAAGACAAGTCCACGTCGTGCCACGACGACCACCCCCGCGGCTCATCTTTCGCCGCGCGGATCGCGCTGTCGACGGCTGCTCGGCCTAACTGAAGATGACCGAGCGGAAGAGAAGTCTGTCCGAGCCCCGGCCGCCGTTCGGGCGAAGCGAGAAGTAGGAGTCACTCGAGCAGTCGTCGTCCAGGAACACCACGGCGGTCGAGTCGGTGTCGTTCCGCGGACGGAACGCGTCGACGTCCCAGTCGGCTATTTCGGGTATTTCGATGCATTCGCCGTCGTCCGGATCCACCAGGGTGCCGACCTGGATTTCTTCGTCTTCGTCGTAGTAGCGGTAGGTGAATTCGCCGTCGGCCGCTGAGGCCACCGCCGGAATCGTGAAGCACAGGGCGACGGCGCTGACAAGGGAAAGGAAAGCGGTTCGTGTACGCATGCTTCGACGTTAGGACGGTGATCAACATCGCCGGTAGGTCTCGCGGTCAAATCCACTCGGGGGAGTGGACCGGAGTCCGGACGGTGATCGATAGTGAGGGCATGTACACCGGCAACCCCGACGTCCCCGACGACGTGTTCGCGGACGTTCTCGGCCAGATCGACGATTTCGTGCGCACCCGGGTGATGCCCCGGGAGCTGGAGATCATGAACACGGACGCCATTCCGGCCGATCTGCGGGCGCAGGCCGCGGAGATGGGACTGTTCGGGTACGCGATCCCCCAGGAGTGGGGCGGGCTCGGCCTCGACCTGGTGCAGGACGTCGAGGTCGCGATGGCGCTGGGGTACACGTCGCTGGCGTTGCGGTCGATGTTCGGCACGAACAACGGGATCGCCGGGCAGGTGCTGGTCGGTTTCGGCACGCAGGAACAACAGGCCCGGTGGTTGCCGGGGATCGCGTCGGGTGAGGTCGTCGCGTCGTTCGCGCTGACCGAGCCGGGCGCGGGGTCGAATCCCGCTGGCTTGCGGACCAGCGCGAAGCCGGACGGTGACGGCTGGGTGATCGACGGTGGGAAGCAGTTCATCACCAATGCCACCGAGGCCGGACTGTTCGTGGTGTTCGCGCGGACGGACACCGGGATCGCGGTGTTCCTCGTGCCCGCCGACGCGCCGGGCATCACGGTCGGGGCGAAGGACGCGAAGATGGGACAGGAAGGTTCGCGGACCGCGGACGTGACGTTCTCGCAGGTCCGCGTCGGGCCCGAGGCGCTGGTCGGCGGAGACGGCGATGTCGGCTACAAGGCGGCGATGACGTCGTTGGCGCGCGGCCGGATCCACATGGCGGGCCTCGCCGTCGGGACGGCGCAGCGGGCGCTGGACGAGTCCGTCGCGTATGCCGCGTCGGCGACCCAGGGTGGCACGCCGATCGGGGATTTCCAGCTGGTGCAAGCGATGCTGGCCGATCAGCAGACCGGTGTGCTCGCCGGTCGCGCGCTCGCCCGTGAGGCGGCGCGGGCGTATGTGACGGGGGAGGACCGGCGGATCGCGCCGTCGGCGGCGAAGCTGTTCTGCACCGAGATGGCGGGCAAGGCCGCGGATCTCGCGGTGCAGGTCCACGGCGGGAGCGGCTACCTGCGCGAGGTCGCGGTCGAGCGGATCTACCGGGACGTCCGGTTGATGCGGCTGTACGAGGGCACGAGCGAGATCCAGCGGTTGATCATCGGCGGCGGGCTGGTGCGGGCCGAGAAGAAGAAAGCGTGACGCGGCCACTCGACGGGGTCACCGTCGTCGCCGTAGAACAGGCCGTGGCCGTACCGCTGGCCACCCGCAACCTCGCCGACCTCGGCGCGCGGGTGATCAAGGTCGAACGCGTCGACGGCGGGGATTTCGCCCGCGCGTACGACCACGCCGTCCACGGCAGCGGCGCGCA
The DNA here is from genome assembly GCF_041021335.1 of Amycolatopsis sp. SB7-3. Classification (NCBI taxonomy): domain Bacteria; kingdom Bacillati; phylum Actinomycetota; class Actinomycetes; order Pseudonocardiales; family Pseudonocardiaceae; genus Amycolatopsis; species Amycolatopsis sp. SB7-3. The sequence continues at coordinate 271,231 of NZ_JBFPJQ010000003.1, forward strand.
TTTCGTCTGGCTCAACCGGGGCAAGGAATCGCTCGCCGTCGACCTCAAGACCGACGAGGGCCGTGACGTCGTCCAGCGGCTGGCCGCGAAGGCCGACGTGTTCGTGCAGAACCTCGCGCCCGGCGCGGCGGAGCGGCTCGGTTTCGGTGATCTGCGGGCGGATCATCCCGAGCTGGTCGTGGTGAACCTGTCCGGGTTCGGCGCGGGCGGGCCGATGGAGCGGCGCAAGGCTTACGACATGCTGATCCAGGCCGAGGCCGGGCTCATCGCGATCACCGGCACCCCGGACGCTCCGGCGAAGACCGGTATCCCGACCGCTGACATCGCGTCGGGCATGTACTGCGCGCAGGCGGTGCTGGCGGCGTTGCTGCGCCGCTGGCGCACCGGCGAGGGCGCGACGATCGAGGTCTCGATGCTGGAAGCCACCGTCGAATGGATGGGATATGCGCTCAACACCCGGATGTACGCCGGCACCGAGCCCGAGCGGATGGGACTGAGCCACAGTTCGATCGCGCCGTACGACGCCTTCCCCACGCGCGACGGTCAGATGCTCATCGGCGTCCAGAACGACTCGGGTTGGCGCACGCTCGTCACCGACGTCCTCGATGCGCCCGAACTCGCCGACGATCCGCGCTTCATCACCAACGTCCAGCGGGTCGCCCACCGCGCGGAATGCGACGCCGCCGTCGCCGCGAAGACCTCGCTGTGGTCCAACAGCGAACTCGACGACCGGCTCGCCGCGGCCGGGGTGCCCGCCGCCCAACTCAAGGACGTCGGCCAGGTCGCCGACCATCCTCAGCTCCGGGCGCGCGATCGCTGGCGCAAGGTCGGCACCGAATTCGCCCGGATCGACGCGCTGCTGCCGCCGGTGACGTTCGACGATTTCGAGGCGTGCATGGGCGACGTCCCGGCGTTGGGAGAGCACACGCACGCGTTGCTCGTCGAGTCCGGAGTGGACGCCGACGATTATCTTCGCCGTGGCATCGCCCGCTGAATTTCGGAAGCGACTGGAGGAACTCCAGGTTTACGATCAAGATCATGCGATTCGCCATCAAGACTTCGCCGCAGGACACCGTTTGGTCCGACATGCTCGCCGTCTGGCAGGCCGCCGACGAGATCGAACTCTTCGAATCGGGCTGGACCTTCGATCACTTCTATCCCATTTTCTCGGATTCGACCGGCCCCTGCCTGGAAGGGTGGGTGACCCTCACCGCGCTCGCGCAGGCCACGAAACGGCTCCGGGTGGGCACGCTGGTCAGCGGGATCCACTACCGCCACCCCGCGCTGCTCGCGAACATGGCCGCGACACTGGACATCGTTTCCGGTGGACGGCTGGAGATCGGTGTCGGCGCGGGCTGGAACGAAGAGGAATCCGGCGCGTACGGCATGGAACTGGGCACCGTCAAGGAGCGCAGCGACCGGTTCGAGGAGGCCTGTGAGGTCCTCGTCGGCCTGCTGACCCAGGAGACCACCACCTTCCAGGGTGCGCACTACCAGCTGACCGACGCCCGCTGTGAACCCAAGGGCGTGCAGAAGCCGCATCCGCCGATCTGTATCGGTGGCAGCGGCGAGAAGCGCACCCTGCGCACGACCGCGAAGTACGCCCAGCACTGGAACTTCGTCGGAGGCACGCCGGAGGAGTTCGCGCACAAGCGCGAGGTGCTGCACCGGCACTGCGCGGACATCGGCCGGGATCCGAAGGAGATCACGCTGTCCTCGCACGTCCGCCTCGGCGCGGACGGCGACTACGCGAAGGTTGCCGCAGAGGCCGAAGCACTCGGTGAAGTGGGGCTCGACCTGGCGATCATCTACCTGCCGCCGCCGCACACCCCCGCCGTGCTGGAGCCGCTCGCGAAGGCGCTCGAATCGCTGCGCTGAGGTCTCGGAGGCCGGCCGGGGAGCGATGGCCCGTTGCGGAACCGGCCGGTCTCGCTATACGGTGACAGAACTAGAACAGGTTACAGTTCTGCACGGTGGGCGACCGAGGAGCGGACATGGCGAACAGGGCTGCGCGCGGCGACGAGGCCGACTACGTGGTCGTCGGATCGGGCAGCTCGGGCGCCGCGATCGCCGGCAGGCTGGCGGAGGCCGGGGCCAGCGTGATCGTCCTCGAAGCGGGTAAGACGGACGAGAAGATGCTCGTCAAGAAGCCGGGGCTGGTCGGCCCGATGCACGCGGTGCCGCAGCTCAAGAAGCCCTTCGACTGGGGCTACTACTCGGTGCCGCAGAAACACGTTCTCGATCGCCGGATGCCGGTGCCGCGCGGCAAGGTGGTCGGCGGTTCCAGCTCCATCAACGGGATGGTCTACGTGCGCGGCAACCGCGCCAACTTCGACTCCTGGGCCGCCGAGGGCAACAAGGGCTGGGACGCCGACAGTGTCAACGCCGCGTACAAGCGGATGGAGGACTTCGAGGACGGCGAGAACGACTTCCGCGGTGCGGGCGGGCCGATCCGGGTCACCCGCAACAAGACCCCGCAGGAGGGCACGCTCCAGTTCCTCCAGGCGACCGCCGACGCGATCGGCTGCGACATCCTCGACGACTACAACGCCGAGTCCCAAGAGGGCGTCAGCCGGATGCAGCAGAACGCCGCGGACGGCCTGCGCTACAGCGCCTCACGCGGCTACATCCACCATCTCGCGCCCGCCACGCTGCAGGTCCAGTCCGGCGTGCTGGCGAAGAAGGTGGTCATCGAGAACGGCCGCGCGGTCGGTGTCGAGGTCGTCGACGCGAACGGCGGCCAGCGCATCCTGCGGGCGGGCAAGGAGGTCATCCTCTCGGCGGGCTTCGTCGGATCCGCGCAGCTGCTGATGCTGTCCGGGATCGGGCACGCCGAGCACCTGAAGGAACACGGCATCGACGTCGTCGCGGATCTGCCGGTCGGGGACAACCTGCACGACCACATGTTCCACGCGCTGACCTTCCGCGCGTCGTCGAGCAAGAACAGGGGCACGCCGCCGTACTTCGCGCGTGGCCTCGTCAGCGAACTGATGCGGCCCGGCACGACGTTCCTGGCGAACTCGGTGTTCGAGGCCGTCGCCTTCCTCAAGACCTCCCAGGCCGCCGAAGTGCCCGACCTCCAGCTGCATCTCCTGCCGTGGGCGTACGTGACGCCGAACCAGGACGCGCCCATCCGGCACGACGTCGACAAACGGCCCGCGCTCACCGTGCTCACGACGCTGATCTACCCGAGGAGCCGCGGCACACTGCGCCTCGCTTCGGCCGATCCCACGGCGGCGCCGCTCATCGATCCGCAGTACCTGTCCGATCCGGGCGATCTCGAGGTGCTCGGCGAGGGTTCGGAAATGGTCCGCGAGATCTTCGCGTCGAAGGCGTTCAACGGCTCGATCAAGGAGGAGCTGCACCCCGGCAAAGCGTTGCAGGGACAGGAACTGCGCGACGCGATCCTGAACCGGGCGACCTCGGTGTACCACGGCGTCGGCACCTGCCGGATGGGCGTGGACGAGCTCGCGGTCGTGAGTCCCGACCTCAAGGTTCGCGGGGTCGAGGGCCTGCGGGTCTGCGACGCCTCGATCATGCCGTCGATCACCGGCGGCAACACCAACGCGCCCGCCATCATGATCGGCGAGATGGGTGCGCAGCTGGTCTTGTCGGACAACTGACGGAGAAGAGGGCCATGACCGTCACACCGCTCGCGCTCACCCGTCCGGCGTCGGTGACCGACGCGTTCCTCCGACGGCTCGTCGCCCGCGTGCCGGGCTCGTCCGGCGCGACCTGGAAACTCACCGAGGTCTACACCGGCGAGGTGCTCGTCGAGCTGCCCCAGTCGACCCCCGCCGACATCGAGCAGGCGTTCACCACGGCTCGCGCCGCGCAGGAGAAGTGGGCCGCCACCCCGCTCAAACAGCGCCTGGAGGTGTTCAAACGCGCGCACACGCTCTTCGTCGACAACGCGCCGGCCGTCACCGACCTCATCCAGGTCGAGAGCGGCAAGAACCGCCGGATGGCGATCGAGGAGACCTGCGATCCGGCGATGGTGATGAGCCATTACCTCACGCGGGCCGCCAAACTGCTGGCGCCGGCGAAACGTGGGGGACCGGTCCCGTTCCTGACGACGTCAACGGAGATCCGGCAGCCCAAGGGCGTGGTCGGGATCATCGCGCCGTGGAACTTCCCGTTCGCCACCGGCATTTCCGACGCAGTCCCGGCGCTGATGGCCGGGAACGCGGTGGTGCTGAAACCCGACAACAAGACCGCGCTCTCCCCGCTCTACGGTGTCGAGCTGCTGGAGCAGGCCGGGCTGCCGAAGGGGCTGTTCCAGGTGGTGTGCGGTGAGGGCCCCGACGTCGGCCCCACGCTCATCGGCCAAGCGAACTACGTGATGTTCACCGGTTCCACCGCCACCGGCCGGGTGATCGGCGAACAGGCGGGCCGCAACCTCATCGGCTGCTGTCTCGAACTCGGCGGAAAGAACCCGATGATCGTGCTCGAAGACGCCGATCTGGACGAGACCGTGCAGGGCGCGATCTTCGGCGCTTTCGGCAACACCGGGCAGATCTGCATGCACATCGAGCGGATCTACCTGCCGGAGTCCCGCTACGAGGAGTTCAAGAAGGCGTACGTGGCCAAGACCAAGGCCCTCGACGTCCGCGCCGCGTACGACTTCGGCCCGGACATGGGCTCGCTCGTCTCCGTCGACCACATGAGCCGGGTCAAATCCCATGTGGACGACGCCGTCGCCAAAGGCGCGACCGTCCTTTGTGGAGGAAAGCCGCGGCCGGATCTCGGTCCGGCGTTCTTCGAGCCGACGGTCCTCGAAGGTGTCACGAAGGACATGCTCTGCGGCGTCACCGAAACCTTCGGACCCGTTGTCGCACTGCACAAGTACCGTACGGTCGACGAGGCCGTCGCGCTCGCCAACGACACCGAGTACGGCCTCAACGCCTCCGTCTGGGGCGGTGACATCGGCGCCGCCCGGGCCGTGGCCGCGCGGATCGAGTCCGGCAACGTCAACATCAACGACATCCTGGCCACCGCGTACGCCTCGAAGGGGACGCCGTCCGGCGGGGTCAAGAACTCCGGCGTCGGTGCCCGCCACGGGGACCAGGGCCTGCTCAAGTACACGGACGTGAAGAACGTCGCGGTGCTCAAGAAGCAGGTCATGGGCCCCCGCGGCGGCCAGACCTACGAGAAGTACGTCGAAGGGATGCTTTCCGGGCTGAAACTCATGCGGCGGCTGCGCATCCGCTAAACCTCGTCTGTGTGCTGAGGCGCGGCCAGCACACAGGCGATGCTCAGCACGCACATCCCGATCAGCAGGCCGATCGCCGGCCAGACACTGCCGGTCGCCTGGAACAGCAGCGTCGACACCAACGGCGAGAGGCCGCCGAACAGCGCGCCCGCGAGCTGATAGGACAGCGAGATGCTGGTGTAGCGCGCCCGTGGGCGGAACATCTGCGACAGGATGGCGGCGATCGGGCTGTAGGTCGCCGTCATCGCCAGGCGCATCGCGACGAACGCCGCGATGATCAGCACCGCGTTCTTGGTCGAGAGCACCAGGAACTGCGGCGCCGCGAGCACGGCGACCCCGACCAGGCCGATGACGACCACCCGCACCCGGCCGAAGCGATCGCCGAGCCAGGCCGCGCCGAAACTGACGACCAGTTCGACGAAGGCGGCGATGGTGAGCGCGTTGAGCACCAGCGATTCGGAGACGCCGACGGCCGGATCGGTCGCGTACGCCGTCGCGAAGGTGGTGACGAGGTAGTAGCCGCCGACCGCGACGGGCAGCACACAGATGCCCAGCAGGATCGGCTTCCAGTTCGTCCGCACCGCGTACAGGATGGGCACGCCGGTTTCTTCGACGGTTTCCTCGAAGACCGGTGACTCTTCGACCTTCAGCCGCACGATGAGGCCGACGCCGATGAGCAGGACGGACGCGAAGAAGGGGATCCGCCAGCCCCAGGTGGCGAGCCATTCCGTGCCGCCGGTGCTCAGGAGACTGAACAGGCCGGTGGCCAGCAGCGCGCCCGCGGGGTTGCCCGCCTGCGCGAACGCGCCGTAGAACGTCTTCTTGTCCGGTGGCGCGTGTTCGACGGCCATGAGCACGGCGCCGCCCCACTCACCGCCGACGGCGAGGCCTTGGACGAACCTGAGCACCACGAGCAGGATCGGCGCCCACGTGCCGATCTGGCCGTAGCCGGGGAGGCAGCCGACCAGGAACGTCGCCGCGCCCATCATGGTCAGCGTGACCACGAGCGCGGTCTTGCGGCCGACCCGGTCGCCGACGTGCCCGAACACGATGCCGCCGAGCGGCCGCGCGAAGAACCCGACGGCGTACGTCGCGAAGGCCGCCGCGACACCGGTCAGCCGGTCGCCGGTGGCGGGGAAGAACACGGTGCCGAAGACGAGGCTCGCGGCCGTGGCGTAGATGTAGAAGTCGTACCACTCGATCGTGGTGCCGACGAAGGCCGCGAGCCCGGCCCGGCGGGCCCGGCGGAGCGACTGTGTGTCGGTTCGGACGGTCATCGGGCCACCTCGCCGTCGATCCAGGTTTCCAGCACGCCGATGCCCGCGATCCGGCTCGGGTCGCAGGTCAGGGGATTCTCGTCCAGCAGCACGAAATCCGCGCGTTTGCCAGGGGTGATCGAGCCGAGGTCGCGTTCCCTGCCGAGCACCCGGGCTCCGGCGATCGTATGCGCGGCGACGGCCGACCGGACGTCGATCAGCAGGTCGTCCCCGCCGAGCCGGTGGCCGCGGCGGGTCGTCCTGGTCACCGCGGTCTGGATGGCTTCGAGTGGATTCGGTTCCGCGACCGGGGCGTCCGAGCTCAGCGTGACCGGCACGCCCGCGGCCTGGAACTCGCCGAGCGGATTGAACCGCTCGCCGGGGGTCCCGACGGCGTCGGTGACGCCTTCGCCCCAGTTGTAGTAGTGCTGTGGCTGGTTGACCGGATGGACGCCGAGCGCGGCCATCCGCTCGATCTGCTCCGGGGACGGCAGCCCGCAGTGCTCGATGCGGTGCCGCGCGTCCGGCCGGGGATTGCGCTGCTGCGCGTCGTCGATGGCGTCGAGCACCATGGCGATCGCGTCGGGGGACTGGGCGTGGGTCGCGGTCTGGAGCCCGGCTTCGTGGGCCTTGCCGATGAGCGCGGCGTAGTCCTTCGGGTCGTGGTAGAGCTGCCCGGTGCGGCAGGGATCGCCGACGTAGCCGTCCGGGAAGTACGCGGTCCAGCCGCCGAGCGTGCCGTCGGCGTAGAACTTGATCCCCGCGAAAGCGAGGCGGGTGGTGCCGAAAGCGCCGTGCAGCCCCATTTCCAAGGCCTGGTCGAGCAGATGGGACAGCAGGTACATGTGGACGCGCGTCTTGAGCCGCCCGGCCTCGTCCAGTCGCAGGTACATGTCGAACTCGCGGCGCGTGACCTGGGCGTCGCCGATCGCGGTGACCCCGGCGGCGAGGAACTTCTCCTGCGCCGCGGCCAGCTGCCGCGCGTGCTCCTCCGGCTCGTCCTCGAGGTGGAAGTTCGGCCCGTGCCGTCCGACCTTCACCCCGGTGACCCCGGTGAGGATGTTGCACGCGGCGTCCGAGAGCTCCCCGGTCAGTTCGCCGTGCTCGTCGCGGAAGAACACCCCGCCGTCGGGATCCGGGGTGTCCCGGGTGACGCCGTTGCGCCGCAACGTGAAGCTGTTCACCACGCCGCCGTGCCCGCTGGCGTTCATGAGGTAGACCTCGCGATCGCCGGCGACCGCGTCGAGTTCCTCTTTGCGGGGATGGCGTTTCTCGGCGAGGTTGCGGTGTTCGTAGCCGTAACCGCGGACGGGCCTTCCCGCCGGGGTGCTTTCGGCCGCCTCACGCAGCAGCGCGACGATGGCGGGAATGGTCGACGCGCGTTCGGGGCCGCAGTCGACCCAGGTCATCATCTGCCCGTACATCAAGGGATGCGCGTGCGGATCGACGAATCCCGGCAGGAGCGTGCCCGGCAGCCGCCGCACCTCCGGATCGGGACGGCCGAGGCTCGCGGCGCGGGCACGGCATTCGTCCACCGAACCGACCGCGGCGATCTCCTCGCCGAACACGAGGACCGCTTCGGCGCCTTCGGTGGCGTCGTCGACGGTCACCAGCTCATCGGGAAGCAGGATCGTCGCTCGCGCGTCGAGGACTGAACGATCGAGGGGCAACAGGCGCATCGGGCGGACTCCTGGGGTTTTCGACGGTGAAGTGGGGCGAAGGTAAGCGACGAAAACCGTCGGCGCAATCAGATCGGTCGTGTACGGATGGTGTTCACGATCGATCTGCGCGCGATCATGAACACAACGCGCAATCTCGGCTGTCTTTGCCGGGTTTCCGCTGGTGATATGGTGCGTCTCGCCGTCGGAAATTCAGCAGAGGAGAATCGTCGTGGACGACGCGCTGGTCGCGGCTTTGCGCACGGACGGCCGGATGAGCGTCGCCGATCTGGCCAAACGCGTCGGGGCTTCGAGGTCGGCCGTGTCGGCCCGGCTGGAGCAACTGAAGGCCGACGGCTCGCTGAACGTGGTCGCGGCGGTCCACCCCGAGTTCCTCGGCCTGACCGCGTACGCGCATCTCGCGATCCGCACTTCGGGCCGCTCGCAGGCGACGACGGACGCCATCGCGGCCTTGCCCGCCGCGGCGTTCGTCTCCGCGGTGAGCGGGGATCACCAGACCGTCGCCGAACTGCGCCTGCCCGACTCGCCCGAGCTCTATCGCACGGTGGCCGACATCCGCGGCCTGCCGGAGGTGGAGCAGGTCAACACGCTCGTCTACGTGGACGTGGTCAAAGGCCTGTTCATGCCCGGCCGCCCGCTGCCGCCCTGGTTGCGGCTCGACGATCGCGATCTCGCGATCATGCTGCGGCTGCAGGCCGACGGGCGGGAAGCCTACGCGCGTATCGCCGAGCACGTCGGGCTGTCGCCGTCGGCCACCCGCACCCGCGTGCGCTTCCTGGTCGAACACGACGTCATCCGCATCGCGCCGGTGCTCAGCCGTGCCCGGCCGGACGCCGGTCTCGTCTGCGGGATCGGCCTGAACGTGCGGGGAGCCGGGGATTCCGTGACCGCCGCGCTCGCCGCACGGGAGGACACCGAGTTCCTCGCCAGGACCATCGGCCGGTTCGACGTCGTCGCCACCATCGCCGCGCAGTCCGCCCGCGCGCTCGACCGGGCGCTCGAAGAGATCAGCGGCAGGCCCGACGTCGTGACCGCGGAGACGTGGGTCCACCTCCGCATCGCCAAGGAACGCTACGAGTGGCCGCTGCCGACCGCGGAGGAACTCGCGCGCCGCTAGGCGTTGTCCAGCAAGGCTTTCCGGATCTCGGTCTTGAGCACCTTGCCGATCTTGGACCGGGGGAGATCCGGCCAGACCAGGATCTCTTTCGGGGTCTTGATGCTGCCCAGCCGCTCCTTGACCGCGGCGCGGAGCTCTTGCGCCGCCGCCGTTCGCCCGGAGTGGAGCTGGACCACGGCGGTGATCTGCTCGCCCCATTTCTCGTGCGGCAACCCGATCACGGCACAGTCCTGCACCGCTTCGTGCGCCATGAGCGCCTGCTCGACCTCGGCCGAATAGACGTTGAAACCGCCGGTGATGATCATGTCCTTGGCACGGTCGACGATGTAGAGGTAATGGTCTTCGTCGAGGTAACCGATGTCGCCCGTGTGATGCCAGCCGTGCGCGCTCGCCTCCGCCGTCGCGTCCGGATTCTTGTAGTAGCCGAGCATCACCAGCGAACCGCGGACGACGATCTCGCCGCGTTCGCCGGTCGGGAGTAGCTCGCCCGTGTCGGACATGATCGCGACCTGGGTGAGGGGAGTGGGCCTGCCCGCCGAAGTGAACCGTTCCAGGGCAAGGGATCCATCGGGATGGACATGCTCGGCGGGCGCGAGGGTGGAGACCATCATGGGGGCTTCGCTCTGCCCGAACAACTGCCCGAAGACCGGGCCGATCCGGGTGATCGCTTCGGCGAGTTTGGTGGCCGACATCGGCGCGGCGCCGTACCAAAGGCATTGCAGCGACGACAGATCGGCGGTGTCGAGCGCCGGATTGTCGAGCAGCAGGTAGATCAGCGTCGGTGGCAGGAAGGTGTGCGTGATCCGGCGGCGTTCCACCAGCGCGAGGAACTCGCCGAGGTCCGGCGAGGGCATGACGACGATCTCGCCGCCGAGGGTCAGGACCGGGAAACAGAGCACGCCCGCCGCGTGTGTCAGCGGCGCCAGCGCCAGGTACCGCGGGCGGCCGGTGAACGGGTAGCTCATCAGCGTGAGCGCCGACATCGTCTCCACGTTGGTGCCGCTGAGCATCACCGCTTTGGGATGGCCGGTGGTGCCGCCGGTGCCGACCAGCAGGACCATGTCGTCCGGCGGGGTTTCCTCCCAGGGCTCGGCGTCGCCGATCCAGTCGGAAAACGGGACGGCGCCGGGCATCGCGCCGTCGAGACAGACCACTGTGGACAGTTTCGGCAGATCGGGGAGCATCCGGGAGACGAGCGGCGCGAACGACTCCTGCACCAGGAGACAGGTGCAGTCGAACAGGTCGAGCAGTTCCCTGTTCTCGGCGGCCTCGTTGCGCGGGTTGACCGGGCACCACACGGCACCGGCCCGGCTGATCCCGAAGACGCAGCCGAACGACAAGGGATCGTTCCCGGACAGGATCGCCACCTTGTCGCCCGGTTCGACACCGGACCGGGCCAGCGCCCGCCCCACCTGCCACGACAACTTTCGGACTTCGCCGTAGCTGAGGGAGGTGTCGCCCATGGTGAGGCAGGGCACCGCCGGATCGAGTGAAGCGCCCTTGTCGAGGTAGTCGGTCAGTCGCACGCGCTCGTCCTTCCGGTCAGTCGTGGACGGTCAAGACCGGATTCGAAACCAGCCCGAAGCTTCGTAGCACGCCGAGCAGTTCGCGGTGGCCGAAAGCCTGGCACCCGGAGGCGAACCCCACGCGTTTCGGCGGCTGCTGAAGCAGCGAGTAGGCGCCGTAAGCCTGCATCAACCCGGTCTGCTTGTAGTTGCAGGTGCCGTGGATGACGCAGTGCGCGCGGCCCAACGGACCCGAGGCGTGCACCGAATCCAGCGAGGTGTTGAGCCGCTGGTTCTCCCGCGGCGGCATCTCGTCGCGCACGGCGGCGGCCTGCTCGGCCAGCACGCGCATCTTCTCGTCCAGCGGCAGGTCTTTCACCTGTTCCAGGACGGCCGCGACGATCTGCGGCACCCCCTGCATGAGCGCGCGGTCGAAGACGCCGCCGACGGCCTTGACGTTGGCCACGCGGGCGTCGTTCTTGAACCAGACCGGATGCGAGGTGCCGCCCCAGGGCAGGGCGAGCCCGGTCTCGTGATGGCCGGGCACGGTGACGTCCTGCAGCCCGCCGTCGGCGGGCCAGGGCCGGTACTCGTTCTGTTCGAGGTAGTACGCGGCGGACAGCGCGGCGTTGACCAGGATGGTCTTCGTCGAAGCGACCGTGGGATAACCCTTCCAGAACACCAGGATGTCCAAAGTGTCCAGTCCCGGTGTCTCCAGGCAGAGGTTCGCCGCGATCTCGCCGGTGGTGTACATCTGCGCGATGCCGGGGGAGAGCAGCAGGCCCTTCTCGGCCATCTGCGCGCCGTAGCGCTCTTCGGAGGCGATCAGCCAGTCCTGTTCGCCGGTGGTGTCGAGGTAATGCGTTCCGGTGCGCAGGCAGGCTTCGACGACTTCGTGGCCGTACTCGCTGAACGGGCCGACGGTATTGCACACGACCTTGGCGTCGCGGAACAGTTCGGTGAGCGCTTCGACGTCGTGCGAGACCTCGACGACCTCGTGATCGATGGTGTCGAGGCCGGGCACGTGGTCGATCGCCTCCTGGATGCGGGCCTTGTCCCGGCCGGCGGCGATGAACGGGACGTTGTACTCGCGCAGGTACTCGCAGATCAACCGTCCGGTGTAGCCGGAGGCGCCGTAGACCACGACGGGTTTGAGGCTGCTCATGGTGGTTCCTTTCGGGTTCGTGCTGGTCACATGCCCATTCCGCCGTCGACCGGGAGCCCGGCGCCGGTGATGAAGCGGGCGGCGTCGGAGGCGAGGAAGACGACGGCGTCGGCCATGTCCGCGACTTCGCCGAGCCGCCCGGCGGGGGTTTGCGCGACGACCGCGCCGATGGCGTCCTCGACACTGGGGAACAGGCCGACCTCGACGACGTCCTGCGCGAGCTGGTTGCCCATCTGGGTGGGGACGAGGCCGGGGTAGACGCAGTTGACGCGTACGCCGTAGCCGAGTTTCCCGGCCTCCATCGCGGCGACCCTGGTGAGCCGGTCGACCGCCGATTTCGTCGCCGAATAGCCGGCGATGCCGGGGAAGGCGATGGTCGCGGCGACCGAGGCGATGTTCACGACGGCGCCACCGGCACCCGCGGGACCGCCGGGCCGCATTGCGCGGAAGGCGTGCTTCACGCCGAGGGCGGTGCCCAGCACGTTCACGTCGAGCATCTTGCGCACGTCGGCGGGGTCGAGGTCGGCGACGAGCCCGGTGATCTCGACGCCGGCGTTGTTCACCACGATGTCCAGCCCGCCGAGTTCGCCGATGACCGCGTCGACCGCCTGCACCCAGCTCTCTTCGTCGGTGACGTCGAGCCGGACGAAGCCCGCGTCGAGCTTGTCGGCGGTGGCGCGCCCGAGATCCTCCTGGACGTCGCCGATGACCACCGAGGCGCCCGCCTGTGCCAACGCTTCGGCCATTCCGGCGCCCAGGCCCTGCGCGCCACCCGTGACCAGGGCTTTTCGGCCCGAAAGGTCGTACGAACCCATGGACTTCTCCTCCTTGAGACGGTCCGCGGTTGCGGTGTGGCTCACATCCTGAGCCTGTTTTGGACAGTCGTCAAGATTTTCTTGGACAGTCGTCAAGAAATCCGCGACGCTAGACTGTGGGACCCGCGGCAGGCGCGGGCTCCCGGACCGGACAGGAACTCGTGGTGACCGAGACGAGCGAGCGGATCGCACGCCGGAGCGTGGACAAGTTCGCCCAGCGGCGGGCGGAACTGGCGGAGTCCGCGCTGCAGGCGCTGTCCGAGCTGGGGTACGCGAGGACGAGCCTGCGGGAGATCGCGCAGAAGTCGAACTTCTCGCACGGGGTGCTGCACTACTACTTCACCGACAAGGTGGAACTGCTGACCTACGCGGTCCGCAAGTTCGAAGAAGTGTGCGTGACCCGCTACGACGAGGTCGTGGCCATGGCGCGTTCGGCCGAGGAACTGGAGCGGGGATTCGGCGAGGCGATGGCGGGCACGCTTCGGGCCGACGCCGTGATGCACCGGCTGTGGTATGACCTGCGGAATCAAAGCCTGTTCGAGGCCGCGTTCCGCGCCGACGTGCTCGAGATCGACACTCAGCGGCAGGCGATGATCTGGCGGGTCGTGGAGCGCTACGCCGAACTCGCCGACGCTTCGCCGGTCGTGACTCAGCAGGTCGCTTACGCGGCTTTCGACGGCCTGTTCCAGCAAGCGCTGCTGCACCATCTCGCCGATGGTCTCGCCGAGGACGCCGGGTCGTTGCTCAGGCGGCTGGTCTCTTAGGTTCGTTCGATGGGCTCCTGGAGGCGGAGCCCAGCGAACGGCTTGCTGCTAATCGGTGGCGTTGATCGCCGCACCGTCGTAGAGAAGGGTTCCGGCGCTGTCGTAGACCCGGACCTTGAGCTTCGTCATTTCCGTTCGCGAGTCGGCCATCAGCCGCTCGAACTCCGCGCGGCCTTCCGTGGAAGCGGCTTCATGGGCTTCCAGTCTTTCCCGCGCGTGACGCAGGCTGACCATGTCCACGGCTATTTCGGCGGCGAAGGTGCCGTCCACGACTTCGGCTTCGGCGACTGTGCCGTCGCTCGCGTGGAGCTCCAGTCTGGCTGCTCCGGGGGCAAGGCGTCCCATCAGGCAGGCGGGCCGGCCGTTGTAGGCGGCCGTCCAGCGCCAGACCGAGTACGGGCGGTGGTCTTGTTTTTGGTCTTGGGGTTGGTCTTGGTCTTGGGGTTGCAGGTTCAGCCACGTGCCGCGGCCGTTCTCGAGGTTGCAGATCCCGGCGGATCCGTCGTCGTTGTAGGCGAGGAGTGCGCCGAGCTCGGCCGTGGCGCCGATTCTGGCGCCGGGATGCCAGCCTTGGGTGGGTGGCAGTCGGTCGGTCGAGCCTCGTGCGGTTTTCTCTTCGATGGTCGTGGTGAGGGCTGATGCGAGCTGTGCTGCGGGTGACGTCACTGCGTGCTGTTCTCCTTCGTTTCGGTTCACTCTCGCTTCGGTTCGTGGTCGGCGCATCGGGGAGATTCCCTGAGTTCCGGTGAGCGGGTCGATGTTAGCAGAAAGCGCTTACTGGAGGGCGCGGTTCGGTTGTCGGATGGCGGGGGAGGTTGGCTGGCGCGTCGTGTGCTGTTGAGGGTGATTGATTTTGAGGCAGGGCGAGTTCGACGCCATCGCCGACGAACTCAACGAACGCCAACGCGATCCCTTGGCCGCCTTGAAACTGCCGAATTGTTCGGCAAGGACCCGATGAAATCTGGTGGCGGGCACAACCCTCGAATCCGCTTTCGAAACTCCTTCACATTCGTACGTGTGTTCGATTCGTGGTATTCTTATGGGGTGTCCGAGACCTTCCTCCCCGAGTTGCCGCAGGAACTGTGGCGCGCTGGCAAGCTAGAGCTTGCCCATGGCGTGCAACAGTCGTTGCAGGTGATCCGGATCGCGACCGCCTGCCTGGGGCGGTTCCTGGCTGAGATCGAGTCTCGTGGCGTCAAAGACTTGTATGGGCATGGCAGTACGGCGAGTTGGCTCGCCGAGATCGCGGGGCTGTCGCGGGGTGAGGCGGGTCCGATCGTGAAGCGCGCCATCGCGCTGAACCCCACCCGGGCCCTGGATGGCACCGAAGTTCCGCCGGTTGCTCCCGCGACCGCTGAGGTCGCGGCTCAGGGATTGATCGGGGACGAGCGGATCGATCAGATCCTGGAGATCTTGAAGAACCTTCCGGTCGAGATTTCGGCTGAGGAGCGGGCGGGTGCGGAGCAGATTTTGGCGAACCTTGCCCCGAGTGCCGGGCCCCGGCAGCTCGCTGAGGCTGAGGCGAACCTGCAGGGCTTGCTCAACCCTGACGGCAAGGAACCCAAGGATCCCGAACCGAAAGAACCACGCCGCGAAATCACCCTAGAGCGCCGCAAAGACGGCTTCTGGAAACTCACCGGCCTCCTCGACGACGAGACCGGGGCCCGCACCGCTGCAGCGCTGGAGGCGTATGCGCAGCCGCGGCCGGTGGATGAGTTCGGTCAGGCGGATCTGCGGATGAAGTGCGAGCGCCTGGGAGACGCCTGGGCCGAACTTCTCGATCTGGCGATCGCCTGCCCTGATCAGCCCGGCACGAGTGGCTACCGGACTTTGGTGCACGTCACCATCGGACTTGAGGAACTCAAATCCGGTCTCGGCACCGCGTGCCTGGACTTCGTGGGGACGATGACTGCGCGGGAAGCCCGGCTTGCCGCTTGCGATTGCCTGATGGTGCCGGTCGTGATGGGTGCCTCGGGTGAGCCGCTGGATATGGGGCGCTTGAGACGGTTCGTCACCCCCGGGCAGCGGCGTGCGTTGAACATCCGGGACGGTGGTTGCGCGTTCCCGGGATGTCATCGGAAACCCAAGAATTGCCACGCTCATCATATTGAGCACTGGGCAGACGGCGGTCCGACCGATCTCCGGAACCTGGTCCTATTGTGTGGTTTCCATCATCGGTTGATTCACCACGGTGACTGGGAAGTCCGCATGGCGACCGACGGGTTACCGGAGTTCATCCCACCCCAATACCGGGACCCGCTCCGACAACCCCGGCGCAACACCCTGCACCACGTCTGAACCCCGAAGAGCCCGTCGGCCACGCCGGCGACGGGCTCTTCGTCATGCCCGCCGGGTTCCACCGATATCCGGCCGTTCACCAGCCACCCCCTGACCGGACCGATCACGCACGACTGTGTGGATTTCGGGACATCTGACGTCCCAAAATCCACACAGTCCCTCACCAACGGACCAGTCATGGTCGAGACCTGCCGGCCAAGCACCCCAGTCCGCTCATAAACGGTTAAAAGCCCCATACGTTCGACGGGATACACCGGGAGTGGGTGCCCATATCGTCGGAGGCCGACCGCGACCCGGTGAGGAGCACCTCGGATGAAACTCGTGCGGATGATGGGGTTGGCCGTGCTGACGGCCTCCGCGTTGGTGTTGTCGATGACCGCGGCGTCCGCGCACGATCCGGAGACGGCGGAGGGACAGGCGGCGGCCCGCACTTTCATGGCCGACCACGTCCCGGCCGAGCGGCACGCCGTCACCGGCACCGCGGCGGGAGTCCCGTGCGTCAACGGCAAGGCCGACAAATACCCGTGCAAGAACGTCGACCTGCTCAGCGTGCTGCCCCTCTCCGGCCTCGGCGGCGGAAACGGCAATGACATCTGGGGCTGGACCGATCCGTCGTCCGGCAAGGAATACGCCATCGTCGGGCGGACCAACGGAACCGCGTTCGTCGACCTGAGCGTCCCGACGTCGCCGAAGTTCCTCGGCAACCTGCCCTCCAACGGCGGCAGCAGTTCGTGGCGGGACATGAAGGTGTACAAGAACCACGCGTTCATCGTGGCCGACTTCATCACCGGGCACGGGATGCAGGTGTTCGACCTGACCAGGCTGCGCACCGTCACCACACCGCAGACCTTCACCGCCGACGCGTTGTACAAGGAATTCGGTCCCGCGCACAACATCGCGATCAACGAGGAGACCGGTTTCGCCTACGCGATCGGCTCCAACACGTGCAGCGGCGGGCCGCATATCGTCAACATCCAGAACCCGAAGGCCCCGGCCAAGGCGGGCTGCGTTTCGCAGGACGGGTACACCCACGACACGCAGTGCGTCGTCTACCGCGGGCCGGACACGGCGTACAGCGGCAAGGAAATCTGCTTCAACGCCAACGAGGACACGCTGACCATCGTCGACGTCACCGACAAGGCCAGGCCGGTCCAGATCTCGCGCAAGGGCTACTCGGGCGCGCAGTACTCGCACCAGGGCTGGCTGACCGGCGACCAGCGCTACTTCCTGCTCGACGACGAACTGGACGAGTCGCGCGGCACCGACAAGCGCACCAAGACCTACGTCTGGGACCTCGCCAAGCTGTCCGCTCCCGTGCACACCGGCGTCTACAGTTCGCCCGCCACCGCGATCGACCACAACCAGTACATCAAGGGCCAGTACTCCTACCAGGCGAACTACCAGGCCGGTCTGCGCATCCTGGACGTCAGCGGGGTCGCTTCGGCGAGGTTGTCGGAGGTCGGCTACTTCGACATCTACCCGGCGGGCGACTCGGCGAACTTCAACGGGGCGTGGAGCAATTACCCGTACTTCTCCAGTGGCATCGTCATCGTCAACGGTATCGAGCAGGGCCTGGTCGTGGTGAAGCCGAACCTCGGCGGCAAGTGACCGGGGGTAGAGCGTGCGCAAACCCCGGCTCACGGATTGGTTGTTCCTAGCGCTGGCCTTGGTGATCGGCACGGTCGCGGTCTTCGTGGCCCTCCGGCCGACACCGGGCTCCGCGCATTCGGCTCACCAGCAACAACCCGTGGTGACCGCGGATCTGCTTCCGGCCGCCCACAGCGACGGGCTGTCGGAGGCGGAAAGCGGCTATCGGTTCGAGCGGGTCACCACACCCGCCGTCCGGGGTCCCGAGGTACCGGTCGCGTTCCGGATCCTCGGGCCGGACGGGCGGCCGGTGACCCGGTTCTTGGACAACCAGACCAAACAGATGCACTTCTTCGCCGTGCGCGACGACATGAACGTCTTCCAGCACGTGCATCCGATGCTGGACGGGGACACCTGGCACACGAACCTCGCGCTGACCGACGGCGGCGCCTACCGGATGTTCGCCGAGTTCGTGCCGCTCGACACGAAGGATCCGAAGCATCCGGTGGTGCTCGGCGTCCCGTTCACCGTGCCCGGTGACACCACCTTCGTCCCGGTGCCCGCCCCGGCGGGCGAGACCGTGACGGCCACGGGCTACCGGGTGACACGGGTGGACGGGGCGGCCCGGATCCCGTCGATGCGGGCGCAGGTCCTCCGGTTCGCCCTCCGCGGCCCGGACGGCGCGCTCCTCACCGCGGTCGACCCGCATCTGGGTGCCAACGGCCATATGACCGGGTTCCACAGCATGCTGCTGTCGGCCACGCATCTGCATCCGGTCCAGCCGCTCGGCGTGGCGCTGGCCGGCGGCGAGCTGACTTTCCACTCCCTGTTCTCGGAACGCGGGGAGTACCGGCTGTTCCTCGAATTCTCCCACGGCGGGCGGGTGCACACGGCCGCGATCACGGTCGCGGTGGACTGACCGGGACGACCTCCGCGATCTTCGGTGCCGCGCCTCCCGGTGACCACAGGAGCCGGACCTTGTCGGTGGTGACGCCGTCGGCCGGCAGTTCCGTGTAGCCGCCCGACATCCGGCCGATCGTCTGCCAGCCGCCTGCCGGATCCGCGACCTGGACGTCGGCGCCCGCACCGGGCTCAGTCGCCAGGACGACGACCTTGCTCAGCGGTTTCGGCGCGACGGCGGTGACGACGAGCGCGTCGCCCGCGATCGGCGTCGAGGTCGCCGCGTACAGCGAATCGGCGTTGTTGTCCGCCGCCGCGGCCAGGTTCGGCCCCGCCGGGGTGCCGGTGACGGTGTACTTCGGACTGTCCGGTGTGGACACGGTGAATTCGCGGACCACGACCCAGAATGCCTGGGCGCCGGTCGTGCGCACGCGGACGAACCGCGCCTCGGCGCCTTCGGGGAGATCGGCCGAGATCACCGGCTCGGTGACCGTCTTCACCGTCGTCCAGCGGGTGCCGTCGGCGGAGTATTCGAGGACACCGGCGCGGACGTAGTCGTCCGGGCTGGTCGGCTTCCCCATAAGGATGTCCACGTGGGACACCCGCTGCGCGGAACCCAGGTCGACCCCGATGGTGGCGCCGATCGCGGGTGCCCAGTCGCTCCAGTAGTAGGTCTCGGGGTCGCCGTCGACCATCCGGGCGGGAACGTTGTCGGTGTAGGTGCCGAGCGACGTCGTCGCCCGCGGCCGGATCCCGGGCAGGCCGAACCAGCGGTCGGCCGTGGCCAGCGCGCTGTCGAGGAACGGCACGCAGACCCCCGTGCAGGTGCTGGGGTTGCGCGGGCCCCGCGAGGTCGGGACGCGGATCGCCTGCGCCTGTTTGAGCGCGGCGACGAGCTCGCCGCGTTCCGCCCATGCCTTCGCCCCGTCGCCGTCGACCTGGGCCAGCAGCATCCGCACCGCGTGCCTGCCGGCCTGACCGTAGAGCCCGACCTGGTCGAGCCACGGTCCGACCTCGGCGAGGAACTTCGGATTCGAGGCCATGCCGCGCCGCAGATCTTCGGGATCGGAGGCCATCGAGGTCAGGTAACGATCCAGTTTCGCGGCCGCGTCCCACGGATCCTTCTTCTCCAGCGCGGCCCAGAAGGCGGCCAGCAGTGGCCGCAGCACCGGTGAATCCAGATCGGGTTTCCCGGTTTCGAGGCGTACGAGCAGACTCGAATAGTTGTTCTCCGCGAACACCTTCAGCGCGGATGCGGCCGGTCCGCCGAGGTCCGCGATGGCGGCGAGCCAGGACTTGTCGGGGTCGTACCGGTCCGGGTTCCACAGGAAGTCGCCGGAGGTGAACTCGGCGATCTTGGACGCCTCGGCCTGCACCATCGGGTTCGCGGTGATCCCGGAGAGGTACTTCGCGACGCCGGGCTCACGGCCGATGTACGGGCCGAGCAGCAGCCGTTCGGTGATGTAGTCGTTGACCGGATAGTTGTCCCAGATCAGGATGTCGTGCCCGAAGACCTCCTTCGCCTGCCGGGCCTGCTTTTCGGTGATCTGCCCAGCTATCACGCCGACGCCCGTCCACTCGACGATCACGGCCTTGTCGAGCTGGGTGCGCAGCGCGGTCTTGTAAGGCGAGTCGGCGAGGTCGTAATACTCGGTCGGGACGGTCTGCAGCCGCTCGACACCGGGATGCGTCGCGATGAAGTCCTGCTGAACGCGGTTGAGCAGGAACGACTGTGCCGTGCCCGCGGCCGCGCCACCGGTGCCGAACTTCGCGGCGTCGGCGTCGCAGTTCCAGCGGGTGTAGGAGATGTCGTCGAGCGGGATGGCGAACGACCGCACCCCGATGTCCCACAGCGACTGGAACTTCGTGACCAGTGCGGTCTTGTCGGCGTCGGACGAGTAGCACACGGAAAGGCCGGGAGAGAGGGCGTAGGTGAACTCAACGTGGTTCGCGGCGGCACGGCTCACCAACTGCGAGAGCAGCGCGAGCTGTTCCGGCGGGTACTGGTCGCGCCATCGGGCGCGCAGGAACGGATCGTCCTTGGGGGAGTAGACGTACATGTTCTGCTTGGTGCGGCCGTAGAAGTCCAGCTGTGCCAGCCGGTCGGCGTGGGACCACGGCGCGCCGTAGAAGCCCTCGATCACGCCGCGCAGCGGAGCAGCGGGCCAGTCCCGGATGCCGAACGCGCCGCTCTTGCCGGACGCGAACAGCTGCCGGAACGACTGCGCCGCGTAGAACGTCCCCGAAGTGTCCACACCGGACAGTGCGACGACACCGCGGTCGGCCGCGAGGACGTATCCGCCGGGGGACAGGCCTTCCGGACCTTTGAGACGGAGTGCTGTCAGGGCCAGTGCGGTCGCCCTGCTTTCGGTGGGACCGCCGACGAAGACGACGAGGCCGCCGTTGCCGCGTTCGCGGTCGATTGCCGTCTGATCGTTGTCGGTGACCTTGACGATCGTGCTCGCGCCCGCCGCCCGGAGGACCTGGTCCACGACGGCGAGCGCGGAGGGATCGGTGGCCGCTCCGACGACTTCGACGACGGTGCGCGGGATGGTCACCTGTCCCGCTCGTGGCGTCACCTGCTGGGGTGTCGGCCATACCTGTGCCAGGGGAGGGGCGGGAGCCGCGCTCGCCGGTGCGGGGACGGCTACCGCCACCGCGGTCACGAGCAGCGTCACCGGAATGAGTCGGAGTACCCATCGGAAGGACATCGGCGGCCCCCAAATCGTCGATCAACGACGTTCTGTGAGCAAGCAAACACCCGATGCGATGACCTGGGCTAGGTCGGTCCGGGTGATTTTCCGACCGGATCGACGGCTGCTCGGTCAAGGCGGCGAGTCGCCCCCGCGCGGACGCTGGGCACGACAGAATGTCCCGGTGCGGAACATCCTCGTAGCGATCGCTCTCGTCCTGCTCGGTGTCACCGGTTGCCAGGGCGGGGTCTCCGGCCAAGCCGAACCCGAAGGCGACAGTTTCGCGATCAAGGACGGGTCGCGGCTGCGGTTCCGTCCGGTCCTGGCTGAGCTTCCGCCCGGTCCGGCGACAGGCGCGGCGACCGACCGCCAGAGCACGGATCCCGCCGCACAGCAGGCCGCCGCGGCGGCGCTGGACTGTTCGGCGGGGCCGGATCCGCTGGACGGCCGCGACGATCCGGCGCTCCCGCTGGTCAGCTGCGACCGTGTGCAGGGCACGAAATACCTGCTCGGCCCGGCGTTCCTCACCGGAGCGGACCTCACTCGAGCGAACGCTCGCCTCGATACGCAGTCGGGAGGTCCGCTCATCGGGCTCAGCTTCACCGACGCGGGCGCGCGGACGTGGGCCGACTGGACCGCGGCGAACGTCGGCAAGCAGGTCGCGATGGTGCTGAAGAGCCGGGTGCTGACCGCGCCGTCGATCCAGTCGGCCATCACCGGCGGGGAAACCCAGATCACCGGCAAGTTCACCATGGACGACGCGCGCCGGCTGGCGCGCGACATCGCCGGCGGCTGAGCCCGCGGAATACGATCACCGTGCCCGACGTTTGAGCGTTCAACTACTTGAGGAGTTGGACATGGGTTACGAGATCCTGGGCACCCCGCAGGCGCCGACCTTCGGCCTGGACACGTTCGGCGACGTCGGGAACGACGCGAACGGCCAGCCGGTGAGCCAGGCCGAAGCCATCCGCGAGGTCGTGGCCGAGGGTGTCCTCGCCGACCAGGTGGGCGTGGACTACTTCGGCGTCGGCGAACACCACCGCGCGGAGATGGCGGTGTCCTCGCCGGATGTCGTGCTGGCCGCGATCGCGGGCCGCACCGAACGGATCCGGCTGGGCACGGCGGTCACGGTGCTCAGCTCGGACGACCCGGTGCGCGTGTACGAGCGGTTCGCCACGCTGGACGCGGTTTCCCGGGGACGCGCGGAGGTCACGCTCGGCCGTGGTTCGTTCACCGAGTCGTTCCCGCTGTTCGGCTACTCGCTCGAGGACTACGAAGCGCTGTTCGCCGAGAAGCTCGACCTGTTCACGCATCTGCAGGAGGAGAAGCCGGTCGACTGGTCCGGGACCGTCCGACCGGCCCTCGAAGGCGCGCAGGCCTTCCCGGTCACCGAGTCGGGCAGCCTGCCCGCGTGGGTCGGCGTCGGCGGCACCCCGCAGTCGGTCGTCCGCGCGGCGGCGTACGGCCTGCCGCTGGTGATGGCGGTGATCGGCGGGTCGCCGGAGCGGTTCACCCCGCTCGCCGACCTGTACCGGCGCGCGCTGAAGGAGGCGGGCCACCAGGAGCTCCCGATCTCGATGCACAGCCCCGGCCACATCGCCGAGACCGACGAGCTGGCCGTCTCCCAGCATTTCCCGCACCACCAGGCCGCTTTCGCCAAGATCGGCGCCGAGCGCGGTTGGGGTCCGATGTCCCGGGCCGACTACGACGTCATGGCGGGCCCGCGTGGCGCCCTGTTCGTCGGCTCTCCCGAGACCGTCGCGCAGAAGATCGCCTGGGCGGTGCGGACACTGGGCCTCTCGCGGTTCCAGCTCAAGTACAGCGTCGGCGCGCTTCCGCACGAGCAGCGCCTGAACTCCATCCGGCTTTACGGCGAGCAGGTCGTCCCGCGTGTGAAGGAGCTGCTCGGCTAGCCTCGAAACCGTGGTGTTCGATTCCGCGCGATTCGACCTTCGGCCCTACGTCGGTTTCGACATGGCCCGCTATGTCCGGCGGACCTATTGCAGCTGGGAGGATTCCGGCTGGGAGTCGCTGCTCGTCCAGCGGTTCGACCACGTTCCCGTCGCGGAGGACCTGCGGCTGCCCGCCGTCGCGGATCTGCATCTGATCCTGCCGCTTTCGGGGCGGGCGGTGATGGAGACCCGCGGTGAAGGCCGGTGGAACCGGCACGAATGGGGGCCGGGACGGCTCGAACTCGCCGTTCCCGGCAAGCCCTTGCGGCGCCGCTACCGCGGGGACGAAACGATGCGCAGCCTGCAGGTGCACATCCCGGGCACCACGGTGGAATCGGTCGCCGCGCGGCTGGGCGGCCGCGCGGTGGACCACGAGGCGATGGCGGCGTCCGTGGCCGAGGGCGATCCGCTGCTCGACGAGCTGGTCCGGGCGGTCGGGAACGCGCGGGAGGACGACGACCTCTACGCCGAATCCGCGGCCGCCTTCCTCGCCGTGCACCTGCTCACCCGGCACGCGCGGAAACCCGGCCCACCGAGCGCGGGCCGGGAGGACGACCGGGTCCGCGCGGCCGTCGCGATGATGCGTGACCGCCTGGCCGATCCGCTCAGCGTCGCCGAAATCGCCGGCGAGGTCCATCTGAGCGTCTATCACTTCATCCGGGTCTTCAAGGAGAAGACCGGCGAGACGCCGCACCGGTTCCTCGGCGGGCTCCGGATCGAGGAGGCGCGAAGGCTGTTGCGGGGGACCGATCTCCCGATCGCCGCCATCGCGGGAAGGTGCGGGTTCGCCACTCCCGGCGCCCTGTCGGCCGCTTTCCTGAAGCACACCGGATCGCGGCCCTCGGAGTACCGCAATTCCTGAGCGCCACGGCGCAATTTGGCGCATGGTGGACCCGCCCGGCCGTTCCTAGGGTGAGCCTTGTGAGTGGAACGCAGTCGTACGACGTCACCGCCGAATCGTCCGCACCGCCCGCCGCGGTGTGGGCACTGTTACTGGACGCCCGCAGCTGGCCGGTCTGGTCACGGATCGGGTCCCTGGAAGTGGCCGCGTCACAAGGACTTTCGGCCGACGGCCGGGACGAGGTCGGCGCGGTTCGCGCCTTCCGTACCGGAAAGACGGTCACCAAGGAGCGGATCACCGCCCTCGAACCGGAACGCCGGTTCGCCTACGAGGGTGTGGACGTCCCGGTGATGCTGGACTATCAGGCCTCGGTCGATCTCTGCGAAACGCCCGGCGGGGGAACGCGGATCCGTTGGCACGGAACGTATCGCGTGGGCAAGGGGAGCGCGTGGATCTTCCGGTGGTACCTCCGCCGCTTCATGCGCGACATGGCGACCGGGCTCGCCGGTCACGCCGGCGGCCCGGTCCGGAGGCCATGACGGGGGATCAGTGCCGATGGGCGGCTTCGCGGTGGAAGCCCGCGATCATCGCCTCGGTGCTCGGCGGGTTGAACGGCTGGCCGAGAGTGCGCATGAGCGAGTTCACGCTGGGCCGGTACATCCCGGTCTTGCAGTAGCGGGAACCCTCGAAGACACCGACCGTGCCGCCGTCGGGGGAGGGCTTGCCGAGCCACTTGTACCACTTGGCTTGGCGGTCCTTCATCTGCTGGGCCGTGAGCGCGGAAGCGTTGGGCTCGCGGGGTTCCCGGGTGTCGCAAGTGCCGTAGTCGTACTCGTCTGCCAGCCCGCCGATGGAGTGCCCGAGTTCGTGGGCGACGATCTGGCTGGCCTGGATGTTGCCGCCGGAAGACGTCGCCACCCCGCCGCCCGCGCCGCCGTACTTCGTGGTGTTCGCCAGCATGATGACCTGGTCGACGTCGGGTGCCGCCGCGGCGTACTGGTTCGCCTTGGTTTCGTTGACGCACAACAGCCGTTCGATGCCGCCGCACCAGAAGTACGAGCCCAGCGCGGTGTTGCGCCGGATGCCCTGCGTCGGGTCGTTCGTGATGCCCGACTGGGGCGAGACGACGTCGACCTGCCAGAGGTTGAACTGCTTGCGGTAGCTCTTGTACGGCTCGATGGCGAACAACGCCGCGATACTGGAGCGGACGTGCTGCGAGTACGTGCCCAGCTGCGTGGAGGTGTAGCCGTCTCCGACGAAGACCAGGTCGAAGGTGGTCTCGCTGGGGCCGTTGGTCTCGATCGGGGTCACCGCGGCGGCGGCCGCGATCTGCTGCGGCGCGGCCGCCCGGTCCGAAGCGGGCCGGGTGACGTCCACTCTGGTGATGGTTCCTCCGGGCTCGAAGGCCTCCATCGACGTCGTGAACCGGGGAGCCGCCGACGCCGTCGCGGGAACGAGCCCGGCGACGAGGACGGCGGTCAGCGCGACCATGAGACAGGCGCGTCGCATGCGTACTCCTTGCGGGGAGGGGAGAGGGGAGTACGAAAAACGATCCCGACTTTCGACGGCTTCCGGCACATCCCAAGTGGCCATAAGGTCCGCGTGATGGACGTCGAGTTACGTCATCTGCGAGTGGTGTGCGCCGTCGCCGACGCGGGCAGCATCACGCGCGCGGCGATCGGGATCGGGAGCACCCAGCCCGCGCTGACCGCCGCCGTGCAACGGATCGAGCGCGCGTTCGGGGGAACCTTGTTCGTCCGTGGGCGCGACGGCGTCTTCCCGACGGCGTTCGGCGAATGCGTCCTCGTCCGTGCCCGTGCGGTCCTCGCCGCGGCGGACACGATGCACCGGGACGCGGCGCGTTTCCTGGCGGAAGGCGAGAAACGTCCTGTCGCGCTGGGTGGGATCGGCGGGTCCATGGTCGTCGAGCTGGCGGACCGGCTCGGGGATTCCGGCCGGGGGCAAGCGGTTTCGGTGACCACCGAGTTCTCGCCGTTGCGGCTGCTGGATCTCGTGGCCGGCGGGCAACTCGACGCCGCGGTCGTCGCCGACTATCCCGGCCACCCGCTGCCGTCGGCGCCGGGTGTGGCGTCGCGGCCGCTGGCCACGCAACCGGTGTTCGTGGCGATCGCCGCGGACCATCCCGCGGCCCGTCGAGCCGAGATCGACCTCGCCGAGCTCTCCGGGGAACGGTGGGTGCTCGGGCCGTCCGACGGCGCCGGATGGCCGGAGTGCTTCGAAGAAGCCTGTGCCCGAGCGGGATTCCGGCCGCAGGTCGCGCATCGGAGCACGGAATTGCGTCCGCTGCAACGCCTGATCGCGGCGGGCCGGGCGATTTCCCCGTGCCAGGTCACCTTTCCCTCGTCACCCGGGATCGCGATCCGGCCTCTCGCGGGGGATCCGCTGTGGATGCGGTATCTGATCGCTTGGAGCGCGGACGGCGCCTTCGGCGGGGACACCGATGCCTTGATCGCCGCGGCCGAGGCTGCTTATCGCTCCGACACCGAAACCAGCCTCCCCTATCGCCACTGGCTCGCCCGCCGTGCGGGGCCGGTCAACGGCAGACGTGCCATCGGGTGACACCTGGTCGGGGAATTCCCCTTGTCGGGCAGGGGGTCCTAGCCTCGGATCACCTCATCGACGAAGGGTAAGAAATTGCGTCTGCGCGCCCTGCTGGCCGCTGCTGTCCTGACCATCACCACCGCTCCGGCCGCGCTCGCCGCGCCGGACGTCGCCCACGGCACCGATGTCCCACCGGGGCGGTTCGGGTTCGTCGCGAAGATCGCGATGACGAAGATCCCACGTCCCGACGGTTCGACCTACGGCAGCTACTGCACGGGCGCGCTGATCGCGCCGAGCTGGGTCGTCACCACGGGACACTGCTTCCACGACGCGCACCGCAAGCGGGTCGCGGGCAAGATGCCGTATCCGACGATGGTGACGTTGGGCCTGGTCGACGAGGCGGTCGAATCGGGTGTGGCCCGCAAGGCGACCGAAGTGCTGCAGGCGAAGGAAAACGACGTCGCCCTCATCAAGCTGGACACGCCCGTGACGACGGTGTCCCCGCTGAAGGTGAGCCGGGTGCTCCCGAAGGTCGGCCAGCAGCTGACCTTGGCGGGCTGGGGGAGCCTGACCGCCACGAGTCCCGCTCCGGCCACCCGGATGCAGCAAGGAACCGTGCAGGTGGCGACGGTGGCACCGACGACGATCGGCGTCCGCGGCGCCGCGCCGTCGATCACGACCAGCGCCTGCACGTACGACTCGGGGGCGCCGTACTTCGTCGCCGAGGGCACGGGTGGCGCGTTGGTGTCGCTCGAGGCCACCGGGCCGAACTGCCCGCACGCCGGGATCGAGACGACCTCGCGTGCGGACGTCATCGCGGACTGGATCGCCACCCATACGGGCTAACGGACCGTTTCGGCCGGTGGCGCATCGGGTAGTGGCGTGATCAGGAGGTATGTGCGATGACGAATCCTCGAACGACCGCGCCTCCGGCGCCGCCGGACCCGATGCCGCCGGACCCCGGTATGCCCGAACCGGTGCCCGATCCGGGCGGGCCGGAACCGGTTCCGGACCCCGGGGCACCCGAACGGGTTCCCGCTCCGGGACCGGACCGCCCGCTGCCGGAACCCGAGAGCCCGCCGGAATCCCAGCCGGGACCGGCGGGTCTCAGAGGGTGAACGCGAGCCAGAGCGCGAGCCACGCGCAGGCCGCGATCGCGACGACGACCGCGAAGACCCGCAGGCCGGCGGTGGCGATCCGGAGCGACGCCGTGCCGGTGTGGTGCCGGTGATTCCCCATGATTCCGCCCTCCTTCCAAGATCACCATCCGCTCCCGGCGCCTTCGCCGCAGCGGGGATGATCGACCCGGGTGACCCCATCCGGGTGAGGGCCACCCGCATTCAGAGGACGAAATGCGGGGGTTTTCAGAGCCAGTTGTTGTGCGTGGCGAAGACCCCCAGCTGGAACCGGCTGGAGACGCCGGCGCGGTCCATCAGGGTTTCGAGATAGCGGAACAGGGTGCGTCTGCTGACGCCGAGTTCGGCGGCGATCTCGTCGTCCTTGCGCCCGGCGGCGAGCAGGATCAGCAGCTCCCGTTCGACCGGCCGGATCGGCTGCCCGGACGTCCGGCCACGCCGGTCGATCGGGAGCGCGGCCGCCCAGGACGTCTCGAACAGCCCCTCCAGCGCGGAGAAGAGGCTGCAGGGACGCACGATGACGATGGACTGGTTGCGATCGGCCTCGCGGATGGTCAGCGCGATGGTGGCCGCACGGTCGTCGAACAGCGTCAGCTTCACCGGGAGTTCGGGCAGCAGCCGGGCCCGCTCACCGGCGCGCAGGCACGGCAGGATGTTCGCGGCCAGATAGCCGGGATCGCCGAACGACGCTCCACTGTAGACACAGCGATAGCCGATCCCGCGCCGCAATTGCTCCTCTTCCAGGAGATTCCGGCGGCCGCCGGTGAAGTAGGGCGGGGAATCGAGACGGCGTACCTGGTGCCGCACCGTGGTCGCGAGATGCTGCAGCCGGGGGATGATGGCGTCGCCGGTGACCACTTCGAGCAGGTCCTGCGCGTTCGGCATCCCCGCGTGCGCCCGCCTGAAGGCGCGGTACGCGGTCTGGACCGCGAGCCGCGCGTCGTGTAGTTCGGCCTGTCGTCGGGTGGTGAGCGCGGTGAGCGCTTCGCTGGGGTTCGCCGGGACGTACTCGTCTCCGTCCACTCCGGACGAAACCGCGAGACCGGCGTCGGCGAGTTCCTTCAGTGCCAGCTCGACGTTCTCCGCGTCGTCCTCCCGCCAGGCCAGTTCCGCGGCGGTGACGGGCGCGTTTTCGAGCATCCGCCGGTAGATCCTGGCGGCGGTTTCGCCGAGGCCCAGCCTGCCCAGTTGGGGGCCGAGCCCGTCCGGAGTCGTCGATGCCACTTCCCACCTGCCTCTCAGCGGTCCGGGAGCGGTGGCGCCACCGCTCCCGGACCCGTTCGGACCTAGACCCCCGAGGTGTTCCGGATCCAGGTGCGGTTCGCCGAGATGCTGGTGTGCGTCGAGCTGTCCACCTTGTTGCCCGCGATGTGCACGCCGACCTGCTTGCCGCCGACGAAGACCGGGCCGCCCGAGTCGCCGCCGTTGGTCAGGCCGTTGCCCCGGCGGGCCTTGATCAGTCCATTCCCGACACTGGTCACCGTCATCCGGGCGACCTTGAGGTAACGCTGCAGATCGCCGTCTTCGTTGTAACCCCAGCCATAAACGTATTCGGTGTCGCCGACCGCGACGGAGGTGCCGAGGGACGCGTACGTCGTGGTCACGGAACGGTCCAGTTTCAACAGTGCGATGTCGGCGCCGCTGGACGGCGTGTAGATGTCGGCCACCACCGCGTACGTGCCGGCCTGGTGATCGACGTCGCCCACCCGGACGGAGTATTCGGCGCCGGGTTCGTCGATGCAGTGCTGGGCGGTGAGCACCCAGCGGGCGCTGATGATCGAACCGGAGCACCACTGCTCGCCGTTCTGCTCGATCATGGCCGCCCACGGGCCGGACTGGGCGTATTCGCCGTCGATGATGGGGGCCGCGACGGCGGCGGGTGCGACCGTCGTGAGCCCGGCCGCGCACAGCAGTGCGGTGAGGAGACCTCGGATGCGCATGGGTGCCTTCCAATGCAGGGGAATTCAGGGAAATCGACGGGTCACCCGTTTACGGCCACGGCGGATTCGCCAGGGATCGCCCGGCCGGATCCGATACCGGTTTTCCCATGCTAGGCAAGCGGATACGGCGGTTGATAGCGACTAAAGACGGGAGAAGGCCGCGGTGGGCGGCACGGGACCCGGGCTTCCGGCACTCGAGTGCCGGTGGCACCGATGTGCCAAGGACGGGTTCTTTGGGCACCTAGGTCACCACTCACGCGGCGGTTGAGCGGCTGAGGTACGTGAAGGACCCCTTCCTGTACCTAGGCGCAAGCATGGGGGCCTTCATGTACTTGGGAAGATGTGAAGGTCGAGTTTCCTCGGCTGAGCCGGGGGAAGGGGGGCCTTCACGCGCAACCCGCCGTGTTTGGATTCGTTGATGAAGGATTTGGGACAGTGAACGTCCCAAATCCTTCATGGACAGGGCTCGACCCGGTCTGGTAGGGAGCGAATCCCCCTCACGTACAGGTCAGACGTAGATCAACGAATACCGGTCGACTAGCGACGTCGGCGGCGCTCGGACGGCCGCGGATCGAGCAGTTCCTCGGCGAGCAGGATGGCCCGGTCCGAAAGCGTGACGGACAGCCGCTCCACCGACTCGCCGATCCGGCCCGCTTCCCGGCGCACGCCCTCACCCACGGGCTTGCTGTGCCGATCGGCGAGGCCCGCGAGCCTGCTTCCGGAGACCAGGACCAGATCGGCGAGGCGCTCACCCAGTTCGGTCAGCCGGTTCGCCGTCCTGCCCGCGCGGCGCGCCACGAGATCTTCGGTCTCCCGTCGCAGCTCACGGACCGCGGACCTCGACTCGGTCGTCGTGCCGGTGAGTGCCGACCTCAAGGTTTTCGTCACGTCCATCAGGGTTCGACCTCCACGCGGCTCGCCTACGTTGAGTGTACAACTGTGCACCGTTTCTGCGGAATACGCGACCGCGCTTTCTCGTGTTCCCTCGTATTCGGAGAACAAGTGTGTTGCCAGGTGAGCCAATGTCGACAGGCGAAGGCATGTCGCAAAATTTCGGAAACAAGTCAACTTCTTGCATTTTGTCTCCGAGTTGTTGCATGCTCGTACGGCTCTGGCTCCCTCCCCGCCGTCTCAAAGAAGAGAAGACGCCATGACACGTATGCGCCTCTCCCGGATCGTCGCCGGTCTCCTGGTCACGGGGCTTTCCGTCGCCGGACTCTCCTTCGCCTCCGCCGCGAGCGGGCCGCCACCGGATCCCGCCGCCCCACCCGCTCCGGCTGCGCTCGCCGAAGTGCCGTTGACCCGCACAGTGTCGGCGAGCAGCGCGTTGCCCGGTTATCCCGTCGCGAACGCCGTGGACGGCAACCAGGACAGCTACTGGGAATCAGCCAACAACGCATTCCCGCAATGGATCCAGGCGGACCTCGGAACGGCCAAAACCCTGTCGCGGATCGTGCTGAAACTGCCGTCCGGCTGGGAATCCCGCACCCAGACGCTGGCCGTGCGCGGAAGTACCGACGGCTCGGCGTTCACCGACCTCGCCGCGCCGACCGGTTACGCGTTCACCCCCGGGACCAACACCGTCACGATCCCGATGACCGCGTCGGCCCGCTACGTCCGGCTGCAGGTCACCGCGAACACGCGCTGGCCCGCGGCGCAGCTTGCGGAATTCGAGCTGTACGGACCGGACACCGGCGACACCCAGGCGCCGAGCGCGCCCGCGAATCTCGCGCTGACCGAGCCCGGCGCCGGTCAGATCCGGCTGACCTGGACGGCTTCGGCGGACAACGTCGGGGTCACCGGGTACACCGTCTACCGCGACGGCACGCCGGTCACGACGATCACCGGCACCACGTTCACCGAATCCAGGCCCGCCGGGACCCGGGTCGAGTACTTCGTGCGCGCAAAGGACGCGGCGGGCAACGAATCCGGCGACAGCAACCACGTCGTGCGCTCCGGAACGAGCGCGGGCGCGAACCTGGCGGCAGGTAAACCGATCGAGGCCACCTCGGTGGTCCATTCGTTCGTCCCCGCCAACGCCAACGACAACGACACCGCCACGTACTGGGAGTCCGCCGCGGGCTATCCGAACTCGCTGACGGTGAAACTCGGCGTCGACGCGGACGTCGACTCGGTCGTGGTGAAGCTCAACCCGGACGCGATCTGGGGCGCGCGGACGCAGAACTTCGAGATACTCGGCCGCACGCAGGGCGCCACCGCTTTCACTTCCCTTTCGGCACGTGCCGACCACCGCTTCGACCCGGCCACCAACCAGAACTCGGTGGTCGTACCGGTCAGCGGACGGGCATCGGACGTGCGCCTGCAGTTCTTCGCCAACTCCGGCGCCCCCGGCGGTCAGGTGGCGGAATTCCAGGTGATCGGCACGCCCGCGCCGAATCCGGACCTCGTCGTCACCGGCACGTCGTGGACGCCGGCGAATCCGACGGAGACCAGCCGACTCGCCGTCTCGGCGACGGTGAAGAACACCGGCACCGCGAACGCGGCCGCCACGACCGTGAACGTCAGCCTCGGTGGCACCGTCGTCGGCGAAGCGGCGGTCGGGGCGCTCGCCGCCGGCGCGTCCACGACGGTGACCGTCGACGCGGGAGCGCGTCCACAAGGGACGTACACCGTGGCCGCGACCGCGGATCCGGCGGGAACGGTGGCCGAGCAGAACGAAACCAACAACACCTACACCCCGCCGACCGCGCTGGTCGTCGCGCAGGCGCCGGGGCCGGATCTCGAGGTCACCGGTATCACGTCGAATCCGCCCAACCCGGCGGCGGGTTCGGCCGTGTCCTTCACCGTCGCCGTGCACAACCGAGGCACGAGCCGCGCGGACGCTTCGGTGACGCGGCTGGCCGTCGGCGGCACCACGCTGACCGGCGCCACCGGTGCGATCGAGGCGGGGACCACCGCGAACGTCGCGATCGCGGGCACGTGGACCGCCGCCGACGGTGGCGCGACCCTGACCGCGACGGCCGACGCGACCGGCACGGTCACGGAGACCAACGAGGCCAACAACAGTCTCTCGCGGGCGATCGTCGTGGGCCGTGGCGCGGCTGTCCCGTACGTCGAGTACGAGGCGGAAGCCGCGCAGTACCAAGGACAACTGCTGGAAGCCGACCCGTTGCGCACCTTCGGCCACACGAACTTCGCGACCGAGTCCTCCGGCCGCAAGTCCGTTCGGCTGGCGAATCAGGGGCAGTACGTGGAGTTCACGTCGGCGAACGAGGCGAACTCGATCGTCGTGCGCAACTCCATCCCGGACGCCCCCGGCGGTGGCGGACAGGAAGCGACCATCAGCCTGTACGTCAACGGGACGTTCGCGCAGAAGCTGACGCTGTCGTCGAAGCACAGCTGGCTCTACGGCAGCACCGACGACCCCGAAGGCCTGACCAACACCCCGCAGGCCAACGCGCGGCGCCTGTTCGACGAGTCGCACGCGCTGCTGTCCCGCTCGTATCCGCCGGGCACGAAGTTCAAGCTGCAGCGGGACAGCGGTGACAACGCGGCGTTCTACATCGTCGATCTCATCGACTTGGAGCAGGTCGCCCCGGCGTCGGAGAAGCCCGCGAACTGCACGTCGATCACGGAATACGGCGCCGTGCCGAACGACGGGAACGACGATTCGGCGGCGATCCAGCGCGCGGTGACCGACGACCAGAACGGCGTGATCGCCTGTGTCTGGATCCCGGCGGGGCAGTGGCGGCAGGAGAAGAAGATCCTGACCGACGACCCGAACGTGCCCAACGGCGGCGGCCAGTACAACCAGGTCGGCATCTCCAACGTGACGATCCGGGGCGCCGGGATGTGGCATTCGCAGCTGTACTCGCTGATCGAGCCGCAGAACGCGGGCGGCATCAACCATCCGCACGAGGGCAACTTCGGATTCGACATCGACAAGAACACGCAGATCTCCGACATCGCCATCTTCGGTTCCGGCCGGATCCGGGGTGGTGACGGTGGCGCGGAAGGCGGCGTCGGTCTCAACGGCCGGTTCGGTACCGGCACGAAGATCACGAACGTCTGGATCGAGCACGCCAACGTCGGCGCGTGGGTCGGCCGGGACTACAGCAACGTCCCGGCGCTCTGGGGACCGGGCGACGGCCTCGAGTTCAGCGGTATGCGGATCCGGAACACCTACGCCGACGGCATCAACTTCACCAACGGCACGCGGAACTCGAAGGTGTTCGACTCGTCGTTCCGCACCACCGGTGACGACTCGCTCGCCGTTTGGGCGAACCAGTACGTGAAGGACCCTTCGCAGGACATCGCGCACGACAACGTGTTCGCCAACAACACGATCCAGCTTCCTTGGCGTGCCAACGGGATCGCGGTCTACGGCGGCTACGGCAACAAGATCGAGAACAACATCGTGCACGACACGATGAACTACCCGGGCATCATGCTGGCGACGGACCACGATCCGCTGCCGTTCTCCGGGGAGACGCTCATCGCGAACAACGCCCTGTACCGTTGTGGCGGCGTGTTCTGGGGCGAGCAGCAGGAGTTCGGCGCGATCACGTTCTTCGCGCAGGGCAAGGACATTCTCGGGGTCGTGCTGCGGGACACCGAGATCCACGACTCGACCTACGACGGTGTCCAGTTCAAGACGGGCGGCGGCGTCGTGACCGCGGCCCTCACCAACGTCAAGATCGACAAGTCGAACAACGGTGCGGGCATCCTCGCGATGAGCGGCGCCCGTGGCAGCGCGACCTTGACGAACGTGACGATCAGCGGCTCCGCGAACGGTGATGTCGTCCGTGAGCCGGGGTCGCAGTTCGTGATCAACGGCGCTCCGGTGCCGGCGGTGGTCTCGTCGGGCCGCCGCGGCACCCGGTAAGCGGAATCCGTGCCGGGGGCCGGAGTGGGCGACCACTCCGGCCCCTTGTCACGTCGCGGGGCTCAGCCCCGCCACGGCCAGCCGGAACAGCCGGTCCGCCCGGGCGGCCGGATCCGGGTGGTGCTCGGTGGCCAGGACGATGCCGACGATCAGCGTGATCAGATCCGCGACGGTGACGTCCGGCGACACCGCGCCGTCCCGCGCGGCCCGCCGCAGGAGCGGTTCCCCGGCGTCCTCGATGGCGGCGGAACAGGAGTTCTCCTGT
Organism: Amycolatopsis sp. SB7-3; assembly: GCF_041021335.1. Lineage (NCBI taxonomy): Bacteria > Bacillati > Actinomycetota > Actinomycetes > Pseudonocardiales > Pseudonocardiaceae > Amycolatopsis > Amycolatopsis sp. SB7-3. The sequence goes on from NZ_JBFPJQ010000003.1 coordinate 305,764, forward strand.
ACTGGCCCGTCGTACGAGAGCGCGGCTGCCAGCCCGCGAGCGGAGACGCAGTAGACGACGACCTCGTCCAGCCAGGTCAGGAGTGCTTTCCGGCTGTCTTCTTCGCCGGTCAAGGCGGCGGCGCGGGCGCACAGCGCGGCGATCCGGCTCGCGGAGACCGCCTCCAGCAGCGCCCGGCGGGTGGGGAAGTGGCGGCGCACGGTCGCCGAGCCGACGTTGGCGGTGCGGGCGATCTGCTCCAGCGAGGCGCCGGAGCCGTGGGCCGCGACCTCTTCCTCGGCCACCGCGAGGATGCGCGCGTAGTTCCGCCGCGCGTCGGCGCGCTGACCGTCGGACATGCCTTCACCTCGGTGTTTGCGTAAGTGGCGGGGCCCGCCATATTGTAGCGGACGATAAGTGGCGGGCCCCGCCACTTAGTCGAGCGAAGGAGCCACCATGTCCGCAGCACCCGTTCTGGTCACCGGCGCCACCGGCAGGCAGGGCGGTGCGACCGCCCGTGCCCTGCTCGCGGCCGGCGTTCCCGTCCGCGCCCTCGTCCGCGATCCGGCCAGGGCGAAAGCCGTCGAAGCGCTCGGCGCCGAACTCGTCGTCGGCGATCTCCACGACATCGAGTCCGTGATCCGCGCGGCCCAGGGGGCCCGCGCCGTTTTCTCGGTGCAGATGCCCGGAATGAACGAAGACGGATTCGACTTCGCGGGGGAGGTCACGCAAGGCGTCAACCTCATCGAAGGTGCGAAGGCGGCGGGCGTGCCGCAGTTCGTGCACACCTCCGTTTCGGGAGCCGGTCAGCACGTCGAGGCGGACGGATGGGCCGAAGGCCGCTGGGCATCGATGGAGCCGACGCTGGGCGCCAAGGCGGCGATCCAGGATCGCCTCCGCGAGGCGGGCTTTCCGCGGTGGACACTGCTCAAGCCGGGTTTCTTCATGGAGAACTTCCTGCCCGACATGAAGTTCCTGTTCCCGCGCGGGGTGGACGGCGGCCTGGTGAGCGTCATCAAGCCCTCGACGTCCCTTTCGCTGGCCGCCGTCGACGACATCGGCACCGCCGCCGCGGCGGCCATCGCCGAACCGGACCGGTTCACCGGGGTTGAACTCGAGCTCGCGAGCGACTTCCTGACCATGACCGAGATCGCCGAAGTCCTGTCCGGTGCGCTGGGAACGAAGCTGACCGCACCGGATATGACCGTCGAGCAGGCGGTCGCCGCCGGGATGCCGCCGATGGGCGCTTCGCACGAGTGGCTGAACGTGATCGGTCAGCCGGGGCGTCCGGAATTCGCGCGGGACCTCGGCATCCCGCTCACCGGCTTCGACGACTGGGCGCGGAAATACCTTGCGTGAGGTGTGATCGTCGAGGCATGCGCATCGAACCCCTGCTGGATCATCTCGACCGCGAGGATCCCGGCGGCGTCCTCGGGTTGTACCTCTACGGTTCCGCCGCGGCGGGCGGGCTCAAACCGGACAGTGACGTCGATCTGCTGCTGGTGACCCGAAGGTCGCTCGATGAAGAGGAACGCGCCGCTCTGGTGTCGCTGCTGTTGCGGCTTTCCGGCTGGCGTGGCCACGCCGACCGCTTTCCCGACGCGGCGGACCGGCGTCCGATCGAACTGACCGTGATCGTGGCCGGGGGCGAACCGGCTCGCCGGGATTTCCAATACGGGGAATGGCTTCGGGAAGAGTTCGTCGAGGGCCGTCTTCCCATGCCTGCCGAGGATCCCGATGTCGTGATCCTCGCGGCCACGGCCCATGCGGCGCACCGAGTTCTTCGCGGTGCCGCGCTCGCGGAGGTCGTCGATCCGGTGCCGCCGGATCAGCTCCGCGATGCGGCCCTCGGCGTCATTCCCGACCTTCTGTCCGAGATCGAGGGCGATGAACGCAACGTCCTGCTCACGCTCGCGCGGATCGTCGTGACCGTCGAAACGGGACGGATCGTCTCGAAGGACACCGCGGCGGCGATGGTCGACGGCGGTGTGCTGCTGGAACGCGCGCGGGCGGGATACCTCGGCACGGCTCCCGATGACTGGACCGGGCTTTCGGCCGAGGTGGCCTCGCTCGCGCGCGCTCTCGCGGACCGCGCGAGAGGCGTTTGACAAAGCGGAACACTGCTCCATATGTTTGTGGAACAGTGTTCCGCTTAACTCGCGAAGGAAGTTCACATGAGCACGCCAGTGATCTCGATCGCCCCGGTGGAGCTGTCCACGCCGGACCGGGCCGTGGACCTGCGGCTGCGGATCTCCGTACCGGCGACCGGGAACGAGCTGCCGATCATCCTGCTGTCGCACGGCCAGGGGCCTTCGAACCATCTCTCGTCGTTGCACGGCTACGCCCCGCTCGTGAATCACTGGGCGGCGCACGGGTTCGCCGTCGTCCAGCCGACCCATCTGAGCTCACGGTCGCTGAACCTGCCGCCCGGCGATCCCGAAGCGCCGCTGTACCAACGGTCCAGGGCCGAGGACATGATCCGGATCCTCGACCGGCTCGACGAGATCGAGGACGCCTTCCCGCTGCTGCGGGGCAGGCTGGACCGGGGGAGGGTCGCGGTGGCCGGGCATTCGATGGGCGGGCACACCGCGAGCCTTCTGCTGGGCGCGCGATACACCGATCCCCGCAGCGGTGAGGAAGTACGCCTCGCCGAGCCGCGGATCTCGGCCGGTGTCCTGCTCGCCGCGCCCGGCCGCGGCGGCGACGCGGTCACCGGATTCGTGGCCGAGAACTATCCCTTCTTTCTCGGCACCGACTTCTCCGCGATGACGACCCCCGCGCTCGTCGTCGCCGGGGACAAGGACGACTCCGGTCATCTGACGGTCCGGGGCCCGGAATGGCACACCGACCCGTACTTCCTTTCGCCAGGCCGGAAAACGCTGCTGACCTTGTTCGGCGCCGAGCACGGGCTCGGTGGGGTGTCCGGCTACGACGTCGCCGAGACGACGGACGAGAACCCGGATCGGGTGGCCGCGGTGGGGCACCTCACCTGGGCTTATCTCCGCTCCGAGCTTTACCCGGGTGACACCGCGTGGCAGGCGGCTTGCGAGGAGCTGGCGGCGGCGCCGGATCCGCTGGGCCGGGTCGAGTCGAAGTAGTTCAGCGAACCGCAGGTTCGACGGTGAGGGTTCCCGTCTCCGTGTCCAGGACGGCGGCCGTCCCCAGCGGCAGCGAAAGGGGATCCGGGCCGTGTCCGACGTCGATTCCGCCGAGTACCGGCACGTTCAAGGAACCCAGACGGTCTTTGAAGACGTCGACGAGGGTCCAGCCGCGATCGGTGAAGCCCTCGAAACCGGGGAACCGGCCGAGCGCGATCCCGTGTACGCCGTCGAGCGCGCCTGATCGGATCAGTTGGGTCAGCTGGCGATCGATCTGACCGAGGCCCATCGTCCGCTCGGCCTCGAGGAACAGGAGGGCGCCCGACAGTGAAGGCAGGCCGACGCCGACCGCGTGGGCGATGGTACCGAGATTGCCGCCGATGAGATCCCCGGCGGCCGTGCCGGGCACTTCGGCCGCGACGGTCATGGCCCGTGAATCGCGGTGCAGGACGGCAGGTTCACCGTCCATCAGCAGCCTGCGGGTCGCGGTCGCGGAACGGGAGCCCGCCAGGAAACCGTGGATCCCCGCCAGGCCACAATGCCGCCGGAGTGCGAGGTGCAGGGCGGTGATGTCGCTGAAACCGATCACCGGCTTCGGATCGGCCAGCACCGCGGCGAAGTCCAGGTCGTCGGCGATGCGGTACGCGCCGGCTCCGCCACGGGTGGCGATCACCGCGCGGACGGCGGGATCGCGGAACGCGTCGTCGAGACGGTCTTCGTCCCGGCCGGCGAGGAATCCTCGCTGGTCGAGCGCGTGTTTTCCGATTTCGACCACCAGTCCCCAGCTTTCCAGGACCGCCTTGGTCTCGGCGACCAGTTCGCGGCTCGGAAAGCTGGCAGGGGAGACGAGGCGAACGTGGTCGCCGGGTCGTGGCTTCGGCGCGATCAGGGTGCTGGGCGGGGCCGTCACGCGATGATCGTGTCAGAGCACCGGGATCTCCGCCCACACCGTCTTGAATCCCGCGCCGGTGTCCACGCCCCATTCGGTGCTGATCGATTCCACCAGCGCCAGCCCCCGTCCGTGCGGACTCGTGGGGTCGCTTTTGATCACCCGGTGCGGCCACAGCCGCGGGCGGCGGTCGTCGACCTCGACGCGGACGACGTCCCGTCCCGAGGGGACGGAGACCCTGAGCTCGGCGACACCGTCCGCGTGTTCGTGCGCGTTGGTGACCAGTTCCGTGGTCAGCAGTTCGGTGTCCGCGATCGTGGTGCGCCCGACCTCGCTCAGCCGTTCGCGCAGCCAGGCCCGGACCTCTCCCAGCGGCGGGGCGATGCCGGTGGGGAATTCGTACGTCTGTCGTGTTCTCGTGATACCCACGCGTTCTCCTTAGCGGGTTTCCCAGCTGGGCCAAGAGCATGGGCGCAGCCATCAAATACCCAAGGAGCGCCGGGTTCACACGCGGGCGTTCCCGGCGATCGCGGTGACCCTGATCTCGACCCGCATCTTCGGCGCGCCGAGGGCGGCGACGCCGATCTCGGTCCAGATCGGCGCCCGGTCGCCCATGTGCTCGCGGAACTGCGCCACCATAACGCGGTTGTGGGTCTCGCCGATGAAGCCGGGGACCTCCGGGACGTGGTAGGAGTCGACCGAGACGACGTCGCGCCAAGTGGCGCCCGCGGTGGCGAGGGTGCGGGCGACGTTCTCGAAGGCATTGACGATCTCCTCTTCCAGCGACTCCGGGAAGGTCAAGTCGTCGTCCCAGCCTCCCTGCCCCGAGATCTCGACGCGATCGCCGACGCGCACCGCCTGGCTGTAGCGCATTTCGGCCAGTTGCCGGTCGCCGTAGCCGGGCGTGGCGAAGAACTCCCACCCTGGACCCGGAGGAAGCACTGTGGCTGACCCCTGCCGAAAAGGAGGCCTGGACCGGGCTGGTCTCCTTGGTCCTCCTGCTGCCGGGGCGGCTCGAGTCGCCGTTGCAGCACTACGCCGGGTTGACGCTGTTCGAGTACTTGACCCTCAGTCATATTTCGGAGGCCCCGGAGCGGCGGCTGCGGATGAGTGAACTGGCGTACCTCGCCAACGGCTCGCTCTCCCGTCTGTCCAATGTGGTCAAACGCTTCGAGCAACGCGGCTGGGTGGAGCGGACGCCGGACCCCGGCGACGGCCGGTACACCCTCGCCGTGCTCACCGACGACGGCTACGACGTGGTCGTCGCGGCCGCGCCGACGCACGTCCGTTCGGTACGGGAGCTCGTCCTCGACCCGTTGACCTCGGAGGATCAGCAGGCGCTGGCCCGGATCGCCGCCAAGCTGCGGACGCGGCCCGTGGATCTCGCCTAGCACTTCGAGGCGGTCGAATGTGCGCGCGAAGGTACGTTGTGCGCGCGTCGCGGACTCTGGTCCCCTGGCGGAGTTCATTCCGCACGAAGAGGGGGAACTCTCGTGGTCAAGAAGATATTGGCCGTCTTGTCGGTGTTTTCGGCGGCACTCCTGGGGCTCGCGGGAACGGCCCAGGCCGGGATCGTGCAATGGTCCGACGGTTACGAATCGAACCCGTTCGGTGTATGGGAACGGGGAATCCAGGGCGGTGACGGGCATTCCTGGTTCGATATCGGCATGGGAGTGGCCCGGACCGGCAACAACAACGGCTGGCTCTTCGCGGACAACGGCTGGTCGGCGATGAGGACCGCGAAGTCGCTGAGCAGTTTCCCGTCGAATCGGTCGAATTGCGCCGCTGCGATCTATGCCGACCCGGTCGGTGGCGGAGCGAACATCGGCCTCGAAATCTGGGACCCCAACGGCTGGCGGAAAATCTCCCACACGGTGAAATGGATCGACGACTGGGCGGGCTATCAGCTCATCACGCTCCCCAATCTGAATCTCAACGGCGTGGGTACCGTCTATCTGCAGCCGATCTACGGCAACAACGGCGGGCCGGCGAAGTACATCCGCTTGGACGACGCGATCATCCAGTGCGTCTACTGACGGACCCGATGTCTCGCCGCGGTATCGATCGGCGCGTCACGTTGCGACATTCGGTGACTGTTCGCCGCGTGAATACGGATTCCGCCCGGCCGAGGTGATCACGGAAAAGCAGGAAACTTCGACATCTCTCACGCTGAAGAGTGAGAGATGTCGAAGGCCCTTCGGCTGGACGGTGCAATGCGCACCTGGTTCGAGTAGCCCGGATTCGCGGTAACAGCCCGTTGGGCGGCTTGACACAGGGCGCTCCGGGTGAAGCCCGGCTCTCACGCTAACGAAAATCGAAATATTCCGTCTTTCCGAGGAAGCCCACAGGAATTCCGGCTCCGGCCGAGTCTCGAAAGGGAAGTCCATGTCACGAAGACCACTGCTCGTCGTCTTGGCCGCGGTCACGGCGATGTTCGCCCCCACCGCGGTCGCCGCAGCGGCCCCGCCGGGAGTCGATCCGGCCACGGTCGATCTCACCCTCGACGCGGGGCAGAGCACGACCGTGACCAAGAACGTGACGACCTCGGCCGTGCCGCCGAACCCCGACCTCGTCCTGCTCGCCGACACCACGGGCAGCATGGGCGGGCCGATCGGCAACGTGCGGTCGAACGCCAGCGCCATCACCGGTGACGTGCTCGCCGCGCAGCCGACCGCGCAGTTCGGCGTCGCCGAGTACAAGGACTTCACCGATTCGGTGCCGTTCAAGGTCAACCAGGGCATCACGGGGGACACGACCGCCGTCCAGGCGGGGATCGACCAGTGGGTGGCCGCCGGCGGCGGGGACACGCCTGAGGCCAACCTGAACGCGCTTTACCAGCTGGCCACCGGCGCGGTCGCGTTCCGGCCGGACGGCACCCGCATCATCGCGTGGTTCGGCGACGCGCCGTCGCACGACCCGAGCGGCGGGCACACACTGGCCCAGACCATCGCGGCGTTGCAGGCGGCGAAGATCCGCGTGGTCGCGGTCAACGTCGGCGGTCTCGACGCCACGGGGCAGGCCTCCGCCATCACTTCGGCGACGGGCGGCGTCCTGCTGAACAACGTCCCGGCCGGGCAGGTCTCGCAGGCCATTTTGGACGGGATCAAATCCATCGAGGTCACGGTGACGCCGAAGGTGACCAGCTGCGACCCGCAGCTCACCGTCACCAACGATCCCGGCAGCATCAAGGTGACCAGCGGCGAGGTCGCCACGTTCACCGAGACGATCAAGGCCGCGGCCGGCGCCGCTCCCGGCACGTACCAGTGCGTCGTCGACTACCAGGTCGACGGCGTCTCCCGCGGGTACATCGAGACCACCACGGTGCGCGTGCTCGGCTTGAGCATCAACGACGTGACGGTCGACGAGGGCTCCGGGGGCGCGCAGGTCCCGGCGACGTTCACGGTGTCGCTGCTCGGCGGCCCCAGCCCGAACCCGGTGACGGTCCAGTACGCGACCGCCAACGGGACCGCCACCGCGCCCGCCGACTACGCGGCGGCGAGCGGGACGGTCACGTTCGCCCCCGGGCAGACGGCCAAACCGGTGACCGTCCTGGTCAACCCGGACACGGTCGACGAGCCGAACGAGACCTTCACGGTGAACCTCTCGGCCCCGTCGGGCGCCGGTCTCCTCGACGCGACCGGAGTCGGCACGATCGTCGACGACGACCGTGACGGCGTCTTCTCCTGCACGGGTACCGCGGCGAACGTCCTCGGTGTGACCGCGGCGCGCGCCAACCCGGCGAACCTGCCGTGTGCCGACGACAGCAGCACCGTCGCCGCCGCGACGCTCAACGCCGGTCTGATCAAGGTGGACACCAAGGTGCTGACCGCGTCGACCGATCTGACGCCGGACGACCAGTCGGCGGCTCCGGCCGCGGGCGATCGCGCGCTGGCGTCGGCCAAGATCGACAAGACGGTGATCAGCACGCTCGGGCTGACCATCGAGCTCGGCGTGATCCAGTCGCAGGCGACCGCGACCTGCCAGCCGTCGGCGGGCGGGCTCGCGCCGGTGCTGGCGGGCAGTTCGAACGTCGCTTCGCTGAAGATCAACGGTGAGTCGATCACGGTGGGCTCGGCGCCGCTGACCATTCCGCTGGTCATCGGTTCGCTGAAGCTCAACGGCCAGACCGTGGCGAACGGCGTCGTGAAGCAGCAGGCCGTCGCGCTGGACACCGCGCTCGCGAAGATCGTGCTCGCGGAGTCCCAGGCCGACGTGCACGGAACCTCGGCGCATCCGGCGGGCAACCCCTGCCGTCGCTGAGCCGCTGAACCCCGCCGGGACGGACGGATCCTCGTCCGTCCCGGCGGGACCGGTCAGGGGAGGGCCTTGATCGCGGCCGCGGTGGCGTCGGCGAGGAGCTTGTTGTCGATCTTGGCGTCTTTCTCCGGCCGGTCGGTGAGCACCGAGATGACGATCGGCGCCCGGTTCGGCGGCCACACGACCCCGATGTCGTTGCGCGTGCCGTAAGCCGCCGTCCCGGTCTTGTCGGCGACCGCCCAGCCGGGCACGCCGGCGCGGATGTTCTGGTCGCCGGTGGTGTTGGCGCGCATCATGTCGACGAGGATCTTGCGCTTGTCCTCGGGGAGGGCGTCGCCGAGCGCGAAGGCGCGCAGGCTCACGGCGAGGGCACGGGGCGTGCTGGTGTCCCGGTTGTCGCCGGGCGCCGTGTCGTTGAGTTCGGGTTCGATCCGGTCGGCGTGGCTCGTGGTGTCGCCGATCCCGCGGAACACCGCGTTGAGTCCTTCGGGGCCGCCGAGTTCGCGGAAGAGCAGGTTCCCGCCGGTGTTGTCGCTGTAGCGAAGGGTCGCGTCCATGACGGCGCGCAGCGGCAGGCCCGTCGCCACGTGCTTCTCCGTGACCGGCGAATTGGTGACCAGATCCTGCTGCCCGTAGGTCACCGTGCGGTCCAGTTCGGAGACCGGCGTCCGCTGCAGGACACCGCCGGCGCTGAACACCTTGTGCGTCGAGGCGTAGGCGAAGCGTTCGTCGGCGCGAAAGGCGACCTCGCGGCCGGTTGCGGTGTCCACCGCGTACACCCCGACCCGGGCACCGAAGGCTCGTTCGAGCTGTTCGAAGTCGGCGCTCGCGGACGCCGCGACCGGCGAAGCGGCGGCGGGAGGTGGCGCGGGGGCAGGTGTGGAACACGCGGCGAGTGATACGGCCGAGAGCGCCAGTAGTGCGGCCCAACGGCGAGAAGTGACTGACATGCTCGCAGTCTGTCCAGCTCTGATCATGCTGTCCAAGACACGAATGACGTCTTTCATGCGAAACGCGCATAGTATGTGGTCGTGGACCTGATCGGGAGTTGCCGGGCGTTCGTGAGCGTGAGCGAGGCCGGGACGTTCACCGCCGGAGCCGCGCTCGCGCGTATCCCGCAGCCGGTGGCGAGCCGCCGGATCGCCGCGCTGGAACGGCATTTCGGCGAGCGACTGTTCGACCGCTCCACCCGGCGCGCCGTGCTCACCCCGTTCGGACGGGACATGCTGCCGTCGGCGAAACGGCTGGTGGCCTTGGCCGACACCCTGGAGCACGACGCGCGGCGCGCCAGGCTGCGGCCGATGCGGCTGGCGATGCCGGAAACCTGCACCGTCCGCGAGCTCGCCGAACTCGACGCGGCGGCGCGGGAGCTGGACGTCTTCCTGGAGTTCCGGCAGGCGCCGCCGAGGGAACGGGCGGAACTCGTGCGCACGCAGGAGGTCCGCGCTGCCCTCACCGCCGTCCCCGGCGAGGAGGGCAGCTGGAAGGTGCCGCTCGGGCTGGCGGGTGGCGGCAGGCCGCGCGCGGACGTCCTCCATCTGGAAACGCTGCGGGTCGGCCGGTCGGGCGGTTCGCCTCGGCGGGTCTGGATCCAGCCGGAGGACGACGTGCCGCATCTGCGCGACCGTCTCTTCCGGATCCGCGACGCGGTGGGGCTGCGGCCCGCGCAGGTGTCCGTCGCCGATTCGCTCACCGCGGCCGCGGCGGCCGTGTTCGGTTCGGACGATCTGCTGCTGTGCTCGGCGGCGCAGGCCGGCGAGCTCGGCCTGAACTGGCGGACCATCGGCGAGATCCGGCTCGTGCGCGGGTTCGAGATCACGACGGGGCCCGGCGAGGACGCGCAGCGGCTCCGGGCACGATTGGGGCCGGACATCGCCCGATGTCTCGGCGCGGAGGAGACGACGTGAACACGGAAACGCTGCTCCTGCGGCTGCGCGCCGAACTGGCCGACGGAGGCCTGCGCGGTTCGTTCCTCGTGCGTGATCTGCGGACCGGTTTCGAGGCCGGCATCGACCCCGACCTCGAATTCCCGAGCGCCTCACTGGTGAAGATCCCGCTCGCCGCGGCGACCCTGGAACGGATCCGGCGCGGCGAGCTGGACGGTTCGGCGGCGCTCGACGTCGAACCGGGGCGGGCCACCGCGCCGGGGCCGACCGGGCTGACGCGGTTCCGGCACCCGGCCAGGGTGGCGATCGACGACCTGCTCTACCTGACCATGGCCATCAGCGACGAGACCGCCGCGGACGCGCTGTTCGCGCTGACGCCGCCCGCCGAGGTCACCAGGATGACGCGAGACTGGGGGATCACCGGGATCACCGCTCGGCATCCGGCCGCGGATCTCAGCGACACCCCGGCCGAACGCTTCGACCCCGCCGACGTCCACCTCGCGCACGCGCTCGCGATCAACGCGGGTACGTCGGGGCGAGGCCATCCCGTCCCGCAGCTCGACGTCACGCGCGCGAGCTCCGGTTCGGCCCGCGCGTTCGTGAACCTGCTCGAAGCGCTGTGGAAACCGTCCAAAGTGGACGAACAGGTGGCGGCACGGGTGCGCGAGCTCATGGGGCTCAACCTGTTGCGTCAACGGCTGAGCCCGGATTTCGTCTCCGACGCCACGAAATGGTCGTCGAAGACGGGTACCGTGCTGAACCTGCGGCACGAGGTCGGGGTGGTCGAGCACGCCGACGGCGGGATGTTCGCGATCGCCGCGCTGACCGAATCCCAGGTGCCCGCGGCGATCCAGCCGGAGGCCGAGGTGCTGATGGCCCGCGTGGCGCGGGAGCTGCGGGATCACCTGCGCGAGGGGTGATGTCACGTTCTCCGCCGCTGCCTGGTTCTTGAGGGAAAGGACCGGCGAAGTGGAGGATCGGCATGAAGGTCGTCATCGTGTGCGTTTCGGTGTCGCACGGCAACACGGCGAGGGGCGCCGAAGTCATGGCGAGGGTGCTCGGCGCCCGCGTCGTCAGCCCTGAGGAAATCGAGCCTGCCGACCTCGTTTCCTGTGACCTGGTGGGATTCGGCTCGGGGATCTTCGGCATGGACTTCCATCCGCGCCTGCTCCGGTTCGTCGAGGCGTTGCCGGGGGAGCAGCGGCGGAAGGCGTTCGTGTTCACCACGAGCGGGCTGCCCGAACCGCCGTTCCGGCGCTACCTCCGCCGCCTCGCACGGCTGCTCGGCCACAAGGGATTCGACGTGGTGGGCACGTTCTCGTGCCGCGGTTTCGACACGTGGCTGCCGTTCCGGCTCGTCGGTGGCATCGGCAAGAACTGGCCTGGTACGGCGGATCTCGACGCGGCGCGGCGGTTCGCCGAAGGCCTCGCGGCCTGAGCCGGAACGTGAGCAGGCTCGGTCCGTGATCGCGTCCCGCAGCAGGTCCCGAGGTCTCCCGGCGGGCAGGCAAAAGCGAGTACCCCAGAACTGAGGAAAAGCTCATAATAGTGCCATGACCTGCAAAAATACCGAGGGCGCGCGATGATCCCGCGCCTCAAGGCCCCGGTCTCGCGCAAGATGATCACGCTGGAGGTCCGGGAGCGTGTGAGCCTCAGTCCGAACTTCGCGTCGGTCACGCTCGGCGGGCCGGAGCTGAAAGATCTCGTCGTCACGGGCGCGGACCAGACGGTACGGCTGTTCTTTCCCCGCGAGGGACAGCGCGGGCTGCGGATGCCCACCTTTTCGAACGAGACGTGGATGCCGGAGCTGATGCTGTTGCCCAAATCGGTGCGGCCCTGGGTGCGCACGCTCACCATCCGCCGGGCGAGGCCGGCCGACGACGAGGTCGACATCGAGTTCGCCCTCCACGGGAATTCGCCGATGAGCGAATGGGTCCGCCGCGTGCGACCGGGCGATCCGGCCGGGATCTTCGACATGGGCACCACCTACCGGCCACCGGACGACGTCGGCGCTCAGCTCATCGTCGCCGACGAGAGCGCGCTGCCCGCCGCGTTGGCGATCCTCGACGACGCCCCGGAATCCCTTACCGTGCAAGTGTTCCTGGAAGTCCCCACCGCCGAGGACATCCGGCGGTACGACACGGCCGACGGTGTCCGCGTCCACTGGCTCAGCAGGGACGACCCGGGACTTCGTCCGGGAACGCTGGCCCTGGAGGCGGTTCAGCGGGCATCGTTGCCGCAAGGGCGGTTCTACACCTGGGTCGCGGGCGAGTCCCGGCTGGCGACGTCGTTGCGCCGCCATCTGGTGTCCGAGCGAGGTGCGGCGAAGGCGGACATCTCGTTCGCCGGATATTGGCGGCACGGCTGGAGCTCCCCGGGTTGACCGTTCGTGTCGAGATCCCGCCATGTCGGGTATCCGCCAGCTCGCAGCCGTGTGGGAAACCTGATCACCCGTCTTTACTTCACGTACGGACGTCGGGGGGCTCCTGTCGAAAGGGATCATGGTGATCAGTAGGACGAGAAAGACGCGGAGACGCACGGTGGTCGTGGTCGCCGGTGCGTTCCTGGCCTCGGGCCTGGTGCTGGCCCCCGCCGCGGGTGCGGCTCCTGCGGCCAAGGCGGCCGAGCCGGACACCGCCGCGCTCGCCGGTGCGCTGACCAAGCAAGCCGTGGCCTGGGGCGAGTGCTCGTTCCCGTCCGTCGCGCCGGCGACGGAAGCGGAACTGAAGAAGGTCAAGGGCCTGGCCTGTGCCACCGTCCAGGTGCCGCGGGACTGGCACAACCCGCAGGACGGCAACACGATCGGCGTCCGCGTCTCCAAGACCGCGACCGCCTACCCCGGCACCGGCAGGCAGGGCATCGCGCTGGTCAACCCCGGCGGACCCGGCGGCGAAGGCCTCCCGTGGGGCGCCGCGATGGCGATGCGCAGCCCAGTCCTGGCCTCGCAGTACGACTTCGTGGGTTTCGACCCGCGCGGTGTCGGCCAGAGCACTCCGCTGACCTGTAGCTACACCGTCCCCGACAGCACGGACCAGAACGTGATCAGCCGGGCGAAGGTCGAGGGCTGCCTGAAGAACCCGCTGACGAAATTCATCACCACCGAGCAGACCGCGTACGACATGGACTTCATCCGGGTGCTGCTCGGGGAGAAGAAGACCAGCTACATCGGCTACTCGTACGGCACGTGGCTCGGCACCTGGTACGCCACCACGTTCCCGAGCAAGGCGCACCGGTTCCTGCTCGACTCCTCGACCGACGCGAGCCGCCCGACCCTGGAGAAGACCTGGGACCTGCAGCCGCGCAGCCGTGACCGTCAGTTCCAGGAGGCGCTGCTGCCCTACGTCGCGCGCAACGACGCCAAGTACAAGGCGGGCACCGATCCGCTGGAGATCCGCCGCAACTGGGAGAAGGCGGGCGGCACGCGGGAATTCGCGGGCATGCTCTACGCCGCGTGGTTCATCATCCCGGCGATGTACGACACCACCCAGTATCCGTCGGCGGCCTCGATGGTGGCCGCGCTGGCGAAGGGACCGGCGCCCACCGGGACCGACGCGGAGAAGCTGGAGCAGGTCGTCGCGAAGGCCCTCGCCACCCCGGGCCTGACCGACGCGAACAAGGCGTTCCTGAACAAGGCCAAGGGCAACGCGCTCGAGGCCATCGCGAAGAAGGACTCTGTCGAGCGCAAGGCCTCCTACCAGGGCGGCGCCGAGGTCGAGACCTGGGACGCGGCGTTCGAGGCGATCCGCTGCCAGGACGGCCAGTGGAACCAGAACCTGCACTACTGGACTTACTGGCAGGCCGACCTGACCGTGAACGCGCCGTTCATCGCGCCGATCATGGCCCTGTCGGGCGCGCCGCTGTGCGCGTTCTGGCCGACCACCAACGCCAAGCCGGCGCCGGACGCCAAGACGTTCCCGAAGCTGCTGATCGCGCAGACCGAACTCGACGCGGCCACGCCGTACGAGGGCGCGCTCGCCACCGCGAACGGCCTGCCGGGCGCCAAGATGATCAGCGTCGACAACGAAGGCAGCCACGGGATCTTCCCGTACAACACCGACTGCGTCGACGACCCGATCGTCGCCTACTTCCAGACCGGTCTCACGCCGAAGAAGAAGTTCACCGGCTGCCAGGGCCTGCCCCTGCCCGGTGAGGACAAGACGGTCGAGGTCGGTGGCAACCTCGGGCACGACGGGAAGATCAAGATCAAGATGATCACGCCCCAGGTGCGCAAGGCGAACGAGATCGTCCGTGAGCTGCTCGAAGGCACCGCCACGCCGGAAGCGGACGAGAAGGGCATGCCCGCCAACGCTTGATCCGGCAGCGTCGAACACAGGCTCCCGCGGACCGATCCGGTTCGCGGGAGCCTCTTCGGCGTGATCCGTGACGGTTTCGTTATCGGTCCGGCCGCACGATCCGTCCGCTTTCCCCCTCAAGACCTGTGAACGGAATCAGCGTTCCCTGAGGCGTGACATCGATGTCACGCCGATCGATCCTGGGGTGGGGGAGGAGAAGCGTCATGCTCGCCGAGTCGCGAGGACTGTCGGTGGAGGCCGAGCAGCTGTACCGGGCCCTGCTGGAAGGGCGTCCTGGCCCGCCCGGTGCCGAACTGGCGGAGTTGGAGCGGTTCGGCCTGATCCGCGCCGGCGCGTCCGGCGTCGAGGTATGCCCGCCGCGTGCGGCGCTGTCGGCGTTCGCGGCGCAGCACGAGGCCGCGGCCGTCCGCGCGCGGGAAGCGGCCGAGGTGCTCGGCGCCGCCTACTCCTTGCGGACGGGCCGCGACGCGGACTTCGTCGAGGTGCTGCGGAGCCGGGACGAGGTGATCGCCACCTTCGAGGCCATGCAGACGCAGGCGGGCGTGGACATCGTCGCGCTGGACCCGGGGTCGTACATGAGCCCGAAGGCCGAAGTGAGCACGGTGCAGCCGGGATCGATGGCGCGCGGCATCGCGTACCGCGTCGTCTACGACTCGTCCGTGCTGCGGACCGACGACGGATTCGCCCAGGTGCAGTCGAGTATCGCGCTCGGCGAGCAGGCCAGGGTGTTCCCCCGGCTGCCGCTGAAGCTGGTGATCGCCGACAGCAACCGGGCGCTGATCGCCGTCCCGAACTCCGACGCCGGGGACGTGCTGGCCCTGCTGATCCATCCGTCGATGCTGCTGAGCGCGCTGATCGAGTTGTTCGAATCGTTCTGGCGGATGGGCGTGCCGGTACGGGCGGGTGGTCCGGACGACGCGGAAGCGACGCAGGAGCCGACCGTCGCCACGCGCCGCCTCCTCGCGTTGCTGAGCGGAGGCCTGACCGACGAGGCGATCGCCCGCGAGCTCGGGATCAGTGAACGCACGGTCCTGCGGCGGATCAGCCGCCTGCAACAACTGCTGGGCGCGCAGACCCGGTTCCAGCTGGGAGCTCAGGCTTCGCGGCAGGGATGGTTATAGCGCGAGTGTGAACCCGAGTCCGAGGAATTGTCACGGGAGAGTGGGGTCCAGTTTCGTGAGTGGTAAAGACGGTGCGCGGGGTCCCGAACTCGCGTGATCGGAGACGGATCTCGTGTGATCGGAGGCGTATCTCGCGTGACTAGAGGCCGCACACCCGAGTGCGGCCCCCGATCACGTGAGTTCCGTGTCCAATCACGTGAGTTCGGCGTCTGATCACGCGTGTTACGACTTCGCCCCGGCCGCGAACCCTCTTCGCTCACGAGGAGCCGAAATGAGAGCGACGCTCCTCATGATCGGGCTCGGAGCCTTCGTCACCACCCTCGACAACACGATCGTCGCGGCGGGCGCGCCTTCGCTCGCCAGGGAACTCGGGCTCGATCTGCCCACGCTGCAATGGGTGAGCATCGGCTACATGCTCCCGTTCGCCGGCTTGCTGCCGGTGGCGGGGACGCTGGTGGACCGCTGGGGCCAGGCGGCGACCCTGCGGGCGGGGCTGCTCGCGTTCGGTGCCGGCGCGGCCGTCGGAGGATTCGCCACGACCGCGTGGCTCGTCATCGCCGCGCGGGTGCTGCAAGGCACGGCGGCGGCGTTCCTGGTCCCGGCCCTGCTCAGCCTGCTCCGCACCAACCTCGACGCCCGAAGTCGCGCTGTGGGAGCGACGGTCTGGACCGCCTGCCTCGCGGCCGCCCTCGCACTCGGCCCGACGCTCGGCGGGCTGCTGAGCGAATATCTGGGCTGGGGCTGGGTCTTCTTCGTCAATCTCCCGTTCGTGGCGGCGATGCTGCTACTGGTGCGCCAGGTCGCCCTCGCCGATCGTGATCCGGCGGCGGGGAGGCCCGCCGTACTGTCCATGCTGGTCGTGACCACCGCGATGGTCCTGACCACCGCCGCCGTGGTGGAACTGAGCGTCGTGCTCGGTGCGGCGGGAACGGCCTTCGCGATCTGGTTCGTGCTCAGGGAAAGACGCGCGCGTATGCGGCTGGTGCCGAACGCGCTGACCGGAACGCGGGTCTTCACCGGCGCGCTCACCGTGCAGTTGCTGTGGGGACTGGGGGTTTCGGGAGTCTTCTTCTTCACGCCGTTGCTGCATCAGGAATCCCTCGGCCTCGGGCCGATGCTCGCCGGATTGCCGCTGGTCGTGGTGGCGGTCGCGGTCGTCGCCGCCACTCCGCTGGTGCCCTGGGCGGTACCGCGCTGGGGTCCACATCGGACGGTCGCGGCCGGGCTGACCACGGTGGCCGCCGGACTGCTGGCGCTCGCCGCGGTCAACCACCTGCCGGAAATACCGCCCAGGATTCCCGGACTGGTGCTGATCGGCGCCGGATCGGCCCTGACCACCCCGCTGACCTCGTACGCGCTGGAAATCGTCGCCGAACGGCACGCGGGCACCGCCTCCGGACTGCTCACCGCGTCCCGTGAACTGTCGAGCGCGCTGGGCGTCGCGTTGATCGGGGCCGTGCTGTCGGTGGTCCGGGCGGCCCGGCTCGACGAAGGTGCCGCGGCCGCGCTGGCCGACGGCTACACGGCGGGCCTGCTGACCGCGGCGGCACTGCAACTCGCCGGAGCGCTGCTCGCGCTCCGGCTCCTGAATCCCCGAAGTTCGTCCCGAAGTGACAAGCGGGGTGCCCCCTTTCTCACTTCCCGGTGAGCACGTCCGCACGCGTACCGGCGTTCCATCATCCTTTCATTGACACCCTTCCCGGGACGTCCATACAGTTCCGGGCAGATAAAGAACGGTCTCCGGAATGGAATCCGCTTTCGGCAACGGCGCCGTTCCGAATTCACCCGCTCCTGCTCACGTCGTCAAACGAGGGGCCATGGAAACCATTTCGGAAACGGTCGTCGCCGCCCGCGGCACGGACGACGCACCCGGTGGGGAATCGTTCGCGACCCTGCTGAGGTATTGGGCGTGGCGGCTCGGCGACGAGGTCGCCGTGACCTACCTCGACCATCGCGCCGGAGCGGACGGCCGGGCGATCACCCTGTCCTGGCGGGAACTCGACGAACGTGTCGACGTCCTCGCCACCCGGCTGACCTCGTTCACCGGCGCCGGTGACCGGGCCGCGATCCTGGCGCGGCAGTCCGTCGACTACGTCGTCGCCTTCCTCGGCGCGATCCGTGCCGGCCTGGTCGCGGTCCCGCTGTTCGCCCCGGACCTCCCCGGGCACGCGGGCAGGCTGGCCGCCGTGCTCGCCGACTGCGCGCCGAGGGTCGTACTCACGACCACCGACGGACTCGACGCCGCCGCCGGGTTCCTCGCCTCGACGGCGATCGAGCGCCCCGCCGTGCTCGCCGTCGACACCACTGCTCCGGTCGCGGCCGGTGACCGCTCCTGGCCGCGACCGGAACCGGACGGACTGGCGTACCTGCAGTACACGTCCGGTTCCACGAGGACGCCGGCGGGCGTGATGCTGACCCATCGCAACGCGCTCACCAACGCCCGCCAGGCGTGCGACGCCTACGCGATCGAAACCGGGACGACGTCCACGGTCAGCTGGCTGCCGCTTTTCCACGACATGGGCCTGATCCTCGGGATCGGCGCGCCCATGGCGGCGGGCGTGTCGTCGGTCCTGATGGATCCGCTCGCCTTCCTCGAACGCCCGTCACGCTGGCTGCGCGCGCTCTCGGCGAGCCCCGGCGCGATCAGCGCGGCACCCAATTTCGCCTACGCCTACAGCGCTTCCCGTGTGACCGAGGCCGAGAAGAGCTACCTCGAACTGAGCCGGGTCGTCTCGCTGATCAACGGCAGCGAGCCGGTCCTCCCGTCGACGATCGCGAAGTTCCACGGCGCTTTCGAGGAATGCGGGCTGCGCCCCGAGGTGCACCGGTCGTCCTACGGGCTGGCCGAGGCCACCGTGCTCGTGTCCGTCACCGAGGCGGGCAAGGCGCCGCGAGAGGTCGCCTTCGACCGCGATCAGCTCGCCGCCGGCCTGGCGACGCCCGCGCTTCCCGGCGCGGCGTCCACCACGCTCGTCTCGTGCGGATTCCCGGTGGGGCAACGGGTCCGGATCGCCGATCCGGTCACCGGCGCGCTGGTCGAACCCGGCAGGGTGGGGGAGATCCAGGTCAACGGCCCGAACGTCGGAGTGGGGTATTGGGGACGGCCGGCCGCGGACGGTGTCTTCGGCCTGCCGCCGATCGATCCGGAGTCCGGCGCGGGCTGGCTCGCGACCGGGGACCTCGGCGTGCGCTACGAGGGCGAACTGTTCATGACCGGCAGGCTCAAGGATCTCGTCATCGTCGACGGCCGCAACCACTATCCGCAGGACATCGAGCAGACCGTGGAGACCCATCCCGCGGTCCGGCCGCATTCCGCCGCGGCGTTCGCGATCGAGCGAGAAGACGGCGAGGCGGCGGTCGTGCTGGCGGAGCGTGCCAAGGGGAGCGAGGCCGACCTCGTCGTGGCGACCGGCGAGATCCGGCGGGCGGTCTCGGCCGCGCACGGCCTGCGGGCGTACGACGTCGTCTTCCTCGCCCCGGGCGAGATCCCGCGCACCTCCAGCGGCAAGATCAGCCGGGCGCTCTGCCGCAAGTCCTATCTGGACGGTTCGCTGACCGCGCGGCGGCTCGGGTGACCGCGGAGATCCGCGCCTGGCTCATCGCGCGGGTGGCCGAACGGACCGGCTCGCCCGCCGACCAGGTCGATCCCGATCGGCCATTGCACGAGAGCGGGCTTTCCTCACGCGAGTCGATGGAACTGGCGGCGGAGCTGGGCAGGCACCTCGGCCGTCCGTTGCCGCCGACACTGGTGTGGCAGTACCCGACGATCACCGCGCTCGCCGCCCGCCTGTCCACAGTGGAGGAATCCACGGCCGTCGGCGGTGAAGGCCGTGAAGAGGAACCGATCGCGATCGTCGGTGTCGGCTGCCGTCTGCCGGGCGGCGCGGACTCCCCGGAGCGGTACTGGCGGCTCCTGGACGCCGAACGCGACGGCATCCGCGAGGTCCCGGAAGACCGCTGGGAGACCCCCGCCCGCGGCGGGTTCCTCGACGACATCGCCGGTTTCGACGCCGAATTCTTCGGTATCACGCCGGGCGAGGCCGAGACGATGGATCCCCAGCAACGGATGCTGCTCGAAGTCGCGTGGGCGGCGCTGGAACACGCCGGGATCCCGCCGTCCACGCTGCGCGGGAGCCGGACCGGGGTGTTCGTCGGGCTGTCGGCGGGCGAGTACGGCCACCTGACGATGGCCGATCCCGCCGCCGTCGACGTCTGGTCCGCCACCGGAGCCGCGACGAGTATCGCCGCGAACCGGCTGTCGTATCTGTTCGACCTGCGCGGCCCCAGCCTCACCCTCGACACCGCCTGCTCGTCGTCGCTGGTCGCCGTGCACCAGGCGGTGCAGAGCCTCCGCCGCGGCGAATGCGGGACGGCGCTCGTCGCCGGGGTGAACCTGCTGCTCTCGCCCGCGGTCACCGCGTCCTTCGAACGGGCCGGGGTGCTGGCCCCGGACGGGCACTGCAAACCGTTCGACGCCGCCGCCGACGGTATCGCCCGCGGCGAGGGCTGCGGGGTGATCGTGCTGAGACCACTGAAGGCCGCTCGCCGCGCGGGCGACCGGGTGCTCGCGGTGATCCGCGGCAGCGCGGTCAATTCCGACGGCCGGTCGAACGGTCTCGTGGCACCCAGCCCCGGCGCGCAGGCGGACCTGTTGCGCGACGCGTACGCGGCGGCCGGCGTCGAACCGTCCTCTGTGGACTACGTGGAGGCGCACGGGACCGGGACCGAGGTGGGCGACCCGATCGAGGCCGGCGCCCTCGGCGAGGTGCTCGGCGCCGGCCGCGAACCCGGCCGTCCGCTCCTGATCGGCTCGGTGAAGGGGAACCTGGGGCATCTGGAAGGCGCGGCGGGGATGGCCGGGCTGATCAAGGTCGTCCTCGCGATGGTCCACCGGCGGCTGCCGCCGACCCCGCATCATCACGAACCCAGCCCGCATATCGATTTCGCCGGTCTCCGCCTCCGCGTGGTGGACACCGGGACGAACTGGCCGCGCTACACCGACGTCGTACGCGCCGGGGTCTCGGCATTCGGTTTCGGCGGCACCAACGCCCACGTCGTCCTCGAAGAGTGGCCTGCCGCGTCGTTCGCCGCCCAGGGGAAGGAAACCGAGAGGGCGCACGTGTTCGCGCTGTCCGCTCGTTCGGCCGAGGTGCTCCGGGCGCGGGCCGCCGATCTGGCCGACTGGCTCGAAGACCCCGACCACCGGTCCGTCCCGCTGGACACGGTCGCCGCGACGCTGGCCAGGAGCCGGGACCACCTGCCCGTCCGTGGCGCGGTCGTCGCGGAGGGCCGCGACCGGGTGGCCGACGCCTTGCGGGCGATGGCCGCCGGACGCGAGAGCACCGACGTCGTCCTCGGCGAGGCCGCACCCGTGTCCGACGTCGTGTTCGTCTTCTCCGGTTACGGCTCCCAGTGGCCCGGGATGGGCCGTGTCCTGCTGCACACCGAGCCCGCGTTCCGCGCCGAGGTGGAGGCACTCGATCCGGTGTTCCGGGCCGAAGCCGGATTCTCCCTGCGTGCGGTGTTTTCCGGCGACTACGACCCGCCGGACCTCGGCGCGACGCAACTCGCGTTGTTCGGCATGCAACTCGCCCTCGCCGGGCTCTGGCGTGCGCACGGTGTCGTCCCGGCCGCGGTGCTCGGGCATTCGATGGGCGAGGTCGCGGCCGCCGTCGTCGCGGGCGCGCTGGACGTCGCCGACGGTCTGCGCGTGATGGCCACCCGCGCCCGGCTGCTGGCCGAGGTCGACGCCTCCGGCGACGGCGCGATGGCGGTGGTCGAGCTGTCCCCGGCCGAACTCGCCGATCTGGAAGCGGACTTCCCCGGGATCACGGTCGCGGTCTACGCCTCGCCGGTCCAGTGCACCGTCAGCGGTGGAGCCGAACAGGTCGAGGCGCTGGTGTCGCACGTCGAGAGCCTCGGCAGGCTGGCGAAGCGGCTTCCGGTCGGCGGCGCGGGCCATTCGGAAGCCGTCGACGCCGTGCTCGGCCGGTTCCGCGCCGAGCTCGCCGGGCTGTCCCCGAGACCGGTCGAGATCCCCTGTTACAGCAGCGTTCTCGATGATCCACAGTGGATGCCGGTGTTCGACGTCGACTACTGGGCGGCGAATCTGCGGCGTCCGGTGCGGTTCAGCCAGGCGCTGGCCGCGGCGACCGCCGACGGATACGGCGTGTTCGTCGAGATCTCGCCGCATCCGGTGGCGCTGGCCGCGATCGAGCAGAGCACCGGCGCGCTCGCGGTGCCGTCCGCGAGCCGCAAGGCCGACGAGCGACAGGCATTCCTGACCACGCTCGCCCGGCTCCACACCCTCGGGCTGCCCGTCGTACTCGACGACGGCGACCCCCGCCCGCTTCCGGTCGAGCTGCCCGGTCCGCGCTGGCGGCACCGGCGGTTCTGGCCGCGGCGCCCGGCGAACCGATCCGG
This sequence comes from Amycolatopsis sp. SB7-3, assembly GCF_041021335.1. Lineage (NCBI taxonomy): Bacteria > Bacillati > Actinomycetota > Actinomycetes > Pseudonocardiales > Pseudonocardiaceae > Amycolatopsis > Amycolatopsis sp. SB7-3. The sequence goes on from NZ_JBFPJQ010000003.1 coordinate 327,730, forward strand.
TGGCACGCATCCGTTGCTGGGTGTCCACATCGAACAACCGACCGGCGGCGGGCACCTGTGGCGCGCGGACGTCGGGACCGAGACGCTGCCCTGGCTGGCCGACCACGCGGCGATGGGGGTCCCGCTGTTCCCCGCCGCCGGATTCCTGGAACTCGCGCTCGCGGCGGCGAAGTCGGTCCTGCGGCCAGGCGGACAGCTCCGCGTCGGCGGGCTCGAACTGCACCGGGTCCTCCCGCTGGCCGCGCACACCGAGGTGACGACCAGCCTGCGCACCGGACCGTCCGAAGTGGACGTCTACGCGCGGTCCGCGGACGGCGGCTGGGTGCGGCACGCCACGGCCCGCGTCCGCGACGGGAACACCGCGGTGGTGCCGTTCGGCGCGGTCGGCGACGACGCCCGGCCGATCGACCTGTATCAGGTGCTGGCCGGGATGGGGCAGAGTTACGGTCCCGCTTTCTGCGGGTTGCGCGACGTCCTGGCGGCGCCCGGCCGGGCCTCGGCGTCGATCACCCTGCCCGCCGACGATCCGGCGTACGTGCTGCATCCGGTGATCGCCGACGCCTGCCTGCACGCGCTGGCCGCGGCCGCCGGGGACGTGCTGCGCGAAGCCGATGGCGTGTTTCTGCCGCTGACCTTGGGCGAGGTCGTGCTCACCGGCGACCCACGCCGCGGTGTCCGGGTCGACGCCGTACTCGACTCGCTCGATCCGGCGGGGGACGGCCTGGTCGGCGGGGTCCAGCTGGTCGACGCCGACGGTGTCGTCCTGGTCGAGTTCCGCGAGGTCTACTGCCGCCGGTTCCAGCGTTCGGCGCTGCCGGTGCCGATGGCGGACCTGCTGTTCGAGACGGTCTGGCGGCAGGCCGACCTGCCGCCGGCCGCGGCGGGCCCGCGCCGTTGGGTCGTCCTGCACGAGGACGCGCCGTGGCTGACGGCGTTGCGTGTCCGGCTCGCCGGGGACGAACTGGTGACCGTTCCGCTCGGGGATCGGGCGGCGCTGGCGGAAGCCCTGCGAGCCCGTGAGGTCACGGGAGTCCTGGTTTGCGTCGAGTCCGGTGAGCCCGATCCGATGCGGGACACGCGGATGGTCGCGACGCTCTCTGGGGTCGTCGCCGAGCTGGCCGAGGGCGAGCCGCGGTTGTGGTTCGTCAGCGCGGGCGCGTCGGCCGTCGAACCCGGCGAGCGCGGAGACCCCGGTCAGGCATGGCTGCGCGGACTCGTCCGTGTTCTCGCCTTCGAGCATCCCGAACTGCGGGCGAGCCAGGTCGACTTCGACGCCGAGCCGGATCCCGCCCTGCTCTGGGTCGCCAAGCTGGCGGCGGAGCTCCGCGCGGACGCGCCGGACGACGAGATCGCCTGGCGCGAGGGCGTGCGCTACACCCGGGTGCTGGCCCGGCCGGAACTCGGCGAGCCCGGACGTGAAACCGTGGTGCGCGAAGGCGCTTACGTGATCACCGGTGGCCTCGGCGGCCTCGGCCTGGTCGCGGCGGATTGGCTGGCCGGACGCGGCGCGACCAGGCTCGTCCTCTCCGGACGGCGTGGTGCGAGCCCCGCCGTCGAACCGATGCTGGCGGATTTGCGTGACCAGGGCGTCGACGTCCGCGTGGTGGCGGCTGACATCGCCGCGCCAGGGACGGCCGAAGCGCTGGTCGCGGCGGCAACCGAGGGCGGCCTGCCGTTGCGTGGTGTCCTGCACGCGGCCGGTGTGTTGTCCGACGGTGCCGCCGTCAGCCTCGACGACGACGCCGTCGAGGCCGTCTGGCGGGCGAAAGCGTTGGGGGCGTGGCGTTTGCACGAAGCGACGGCGGGCCACGAACTCGACTGGTGGCTGACGTACTCGTCGGCGGCCGCACTGTTCGGATCGCCGGGGCAGACCGCCTACGCCACCGCGAACGCGTGGGTGGACGCGCTCGTCGCATGGCGCCGGGCCGCCGGATTGCCGGCGGCGACCATCGGCTGGGGTGCCTGGGGCGAGGCCGGAGCGGCCGTCGGCAACCGCAACCCCGTCCTCGAACCGCTCGGTACGGAGGAGGCGCTGGCGGCGCTGGACGCCGTGCTGCGACGCGACCGCCCCTCGACCGGGATCGCCCGCGTCGACGCCGGGACCGTCCTGGCCCTGTTTCCGCGGCTCGCCGGACGGCCCTTCTTCGAAATCCTGGTACCTGGCGACGAACCGGTCACCGGACAGTCCACTTGGGACGGACTGGACGCGCTGCGGGCCGTCCTGCCCGAAGCGGCCCGCGAGATGCTCGCCGACTACCTGGCCGGGCTCGTCGCCGGGATGCTCGGCCTCGCTGCGGACGAGATCGACCGGAACGCGCCGCTCACCCGGCTCGGCTTGGACTCCCTCACCGCCATGCGCGCCAGGGGAGTCGTGGAACGCGATTTCGGTCTGCCGCTGCCGATCCCGCTGCTGCTGCGTGGCGCGAGCCTCGGCGAACTCGCCGACCATCTCGCGGAACAGGCCGGGTTCGGCGAGGCGGGCTCGCGGCCTGCCGGACCGAGTGCGGTCGTCGGGCCCCGCGATCCGGCCGAGCGCTGGATCGCCCGGCACTGGCAGGCGGAACTCGGCGGCGCGGAACCCGGCGTCCACGACGACTTCTTCGCCGTCGGTGGTGACGCCGAGGCGGCCGAGAGGCTGCGCGTCGTTTTCGCCGGGCAGCTCGGAGCGGTCCCCGAAGGGCTGTTCGCGACGCCGACGATCGCCGCGATGGCCGATCTGCTGCGCGACGCGATCGAGGGACGCGGAGGCAGCCCTGTCCGGCCACTGCGCGAGGGCGGTGCGGATCCGGTGTTCCTGTTCCATCCGGCGGGTGGTCCGACGAGCGTCTACGAAGGGCTCGTCCGTCTGCTGCCGGAGGGCAGGCCCGTCTACGGGCTGGAACGGATCGACGAAGAGGACACGGTCGAGGACAAGGCCGAGTGCTATCTCGAGCTGATCCGGGAAATCCAGCCGCAAGGCCCGTACCGGCTGGGTGGCTGGTCGTTCGGCGGCTGCCTCGCCTACGAAACCGCCAGGCGGCTGACGGCGGCGGGGGAGCGGGTCGATCTGGTGTTCATGATCGACAGCATCCTGCCGCTGCCCGAGCCGGGGAAGCCGGCGCACGAGATCCTGCTGGACCGGTTCGACCGCTTCGCCGAACACGTCGAGCGGACCTACGGCGTCCCGCTGGACATCCCGCGCGAGGACCTCGTCCGGCTCGGCGACGACGAACAGATCCGGCTGGTGATCAGCAGCCTCGCCGCACAGGTGCCCGGGATGGGGCACGGTGTGCTGCGGCACCAGTACGAGTCCTATGTGGACGCACGCGTGGCCGAACGGTACCAGCCGGAACCGTATGCCGGGCCGGTGCTGCTGATACGCGCGCAGGAGCCGCATCCGCTGACCACCACCCTCGATCCGCGGTACCTGCGCACCGACGAAGCCCTCGGCTGGGACGCCTTTTGCGCGGATCTGGAGGTCGTGCGGGTGCCGGGCGATCACCTGTCGATGATCGACCCGCCACACGTCGAGGTGGTCGCCGCCGCGCTCGCGGCCCGGCTCGGGGCGCCCAAGGCGGCGCGGCCATGACCGACACGACGGCGTTCCGGATCGCGGACCTCGCCGCCCGCCGGGAAGATCTCCGGATCGCCGAGAAACGGGCGGTCGACCGGCAGCACGCCAAGGGCAAACTGACCGCGCGCGAACGCGTCGAACTGTTGCTGGATCAGGATTCCTTCGTCGAGCTCGACCAGTTCGCCCGGCACCGGTGCACCGAGTTCGGGATGGACGCCAACCGCCCGTACGGCGACGGCGTGGTGACCGGGCACGGCACCGTCGACGGCAGGCAGGTCTGCGTCTTCTCGCAGGACTTCACCGTGTTCGGCGGCAGCATGGGCGAGGTCTTCGGCGAGAAGGTCCTCAAGGTGATGGACCTGGCGATGACGCTGGGCTGTCCCGTGGTCGGCATCAACGACTCCGGCGGCGCCCGGATCCAGGAAGGCGTCGTCTCGCTGGCCTATTACGCCGAACTCGGCAGGCGCAACGCGCTCGCGTCCGGGGTCATCCCGCAGATCTCGCTGATCATGGGGCCGTGTGCGGGCGGGGCGGTGTACTCGCCGGCGATCACCGACTTCACCGTGATGGTGGACGAGACCGCGCACATGTTCGTCACCGGCCCCGACGTCGTCCACGCCGTCAGCGGCGAGCGGGTCTCCGCCCAGCGGCTCGGCGGCGCCGCGGTGAACAGCGAGGTCTCCGGGAACGCCCATCACCGGGCCGCCGACGAGCACGACGCCGTCGACTGGGTGCAGACCTTGCTCGGCTACCTGCCGTCCAACAATCTCGACGGCGCACCGGAATACGCCGACGAGACCGATCCGCAACTCACCGCCACCGATCTCGAACTCGACCGCCTGGTGCCCGACTCGCTGAACCAGGCCTACGACATGACGGAGGTGATCTCGCGGCTCGTCGACGACGGCGAGTTCACCGAGATCCACAGTGCCTTCGCGCCGAACATGATTTGCGCGTTCGGCCGGGTGCGGGGCCGCACGGTCGGGGTCGTGGCGAACCAGCCGCGGCATCAGGCGGGCGTGATCGACATCGACGCCTCGGAGAAGGCGGCGCGCTTCGTCCGGTTCTGCGACGCCTTCGGCATCCCGATCCTCACCCTCGCCGACGTCCCCGGCTACCTGCCCGGTGAGGCGCAGGAACGGCACGGGATCATCCGGCGCGGCGCCAAACTGATCTACGCCTACGCCGAAGCGACCGTGCCGAAGGTGACCGTGGTGATCCGCAAGGCTTACGGCGGCGGGTACGCGGTGATGGGGTCGAAACACCTCGGCGCGGACGTCAACCTGGCGTGGCCCACCGCCGAGATCGCGGTGATGGGCGCCGAGGGCGCGGTGCGGGTGCTGCACCGGCACGAACTCGCCGCGCTGCCACCGGAACAGCGGACCGCGGAACGACGGCGGCTCACCGAGGCGTACCGGGAACGGCATTCGAACCCCTATGTGGCGGCGGAACGCGGTTATGTCGATCAGGTCATCGCGCCGTCGCAGACCCGCCTTCAAGTGGCGCGGGCCCTGGACGCGCTGCGGACCAAACGGCAGATCCTCCCGGCCAAGAAACACGGAAACATCCCGTTGTGAGCGAGGAGAAGTGATGAAGCGAACCCGGCGGTGGGGTCTGCTGGCGCTGGCCATGGTGGCCCTGCTCGGAAGCTCGATCCCGGCGAGCGCGGCGCCCGCGCCGGTCTCCGCCGACAACGGGGCGAAGGTCGTCGAGGAGACCTGGCTGGACGCGCGCACGGTCGACCTCAAGATCAGTTCGCCCGCGCTCGGCACCACCGGCATGGTCCGCCTGCTGGTGCCGACCGGCTGGGCCGCGCAGCCCACGCGGACGTGGCCGACGCTGTACCTGCTGCACGGCTGCTGCGAACCGGTCGACTACCGCTCGTGGGACCAGTTCACCGACGTCAAGGCGTTCACCGCGGACAAGGACGCCCTCGTCGTCATGCCGACGGGCGGCCCGGCCGGTATGTACACGAAGTGGTGGAACTTCGGGCTCAGGAGCACTCCCGACTGGGACACCTTCCACACGCTGGAAGTGCGGCAGATCGTCGAACGCGGTTACCGGGCGGGCACCCGCCGTGCGGTCGCCGGACTGTCGATCGGCGGGTACGGCGCGCTCGCGTATTCGTACAAGCACAAGGGGATGTTCACCGCGGCGGCGTCCTACAGCGGGGTGCCGAACACGCTCAACCAGGGCGCGCCGCTGTTCATCCAGGGGATCCTGGCCCGCGCGGGGATCTTCAACTACCTGGAGCTCTGGGGCGACAGCTGGGGGATGCGGCCGATCTGGACGGCGAACAACCCGTACGACAACATCGACGGCTTGCGCGGCACGGCGCTCTACATCTCGTGCGGGAACGGCAAGACCGGCCCGCTCGACCCGCCGGGCCAGTCCGATATCTTCGAACCCCAGGCGCTGGCTTCGTCGGTGACCTTCACGGATCGGTTGAAGGCCAAGGGGATTCCGGCGACCGTCGACTACTACGGCGACGGTACGCACAGCTGGCCCTACTGGCAGCGGGCGCTGCGGAACTCCTGGCCGGTGCTGGCGGGCGGGCTCGGCCTGTGAGCGCAAGTCCGTGAAGGCCTCCTTGAGGGACCCAGGGTCCCTCAAGGAGGCCTCCACGGACGGCCGCATTCAGAGGACTAAATGCGGAGAGGTCAGCCGGCGATCAGTTCGGCGAAGCGTTCCGGGCTGACGTTCCCGCCGCTGATGATCACCCCGACCCGGCCCGAGGCGGGAATCCGGCCGCTGAGCAGCGCGGCGAGCCCGGTCGCCCCGCTCGGTTCGATGACGAGCTTCAGCCGTTCGAACGCGAACCGCATCGCGTCCCGGACCTGCTCGTCGGTGACCAGCGCGATGTCGTCCACGAGCCGCCGGTTGATCGAGAACGTCAGTTCGCCGGGGACGGAAGCGGCCTGGCCGTCGGCGATGGTCCGCGGCACCGGGATCGACACGCGTTCCCCCGCCTCCAGCGAGCGTTTGGTGTCGTCACCCGCGGCGGGTTCGACGCCGACCACCCGGATACCGGGCCGCACGGCCTTCGCGGCGGTCGAGCTGCCCGCGATCAGGCCGCCACCGCCGACCGGGACGACGAGCGTGTCCAGGGAATCGGTGTCCTCCAGCAGTTCCAGCGCCGCGGTGCCCTGTCCCGCGATCACGTGCGGGTGCTCGTAGGGCGGGATGAGCGCGAGACCGCGGTCGGCCGCCAGCGCCTCTCCGATGGCGACGCGGTCGCCGGTGTACCGGTCGTAGGTGACGATCTCGGCGCCGTAACCCGCGGTGGCGTCCTTTTTGGACTGCGGGGTGTCCTCCGGGATCAGGATGACCGCGCTGCTCCCGAGTTCGCGCGCGGCCAGGGCGACGGCCTGAGCGTGGTTGCCCGAGGAGTACGCGGCGATACCCTTGGCCAGCTGTTCCGGCGAGAGCCGCGAGGCGGCGTTGTACGCGCCGCGAAACTTGAAGGCTCCGACGCGCTGAAGGTTCTCGCATTTGATGAAGACCTCGGCGCCGACGAGCTCGTCGAGGGTGCGGGAACGCACGACCGGGGTCCGGTGCGCGACCCCGGCCAGGCGGGCGGCCGCGTCGCGGATGTCGTCGATGGTCACGGGGGCGGTCATGATGCTCCTTGTTCACGGATTTCGGCGAGATAGTTGTAGGCGGAGGCGCGGGAGATCCCGATCCGCGCCGCGACCTGGGGAACGGCCCGCCGCACGGCGAAGACGCCACGCGCGTGCAGGCTGCGGAACAGATCGAGACGTTCTTCGCGGCTGAGCGCGGTCCACGGTTTGTTCAGCCGGAGTTGGTGCTCGTCGACGATCGCGTCGACCACCGCGTCGACGTCGTCGCCGAAGGTGGTGGTCGGCGTTTCGGCGGCGGTGCCGACATCGGCGAGTTCGCCGACGAGGGTCCGCAGCTGCCCCAGCGCGGTGACGTCGAGGTTCACGCACAATGCCCCGAACACCGAGCCGCCGCTGTCGCGCAGCAGCATGGTCGAAGACTTCACGAGCTTCCCGGACGCCGTCCGTGTGACGTAGTTCAGCTGGTCTTCGGCGTCGTCGCCGCGGGCGAGCAGGCCCATGCCGATCTCGCTCATCGATCCGCCGACGGTGCGGTCGGTGACCGAGCCGGCGATCGCGACCACCGACTGTTCCGGACGGCGGAAGTCGTGCACCACGACCTCGCAGAACGAGCCGAGCGTCGCCGCGATGCCGTCGGCGACCGGGGCGAGCGCGTCGAGGATCGCGTCCTGCTCAGACATCGCGTACTCGGGCCAGGGCCTCGACTTCGACGACGCCGCCGTACGGCAGGGACGCGACCCCGACACAGGTACGGGCCGGCCTGGGCTCGGAGAAGAACTCCTCGTAGACCCGGTTGAGGCCGTCGCGGTCGGCGATGTCGGTCAGGTAGACGACGACCTTCACCACGTCCGCGCGGGTCGCGCCCACCGAACGCAGCGCGGCGTCGAGGTTGGCGAAGGCCTGCGGGCATTCGGTGTCGAATCCGCCGGACACCAGCGCCCCGGTCTCGGTCACGCCGAGCCGTCCGGACACGGAAACCAGGTCGCCGCTGCGGAAGGCGGGCGGATACGGATGCTCGTTGGTCACGAGACCGACTGTATAAGTGCTGGACGGATTGTCCAACCGAATATGAAGTGACCTACCGCTCACGCGCGAAGACGGTGATTGATATACCGTATACAGACAGGGAGGGGTCCGTATGACCATGAGTTCCGTGCAGGACGAGGACGGCCGGATCGTCGCGCCGCCGAGCATGGCCGACCTGGCCACCCGGGCGCTGCGCGCGATGATACTTTCCGGCGAACTCCCGCCCGGCACGCGTTTGGTCGAGGCCAAACTCACCGAGCGGCTCGGGGTGTCCCGCCCGCCGCTGCGCGAAGCGTTACAGGTCTTGGCGTTCGAGGGACTCGTCGTGCCCCATCCGCGGCGTGGTGTCATCGTCCGCCCGCTGACCCGCCACGACGTCTACGAAATCGTCACCCTGCGCGAAGAACTCGAAGCCTTCGCCGTCCGGATCGGGATCCCCGTCCGCTCGCCTGAGCGGTTGCAAGCGTGCCGCGACGCCCTCGCGGCGTTCGAGCAGGCGGGCCGCGACGGCGACGAAGGTGTTTTCACGCAACGGAAGTACGACTTCCACCAGTCGATCGTCGCGCTGGCCGGGCACGAGCGGGTCACCGAGGCCTATCGCGCGCTTTCCCTGCAGATGCAGCTGTGCATGGCCCTCAATCGCAGCGCCCGCCGTGACGGCGAATCGTTGATGCAGAACGTCGAACGGCACCGCGAGCTGCTCACGATCATCGAGGGTGGAGATCCCGAAGCGGTGTTGCGGGCGCTGGCCGATCACGGTCACGGCAGCTTCCTCGACGCGGTGGTGGATCAGCTCGACGGCGGCACCCCCGACTCGGAACGCTGGCTGGAGGAGCGCCGGAGCCGGTAGCCGAGGGCGCGGGTTGGTCGTGAGTGATACCTGGTGTACCCCTCGAACTGTCCAAAAAGGACACTTGTTGAGATCGCAACGTCTGATTTGGGCACTTTGCGCAGTATTGCCCGCGGGTCGTGAGTGGCAATGGTCGTTCTAACCCTCTTTACCACTCACGACCCCTGCGGGAACCGGACATCATGACATCAATCGGGCGGATAGTTCGCGCAACGTGTCCATTGTGGACACATGTCGCCGGGTGATCCCGGCGAGTCATTCCGGAATCCCGCGTGGCAGGGGTTCGATCACGCTATGTTTGAGCCTCAGCTGGGCAGGATGAACAACAGCCAGGTCGCGATCGGCGCGATCGCGCACATGCTGAATCCCCAGATCATCAAGCCCCGGAACACTTTGTCGTTCTGCCCGCTGGGCGCGTTGGCCACGACCAGCGCGCCGCTGGTGGAGAACGGCGACGAATCGACGACCGAGGACGAGATCGCCAGCGCGATGATCATGCCGACCGCGCCGACCTCGCCCGCCAGCAGGAACGGAACCGCGAGCGGGATGAGCGCGCCGAGGATCCCGGTCGTCGACGCGAACGCCGAGACCACCGCACCGATCGCGCAGATCAGGATCGCGGCCAGCAGCGGCGAACCGATCCGCGTCACCAGGGTGCCGAGCCAGTCGATCGTGCCGACCCGCTCCATCAGTGAGACGAAGGTGACGATCCCGCAGATCAACAGCACCGTCGGCCACGCCACTTCGCCGACGGCCGCCTTGGCCGATCCCGGCGAGACCAGTGACAGCACGGTCGCCACGGTCAGCGCGGTGAAGCCGACGTCGAGTTTGAACACCAGCGTGCCCACTGCCAGCGCCGCCAGTCCGATCAGCGTGAACACATGGTCGCGCGTGAGCGGAAGGCGTTCCTCGGGCTCCTCGGTGCCACCGCTGGAAGGTGTGCCGGTCAACGTCGTCACCCCCGAGGAACCGCTGTGCGCGAGCGCGGCGATCTTGGGCTTGGCCGACGACCGGCGGATCAGTTCGCGGCCGCCGAAGAGGAAGAACACCACGACACTCAGCACCAGGTTGAAGACGAACGACGACGCGAACAGCAGCCCCGGATCACTCGGCAGGTTGTCGCGGGCGACGACGCCGTTGACGATGCTGCCGAAGATGCTGATGGGGGAGAAGCCGCCAGCGCTGGCGCCGTTGATGATCAGCAGGCCCATCAGCATCGGGTTGATCGAGTAGCGGCGGGCGAATCCCATCCCGATCGGCGCGATGATCGCCACCGCCGCCGGCACCACCGCGCCGACCGCGGTCAAGGCCGCGGTGACCACGAACATCACCCACGGGATCAGGGCGATCCGGCCGCCGACGGCGCGCACCACCAGACGCACGAGCCGGTCGACGGTGCCGTTGCCTTTGGCGATCGCGAACAGCAGCGTCACCCCGACCAGGATGACGAAGAGATCGCCGGGAAAGCCCGAGACGATGTCGTCGGTGCTCTCCCCGGCGAAGACCGTGCCGATCACGAAGGCGGCGACGAACGCCAACGCTCCCATGTGGACGGGGAGCACGGTCGCGATCAGGAAGACCAGGGCGAGCGCCACGACGGTGACGAGTTGTATGGACATCGGAATCCTCTGCGGTCGGCGCTGACACATTCAGGGAATCGGGTCGAAGTAGTTCCGGGTACCCCCTCGACGGAGTTCGGTACACGGTATACCGTTCAAGCGGCGAGACCAAGGTCCCGTTCCCGAAACCTTCGAAGCCGAGCGTGGAGGCGCACATGACATACGCGGCCGGACGGCACTTCCTGCAGATCCCCGGGCCGACGAACGTGCCCGACGTGGTGCTCCGGGCGATGTCGGCGGCGACCATCGACCACCGCGGACCGGAGTTCCAGGAGCTGGCGACGCGGCTGCTGCGTGACATCAAGCCCGTCTTCGGCACCACGAACCCGGTCGTCATCTATCCCGCCACTGGGACCGGCGCGTGGGAAGCGGCGCTCACCAACACCCTCAGCCCCGGCGACACCGTCCTGGCTTTCGAGACCGGCCATTTCGCCACGCTGTGGCAAGAAATGGCGCAGGGGCTCGGCTTGCACGTCGACTTCGTGCCCGGTGACTGGCGACGTGGTGCCGACCCCGGGGTGGTCGCCGACCGGCTCGCCGCCGACACCGCGCACCGGATCAAGGCGGTCTGCGTGGTCCACAACGAGACCTCCACCGGTGTCACCAGCCGGATCCCGGAGATCCGCGCCGCGATCGACGCCGCCGGACATCCCGCGCTCCTGCTCGTCGACACCATCTCGTCGCTGGGCTCGATCGACTACCGGCACGACGAATGGGGTGTCGACGTCACCGTCGCGGGCTCACAGAAGGGCCTCATGCTCCCGCCGGGCATGAGTTTCAACGCGATCAGCGACAAGGCCCTCGACGCCGCCAAAACCGCGAGCCTGCCGAAGATCTTCTGGGACTGGGGTCCGATGCTCACCGCGAACGAACGCGGATTCTTCCCCTATACCCCCAATACGAACCTCATGTACGGCCTGCGGGAGGCCTTGCGCCTGCTCTACGACGAGGGGCTCGAGAACGTCTTCGCACGCCACGCCCGGCACGCGGCCGCCACACGTGCCGCCGTCCGCGGCTGGGGCCTGGAGGTCCTGTGCCAGGACGAGCGCGAGCATTCCGGCGCGCTGACCGCCGTCTTGATGCCCGAGGGGATCGACGCCGACAAGGTCCGCGCGATCATCCTCGACCGGTTCGACCTGTCCTTGGGCGCGGGACTGGGAAAACTCGCCGGGAAGATCTTCCGGATCGGGCATCTCGGCGCGTTCAACGATCTCACCCTCGCCGGCACCCTCGCGGGAGTCCAAATGGGACTGACACTCGCCGGCGCCCCGGCCGATCCACGCGGGCTGCAGGACGCCCTCGAACTGCTGCAGAACGACTGAGGGCCCGCCGATGACCAGCCTTCTCGAAGACGCGTTGCGTGCGCGGATCACCGGGGAAGTCGCCTTCGACGACTACACGCGCCACCTGTTCTCCCGCGACGCGAGCATGTACTCGATCATGCCGCGCGGGGTCGTGTTCCCCGTCGATCAGGAGGACGTCGCCGCGGCCGTCGCCACCGCGGCGGAGTTCGGCGTGCCCGTCGTCCCGCGTGGGGCGGGTACCAGCCTGGCCGGGCAGACCGTCGGCCCCGGTCTGGTGCTCGATCTGTCGCGGCATATGAACCGGATCATCGCCCTCGATCCCGTCGCGCGGACCGCCGTCGTCGAACCCGGCGTCGTCCAGGACCAGCTCAACCAGGCGGCGGCCGCGCACGGGCTGATGTTCGGGCCCGACACCTCCACCAGCAACCGCGCCACGATCGGCGGCATGGTCGGCAACAACTCGGCGGGTTCCGGGTCGCTGACCTTCGGGATGACCATCGACCACGTCCGCGCGCTGGACGTCGTCCTCGCCGACGGTTCCACCGCCCGCCTGGAACCGGTGAGCGAGACCGAACGCCTGCGGCGCGCCGAGGCGGACACGCTCGAAGGCCGTATCTACCGCGAACTCCCCGAACTCGTCACCGCGCACGAGGACGCCATCGCCAAGGGCATGCCGATGTTCTGGCGGCGGGCGTGCGGCTACCGGCTCGACCGGCTCTCCGGATACGGCGACGACAAACCCTTCGACCTCGCCAAATTCGTCGTCGGCGCGGAGGGCACGCTCGTGCTGGCCACCCGGATCGAAGTCGATCTGGTGCCCAAGCCGAGGAAGACCGTCTACGCGGTCGGACATTTCGAGACGACGCACGGCGCCATTTCGGCGACGCTCGACGCGCTCAGCTGCGGGCCGCATCAGGTCGAGATGATGGACAAGACGATCCTCGATCTGTCACGGCGGAAGATCGAGTACGCCGATCTCGGCAACCATCTCGTCGGTGATCCGGAGGCACTGCTGTTCGTGTCGTTTTCCGGCGACGACGAGACCGTGCTGGCGGCCAAACTCGACGAGGTGGCCGCGCTTTGGGAGCGTAACGGGCACGGCTACCACACGCTCAAACTCGTCACGGCCGCCGAACAGGCGGCGCTGCTCAAGGTGCGCAAGTCCAGTCTCGGCCTGCTGATGGCGGCGGGCGAGGGGACCAAGCGGCCGCTGGCGTTCATCGAGGACACCGCCGTCGACCCCGAGCACCTCGCGGAATACACCGCGCGGTTCAAGGAAATCCTCGACGAGCACCGGCTCGAAGCCGGGTTCTACGGCCATTGTTCGGTCGGCTGCCTGCACATCCGGCCGTTCGTCGACCTCACCGACCCCGCGCAGGTCGACACGATGCGCGCGGTCGCGGAGAAGATCAAGGATCTCGTGGCCGAATTCGGCGGCGTGAACTCCTCCGAACACGGCGACGGCCTCGCCCGCTCGGAGTTCAACCGCGAGATCTTCGGCGACGAACTCTACGAAGCCATGCGCCAGGTCAAGAAACTCTTCGATCCCGTGGGCACGATGAACCCCGGCAAGATCGTCGACGCGCCCTCGATGACCGAGAACCTGCGCGACCGCGACGCCCTGCCGCCCGCGCCGCCGTTGCGGACGATGCTGTCGTTCGAGGTCGTCGGCGGGATGCGCGACGCCGCCGACCGCTGCATGAACATCGGGTTGTGCCGCAAGACCACTGGCGGGGTGATGTGCCCGTCGTACCAGGTCACCCTGCAGGAGGAACATTCCACGCGCGGCCGGGCCAACGCACTGGTCAAGGCGCTTTCCGAACCGGATCCGAAGGCCGCACTCGGCGGGGAACGCCTGCACGAGATCCTCGACCTGTGCCTGATGTGCAAGGCGTGCAAGAGCGAATGCCCGATGAGCGTCGACATGGCCTCGCTCAAGGCCGAAACCCTGCACCAGCACCACGAGGAGCACGGCACCCCGCTGCGGTCGCGGATCTTCGGCTCGATCCGGTTCCTCAACCGGCTCGGCTCGGCGACCGCGCCACTGTCCAATGTGCCCGGTCGGATCGAGCCGCTCCGCAAACTCATGGAACGGGCCGTCGGCATCAAGGCCGAACGTCCGCTGCCGAAGTTCGCACGGGACAACCTAGTGCGCTGGAATCGCCGCCGGGTGACGGCGCCGGGGACGGCGGGCACGGTGAACTGGCTCGCGGATTCCTTCACCACCTTCACCGAACCGCAGATCGGCAAGGCGGCCATCGAACTGCTCGAAACCGCGGGCTGGGCGGTGGAACTCGCGTCCGGGGGCTGCTGCGGACGGTCGAGCCTGTCCAAAGGCCTGCTGGAGGACGCCAAGAAGAAGGCCACTGGATTGGTCACGTCCTTGGCGCGTGACACCGAACCGGGATCGCCGATCGTCGGCTGTGAGCCGTCGTGCGTGTTCACCTTGCGCGACGAGACTTTGGCGTTGCTGCCGGATCTTCCCGAAGCGCGGCAGGTCGAGGAGCGGGTCCGCCAGGTCGAGGAACTGCTCGTCGAGGCCATCGACGACGGCAGGCTGAACCTGCCGGAACGATCGTGGCTGAGCGGGCGGCGCGTGGTCTTCCACGGCCACTGTCACCAGAAGGCGGAGGTCGGCACCGCCGCCACGATGGCGCTCCTGCGCCGTATCCCGGGGCTGGAGGTCGCCGAGATCGACTCCGGATGCTGTGGGATGGCGGGTTCGTTCGGCTTCGAGGCCGAGCATTACGAGACCTCGATGGCCGTCGGCCGCGACCGGCTCTTCCCCGCGCTGGAGCGGGAACCGGCCGGAACACTGGTCGCCGCCACCGGCGTTTCGTGCCGTCAGCAGATCTTCCACGGGGCCGGCCGTACGGCGTGGCATCCGCTCGAACTGGTCCGTGAAGCGCTCGGCGGGCCGGCATGAGACTGATCCGCTTCGGCCGGGAGGAGGCCGCCAGGACGGGCTGCGTCGAAGGTGACGTCGTCCGCGCGTACGACCCGGTCACCGGCCCTGGCGAGGTCGTCGGCCCGCTGTCCGGGGTCCGGCTGCTCGCGCCGTGCGAGCCGCGCACGATCGTCTGCGTTGGCAGCAACTATCCCTGCCAGCTGAAGGAAAAGGGCCGCCCGTGGCCCGAGCGGCCCGCCCTGTTCCTCAAGGCCCCGAACGCCGTCACCGGTCCGGGGCGGCCGATCCTGCACCCGCGACAGGTCGAACGCCTGGAGTACGAGGGCGAACTGGCCGTCGTCATCGGCAGGACCGCGCGGAACCTGACCGTCGAAAACGCTTTGGCGCACGTCCTGGGCTACACCTGCGCCAACGACGTCACCGCGCACGACTGGCGGGCCGACGGTCAATGGGCGCGGGCCAAGAGCGCCGACACGTTCCTGCCGCTCGGGCCCTGGATCACCACCGGTATCGAGAACGGAGACCTCGCGGTGACCACGCGGATCAACGATCGGCTCGCCCAGCGGGCCACCACGCGGGAGATGATCTTCGGTGTGCCGGAGATCCTCGCGTGGGTGACCCGCTGGTTCACCCTGCGCCCCGGCGACGTCGTCCTCACCGGCAGCCCGGCCGGGGTCGGGCCGATGGAGCCGGGGGACGAGGTCACCGTCGCGATCGAGGGGATCGGGGAGTTGACCAACCGGGTCCGCTAGACCACCTCGAAGTTCGCCATCATCGCCATGTCCTCGTGTTCGGCGTTGTGGCAATGGAAGACGTACCGGCCGCGATAGCCGTCGAAGCGGGCGATGACCTCGACCGATTCGCCCGGGGCCAGATCGACGGTGTCCTTGATACCGCCGTCGAATGGCCCCGGCGGCCGCCCGCCCCGCGAAAGGATCCGGAATCCCACCAGATGCAGATGCACGGGATGGTGGATGTCGGCGACGAATCGCCAGATCTCGGTGTCGCCGAGGCGCGGGCTCGCCGACATGAGGTCCGGCGAGAACGGCTCCCCGCCGATCACCCAGCCCGAACGACCGTGGACGGCGCCCGCGCGGAACGAGAAGTCGCGCGTGGTCGTGGCCTGCTCGCGGGGCAGCGGCGGGATGTCGCTGAGCTTCGCGGGAACCCGGCTGTCGTCCGCCGCACGGCGCGCGACGACGAACCGCATGATCTGGGCGGTCGAGCCGGTGCCGAGCCGGTTCACGAGGGTGACCTCGGTGCCGACCGGATACCGGCCGAAGTCGACGACGACGTCGTACCGTTCCGCCGGGGCGATGGGGAGATGGTCGTGTGCGCGCGGTGCGTCGAGCAGGCCCTGGTCGGCGCCGATCTGCACGAAACCGCCTCCACCGGGCGGCGGCGGGTCGAGCGCCAGGTCGTACCGCCGCGCGTTGGAACCATTGAGGAGACGCAGCCGGTACCGCGCGGCCGCGACTTCGTGCACCGGCCACGGCGCGCCGTTGACGAGGATGACGTCACCGAAAACGCCCTCCACGAAAGCACTTTCGACTCCCGGTGTGGTCCGCAGCGAGCGGTCGAGGGAGGGATAGGCGAACTCGCCGTGCTCGTCGAAGGAACGGTCGGCGATCATCAGCGGCAGTTCACGTTCGCCCGACGGGAGGCCCAGGGCGTCTTCCTCGTCGTCGCGGACGAGGTGGAATCCGGCCAGGCCCCGGTACACGGCCGGACCGGTGAAATCCATGCGATGGTCGTGGTACCACAGCGTCGCGGCCCGTTGCCGCAGCGGAAAGACGTAGTCGCGCTCCCCGTTCGAGATCCGGGCACGGGCGTCGACCATGCCGTGCCCGCCGTGCGCGGTGTTCCAGCCGGACCGCGGCAGGACGAGATCGGTCGGGTAGCCGTCGGAATCGGCGGGCGTGTGCCCGCCGTGGAGGTGGACCACGGTCGGGACGGGAAGCTCGTTGCGATGGTGCGCCACTACGGTCCGGTCTCGCCGCGATTCGATCGTCGGACCCGGGAAGATCCCTTCGTAGCCCCAGATCGGTGTCCGGACGCCGGGCAGGATCTCGGCCGTCGCCGCCCGCTGGGTGACCGTGTAGTGATCGGCGTCGGCCGTCCTTTGTGGACGCAGGACCGGCGGGATCGGCAGCGGCACCCGGAAGGGTTCCGGCAAGGGGACCCCGCTGCGCAGCAACTCGCCGGTCCCCGGCGCGCCTTGCGCGAGCAGGCGGGGAGCAGCGATCCCGGCGGCGGCGAGGACACCGGCCCCGCCGGCGAGCCCGAGGAAGGTCCTGCGGGGAAGACGGCGGCTCATCGGCGTGCCCGCCAGATCTGCGGCCGCCAGACGGCGATGGTCGTCAGCACCGCTCCGGTGACCAGCGCGACGCCGAGGGGGATGTGCAGATCGAGCGCGCCCGCCATCCCGGCGAGGTACTGGCCGGTCTCGCCCGCGGCGAGCAGCAGGCTGATCCAGAACAGCCAGCGCGGTCCGCGCACCAGCCAGAGGACCAAGGCCGCGATGATCTGCGCGTACGCCAGGTACGAGACCGCGTCGGCACCCCAGCGGTGCAGCCAGAGCATGTCGTAATCGCCGCCGAGGTAGCCGCCCGCGAACACCGGCTGGCCGATGATCGCGACGGCGTGGGCGCTCACCAGCACCCGGTTCACCACCAGCGTCCCGTTCGCCTTCCGGCTCGGGCTGGTCAGGGTTTCACTCACGCGATCGAACGTAAGAGCCGAGGCCTTATGCTGTCCAAGACAAGATCGGTTATCTGTTCATAACAGGTGAGGTATCAGCAGTGGATCTTCTGGCCCTCCGGTACTTCCAGACCGTCGCCCGGCTCGAACACGTCGGCCGCGCGGCCGAGAAGCTGCGGGTCGCGCAACCCTCGCTCAGCCGGACCCTGGCCAGACTGGAAAACGAACTCGGCGTACCGCTGTTCGACCGGCACGGCCGCCGGATCAGGCTCAACCGCTTCGGCACCGCGTTCCTCCGCCGCGTCGACCGGGCGCTGGCCGAACTCGACGACGCCCGTCAGGAGCTCGACGATGCCGCCGGGCTGGAACGTGGCACCGTCACCGTCGCGGCCGAAAGCCTGCTCGCCCTCACCGATCCGCTTCGCACGTTCGTGCCCGGGCATCCGCTGGTGGACGTCCGGCTGTCCCAGGCGTCGGCGGAGGGCATGACCGAGAAGCTGCGATCCGGCGACGTCGACCTGTGCATCTCGTCGCAACCCTTGGCGGGCAACGACCTCCGCAGCCGCGTGCTGCTCGACGAACAGGTCTTCCTCTGCGTGCCTTCCGGGCACCGGCTCGCCGGGCGTGGTCACGTCGGCCTGGCGGACCTCGAAGGCGAGCCGTTCCTCACCACGCGCCCCGGCTACTGGCAGCGCGCGCTCGTCGAGCGCCTGTTCGCGAAGGCCGGGCTCGAACTCCACATCGTCTGCGAGGGCGACGAAGCCGCCGTGCTCTTCCAGCTCATCGACGCGGGTCTCGGTCTCGCGCTCGTGCCGTCGCTCGGACTGCGGCCGGAGACCAGCCAGACGGTGGTCTGGCTCGACGTCGACGATCCCGATTGCCGTCGCGTGCTCAGCGTCGCCTGGCGCGAGGACACCTATCTTTCGGCCGCGGCACAACGCTTCCGCGACCACGTCGTCGAGCACTTCCACGCACCGGCCGGGCCCCGGTCGCGGTGACCGGGGCCCGGAACGGGCTTACGGGTTGAGCGTGACGCTGTAGGCGCTCAGCGCCTCGCCGATCGGCTGGAAGTACGAGGTGCCGCTGCCCTTGCCGGAGGTGATGCCCAGCCCGACGCTGCCGGAGAACAGGCAGCCGCCCGAGTCGCCGGGGTTGACCAGCGCGCTGGTCTGGATCAGCTGGTACACCGAGCCTTCGGCGTAGTTCACCGTGACGTTCAGCCGCTGCACCGAACCCGAGGTGAGCCGGGTGGTGCTGCCGCTCTTGCTGATCCGCTGCCCGACGGTGGCCGAACCGGCGGAGGCGATCCGCTGGGTGGAGCCGTTCCACAGGGTGACCGCGCCCGGCGCGCTGCCGGTGGTGTTGCGGATCAGGCCGTAGTCGTTGGTCGGGAAGCTGGCGCCCTGCGACGGCCCGACGTTCCACTGCGAGACCGCGCGGGTGCAGTGGCCGGCGTCGAGGATGTAGTTCTGGCCGCCGCGGTTGGTGTTGAAGCCGACCGAGCAGCGGGTGCCGCCGCCGGTGATGGCCTCGCCGTTGTAGATCGCGGTGTGCATCTCGCCGGTGGTCCGCTCCACGCGGACCCGGTCGCCGAGCGCTTCCGCGGCCTTCACGAGGGCCTCGGTGCCCTTCGCGGCGTCGGAGACGGTCAGCACGACCTGGTTGGCCTTGGGGTCGAGGCCGATCGAGGTGTGCGCGACCGTGGGCAGCGCCTGCAGGGCGTTCTGCGCGCTCGTGAGCGCCGCGGTGGAGTGCTTGACCACGCGGGCCCGCGCGCCGGTCGCGGTGACCTGGTCGGCGGCGGCCTGGTCGAGCACGTTCACCACCGGTTCGGCGGCGTCGTCGAGGTACCCGTCGGCGGCACGGGAGCCGAGCGACGCGGTGACCTTCTGCAGCGTTTCGACACTGGCCGTCTGCGTCCGGAGGAACTCGACCGCGGCGGCCTGGCTGATCCCGGCCTCGGCGGAGAGGGACGTCACCGCCTCGTGCTGCACCGTGGGGGAGTAGCCCGCGATGGTGGTGGCGGTGGCCGTGGACGGGGCGAGGAAGCCGACGGCCGCGGCTGCGGCCACCAGTGTGGTGGCGGTACGGGCTAGGGGGTTTGTGCGCATACCGGTGACTCACTTTCGCGAGGGAGGATCCAGCGCGAGGGGTGGCCGCACTGGACACAGTGGGGTCGCCGGGCACGGCCAAGGCGACCCGGCACCGGTGATCCGGTGCCGATCATGGTGAGCCGCCGCACCGGTGGCGGATACCGACTTTCGTTGGACAGGAAGAAAAATAGGTAGCCGCACCGGGTGCTACCGGGCTTGACGCGCACAGTAAACGATGGGTCTCACGAGGCGTCGAAAGCCAGGCGGGCGAAGCGTTCCCCGATGAGCCGGTGCGTGGCCGCGTCCGGATGGAGGTGGTCGGGCAGCGGCAGCTCGGCATGGTCCGCCTCGTCGTACAGCTCGAGGCCGTCGAGGTAACGCAGGTGCGGATCGCTCCGCTCCTTGACGATGCGGGCGAGTTCGTCGCGGATCACGGTGAGGGTCAGCTTTCCCGCGGCGGTCTCCGCGGGATCACCGGTCGCCCTGAACCGCACCTTTCCTTCCCGCAAGGCGTCCGGGTCGAATTCGCCGGGCCCCGGCGTGTGCTCGTGGATGGGGCAGTAGAGCGGCGAGACGACCAGCAACGGCGTGGTGGGATGGCCTTCCCTGATGGTGTCCAGGAAACCGTGCACCGCCGGGCCGAACGCGCGCAGCCGCATCAGATCGGCGTTGACGACGTTGATCCCGATCTTGAGACTGATGAAGTCGGCCGCCGTGTCCCGCATCGCGCGCGCGGTGAACGGGTCGAGCAGCGCACTGCCGCCGAAACCGAGGTTGACCAGTTCCTTTCCGGCGATGGCCGCGGCCGTGGCGGGCCAGATCCCGGTCGGGGTCGCGGCGTTGGAGCCTTGGCTGATGGAGCTGCCGTGGTGCAACCACGTCTCGCCATCGGGTGACTGGACACTGTGGACGGACGCGTCGGTGCGCAAGGCGACGAGCTGCGTCGTTTCGTTGTGCGGCAGCCAGATCTCGACGTTCTTATCGTGCCCGGACAGGCCGTCGAACCGCAGCGTGCGGACGGGGCCGGGCTGGTGCCGCGCGGCGCCGGTGGCCAGGTCGACGGTGATCGTGTCGCCTTCGGTCACGCTCGCCCGCCCGGCGAGCCGTCCGTCGACGAGCAGTTCGTAGACACCATCGGGCCGGGGCGGCGTGCCGGTGAAGACCCGTTTGGTGGCCAGGACGTCCAGTTCGACGAGCGTCGCCGTGCTGCGGAAGACCAGTCGCACCCCGGACGGCTGCGCTTCCGCCATGGCCAGCTGACCGTCGGGGATCTGCTGCCTGGCCCTGGCGGGCAGCCGGTGGGGGAGCACGCCGCGTTCGGTGTGTTCGAGGTCCAGCGCGCCGCGGACGAGGTCGGCGCTGATCGGAGTGGTGAGCATTCTTCCGTTCATTTCGTTCGGGGCCAAGCGCGCAGCAAAACGTCGAGCGCGTCGAGGATCTCGGTCCAGCTCTCCTGCGGGCCGGGGGTGCTGTGGCTGAAGCCTCCGGCGGACTCCAGGCCCACGAAGCCGCTGAACACGCTGCCCAGCAGCCGGACCGCGTGCGTCTGGTGCGGCTCGGCCAGGTCGTAGCCGCGCAGGATCGCCCGCATCAGTTCGGCGTGCCGGACACCGGCGCTGGTGGACGCCTTCTCCGGGGCGAGCCGGAATCTCGCGGCGGTGAATCTGCCGGGGTGTTCGAGCGCGTAGTCACGGTGGACGTTCGCCAAGGCGATCAACGCGTCCTTGCCTGCCAGGCCCGCCACCGCGGTGGCGGCGCGATCGGCGAGTTCGGCCAAGGCCAGCAGGGCGATCTCGGTCTTCAGCTCGTGGGCGTTCCTCACGTGCGAGTACAGGCTCGCCGTCTTGACACCGCACCGCTTCGCGAGCTCCGTGGGCGTCACGTGCTCGAAACCGATCTCGTCGGCGAGTTCCGCACCCGCCTGGACCACCCGTTCCGTGGTCAGTCCCGCTCTCGCCATGACTACCACCGTACCATAGTCCATTCGGGATTTGCCTAATGAGATTAGGAAGCTGAAACCTGGGTTCGGTAGCGCACGGCACGGCGAAGACTGACCGCACCCGCCCCGGAAGTCTGGAGCCACGCCCATGCCGCTCGCCCTCGCCCGCGGATTCCTGACCGGGATCATCACCGGGACGACCCTGTGCGCGTTCGTCGTGGGGATCGTCATCGAGTACGTGCCACTGATGATCACGGGCGTCGGACTCCCCATCGCCTACGGAATCCTGCTCTACCTCGCCGGAGCGCCACGACGTGCTCGTGAGGCGAGGATCGCGCCGGTGATCGCGCTCGCCAAGATCGAGAGCCTCCGCGCGGGCGGCACCGAAACGGGCGACATCCCGGTCTACTTCGACCTCACCGTCGCCCCCGAGGGGGCGGCGACCTACCGGTTGAAGATCACCCACGGCATCAACCTGGTCGACCTCCCGGACTACCACGCGGGCGATGTCCTCGTCGTGCGGTATCCGCCGGACCGGCCGTGGAAAGCGGAGGTCGTCGAGCGGCTGTCACCGGAGTGGGAGCGCCGTGTGGCCGAGGCGGTGATCGAATCCGCCCCGGAGTCCAGCCTGGTGCGGGAACCGGCGGAGGGTTGCGCGTTCGGCGCGCTCGCGGTCCTCGGATTCACCCTCGGGGCGGCGCTCGTGCTGTACCTGTTCCGTGCGGAACTGTTCGCGCCCGAAGCGCCCGTCCGGGCGGAGGAAACCCAGTCGACGACCACGTCGTCCTCGGGATCGGCGACCGTGAACGTCGACAGATCCCTGCTGGGCGAAGGGGAACTGCGCCGGGCGATCGACTCGCTGGCACTGGCGACGGATGTTTCCCGGGTGATCACCGCGGTCGTCGAGGACCGGCGGCTGACCGTGGTCTTCGCCCCGACGGACGCCCAGGTGCCGCGGTTCGACCTCCGTGAGTTGGCGGTCGACCGGGTCCCTGCCCTGGTGCAGCGGGCGAAGGCGACCATCCACGTCGGGGAGCCGAAGACGTGGCAGGTCACGATCATCCCGTTCGGCACCGCGGTGAGCAGCCGGGTGATCGTGACCGGCCCAGATGGCAGCGGCTCACTCGCGGACGGTGGCTGAAGCCGTGGTCAGGCTCCGTGTTTTCCCGGCGCGGCACTGCCGGAGTACTCGCCGAGGCCGGAGATCAGCTCGGTCAGGTCGGCGTCGTTGTCGTAACGGCGCTGGTGCAGTTCGGCGATCTTCGCGCCCATCTCCGGATCCGGGTCGTCGGTGACGTCGAAGGACGCGAACCGGTCGACCAGCGGGAGCCCGACCCGGTCGGTGTTCCGGTGCGCCGGGTGCATGAGGTACTCCCAGTACCCGTCGAGGTCTTCGATCGCGAAGACGGCGCCCCATTCGTAGTCGCCGCCGAAATCGCGGCCGACGACGAAGGATTTCACCGCCGGGATGACCCGGCCCTGGTTCCGGAGGCTCTCCAAGGCCTCTTCGACCTGCTCCGGCGAGGCGTCGGGCCGCAGGGTGAAACGGTTGCCGTGGTAGATCATCGTGTTTCCTTTCCGTTGTTCCGGTTCGAGAGAAGGGCGGCGAGTGCCGCTCCGGCACCCAAAGCGATGCCGGTCCAGGTGAACGCCTCGGCGATGCCGATGCCTTGGACGAGGGGTTGGACGACGAGCGGGGACAGGAACTGGCCGAGGAAGATCCCGGTGACCAGGCCGCTGAGCACCCGGCCGCGCCGCGCGGGATCGGCGGACTCGGCCAGGAGCAGGTTGAGGTTCGGGACGACGAAACCGACGCCGAGACCGCCCGCGAGCAGTCCCGTCACGACCTGCGCGACGGTTCCCGCGGTCCCGATCACCAGCCAGCCCGCGCCCATGAGCGCGACACTGACGGTGGTGATCGCGGTGGGGCCCAGGCGACGGCGCAGCCGCGGGAAGGCCAGCGCGCCGACGACGCCGGTCAAGGTGCTCCCGGCGACCACGGCACCGACGACGACGGGCCCGCTACCGAAACCCTCCAACAGGAACGGCAACTGGGTCGGCGCCATGTAGAAGGCCAGGGTCACCACGAACGCCAGGACGTAGGCCCCGACGACGCGGGCGGGCAGCCGGCCGCCTTCGCCGACCGCGGGGCTGTTCCGTTCCGGTTCGCGCAGCGACACGATCGCGAAGACCGCCACGATCGCCGAGACCGAGTAGATCCAGAACGGGGCATGCCAGCTCACGGTGGCGAGTAGTCCGGCCAGCGGCAGGAAGACGACGCCGCCCAGGCTCGCGAAAGCCTGCTGCAGACCGAGGAAGGAGGCACGGCGTCCGCCGGTGAACCAGTCGGTGATCAGGGTGCTGACCGCGGTCATGATCCCGCCGACGGCCAGTCCGAGCGCCGCCCGGGTGATCAGCAGCAGGTAGAGGTCGTCCACGAAGAACCCGGCCGTCCCGGAAACCGCGTAGAGCCCCAGACCCGTCAAGAGCAGCGGGCGGCGTCCGACGCGGTCCGCGACGATCCCGGAGAGGGGCGCGCTGATCGCGATCGCGAGCGAGGTCACGGTCAGTGCCAACCGGACGAGAAGACCCGAACCGGGCGTATCCGCGAAGTCCTCCCGCATCGCGGGCAGGCTGGGCGCGATGATCGCCGCGGCCATGATGGTCAGGGGCGCGGCGGCCAGCACGGTGCCGCGAGCCCGCCCCGTCGGTGCCAAGGTGTCCGTCACGCCACCAATTTCGCAGCGGGACACCGGCGTTCGCGTCGGTGAAAATCGCCTATGTCCGTCCTGGCGTGAGCGCTTCGGCGACGCGAAGGCCCAGTACGCGCGGGAGAACCTGCTCGACCCCGGCCGGCGCCCGCACTGGTAGAAATGTCCGGTGCGGGACTTTTTCAGGGGTATCCGGATGTTCGGGCGAGGCCTCGGCATCCTGGCGCGGTCGCCGAGACTGCTGCTGATCGGCGCGCTGCCCGCGTTGCTGACCACGGTGCTGCTGATCGGCGGGATCGTCGCGCTGGCGTTCTGGATCGACGATCTCTCGCTGCTGATCACGCCGTTCGCCGACGACTGGTCGCCGGGCTGGCGGACGACGATCCGGGTGGCGGTCGGCGTCGCGGTGTTCGGCGCGGTGCTGGCGATCGCCATGATCGGCTTCACGGCGATCACCCTCGCCGTCGGCGGGCCGTTCTACGAGCACATCGCCGAGAAGGTCGAGGACGATCTCGGCGGCGTGCCCGGCGCGGTGGACCTGTCGGGGTGGCGGTTGCTGGTGATGGGCCTGAAGGACGGCCTTGCCCTGGTGCTGCGTTCGCTCCTGTTCACGATCCCGCTGCTGATCGCGGGCTTCATCCCCGTGGTGGGGCAGACCGTGGTGCCGGCCCTGCTGGCCCTGGTGACGGCGTGGTTCCTGGCGCTGGAACTGATCGCCGTGCCGTTCTACCGGCGCGGAATGGGCCTGAAGCAGCGCCGGCTGGTGCTGCGACGGCACCGCGCGCTCGCCCTCGGGCTGGGGCTTCCCGTGTCACTGCTGTGCCTGATCCCGTTCGCCGCGCTGATCGTGATGCCGGTCGGTTTCGTCGGTGGCGTGCTTGTCGCGCGCGAAGTCCTGGCGGACGACATGGCCTAGGTGTCTGTGTCAGATGACGCAGACACGGGCGGCTCCCCGGCGCCATCGTTGGCGCGACACTGAGGGGAGCTTCCGATGAAGAGAGCGTTGTTCCTGGCCGCCGCCATCCCGATCGTCGCGCTGCTGACGACCGGTCCGGCGATGGCCGACGAAGGGATCGTGGCCGGGGTGGTCAAGGCCGCCGACTCCGGTGAGCCGGTGGCCGGGGCGTGTGTGACGCTGTTCGATCTCGACCTGAAGGAAACGGGTTCGGGGTGCGCGGGCGCGGACGGCCGCTACGAGATCGCGGGTGTCGCACCCGGCAAGTACAAGGCCCGCGCGACCGCCGCCGGGTACGCCGAGCTTTGGGCGTACAACAGGGGAAGCGCGCTCGCCGCCGAGGTGCTGGACCTGCCGCACGGTCTGGACTTCTCGTTGCGGCAGGGCACGGCCACGGTCCGCGGGCAGATCACCGCCGAGGGAAAGCCCGCCGCGGGTGCCTCGGTGAGCCTCACCGATCAGAACCAGCGGTGGTGGTCGACGGTCCTCACCGCGGCGGACGGCACGTATTCGTTCAGCGGTGTCAAGGCGGACACCTACACGATGGCGGTCACCTACGGCGATCGCACGCAATGGATCCGGCAGAAGTCGAGCTTCCCGGGCGCGGACACCTTCGCGGTCGAGGAGGGTCAGGTCGCTGTCGTCGACGAGGCCATGGCGCCGTACGGAAAGCTCCGGGTGGTCGCGACGGACGAGAAGACCGGAGCGCCCGTCGCGGGTGCGTGCTCGCAGGTCGAGCAAGGGCATCCGCCGGAGCTGCGGAAGTGCGCGGGCGCCGACGGAGTCATGCTGTACGAGGACATGCCGCCGTTCGGCTACTACACGCTGAGCGTATGGGGTCCGGACGGTACGCATTACCCGGTCAACTGGCAGCATGTCGATCTGGCTCCCGGGCAGACCACCGACTTCCGGGCGTCGATGAAACCCGCCGCGTCGGTGGTGGCCACCGTGCGGGACGCGAAGACCAAGGCGCCGCTGGAGCGGATCTGCGTCGACACCTACGCCCTTCCGATCGTCGGTGTCCTCGACGCCGACTATCAGTACTACTGCAGTGACGCGAACGGAAAACTGGTGATCGGGCCGATCGAACCCGGCGCGTACAAGCTGCTGGTCAAGCCGCTCGACGAGCGCTACGGCATCCAGTGGGCCGGGCCGGACGGCGGCACCGGCGACATCGGGCAGGCCCGCACGGTCACCGCCGAACTCGGCAAGGCCGTCCCGACCGCGGACATCAAGATGGATCCCGCCGGCACGATCACCGGCAAGGTCACCGATCGCGCCACGGGGGCGCCGGTGAACGGCGTCTGCGTGTACCCGTACGCGGTCGATCCCCGGATCGGCTTCCGCTTCGACGTGAACTGCAGCCGCGACGGCGGGGTCTACACGATCAAGGGCCTCGGGCCGTACAAGTGGCCGCTCGAATTCGCGTCCTCGCGGGGCGACTACGCGTGGCAGTGGTCAGGAGGCGGCGCGGACCGGTTCGCCGCCCGTCCGGTGTGGGTGCGGCCCGGCGCGACCGTGACCGAGAACGCCGCGCTGGTGCCGAACGGCGCGGTCAGCGGACGGATCCTCGACAAGGACGGCAAGCCGACCTTCGGCTACGTCTACGCCTACAGCGCGCGCACCGGCGACATCCTGGACGCGACCAATTCGGATTCGAACGGGCAGTACACGGTCAACGGTCTCACCACGCAGAACGTCAAGATCAAGCATTACATCGATGCCGACTGCTGGTACCGCGACGCGGCCGATTTCGCTTCCGCCACGCCGATTCCGGTCACCGCCGGGCAGACGACGGGAGGAGTGGACCTCCGCCCCTGCCGCCGCTGACAAGCGCGTGAAGGCCTCCTTCCCTCGGCTCAGCCGAGGGAAGGAGGCCTTCACGCGCAATGCGTGCTAGCCGATGGGCTCGATCCAGATGTTGCGGAACCGCGGGTTCTCACCAGGATCCCCGTGGTCCTGCAAGCGGATCGCGCCCGGTGCTGCGCTTTCCGGGATGCTGTCGCCCGTACCGCCGTCGATCGCCACGTCGTTGTGGACCACGACGCCGTTCCACACCACGGTCACACGGGCGTTGTCGGTCTTGTTCCCGGCACCGTCGAACCGGGCGGCACGGAAGGTGACGTCGTAGGTCTGCCAGGTGCCCGGCGCCGTCGCCATGTTCCGGTCAGGCGCCTTCTTCGAGTAGATCGCGCCCGCCTCGTTGTTGGCGAGCGTGGTGTCCACGAAGGATTCGAGCACCTGCAGTTCGTAGCGTTCCTGGAGATAGACGCCGCTGTTGCCCCTTTGCTGTCCGGTGACCTCCGGCGGGTAGTTCGGCTCGTTCCATTCGACGTGCAGCCGGAAGTCGCCGAACTGCTGCTTCGTGCGGATGTCCCCGCCGTTCGACTCCATCGCGCCGCCGGACACCGGCCAGGTCGCCGCGCCGCCCGCGCGTTTCTCCCACGCGTTCAGATCGGTGCCCTTGAACAACGTGATGCGCCGGGACTCGGTCAGGGTGAGACTGTCGAGGTTGACGTTGCCCGCGTCGCCCGTGTCGTAGCGATAGGAGATCGTGTTCGCTCCGGCTTTGAGGTCGAGCGTCTCGGGCTGGGTGTTCCAGGTGTCCCAGTTGCCGGTGCTCGCGAGCCGGACCTGTTTCACCTTGGTCCCGTTGACGTAGACGGTCACCGATTTGGTCCCCGGCGCGGGATCCGGGCCGTTCGAGTAGCGCAAGGCCGCGTTGTAGGCACCGGATTTCGGCGCGTTCACGGTGAACGTCGTCGCGGCGCCCTGGTTCCAGTAGCCGTCGACGAAACCGGTGCCCGTGTAGCCCGCATGGTTCGTGTTCGTCGCCGCGCCACCGCTCAGCGCGGCCCGCTCCGCCTCGTAGGTCGTGCTCGCCGGCGGACCGCCGACCAGGGAGTTGAGCGTGTACCAGGCTTCCGTGCTCCACAGCGCCGCACCGGACTCCGACGCGAACGGACGCGGCGAGCGCAGGTGCACCACATGTCCGGCCTTCAGCCCTGCGACCTGCAGCGTGACCTTCTTGCGGTCGGCCGACAGGCTCGCGGACGTGACGGACAACGTCTGCTCGTCGATCTTCGGCCCGCCGTAGGCCGGTGTGGGCTGGTAGCGCCACTGCTGTGCCTGGTACTTCGCCGCGAGGTTCTGCGCGGTCCCGGCCGACAGCGGCTGGGTGTACTCCAGTTCGAATCCGCCCGCGACGGCCCGCATCGCCCGGATGTCGAAGGCGTTCGTGCCGTTGGGCGTCACCTTCTGGAGGCCGTAGGCGAGTTTGCCGGGCTGGCCCCAGTTCCCGCCGCCGTCGATCCCGCCGGTGTAGATCGCGCCGTCGGGGCCGAGGCTGATCCGGCTGACACCCGACTCGAGGCCCTGGGTCATGCGGAAGACCGCACCCTGGTACTCACCGTTGACCTTCTCCAGGAAAGCTCGCTGCAGCCCGCCGTAGGTCACGTCGCCGTACACCATCTGCCCGGCGAACGGGCCCGTCGGCAGCATGACCATGTTGCTCGGCGAGTTCGCGATCTCGTTGTGCGGCAACCACAACACGGGCGCGGTCACCGGCTTCTCGTCGAACGGGCCCGCGGGATTGGTGTAGTGGTTGAAGAAGCGGTCCTGCTTGATCCGCACGAGCTTGTTCGCGGGAAGCCAGCCGCCCTGGTTGTCGGTGACGAAGACGTCGCCTTCCGGTCCCCAGCCGATGCCGTGCGGTGTACGCAGCCCGCCTGCGATGTAGGAGACCTGGCCGGTGGCCTTGTTCACCTTGATCGTCGTGCCGCGGTTCTTCGCGGGCTGCGGGTCGGTGGTGGCGCCGCCGTAGTTGATGGAGACGGAAAGGTTGGCGTAGAAGTAGCCGTCCTTGTACAGCAGGCCGAACGCGAACTCGTGGAAGTTGCCGCCGAACGGCCAGGTGGCGACCGTGCGGTAGTCGTCGGTCACGCCGTCGCCGTTGGTGTCGTTCAGTTCGACGAGCCGCGTCTTCTCCGAGACGTACAGCTTGCCGTCGACGTACTTGACGCCCATCGGTTCCTTGAGCCCGCTGGCGACGCGCTGCGTGCGGACCTTGCTCGGGTCGGTGTTCCCGCTGACGTTGCTCAGCAGGTGGACCTCGCCGAGGACCTTGTCGGAGCCGCCCCACGTGGCGATCGCGAGCCGTCCGTCCGGGAGCCAGTCCATGCCGGTGACCTGCGGCTGGAATCCCTCGGGACGCAGGTTCGTCAGCGTGAAGCCGGGGTGGACGCCGTTGAGCGGCAGGCCGTCACCGGGGGAGTCCGTGGCGCCTTCGCATTCCTTGCGCCCGGGCGAGGTCACCCGCACGACGTCGGCGTCGGTGCTGAGCACCGAATTCGGCACGAGCGCGAAATCCGCCGCGCCCGGCGGCCGCCATTCGAGGGTGACCTGCTGATCGTTGGTGTTGTCGAAATGGTCGATCCGCAACGCGTGATACCCGGTGCTCAACTGCACCGTGCCGGTCGCCGGGGTCGCCCCGTGCAGGCCGTCGTGGTTGATCACCGTCTGGCCGTCGATCCGGAGCCTGGAGCCGTCGTCGCTGGTGAGCCGGAATTCGTACTGGCCCGCGGTGGCGATGTTGATGTTCCCGATGACCTCGGAGACGAACCGCTCGTCCAGACCGAAGTCGGCGGTGGTGGTCCAGTCGATCGTCGGCATCAACTTGTCGACGTTGGGGGTCTGGCCGGATTTGATCGCGCAGAGCTTGGTGAGCTCACGCTGGAGGTCGTACGTGCGGAGCGTGACACCGGGTTGCTGGGGTGGGATGGCCGCTTCGGCCGGGACTGTCGTCAGCCCGGTCAATGCCGTGACCAGCGCCAACGAGGCGACGATGGACCGGTTGAAGCGCTTGCGGACAAACGGAAGCATCGTTGCTCCTCGGGTCGGCGGCGGAGCACCTCTGTGACGCCGCTGAACCTAAGAGGACTTTCGATCGAAGTCAACGAAAGTCTGTACAGAACGGACGAAAGTTAGACCGAACGGCCGCGTTCGGGGTCTTTGCCCTGCCGTCCGGCGGTGACCTCGGGGATCGTGGAAGTCCGGGAACTCGCGTGAATCGTGAGTCCCCAGACGATCACGATCCGGCTTCCATTCCGGAGCTTTCGTCGATGCTGCTTAACGGTGTCGCCGTCGGACCCGACCTTTACGCCATGGGCGACGACGGAGGTCCTTGAACCCGATATCCAGGATGGTTGTGGAGATGGCGAAAAAAGGAAAGAAGTGGAATTGCGACGGAGGCGGCAGGGCGCATGCGCGGACCCTGCGGACCTTGGGATTCAGCTGCATCGGCTCGACGTCAGATGCCCGGTGGCTTCGTAGAGGCGGTATCACGGTCCCGGTTCCCAAGGGAGCACGCCTGTCCCGGCCACAGATCATGTACCTGCAGGCGACCTGTGGCTACGGGCGAGAGGCGTACCTGCGGGCATGGCGGGCGAAGGTGCGGAAGCTCGGGTGCCCGAATGGTGGAAAGAACCCGCTCGCTTGAGAGCGCTCACAGGTGAGGTGGTGGAAATGCCCAGACGCGAGCGACGAGACGATGGCATCCGTCCCGTCGGGCTTTCCTTCGGCCAGCGGTTCGCCTGCGTGACATTCGGCCTCGCGGTTATCGGCCTGGCGCAAGCGGGTGTCTATCTCGGTCATGACGGTGCGGCCGTGGTCGCTCTCGTGGTCCTGGCGGGAGTGGCGTTCTTGCTGGGCGTCGTGGGTCTGGTGCCCAAGCGGGTCTCCTGGGGCAAGAGCCTGAAGCTCGAGTTCCTGGCCGGGGTGAGGGTCGCGGAGGCGCAGGCGTTGACGACCGCGCCGTCGGAAATCTCGCGTCTTGCGCAGGAAGCGATCGCGACCGTGAAGGGCTCCGCGGACGTCGAGGGGGTCACGGAGGCGGTGATCCTCGCCGACCACGCACTCTTCACTGCGGAGATCATGGCGGTGGTGAAAGACGTCGCCGCCATGATCGGTGCCGAGACGAAAGAGAACGGGATCGGCGACGAATGGTGGAACGCTCGCGTCGCGAAGGGAAGCGTCTCCGTGTACGTCTCCATCCGTACGACCCTCGACGATCAGGTCACCTCTTACATGCGGTCCAGGATGTCGGCCGTCGAGGAGGGCGCGGACGTTCTCATCGTCGCTCGCGAGGTCGACACAAGGGCCTTGCGGAATCTCGGTGGCCCTCGGCCTCCCGCGGTGATCACCTGGCAGGGCGAACCCGACGATCTGAAGCGACCGCTGGCGCGGCTTTTCAAGAACAGGGGAAGATCCCGGGGGTGACCGGCGTCGCTGGTCTGCGCCATTCAGGTGGGAACCGCGGGAACTCGCGACAATGGTCTATCCCGGCGCGATTTCCCGGTATGGATCGTTGGTACGACGAGTCCCCCGGGCGCGGTGAAGCTTCTCCGCTGACCCCGCATCAGCTCCCGTCGGTGACCGCGACGTTCGTCGGTCGGGAAACGGAATTGGCGAAGATCAGCGCGATCGCGGACCGAGGGGACGGCCGCTCCAACGCGATCGCGATCATCGCGGGCGCGCCGGGGGTGGGGAAGACCGCCTTGGCCGTGCAATGGGCGTCCGCGCAGCGCGAGCGTTTTCCCGACGGCGATCTCTACTGCGACCTTCACGGCTACGCGCCGGGTCCGGCCAGTACGCCACCCGAAGTTCTCGCCGGTTTCCTGCGCGCGCTCGAAGTTCCCGGGAAGAAGATCCCGCGAAGCCTGGAGGCGAAGTCGGCGCTCTTCCGCTCGTTGCTGAACGATCGCCGATTCGTCATCGTTCTGGACAACGTCACCTCACCGGACGCGGTACGCCCGCTGCTGCCCAGCACACCCGGCTGTTTCGTGCTGGTGACGAGCCGCAGTAGCCTGTCGGGCCTCGTCGTGACCAACGGTGCCCGCCGGATCACCTTGGACATGCTGATGCCCGCCGAATCGGAGACCCTGCTCCGGACGGCGATCGGAGCGCGCCGGGCGGACGGCGAACCCGGCGCGATCAGAGAGCTCGCGGATCTGTGCGGACATCTGCCACTGGCGGTGAGGATCGCCGGCGAGCGAGTGGCGGCGCATCCGTATCTGAGGCTGGCTGACCTTCTCGGAGAACTCCGGTCGGAGGCACGAAGACTCGACGCGTTCGAAACGGGTGACGACGAAATGTCCGCCCTGCGGCCGGTGTTCTCGTGGTCGTACCAAGCCTTGGATCCCGCCACGGCCCGCGTCTTCCGGATGCTCGGCCTCCATCCCGGACCGTCCGTCAGCGTGGCCACCGCGTCCGTGCTCGTCGGCCCGCCCGCGGCCGATGTCCGGCGCAGGCTCGACAAGCTCACCGCGGGATGCCTGCTGAGCGAGGTCGACCGAGACAGATTTCGTTTCCACGACCTGCTGCGCGTGTACGCGAAGGAACGTGTCGACGCGGAGGAGTCCGCCGAAGAACGAGAGGAATCGCCTCGGCGCTTGCTCGAGTGGTATCTCGCCTGCGCCGATTCGGCGGACCGGGTGCTCACACCCATGCGAAGACGTGTCGCTCTCGAAGTCTCCCCGGACGTCTCCGGCAAGCTCGAATTCGGCACCTACGGGGAAGCACTCGCCTGGTGCGAGGCCGAGCAGGCCAATCTGGTCGCGTCGGTGCACGCCGCGCTGGCCGCTGACTGGTGCTCGATCGCGTGCAGGCTGCCGCTCGCGCTGTGGGCGTTCTTCACCTTGCGGAAACCGTGGGCCGACTGGATCGCCACCTACAAAGCGGGCGTCGAGGCTGCGAGACGATGCTCCGACCAGTTCAGCGAGGCTTCCCTGCTGGCCGGACTGGGCATCGCGCACCGGGATCTGTGCCGGTTCGAAGAGGCGTTGGCGTATTTGGAGTCGGCGCTCGCGATCCGGCGGCGGATCGACGATTCCTGGGGGCAGGGCCAGGCGCTGATCAGTCTCGGGATCGCGTACCACGAGCAGGGCCGGTTCGCCGAAGCCCTCGGGCACCACACAGACGCGCTGGAGGTCTTCCGGCTCCTCGGTGACGAATGGGGAGCGGCGCAGACGCTGCATTTCCTCGGCCTCACGAACCATGGGCTGGGCCGATTCGAGCAGGCTTACGAGAATCTACGGCAGGCCTTGGACATCCGGCATCGGATCGGCTATCGCTACGGCGAAGCGGAAACGCTGGTGGGGCTGGCCCTCGTCTTCCAGAAGATCGACCGGAGCGGCGAATCCGCTGGGCAGCTGAAGCGGGCCTTGGAACTACGTCGCGACATGGGAGATCGCTATGGTGAAGCGGCGGCGCTGGACCACTTGGGTCAGCTCTGGGCGAGAAAAGGCGAAACCGAGTGGGCGAAGACCTGCTGGGGTGACGCGTTGAACATCTTCAACGAACTCGGTGCGCCGAGGGCTGCGGAGGTGTACGCGCGGCTTCGTGAGGTTCAAGCGGGTTAGGGATTTGATGGTGTGGTGTGTGTTGCCGAAAATCGGCGACGGCGCCACGCGTCTTGCTCCCTTGTCGGAATTCTTTTCACGTTATGCAGTGGTGCGGTGTGCGTTGCCGAAAATCGGCAATGCTTTGGTCGTTCGTGGGGTCGGGAATTGTCGGTGGTGGGTCGTAGGTTTGTGGGGTGGATACTCATTCCGCGCCTGTGGCGCTCTTGGAAGGTCTCACCGATCCCGAGGTGTTGGCTGCGGTGAACTCCGTGGTGGATTCTTTGGATGACAAGGATTGCGTGGCGTTGGCGCAGGCGGCGTCGGTGGGGATCGCGCGTTTGGAGGCGGTGCGGTTTCGGGCGTTGGCGCAGTTGAATCGTCATCGTGAGGGTGCGCGGAGTGTGGCGCAGGAGGTCGCGCTTGAGTTGTCCCTTGTGGACAATCATGCGGGTGCGCTGGTCGCCGCCGCGGACGCGCTGACCAGCCGCCTGCCCCGCACGTTGAACCTGATGGATGAGGGGAAGCTGGCCGGGTTCAGCGCGATGAAGGTCGCGACGGCCACCGCGTGGCTGTCGGATGAGGATGCTCGTGCGGTGGACGCCGTGTTGGAGGACCGGATCGGGGACAAGAACCCGGATCAGGTGCGGAAAGCGGCCAATCACGCGGCGAACACGATCGACCCTGAGGGTGCCGGTAAACGGACCGAGCAGCACCGTGAAGGCCGCCGCCTCACGATGCGGCACGGTGAGACGGGGGTCGCCTCGGTCGAGGTGGAGGATGGGCCGGTGGAGAAGGTCGCTGCGGCGTATCAGCGGATCGATCGTGAAGCGCGGGCTCTCCGAACCGGTGGTGAGACTCGTACTCTCGACCAGTTGCGGGCGGATGTCGCGCTCGATCTTTTGCTCGGTGGCCAGGGTGGGGCGAGTGAGCGCAGCGAGGTGTTTCTCTATATGGATTTGTTCACCTATCTGGGCCTGAATGATGATCCGGCGGAGCTGGCCGGGCATGGCACGATCCCCGCCGCGTTGGCCAGGGAGATCGCCACGGGTGGGAACAGTGTGTTGCGGCGGATCGTCACTGATCCGCTGTCCGGGCAGGTTCTGGATCTGCGCCGGGACCGGTACCGGCCGACCGCGGGTTTGGCCGAGTTCATGCGGGTGCGGGACCGGGAGTGCCGAAGACCCGGCTGCCATCGCCCAGCGCAGGCATGCGACATCGATCATTCGGTGCCGTGGCAGCACGGCGGGCACACCACCGACACCGACCTCATCGATCTCTGCCGCCGCGACCACCGATTGAAAGACGAACCCGGCTGGATCTACCGGCTCGCCTCTGATGGCACTCTGACGATCACCACACCCACCGGGCAGCAGTACGACAGCACGCCACCACCGCTGCACGAACCCCGCCCGGGAAGCGACGAGCCGCCACCGTTCTGAGTCCGTCGCCGAAAAGCGGCGACGGGCGTTGTGGGGGCTGGGTTTCAGGGTTCTGGCCTGTCGTCGGAATGTGGCGGCGGGCGGTGTGGGGGCTGGGTTTCAGCGTTCCGGCCCGTTGCCGAAAAGCGGCAACGGACGGCTTGCGCCCAAGTAGCGGCAAGCCTCCACGAATCCCAGCCGACCGGCTAGCGTTTCCGCGCCCACGCCACCAGCCCCCGTTTCGTCAGCGACAAAGGCACCGCCGTCTTGGTGGCCAGCCGCCACGCGGACGGCTCGGGCAGACCCCGGCCGCGGAGGAACAGCGCGACCGCGGCGCGATCGGGAAGTGTCACCAACCGGGCGTCCCAGGCGCGGATCGACTCGACCTCGAACACCTTGCCCAGCAGAGGTTCGGCGGTTTCCGCGTCGAAGCTCGACGCCCGGCCCCAGCGAGGCAGCGCCCACGCCAGTTCGGGATCGTTCCACCGGCTCGACGCCGAGACGGCCAGCAGCCCACCCGGTGAGAGGACCCGCCTCACCTCGGTGAGCGCTTCCACCGGGTCGGGCACATGGTGAAGCATCCACAACGCGGCCGCACCGTCGAAGGTCGCTTCGCGGAAGGGAAGGCCGGTCACATCGGCCTGGACGGAGTATCCGGGCGCGTGGGACACGTGCGACGCCAGGTCGGCCACCACCGTCGGCACGTTCCGGCGTACCAGCAGCCGGGAAAGCGCTCCGGTGCCGCCTCCGACGTCCAGCACCAGTGAACATCCTTCGGTCGCGAAGCCGGCGGCGATCTCCGGATGGACGTCGCCGCACGAGGAGAACCAGGCGGTCGAGAGCACATTGGCCGCGAAGCGTCCGGGATCACTCTCGTAATCGACGGGAA
Organism: Amycolatopsis sp. SB7-3; assembly: GCF_041021335.1. Lineage (NCBI taxonomy): Bacteria > Bacillati > Actinomycetota > Actinomycetes > Pseudonocardiales > Pseudonocardiaceae > Amycolatopsis > Amycolatopsis sp. SB7-3. The sequence goes on from NZ_JBFPJQ010000003.1 coordinate 363,675, forward strand.
CGGCGTCATTCACGACCTGACAGACTAGGGACGGGCAGGGCGGTTCGCGTCGTCTGCTCGGTGGGGTCTTTCGGGCATCAGGGTGAGGCCCGGCCTCGGATAGAGTTGTGGCCGGAGCGGGGAGGGCGAGTGACGACGGCATCGGGCGAACCCCGGCTGAGGTCGGCCGTTCTCGCACAGGCGTGGCAACGGATCGACGGCGTCGAGGTCCTCTCCTCCGCCGACGGCGGCCCGCTGACCCGCACGATCAAGAAGATCATCGACCCACTGGTGATCCGCACGGCGGCGCGTCCCCGGCTCGGTCGTCCCGTGCTGGACGCGGCGACGGCGGCGGAGCTGACGGAACTCCTGCTGGCCGACGCCGACAGGCTGCGCGCGACGGCCGCGTGGTTCACCCACCTCAAACGTCAGCGCCGCGCCCTGCGCATCACGGCGGGCAACGTGCAAGACGTCTGTTTCCCCCTGGCGTATGAACTGGCGACAGGCTTCGGCTCGCCGGGGCCCGATGCGGCGGTGACGGCCGCGGGGGCGTTGCGGGATCTCCATGGTGAGGCTGGCGCGGCGGGCGTGGATCGGCTCACCGCGTATCTCGCGGATCCGCGGCACGAGACGCGGCTGACCGCGGAGTTGCGTCGCCGCTGGGCCGCTGAAACCGTTGTGCCACAAGACATCGCCGCGCTCCGGACGTTCGTCGACGACCTTTCCGACGCCACTTGGCGAACCCTCGCCGATTCGGCCGCCGGGCACGCTCTCGGGCTCGGGCTGAGGGAGCCGGGCGGGGCACGCGAGCTCAGTGAGATCATCCGAGAGATCTCCGGGTTGCCCGCGCCGGATCTCGGCCTGCAACGCGGAGATCGCACCGCCGTCCCGCCCTTGAACCGGCGCGACGAAACCGGCGCCGAACTCCTCGAACGCAGTGTCGAACGCCGCGTGCGCGCCACCCTGCGCCGTCTTCCGCCGGACGAGCGGCCTCCCGTCGAGGACCTCGTCGACGACGAACTCACCCGGGTCGCGGCCGGATTCGGGCTCGGCCTGCCCGCGCTGGCCGCGTGCTTCGCGCTGGGTGTCGTCCTCGCCCCCGCGCTGCGGCCGCTCGACGGCGCGGCCCCCGCCGGGGTGCCCGAGTTCGCGCGGCGGCTCAACGCGCAAGTCGCGCGGGAGGGTTACGTCCTGCACGCCCGCCGCGCGCTGGCCGGGGCCACCCCGCTCACCCCGCGGCCCGACGCCGAACTCCTGCGTGATCTTCGCGAGTTCGCCAAGCACTTCCTCGGCAGGCTGTGGGTCCGGCTGCACGGCTTCGACGTCCGCGGCGACCTGCCCGCCGACGCCGCCGACGTCCGCGACCTCGTCACCGGAGTGGTCCGCTCGACGTCACTGGATCTGCGGACGAAGGTGCGTCGAGCGCTCATGGCCCGCCTGCCGGATCTGGAGGCCGTGTCATGACGCATCCGGTGCACACGCCCGTCGTCGCGGCCGACGGCGGTCTCATCCGTTTCGCCCTCGCCGATCTCCTCGCGGGCAGGACGACCACGATGCGCATCGAGCTCAGCGACGCCGGAGCCGCCGAACCGTGGCTGACCCGGCTCGTGGGCGCGGAAGCGAGCCTCGCCGCGCTCGCCCAGGGCCACGCGGATCTTCCCGCCCGGCCGGAATTGGGCAGGCTCGCGCTGCTGTTGTGGCTCCGGCGCTGGTGGCCCGCCGGCCCGTCGCTCGGAGTCCCGTCGCTGGACCCGGCGTTGCTGGACCTCGAAACGGCGGTCGCGACGGCCGACGTCGAGGACCTGGCCGAAGGGCTTCTCGACGGTTTCGAAGCCTCTCCGGCGGAGCTGTTCGACGCGGCGGTCGCGGACGGAGCCCTCCTGGCAGCCGCGGGGTCGGTCGCCGACGACGTCCGAGGACTGTGCACCCGCCTCGCCGCCTGGTTCGACGATCAGGACGACATCGTGCGCGCCGAAGCCGCGGTACGTGTGGAAACACCGGCACCGAGCCAAAAAGCGTACGCACTGGCCGCGGGCCTCGATCCGGTGGCGCCCGGCGAAGGCATACTGGCGAGCGGACGGGCGAGCGTCGACTGGGCGCGGGTCCCACCCGGGATCCTGGACGCCGGCGAGGACACGGTGAGCTGGCGGATCGTCGCCGCCGCGGCCGCCACCCGGCTCGAAGTCGTCGTCGCGGGCGCGTTCGCAGATGCGGCGATCAGCGCGTTCGCGAGCCACGAGGGCGAGTCGTTCGCGGAGGTACCGCTGGAGCTGGGCGCCGGGCGGTTCAGCGGCACGGCCGACTTGGACGACGCCGCGGCGCGGCTGGCGGCGCGTGTCCCTGGTGGACAGATCGCCGTCGTCGTCGGGATGGCGGACGAGAGTGTCGCCGGGACCACGGCGGAAGACCGGGCGGAGGTGGTCGCGCTCGTGCGGGCCCGCCCACCCGAGCTCAGGACGCTGGCCGAACGGGCGGCGGCCGCTTCCGCCGATGAGGAGTTTTGACGTGCTCGTCGGCATGCCGCCGCCCCGGAATCCGCCGGATCGCCCGCTTCCGCCCGAACTGGGCCCCGCGAGTTCGCACGGGTACAACTGTCGTTGCGTCGCACGGTATTTCGCTCTCGATCCGGCCCCGTACGGCGAACTCCCCGCCTGCTCGCTGTCCGAACGCCAGTACCGGAAGCTGCTGGTGGAGGCGGCCGAGGTCCAAGACGAGGCCAAACGACTGGCTGTCACGCGGAACGTCGCGGACGCGCAACGGAAGTACGCCCGGATGCGGGAGATCGCGCAGCGGCTCGACCGGACGGATCTGGAACTCGCCGCGGTCAGCGATCTGGCCACGCTCTGCTATTCGGCGGGCGATCTGCGCAACGCGCGGCAATGCGCCGAAGCCGTGCTCAACGTCTTCAAGGTGAGCGCCGTCGCCATCGTCCACTTCGGACAGTATGCCGAGGCACGGATGATCGAAGGCTCCCGCGAGGTCGCCGAGCGCGTGCTCATCTCCCTGGCCACCGAGGAAGGTGACGTCGCCAAGGCGCGCGAGCTGATCGCCGGGCAGCGGCGCCGGGCGGCATTCCGCAAGGAGGCGGGACCGGACCAGTATCCGCCCGAGCTGCTCGACGTCCACGGGGTCGACGAGCTGGAACTGAGGATCTTCGACGTGCGGGTGCAGATCGCGGCCGGGGATTTCGCCGGCGCGCGGACGGCGATCGACGAGATCCTGGCGGCGTTGGACGCGCTCGCCGAGAACGACGAGGTCCGCGAGCGGGTCGTGCACCAGCAGGCCATGGTCAGGGCCGAACGTGCCAGGATCCGCCAGGCGGGTGGTGAGGACGCCGACGCGCGGGCGGACCTCCTGAGGCTGACGGCTCAGCACGCTGGGAGCCCGATGGCCGCCAAGATGGGCATAGGGCTGGCGGAGGCCCGCGCCCTCGCGGGTGATTTCCCCGGCGCGGTCACCGCGATCGTCACCGCCCGCGACGAACTCGCGGCGGCGGGCCTGACCGGCGACGTCGCGGAGGCGAGCCACGCGCTGGGCATGTTGCTGCTGCACGCGGGCGACGTCTCGCAGGCCAGAGCGCAGTTCGAACACGCGGGAGCGATCCGGACGGCCAACGGCGACGGTCCGGGTCTGCGCCTCGTGGACACGGCACTGGCCCGCTGCGCGGCCGCGGAAGGCGACTGGGCGACGGCGGAGGACCACGCGAACCGCGCGAGGGAATCGGCGCGGACGGCGGGGGACTGGGCGGATCTCCTGCACACGGATTTCGTGGCGGCGTCGATCGGGTTCGCCCGTGGAGAAGACCTGCCCGCGGTGCTGGATCTGCTGCTCCCGCTGACGCTCGCGGCGGCGGAGTACCGGTTCGAGTTCGTCTCGCCGGAGGCGCGCACGGCGTGGGCACGGGACATCGCGGCCCCGACGATGGGGATGGCGCTCGCGTTGCTGGCCCAGCTCGAGGAGCCGAGGCTCGCGGCGGAACTCGTCGAGCGTACCTGTGCCGTCGGCGCGTACACGGGCACGGAGGAGCCCACACTGGGCCTCACCGGCGCGCTTCCCAGTCTCGAAGTCGGCCCGGTCACCGAGGGGCTTCCGTTGGCGGCACTGGGTTCCGTGACTTCGTCGCTTCCGCTGCGGCTCGCCCCGCCGCCCGCGCTGCGCTGGTCGCCGTCGTCGCCCATGGAACTGGACCGATGGCTCGCCGTCGCCGCCGAGCGGTACCGGCTGCCTCGTCCGGTCACCGACACCGTCGAGACCTGGCCCGACGCGAAGCCCGGGCGCGAGACGTTCCTCCTGCGCTTCGCCGATGCCGGACACACCTTCCTCACCTGGCGGACCACCGAGGACCTCGACACCGTCCACACGCACCCGATCGACTTCGCCCTGGTCGGGACCGCCCGTCAGGTCTTGGACGCCGCGTCCCCGACACCGCACGAAGGCGAGAGCGTGGCCGACGCGGTCCGGCGCTCGCTGGGCGAAGACGCGTTCGGGAGCTTCGCCGGGGAACAACGCCTGGCCCGCGTGCTCGCGCTCAACCTCCTGCCCGCCGACCTGGTCGAGCGACTCCGTCGTGCCGCCGCCGGGGGAAACCGCCCGCTCCTGCGGATCCAGCCGTCGCCGAGCCTCGCCGGTGTCCCGTGGGGACTGCTGGCGCTGCCCGACCGGCGGGCCGATCGCGTGCTGGAAATCGACGAGCTCGGCCTCTGTTTCGACGGCGACGAGCGCGTCCTCGACGTCGCCGACGTCTCGCTGCTCGCCCCGTCCGCGATCCCGCGTCGCCCGTCCTCGGCCGACGGCCCGCCGGTCTACCTGCTCGACCCGCGCATCCCCGGCCAGAGCGCGTTCGGCGAGCTGGGCTCCGTGCTCGGCAAACAGGACGCGACCTCACCGTTGATCCGCCATCTCGACGAGCGGCTCGCCGAGGGGCCGGTCCTTCCCGCCGCCGGACGCGGGCTCGATCTGGTGCGCCGCACCGACACCGACCGCCGCCTGCTCGCGGAACTCGTGGCGGGGCCTTGTTCGCGGCTGGTGTTCGTCGGGCACGTCAGCCGCGTCCGCGACGAGCACGGCGCGCAGACCGCCCTGCATCTGTCCTGTGCGGCCGATCTTCCGGGTACGGCCGCCCCGATCGGCGCGCACCGGCCGTTCACCGCCGCCGACCTCGCACTGTCCGAAATGGACATGCCCGCGCGAGTGGCGCTCGTCGGCTGTGCCAGCGCGAGCGATTTCGGCCTCGCCGAACCGTTCGGCGTACTGCTCGCCGCCATCGCGGCCGGAGCCGGTCTGGTCGCCGCCACGGTCTGGGCGCTGCCGACGTCGGCAGCCGTGCCCGGTGCGGACCCGATGTCCGATTTGGTCATCGCCGTCGACACGGCGCTCGCCGGTGAGGATCCGGTCACCGAGCTGTGCGCCTGGCAGCGATCCCGGCTCGCCCGCTGGCGTGAGCGGCCCGAGCCCGCGACCTCTCCGGTCTTCTGGGCGCCGCTGACCTGCCTCGACGCGACCGACGACGGGAAAACCTGGGTTCGGTAGCGGGAGGGGCCGCCGAGGCTGTGTCCAGCACGAACGACACGGCGAAAGGCGGCACCCGATGTTCAAGAAGATCCGCGACAAGATCAACGACGCGACGCAGCAGGGCATGGCGCGGGGCGAGCAGGATTTCCAGCGCCACGCGGAGCAGTTCCGGCAGGCCGCCGCCGCGCAGGGCCACGACATCACGCCGCAGCTGCCGACTCCGCAGCTGGCCGCGCAGGCGTTCCGGAGCCTCAACGCCGACCCGGACATGGCGGCGTTCATGGCGTTGCCGATGGACGAGCAGTTGCGCCAGCAGCAGGAACTGCAGGCCTACGGCACCGAACTGCGGCGGCTCTACGACACCTGCGAGCCCGCCACGCTGGTGGTCCGCGGTCTGGAGCCGACCGGCCGGAAGATCGCCGGGCAGGCGCAGTACACCGCGACGCTCGAGGTCACCCGCGCCGACGGCACCACCTACCGGACGGTGACGCAGCTGATCACGCCGCTGGCGACGATCCAGCAGTACGCGCCCGGTACCCGGCACGAAGCCCGCGTCGACCCCGCCGACCCGGCGAAGGTCGCAGTGTTCGGCCCGATCGGTTAGGCGGTAGACATGTTCGGGACCTTCGAATTCGGCCTGCCGGAAGACTCCCGGCGGGCCCGCCGCCCAGGCCTGCGTCTGTGGCTGCTCGGCGTGCCCACGACGCTGGCCTGGGCGGTCGTGGGCTGGTCGGGCGCGCTCGGGCTGCTGGACGGTTTCCGGTTGATGTCGCTGAACCGCGTCGACGCGTGGGGGGCCGACGCGGGCCCGGCGGTCTCCCTCGTCCTGCTCTTCAGCATCTCGATCACGGTGGCTTCGTCGCTCGGGTTCGCGATGCTGTGGGGCGGCGGGGTGTCGCTGCGCGGGATGGGCGTCGGCTTCCGGGCGAGCAGCCTGGCCGCCTCCCTCGGCATCGCGCTGGGCGCCGGCGCCGCGATTCCGTCCTGGACGCCGCCGGAGGCGGTGGGGAAGCGGCTGCCGTCCGAACCGTGGACCGAGGTGGACTGGGTCGTCTACTACGAGCCGTATCTCGTCCCGGCGGTGGCCGGGGTGACCGCACTGGTCATGATCATGGTGCTGGGACGGGCGTTCGTCACCAAGGCCGAAGCGGACGACCGCGCGGAGGCGCTGGCGCGGACCGGCCACGAGGTGATGGGCACCGTGGTCGGCGTCGAGTTCACCAACGTCTGGGTGATGGGGAATCCCCGGTTCACCGTGCAGGTCCGGTTCCCCACCGACGCGAGGGAGCGGACGGTCACCGCCACGATGATCACCTCGCCGTTGCAGGCGCCGGCCCGCGGTTCGACGGTCAAGGTCACCTACGACCCGCGCGATCCGGAGTCGGTCCGGATCGATCCGGATCCGGCGGATCGGGCGGCGGGCGGAAACCTCGGTGCCTTCCTGCCCCCGTTGTTCTGATCGCCCTCTACACTCCCGCGGATGGACGAACAGACGGCAGAGGTGTCCACCGCGCAGGCGGTCCGCAAGGCGATGATCCGGCTGGTCCCGTTCCTCGGGCTGCTCTATCTGCTCAACTATCTCGACCGGGTCAACGTCGGGTTCGCGGCGCTCACCATGAACGCCGACCTCGGCATCAGCTCGGCGGCCTACGGGCTCGGCGCCGGCCTCTTCTTCGTCGGGTACTTCTTCTTCGAGGTGCCCAGCAACGTCATCCTGCACAAGGTCGGGGCCAGGGTCTGGATCGCGCGGATCATGGTCACCTGGGGCATCGTCGCCTCGGCCACCGCGTTCATCCAGGGCGAGGTCAGCTTCTACATCGTGCGGGTGCTGCTCGGTATCGCCGAGGCCGGGTTCTTCCCCGGCATCATCCTGTACCTGACCTACTGGTTCCCGCGGAAGGTGCGGGCCAAGATCGTCGCGCTGTTCTTCCTGGCGGTCCCGCTCTCGTCGGTCATCGGCAGTCCGATCTCCGCCCTGCTCATCAAGCACGGCGACGGGGCTCTCGGCTTCGACTCGGGCTGGCGCTTCATGTTCTTCGCCGAAGGTGTTCCTTCGATCCTGCTCGGCATCGCGGTGCTGTTCCTGCTGCCGAACCGGCCGAAGAACGCGAAATGGCTGACCCCGGACCAGCGCACCGCGCTGCAGTCGACCCTCGACGCCGAGGACACCCGCGAGGTCGGCCACGAGGTGAGCACGCGGAAGGCGCTGACCGATCCGCGCGTGCTCGCGCTGAGCGCCGTCTACTTCGGGATCATCTTCGGCCTCTACGTGCTCGCGTTCTTCCTCCCGCAGGTGATCAAGGGCTTCGAGCAGCAGTTCCAGACCAAATACAGCATCGTCGAAATCGGCCTGATCACGGCGGTCCCGTATGCCATCGCCGCCGTCGCCATGGTGTTGTGGGCACGCCATTCCGACCGCACCGGCGAACGCGCCGGGCACGTCGCCATCGCCGCGTTCGTCGGCGCGGTCTCGATCGCCGCGGCGCTCTACCTGGGTTCGCCGTTGCTGGTGATGGCCGCGGTGACGCTGTGCGCGGTCGGCGTGTTCACCGCGGTCCCGGTGTTCTGGCAGCTGCCGAACGCCTTCCTCACCGGCGTCGGCGCGGCCGCCGGCATCGGCCTGATCAACTCCTTCGGCAACCTGTCGGGTTTCGTGGGCCCGTACCTCGTCGGCTGGCTGCAGGGGCTGACCGGCAGCTTCCGGCCCGGCATGTGGGCCGTCGCGTTCTTCATGGGGATGGCCGGTGTCATCGCGTTGTCCTTCCGCCGCAAGGAGAAGGCCAAGGAGAACCTGTCGGTCAAGTGAGGTGGTCGAAGTCGCCGTTCACCCACCGGATATGGGTTTCGGCGCTTCGGCGCACGACGGCGCGGGCGTCACGGTCGATCGTGTCCCCGCCCAGGGTGTAGAGCCGGTCGTAGGGGAAGTCGTCGAGCCGGTCGACGATGCGGCGGACCACGGCCGCCGACAGCGGGATGTGCTTGGGGAAGTTGCGCTGGAACGAGACCCAGCCCGGCGCGAGCCCGCCCGAGATCGTGTCGCCCGCCAGGATGCTCCCGTCCGGTGTCCTGGCGACGGCGCTGCCGCGCATATGCCCGCCGAGCCGGATCAGTTCGAGGCCGGGCAAGGGTTCCACGTGCTCGTCCCAGAACTCGAACGCCGGATCGGGTGCGGGCAGCCATTCGCGGTTGCGTTCGTTGACCAGCACCGGGACCCCGCCCAGCGCGCGGCTCCAGCCGAGCTAGGGGTCCCCGCCGGAGTCGTCGCGAGGAACGACCAGTGCCCGATCGCGAACTGAGGGTCCCGCTTGATGCTGTGCAGCCCGCGGCCGTGATCCCGGTGCAGGGTCTTGTGCGGCACGGACATCAGTTCTTCGTGCGTCCACCAGCGTCCGGTGTGCGCGCCGAGGTCACCGGCTTCCTCCATACCGACCTCGCCGCGGTCGAGCACGCACCGGGGCGGCTCCGGGGTGGCCGGGTGTTCGATACCGCACCTGTCGCAGATCCACATGATCGAGAGTCTGTGACCTCCAGTGCGCTTGAGGTCAAGACGCGTCTTCCCCCGGCTCGCCGAGCCGGGGGAAGACGGGTGATCAGCTGACGGTCGTCTTGCCGAGGACGGCGTCCTGGTCGGGCGGGTCGAGGGTGAGGTTGACGTCGAACTCGCCGAGCGAACTGTCGGTGACGATATGCGAGGTCGCCGCGGCGTCCACGCTGCTGGTCGCCTCACCGGCGGGGGTCCCGGCCGGGATGGTGAAGTCGACCTTGCCCGTCGCGGTGAACTTCAGCGAGCCTTCCGCGGGCACCTCGGTGTCGGGGATCGGCAGTTCGATGGGGATCGACACCTTCTGCTCGCCGAGCGCGATGTTCACCTTCGAGCTGATGGTGCCGGAGAGCTTCTTCGCACCGACCAGCCGGAGCCCGTCGCCGGCGGCCTGACCGGAATCGACGTCGAGGGTGAACGGCACCGAAATCGGCTCACCCGCCTTGGCCGTCGCCGGGATTTCCGCCTTCACCACCACCGCCACCTTCTGGTCGCCGATGATGGGGAAGCCGCCCTTGTACGTGAGATTCTTTTCGACGGCGGCCGCGGTTCCCGCCGCGGTGAGCATTACGGTTCCGGCGACCACGGCCGCGATCCCGGCCGCGCGGAATCGCCGGACACCCTTCCGTACGAGGGTTTCCGTCATGTCAGGTCCTTTCGTCGTTGAATGGGCTCGAAACCGAATGTAGGTGGAAAGTCACCAACGAGGAAAGGGAAAGATCTCTCGCGTTTTCTTTACGCTTCGATCTTGTCACGCGTATGGAGAATGGTGAGTTCGCGAATTGTCACGCGAAGGCGGAAAGGGGAACTGCCGTCCGTGTTCTTGTCACCCCGGTGACAGGTGCTCCGTCCGCGCGGCGAACGACTATCGTCTTGATCGTGACCGAACGACCTGAGCCGTGGCACCTCCGGACCCGCAGGTTCCTGCGCGCGACGGACCAGCGCGGTGAGCTGGTGCGCGGCGCGCGGTTCCTGCGCGGGCTCGTCCCCGGGAACGCCGAGCCACTGGCGCCGTCGACGGGACGCTCGTCCGATCGGCTCGCCCGCCTGCTCACCGAGGCGGGTGCCGACCGGCCCAGCGCCACCCGCGAGCTGGGGCTGGCCGCGGTCCAGGCATGGCAGGCCGTCCGCCGCTCCGGCGCCCCGCCGCTGTCCGCGGACGGCATCACCGTGCTGTTCACCGACCTCGTCGGCTTTTCGACCTGGGCGCTGGAGGCCGGTGACGACCGCGTGCTGGAGCTGCTGCGGGAGGTCTCCAAGGTGACCGAGTCGATCGTCGCCGGGCACCGCGGCAGTGTCGTCAAGGGGCTCGGCGACGGGGTGATGGCCGTGTTCGCCGACCCGGGGGAGGCGGTGAACGCCGCCTACGAGACGTGTTCCGCCGTGAGCGTGATCAAGGCCGAGGGTTACCTGCCCCATCTGCGCGCGGGGCTGCACCGCGGGAATCCGCAGCGGGTCGGCGACGACTATCTCGGCGTCGACGTGAACATCGCCGCCCGGATCATGGCCGCCGCCGACGGCGACGAGGTCCTGGCCAGCGCCAGCGTCGTCGAAGAACTCGACCAGGACACCTTCACCGTGCGCCCGCGCCGGAACTTCCGGGCCAAGGGGACCCCGAGGGACCTGCGCGTCTTCCGGGTCGTTCCCCGGTACACGGCCGACGGCTGAGTGTCCTCTCGATCACCTTCGCTTGCCTGGCCCTCTATTTCTCTAGAGGCTTCCTCTATGGGCATAGAGCTGGACTCCGGGCAGATCGCCGTGGCGGCGCTGCTGGACGAGGTGCCGCGCAGGCGGCGTGGTGTCTACCTGTGGGGTTCCGTCGGGCGGGGCAAGACGATGCTGCTCGACGCCTTCCACGCAGCCGCGCCCGGCCGCAAGAGCCGATGGCATCTGCATCATCTGCTCGCGCATCTGCAGTCCACCGCGCACGACCTCGGCGGGATCGACCGGGCCGTCGCCGCGGTGCTGGACCGGCTCTCGCTGTTGTGCGTCGACGAGTTCCACCTGCACGACATCGGCGACGCGATGCTCCTGCGGCGTTTGCTGGACGCGGTGTTCGCCCGGAAGATCACGCTGGTCGCGACGTCGAACTACCCACCGGAAGGGCTGCTGCCGGATCCGCTCTTCCACGACAAGATCGAGGCCGTCGTGACGGCGCTTCGGGCGCATCTCGACGTCGTTCGCCTCGACGGCGAGAACGACTACCGCCTGCCAGGGACCAGGCCGGGCCGATTCGTCGTCGGCGAGCCGCCCGAGTCGACGGCCGGTGTCACGTTCGGTTTCGGCGAGCTCTGCGCGACGACGGAGATGTCGACCAGGGACTACCTGGAGCTGGCCGCGCGCCACCGCCGGTGGACCATCACCGACGTCCCGCCGTTGAGGACGGCGGGGGCCGACGCCACGATGCGGTTCCGGGTCCTGATCGACATCCTCGTCGACCAGGGCGTCGAACTGGCCGTCTACGCGACCGCGTCGCTGGACGAACTCTTCCGTGATCCTCCGGAAGTCCCGGATCTGGACCGGATCCGGAGCAGGCTCACCGCGCTGTCCGGCGGGAAGGTCCACTGTGGAGCCCACTGACCGGCGGACACGCATCGCCGAGGCCGCGACGGAAGTTCTTGCCTCACAAGGAATCCGTGGCCTGACGCACAGCGCCGTCGACGTCCGGCTGGACCTGCCGCGCGGCTCGACGTCGTACTACTTCCGCACGCGCCAGGCGTTGCTGGAAGCGGTGGTCCGGCGTATCGCGGACATGTCCGCCCACCGCTTCCAGCTGACCGGCCTGGCGCACGCCGCCGTCGCCGGCCACACCGCCGCGGCGCGGGCGATGGCGGCGTGGCTCGACGACCTCTTGGTGAGCCGCCGCCATCACGTCACCGCTCGCTACGCGCTGACGATCGAACTCGCCGACTTCCCCGAGCTCCACGAACTCCTCGCGCGGGCCCTCTTCTCCCGTGAGCATGCGACGCGGTTGTGCGAAGCCCTCGGCGCGTCCGATCCCGGCACGGCGAGCGCGGACCTCGTCAGCCTGATCGAAGGCCTGCTGTTCGACCGGTTCGCCGGTGCGGGTTCCCTCGACGGCGTCGAGGCGGGCACCCCGGCGAGTATCGACCAGTTCACCCGGCCACTGGCGGCCTTCCTGCGGGGAATGCCTTAGCCGGGCATCTCCGAAGGCTGCGAGTCCAGCCCCGGCCGGGCTTTCTGCCAACCGCCACGCGTGAAGTCCGGTACCGCCACCGGTTTCCCGCCGCGCTCGAGGGAGACCACGCTCAACGGCACGGGGGAGCACCAGGCCGCCGAGTCGTAGACGTCGATGTCCGGCACCAGCCCGGCCCGCATCTGCTGCACGATCCGCCACTGCAGCACGTAGTCCATGCCGCCGTGCCCGCCGAGGTTCGGGTCGTCCTTGAGCTTCTTCCACAGCCAGTGGTCGTGGCGGTCGCGGTACGGCCCGAAGTCCTTCCACGCGTGACCGCTGTGGTCGGGCTCGATGTAGATCCGGGCGGGGTAGTCCTCCACGATGCCGCGGCTGCCGGCGAGACTGTTGATGCGGCTGTACGGGCGCGGCGAGCTGACGTCGTGCTCGGCGCGGATGATCCGGCCCTGCTCGGTCTCGATCAGACAGGTCACCAGGTCGCCGTTGATGTAGGTCTCCTTCCACGACGGGTGACCCGGCGGCATGTGGCGTTTCCGGTAATCGGCGAGGCCCTTCGGCTCGGTCGCCGTGGCGCGCAACGTGGCGAACCGATCGCCGCGGTTGACGTCCATGCAGGCGGCGATCGGCGCGAGACCGTGCATCGGGTAGAAACTCGCGGTGCTGCGCGTGTGCCACTTCCGGCGCCACGCGTCGGTGTAGTACGTGTCGGAGAACAGCAGTTCGCGGAGGTCGTGCAGGTAACCGCCGTGCCCGTTGGTGACCTCGCCGAAGACGCCCTCGTGCGCCATCTTGAGGATGGCCAGCTCGTTGCGGCCGTAACTGCAGTTTTCGGCGAGGAACAGGTGTTTGCGGGTTTGCTCGCTGGTGTCGACGAGGTCCCACAGCTGGTCGAGCTCGGTGGCGATGGGCAACTCGACGCCGACGTGCTTGCCGGACAGCAGCGCGGCCTTGCCCTGCGGGTAGTGGAACTCCCACGGCGTGGCGATGTAGACGAGGTCGATGTCGTCCCGCGCGAGCATCTTCCGGTAGGCGTCGGCGGATCCGCCGTACTCCGCCGGACGCGGACGCCCGTCGGCGGCGAGCTTGTCCGCGGCGGCCTTCGCGCGCTCGGCGCGGATGTCGCAGACGGCCGTGACCGCCGCGCCCGGGACGGCACTCCAGCCGCCGATCATGGACATCCCGCGGTTGCCGAGACCGATCATCCCGATCCGGACGGTCCGGTGCCGTTCGAACGGGACGCCGATCATGCTGCGCCGGCCAGGACGGCGGGGCGGGCTCGCGGCTTCTTCCGCGGCGGTGGCGCTCGCCGGCATCGCGGCGAGCGCCCCGGCGGCGAGCGCGCCACCGAACAGTGTCCGCCGGGAGACAGAGGGCAGGTCGGCCATGAAGAACACTCCTTCGTGTCGCCTTCGGTGCCCAGACTTTGTCCAATCGCCGCCGGATATGTCAAGAGATGCGCCAAAGTGAGCAGTAAACTGCACTAATGCGCAGTTTGACTGTGTGTTCGCGGCCGCTTCGCGCAACCCGGGTGCGCGCGCACCCGGGTCACGCGTCGGCTCAGCGACGGATCATGACCTGATCGATCGACTTGCGCACGAGGTTCGGCACGACACAGTCGTCCGCCGGATAGCCCACCGGGATGACGGCGAACGCCTTCTCGTTCTGCGGCCGTTCGAGCAGCTCGCCGAGGAACCGCATGGGCGACGGCGTATGCGTCAATGCGGCCAGCCCGGACAGATGCAGCGCCGTGAGCAGCATGCCGACGGCGATGCCCACCGATTCGTCGACGTAGTAGTGCTTGTGCTTGGTGCCGTCCTCGTCGAGGAAGTAGCGCTGCTGGAAGACCACGATGAGGTACGGGGCGTCGGTGAGATGGGTCTTCACGGCGTCGGTGCCCAACGGGCGCAAGGCGGACAGCCACTCCTCGCCGAGCCTGCCCTCGTACGAAACGCGCTCTTCCTCTTCGGCGGCTTCACGAATCCGCTGTTTGGTCGCGGCGTCCTTGATGAGCACGAACGTCCACGGCTGCTGATGCGCGCCGCTGGGCGCGGTCGAGGCCACCGCGATGGCGTCGACGACCACCTGCTCGGGCACCGGGTCGGTCGAGAACATCCGCACGGTGCGGCGGTCGTCCATGCGGCGGCGCAGATCGGCGGCGGTGGCCAGCGATTCCTCCTCGGGCATGCGCGCCGGACAATAGGGAACCGGCTCGAAGGGGTCGCCGTAGGTCGGGGTCCACTGTGCTGCGGTCATGGTGGCGATTCTGTCGGCGGGAAGGGTTTTCGGGAAGACCCGGCGCCGGGTTATGTCCCTGGAGTTATGCCGCCATCCGTCTCAAGTGGACGGACGCCGGGTGTCGTAACCGGCGGGTGGTTCCGGTACCTAGAGGGGCACTTAGCGGTGGTGGGGGCGAAGAGATAAGTACCTACTGCACGACTTTCGGCGGTGTCCGATTTCTCTTGCCGCGTCTCAGAATCAGCACACCCCGTCCCCATCGCGCGGCCGGATCCCGGCCGCAGAAATGAGTCGGAACCATGCGACTTCGCTCCTTCGCACTGATCGCCGGCACCGCCTTCGCGGCACTGCTCGGCGTCACCGCCCCCGTGGCGTCCGCCGCGGAACCGTCCTCCGACGTCCAGCCGATGATCATCGGCGGCCAGAACGCTTCGAGCGGCCCGTGGGCGGCCAGGCTCTTCGCCAACGGCCGGCAAACGTGTACCTCGACGATCATCGCGCCGCAGTACATCCTGACCGCGAAGCACTGCGTGGCCAGCGGTGGCACGTTCACCTTCCGGATCGGGAGCCTCGACCAGCAGAGCGGCGGCACCATGGCCACCGGCTCCACCGTCACCCGGCACCCGAGCGCGGACCTCGCGATCGTGAAGCTGACGACCTCGGTGAACGCCACCTACTCGCCGCTGGGCACCACCGCCAGCGTCTCCGTCGGCCAGACCGTCCAGGTCTACGGCTGGGGCGCGACGAGCCAGTGCGGTTCGGAGATCAACTGCCAGTCGCGCTACCTGAAGGTCGCCAACGTCTCGGTCACGTCGGTCTCCTGCCGTGACTACAACGGCGGCATCGCGGTGTGCGCGCGCCGCGGCGACGGCATCACCGCCGGCGGGGACTCGGGCGGCCCGATGTTCGCCTCCGGCCGCCAGGTCGGCGTCGCGTCGACGAGCGACCGGCAGACCACGACCGCGTACACGAACATCACGCGGTACCGGCCCTGGATCCAGCAGGTGGCCGGGGTCTGAGGTTCGGTTGTGGCGGGGCCCCTCCCGGCTGTTGCCGGGAAGGGCCCCGCTGTCGGGCCCCCCTCAGGTTCGGCAAAGCCGGACCATCCGAACCGTGAGCAGGCCCGCGCACAGGATCACGGCCCCGGTCAGAACGGCGATCGAAAGCAGCCACCAGTGGGACGCGTGAGTCCACAGATCGTCCGGGGGCCCGGTCCTGTTGAGATCCACGGTCGAGGCACCTGCCGCATATCCCCACCTGGCCGGGACCAGCCAGGACAGCTGACTCAGCGCGGCTCGGCCGGTGATCGGAATCAGCCCGCCGCAGAGCACCAACTGCGCCATGACGGTCACCACTAGCACCGGCATGGCCTGCTCGCTCGAGCGCACCAGTGCGGAAGCCAAAAGGCTGAACAGACAGGACGTCGTCGCCGTACCCCAGACCGCGATCACAAGTTCGAGTGACGCGCTGCCGAGTGCGACGCTGTCGGTAGGTCTCGGTTTGACGATGACGAGAACACCGACCAACAGAACGCTCTGAGCGCCGCACACCAGGCAGAACATGCCTGTCTTGGCCGCGGAGTACGCCGCCGGAAGTAAACCGGCCGCACGTTCTCTCAGGATGATCGATCGCTCACCGATCACCTCTCGTGCGGCGGCGGCGCCGCCCATGAACGCCGCACCGACGAACAGCAGCACAAGGATCTGACCTGCTTCGGCCGCTTCGACCGGCGAGCCGTTTCGAAGTCCGGCGCGCCCGGGAACGGTCAAGGCCAGTAAGGCGAGGGCGACCGGCAGGACGGCGAGGAAGATCGCATACCCAGGGTCGGCGAAGATGAGACGTGTATGCCTTTTCGCCAAAGTGCCCATCTGACGGGTGAAGACGGGTTTCCGTCCACCCTGATCAGGTGGCTTCCTAGCTTCGGCCGACCGACGTGGTGGATCGTCGGAAAGGGAGACCGGAGGTGTCTCCACGACGCTGGTGATGATGTCGGCCCAATCGTCGGTCCCGAAGCGTTGGCGTAGTTCGCCCGGCGGACCGGTGAAGGCGGGAATCCCGCCCGGTGCCAGCAGAACGACCTTGTCGCACTGGCCGAGATTGAGCACGTTGTGGGTCACCAGCACCACGGTCCGGCCCGCGTCCGCGATCTCTCGCAGGCTGGACATCAGTTGTCTGTCGAGCGCTGGGTCGAGGCCGGATGTCGGCTCGTCGAGGAACAGCAAGGACGGGCTGGTGAGAAGTTCGAGTGCCACCGACACCCGTTTGCGCTGTCCCCCGGACAGGCGCGAGATCCGGACGTCGGCGTGGCCGGCCAAGCCGAGTTCCTTAAGTGTGGCTTCGACTTTCGCGCGCACTTCCGCCTTGCTGGTATCTTCCGGAAGCCGTAAGGCCGCCGCGTAGGTGAGCGCCTGACGCCCGGTCAATCTCGCATGTACGAGATCTTCCTGCGGTACGAGGCCTATCCGGCTGCGGACCGCCGTGTACTGATCATGGACCTCGTAGTCGTCGTAGTGAACGGTTCCCGTGTCCGGCCGCAGCTTCCCGGACAGGACTGCGAGCAGGGTCGATTTCCCCGCGCCCGAAGGACCGAGAATGGCCACGAGCTCACCCGGCCCTGCATTGAGGTCGACGCCGACCAGCAGTTGCCGACCTCCGGGCAGGCTGTAGCCGACGTGCCTTGCGACGAGTGAGGCCCGCGTGGTCCCGGCCGGAAGGAAGTCGTCGCCCTCGACGAGGAGATCCGTCCCACCGAAGGTGAGCCGATCTCCGCTGAACACCGGGGCCGGGTTGGAGATCGGGACAGCGTTGAGAAGGGTCCGGTTCCGGGCGCCCAGATCCGTGACCTGCCAGCCCGAGGAGCCGCGTTCCAGCCGGGCATGGTGCCGTGACACGCGGACATCGTTCAAGATCACGTCGTTGTCGCGCGCCCTGCCCACTGTCACGGTGGTACCGTCCGACGCCTTCCGTCGCGACGAAGCGACGTCGAACTCGATCGACAGGCCATCGGCCAGCAGAACGGATCCTCTGCCGGTAAGCGGTTCCGGCATGGTGGCACCGTTCGGCCGGAGGTCGATCACCTGCCAACCGCCGTCGTAACTGATCCGCAAGTGCTCCCGGGACACCCGGACGTCATCGACCAGGACATCACAGCGGTCGGATCGCCCTACCGTGATGATCTGCCCGGGAACGAGCTGCCACGAACGTAGGCCGAAGGTGATCGACACGACGGGTTCCGGCGGCGTCATCGGTCAGCTCGTCGGAACACTTGACGAGCTGGGCACTTCACCCGGCAGACCGAGAAGCCGAGCCTCGCCGACGTCGACGGTTCCGCCGAAGCAATCCGAATTGGAACCGAGCGGCTGCCATTGCACCCTCAAGCGGAGAACGCCGCTGAGATCGACGTTCACCTCGATGCTCTTGCCGTATTCCAGTACGGACGACGTTAACTTACGGCCGTCGGCGAAAATCTCCAACTGGACTTTCAACTCGGTGTCTCGTGAGTCATCGTCGATCCCCGCTGTCGCCAGCAGCCGTCTGAAGCCCTTCGCCAGGTTGTATTCAACAGCCTGGGCCGCATTGCTGCAGCCCAGTTCGTCGTGAACGGTGTGCGTCAGAACCTTGCCGCCCACCCGGCCAGCGGCACTCTGGCTGGACCACTCGCCGCGCACGGGTTCCAACTCGTCCAGATAGACCTGAACGGCCTCCCTGGCGACCGTCAGCTTGATCTTCCCGTTCAGCTGATCACCGGGTTTGGGCTCCTGGCCGATCACGGTTCCCGGCTTTCCGGTCTGTTCGATCGAGTCGATGATCTCCACCTGCACACTGGAGGGTAGTGAGTCTTGCGCTTCCGACACCGCCTTGCCGACGAGATCGGGCGCGGTGGTCATCGTGGGCGCGGAACTGGTGGTCTCCGCTTCCTTGACCGGAGGTGCGGCGCGCGACGAACCCGGTTCCGCGGGTCGCCCGGTCGAGGTGGCTTCGGGTGTTTGCCGTGCCGAGTTCCACACGACGACACCTCCACCGACGAGCGCGAAAACCAGCAGTGCCAGGGCAATCTTCTTCGAACGTCTGCGTTTGGGCACGGGAACTCCATCGGCGGGTCCGGTCAGAACGCCCGGCGGGCCTGCCGGGACCCGCGGAGTCTGCGGTATGGCACCCACCGTTTCCTGGGTGTGTGCGATCGATACGGCCGCCGGGGGCGTGGACAGGGGGAGTGCCACCGGAAGTCCGGTAAGGTTCGGGATCATCGCCTCGAGCATGGTGGCGACCTGCTTCGCGGACTGAGGCCTGGCACGCGGTCCCTTTGCCAAGAGCCAACTGATCATGTCCCACAGCTGGTCCGGAATCCCGTCCGGTCTCCCCGGCTCGTATTCGGCGTGCTGCCGTACCACCTGGAGCATCGATCTACCGGCGAAAGGGGTCACGCCGCAGCACAGCTCGTAGAGAACGATGCCCAACGAGTAGAGATCCGCCGCGGCGGTGGCTTCTTCGCCTTCCGCGAGTTCTGGAGCGACGTACTGCGGAGTGCCTGCCAACAGTGAACTGCGTCCGACGTCGCTCGAGTTGGCCAGCCTGGAGATACCGAAGTCCGTGAGACGAGGAATTCTCTCCGAACCCGAATCGTCCATCAGGACGTTCTCAGGCTTGACATCCCGATGCACGACGCCGGCATGATGCACCTCGGCCAAGGCCGACGCTATCCCGGCACCGGTCCTCGCGACCTCCGACGGGAGTAGGGTGCCGGTGGCGTTCAGCCACGTTCGCAAATCGCCACCATGCACCGACTCCATCACGATCGCGACGGTTTCGCCCTCGACGACGAGATCGTGCACCGGTACGAGGTTCGGATGCCTCAGCCCGACCAGGATCGACCGTTCCTGAAGAAAGCGGGCCACCACGTCCGGATCCCCGGTCAGATCGCTGCGCAAGATCTTGAACGCGAACTCGTGTCCACCCTGGTCGGTTCCCGCGAATACCTGCCCCATGGCACCCCTGCCGAGGAGGTCGCCCAGCCGATAGCGGCTGCCCAACGCACGTTCCATGACTACTTCTCCTTCTTGGTGCCGAGTAACCGCTCGAAGACGAGGTAGGAGCCCACCATCCATTGAGGTAGGCGCAGCACCCATTGGGCTGTGGTCGCCTTGGCCGACAGGTCGACGTTCGAACCGAGTACGTCACGGAGGGTCTTGGCCGCCTCGTCGACCAGATCGACTGCTCGTTTTCGTTGCCCGCAGTCGCCCATGAGCAAGGCGGTCCCGAGATCGAGTTGAGTTTCGACGGTCTCGGGGTGCTGGTTCCCGAGAGCGTCGATCTGTTGTGGCAAGAGCTCTTCCAGAATCTCCGCTTGGCGGCCGAACTCCCGGAGCTGTCCATGAGCCGTCGCCATTCCGTGTCGTGCGCGCAGCCGCAGCACGTGGTCCGGGCCGAGTCGCCGAGCGATCTCGTCGTCGGTGGCGGAGAGTGCGGACAAAGCCTCCTCAGGCCGGCCCAAGGCCAGCAACGCACGATCGGCTTTCACCCATATTTCCAAGGTCAAGGGATTGTCGGCGCCCAACAGTTCGGTGTACTGCGCCTTGAGTTCCCCGAGTCCGGCGGCGGAGCGACTCCAGCTCTCTGAGGCGGCGCCGACTTCGGTGAAGTCGAGTGTCAGAGTCGCTTCGGCCTGAACGGCGAGAGCTTCCAGACGCCGTCCGTGCCGGGGCATACCTGCTTCGGTGTACTCGTCGACGACTTCCCCGGCGATCACGCGCGCCTGACGGGCCTTGCCAGTCAGCTGGAGGACCCGGGCGAGTTCCAGCCTGATGGACGGCCCGATGTCGTCGCGGAGCGGACCGGGTGGTGCGGCCCGCAACTCGGTCACCGCGGACCGGAGTGCCGCCACCGCGTCCTTGGGCCTGCCCCGCTGGCGTTGTCTCACGGAGATCGCGAGTGTGGTCGACAAACGTTCCTCGACACTCATCCAAACGGCCGGCCGTTCACCGTAGTGATCCCAGAACTCTTGATCGGCTTCCCCGTATCTGGCTTGCGCGTCCAAGGCGCGTGCCGCCAGCAGTCTCGCTCGATAGCGCAGCCGGTGGTCGTCGGTGTTCGCGGTGGCACGGCGCGCGTGGTCCACGGCCTTGTCGTAGTGAGCACAGCCGATCTCTGCTTCGGCCGCGGTGAGCAAATCGGCGACGGCGGCGTCGATCGCCAGCAGCTCGCCGAATACCTCTGCTGCCGCGATCAGGTTGCCGTGGCGCTGGTAGGAGGTGCCGACAAGCCGCAGCAGGGACACTCGGTCCGAAGCGGCGACATCCGCGTTCCTGGCGAGGGTCTCGGCGTGTTGAACTAGGTCGTCCCCGGCGGTTTCCCCCAAGGCGGCGAGGACCGCAGGCGCGGCGGCAGAGGTGATCGACTCTTCGGTACCGACCGCCTCGGTGACGAGGCCGTGTACTTGCCAAGCGCCGTCGACGACGCTGAGGAAGCCGCCGGCCGCCAACTCGTCAGCCGCGGAACCCAGGCGTTCTCTGGCCATGCCTTCGGTACACCCGAGGATCCGACTGGCCAGCCTGGCCGGGAAGGGAACCGGCGCGAGCACCGCCGCGACCTGCAACAGACGGCGAGCCAGGGCACTGATGTTCGCGAGGTCGTCCCGGATGGCCCGGATGACGAACGGCGACGTCCGGTTGATATGGTCGGCGAAGTCCTGGCTGTCGATGAGATCCGGCCGGTTGCGTGCCGCGTTCGCCGCACCTCGGATGGCCATCGGATGCCCGTCGCAGCGCCGGATGAAGTCGTCGACGGCGGCTTGCTCCGCGACGCTCGCGGGTTCGCGGCTCATCGCGAACAGCAAACGGCCGTCGGCCTGGCTCAGACCACGCAGCTCGACGCTCCGCACGTCCCAGCCAGGGGCGCCGCCTCGTCCGGTCAAGATCGTGCGCACCACCGGCGAAGGAATGAGGAGCTGATCGAGTACGTCCGGCGGAACACCGGCCGGTACGTCGTCGATCACCCAGAGAACGCGTTCGCGCCTGCCGGTGAGGTGATCCGCGATCATCTTGCTCAGCCTGGCCGGGTCGGCCCCTTCGGCTTGGAGTCCATGGATACCGTCAGCTACGTGGCGCAGGGCCGCGTGGTAGCGCGGAAGGATACTCCCGGGGTTGGGGTTGGTGGGCGACGGCAGTGCGCCGAACGGTTCAAGCCAGAACATGCCGCCTGGAAACGCGTCGCGGTAGAGGTAGGCGTACTGCTCGGCAAGGCTGGTCTTCCCTTGACCGGCGATACCCTGGACCATCACCGCCGGGCGGGATTCGGGCAGGCGGACGGCGGGGAAATCCGACGCATGGAGTCCACTGTGGATATCCCACATGTCGGGGTACCGGCCGATGAACCGGCGAGGTCGCAGAATCCGGGCCGGTATTCCGGCAGGGTCGGATGAGCGCCGGGGACTACCCAGCGGACGGTCCGCGGCTCTGACCTTCTTCACGACGCGGTCGACGAGTGTGTCGATGGTGCCGGGAGTCACCGGGCCGGCGAAGAATCGGGCGTCGGCAAGCTCGATCGGCTTCAGATGAGAGTCCTTCAACGGGCCTTCGGGGTTGACGACGAGTACTCGATCTGCCGGGTTCCCGTGCCGTCGTGCCGCGATCAACGCCGCCGTGAGTTCCCATTGGCAGGCGTAACGAGTCGGGAACTGCTCCGAGAAGTACGCGAGCAGGACTTTGGCCGAGGCCAGCGCATCCACCAGATCCTGGGTGATGCCGTCGAATTCCTTGATGTCCTCATCCCAAAAGACATGGAGGCCGGCCGATTCCAAGGAGCTTTTGATGAACCGTACGGCCTCCGAGCCGCCCGGGTCTGCCCTGGTGAAGCTGATGAAGACATCGAATTGCCGGGCCGTGTGCGCTCGCCTCAGCCTGAACGGGTCGAATCCGGCCATCGGCCTTCCTTGCCTTCCTGGTGAGGATCGTGGACTGTTCACTGCCCCGCCAACTCGGTCGACCCGTTCTGCCCGAATATGCTGCCGAACCCCAGGGGGTGACCGCACAGGTCCGCGATGGCCGAGGTGGCCTGGTTAAGTGCGCGACCGCTGGTGGAGTCCGAGTCGGCGATCTTGGCCAGCGCCGCGGAGTCCGCGGTCAGCCCGGGATTCCCCGGGTAGCGTCCCGCCGCGTCCGCGAGGTCGCCCGCCTTGCTGAATACGGCGTTGTCATACAGCCCGTTCGCGCCGAGGAGTTTCTCGCCCAGCTGGTCGAACGCCGCGCAGACCTCCGCTTGTGTGCTGGGGCCGGTGGGGCCACAGCCCGAGACGGTGATGAGTCCCACGACGGTCAACAGCGTGACGATGGTGACGATGCGCATGACGGCGCCCCTTACTTCTCTCCGATATGGCCACTTGATCGCACGAAGCAACGGATTCGCTACTCGTCGCGGGTGACAAAAATAATTTGTCATGAAACTGACCTGTTTCGTCGAAAATTCTGTTCCGACCAGCTGGCTTGTCCGGTTGGATCCCACTGGACAAATCAGTGACAAACGCCTTTTGCTGGAAACATGTCAGACTGTGGATTCGACGATTAAGTGCGACAAGGTTCGCTGGTGCTCACCGGTATCCGGAGTGAGTCGATCGGGATTCTTCGCCTGGCAGTGGATTGTTCGTGAATCACCGGATTCGGTTCGAATATAGGAGGAAGATCATGGGAGTCAATCTCGCCAAGGGTGGCAACGTTTCCTTGACCAAGGAAGCACCTGGATTGTCCGCGGTCACGGTCGGTCTGGGCTGGGACGAGCGTACGACCAGCGGGGAGGCCTTCGACCTCGACGCGAGCGCCATCATTGTCGGCGCAGACGGCAATGCCCTTTCGGACAAGCACTTCGTGTTCTTCAACAACCTGCGCAGCCCTGATGGTTCGGTCGAGCACACCGGTGACAACCTGACCGGTGACGGGGATGGCGACGACGAGCAGATCAAGGTCGCGCTGGCGAACGTTCCCGCTGAGGTGGACAAGATCCTTTTCCCGGTTTCGATTTATGACGCGGACGGCCGTGGTCAGACGTTCGGGCAGGTCCGCAATGCCTTTATCAGGGTCGTGAACCAGGCAGACGGTCGTGAACTGACCCGGTACGACCTTTCCGAGGATGCTTCGAGCGAAACCGCCATGGTCTTCGGCGAGCTCTATCGCAGTGGCGGGGACTGGAAGTTCCGGGCGGTCGGTCAGGGCTACGATACCGGCCTTGCCGGTATCGCCAAGGACTTCGGTGTCAACGTCGGCTGACGCTCCACTGCTCGGTGAAACGGCGGGAAAGAGATGTTCCTGAAAACGTTCGGAATGGCTATCGGGATCACCGTTGCCGGTCTGATTGCAGCTTTCCTCTACGGTGGCGTTGTCGGTCTGTCTGTCGTTGCCATTCTGGCGGTGCTGGAAATATCGCTTTCCTTCGACAATTCCGTCGTCAATGCCACGGTCCTGGATCGAATGAACGAAAAGTGGCAGCGCTTGTTCCTCACGCTGGGCGTACTGATCGCCGTGTTCGGGATGCGCCTGCTCTTCCCGGTGGTCATCGTCTGTGTGACGGCGAGAATTTCGCCGGCGCAGGCGTATCGACTTGCCATGGATGGAGGCGATGTCGATACGCCCGGAAGCTACGCTCATGTGCTTCACGAAGCACATCCGGCAATCGCGGCCTTCGGCGGCGTGTTCCTGCTCATGCTCTTCCTGAGCTACATATTCGAAGAACGTGAGATCACGTGGCTGTCCTGGTTGGAGCGGCCGCTGGCCAAGGCAGGCAAGCTCGATCAGTTGCCAGTGGTGGTCGCCGGGGGCGCGTTGCTGTTCGCCGCGAACTTTCTCGCTCCGGCAGGGAAGCCGGTCAGCGTGATGGTTTCCGGGGCACTCGGACTGATCGTCTTCATTCTCGTCAACGGAGCGGGACGAATGTTCGAGAACGGTGGAGTACGTGATGCCGGACATCCGGTCAAGGTCGCGGGCAAGGCGGCGTTCATCTTGTTCCTCTATCTCGAGGTTCTGGATGCCACCTTCAGTTTCGACGGCGTGATCGGTGCGTTCGCCATCACTTCCGACCCGGTGGTGATCGGAATCGGTCTCGGGATCGGCGCGATGTACATCCGGTCGACGACGGTGTTCCTGGTCAGGAAGGGAACGCTGAACGAGTACGTCTACCTGGAACACGGAGCGCAGTGGGCGATCGGTGCGCTGGCCATCTTGCTTCTGGTCTCGATCAAGTACGAGGTGCCCCAGGTGCTCACCGGGACAATAGGTGTCGGGTTCATCGGTGTCGCCTTCTTGTCCTCGATAATTCGCAATAGGCGAGCGGGGGAGAGGGAGGCGAGCGCCGCCGTTGCTGAATCCGCGGCGGTCTGATCGGGACGTTCGAGAAGTTCGAGTGGAACGAGTAGAGGAGGAAAAGATGACGATGAGCTTGGTCAAAGGACAGAAAGTCTCACTGTCCAAACGGAAAGGCGGATCGCTGACTCGGGTCCGGATGGGTCTTGGATGGGACGCCATGAAGAAGAGAGGAATTTTCGGCAGTAAGCGGCAGACGATCGATCTGGACGCCTCGGCGGTTCTGTTCGATGGTGTGGGAAATGTCGTTGATCAGGTCTGGTTCAAACAGCTCAAGAGCGACGATGGCTCGGTTCAGCACACGGGTGACAACCTGACCGGCGACGGCGAGGGTGACGACGAGTCGATCAAGGTCGACCTGGCCCGTGTTCCGGCAGGCGTATCCTCGATCGTCTTCACCGTCAACTCCTTCACCGGGCAGGATTTCTCGCAGATCGAGAATGCTTTTTGTCGTTTGATCGACGAGGTGAAGGGCGCTGAGATCGCACGTTACGATCTCAGTGGATCCGGGACGCATACGGCGCAGATAATGGCGAAGCTGACTCGTGAGAGCGACGGCTGGTCGATGACCGCGATCGGCGCGCCGGCGTCCGGCCAGACCTTTCGGGACCTGCTGCCGGCCATGGTTGCGCACCTGTAGTAGATCATCCGGTGATGGCGGAGTTCGCTTTCCGGCCCGGCCCCTCGAGGGTCGGGTCGGAGGGTCGCTCGCCGAGGCGTTGACGGCTGCTCGTGCTGAGGGGCGCCTCAGCGTGCCGAGGCTCGGCGGGCCCGGTGATTGGCGACGTTGACGCGGTTTCCGCAGAGTCCTGGCATGCAGTATCTCCGGCGCCCGGGGCGTGTGGTGTCGATGAATGCGCCTTGGCAGCTAGGTGCGCTGCACTTACGGAACCGTTCCGGGCCCAGAACCTGGACGACGCCGAGTATGCCCACGCCACAGAGCAGGGACAGCGAGTCCGTGACCGTAGAGCCAGGCCGGATCGAAACGGCCCATCGTGCGCTGTCGGCGAGAACGGTGAGCCGAGCGACGGCCGATGTGAGGACGGATGCGCCGTCGATCAGTTCCGTGCGGTCCGGGTAATTGATCAGATCGCGCACTGTGAGGCGCAGCCGGTGAACGGCGCGCAGGTCACTGGGCCGCGTGTCCACGGGTATCGAGTGAAGCTCAGCGAAGGCGGCAAGGGAGTCCAGATCCGGTAGCTTGTCTTCGCCGTGCCACACCTCAGGCGCCGTGTTGACCAGATCGGTCGCGATGCCCGCCGCCCAGGCGTAATCGTCCAACGCTACTTGCATCCCTTACCGACCTCTCGTACGTTCGCGGTTAACCGACACTTTAACCCTTACCGGGAGGTTCATCGTGGAGATCGACGCGTTGGTGTTCGACATCCTCGGCACGCTCGTCGACGAGCCGGCCGGGATCCGCGCGGCCGTCCGGGAGGTCGCGCCGGATGCCGACGCCGACGAGCTGGTCAGGCTGTGGCAGGGCCATGTCGAGACCGAGCAGCGGCGCATCGTGGCGGGGGAGCGGCCGTACGCGCCGAGCGACGTTCTCGACCGCGAAGCGGCCCAGATCGCCACTAAGACGGACGTGGTGCCGAAGCTCTCGCCGTGGCCCGACTCCGTCGAAGGACTGGCCAAGCTCGCTGAACACCACACGCTAATCGGACTCTCCAACGCCAGCCGCACGAGCCTCCTCAGGATCGACGCCCACGCCGGCCTGCGGTGGCATCAAGCGCTCTCCGCCGAGGACGCGCAGACCTACAAACCCGACCCGGCGGTCTACGAACTGGCCGTCGACGTGGCCAAGACGAAGCCGGAGCGGCTGCTGATGGTCGCCACCCACGCGTGGGACCTCAGGGGAGCGCAGAGCGTCGGTCTCCGGACCGCCTACGTCGCCCGGCCCGTCGGTGACCCGCCGTCCGAGACGGACCGGTTCGACTTCCATGCCGACGGCCTCGCCGATCTGGCCGCTCAGCTCGCAAAACTCCGGATGTGATCAAAACTGTCGGTGCCTCCCGCTAGGTTCATCCCAGTCCCCACCGAGGCACCCCCGCAAGGAGAAGATGCGTTGTCAGACTGGGAAAGAGCGAGCACGGCCCGGGTGTTGCCACCCGCCCGCCCGCGCAAGCTCGCGAAGGTCCCGTTCGTCGAACTGGCCGACGGACGGGTGCAGGGCGTGGTGTCCAGCGGATCGGACATCGGGCGGGTGTACGTCTCGTCGGTCGCGGCGAGCACGTACGAATTCTCCTGTAGTACCAACAACAACCGGCCGTGTGGCGGGGCGCGGGGGATATTCTGCAACCACATTCTCGCCCTGATCAACGAATCCACCCTTCAATACGGTGGCGAGCGGGTGGCGCGATACCTGCGCGTCGAGGTTCCCGAGCCGACGGCGCAGGCCATTTCGCAGACCATGAGCGCGACACGGCCTTCGCAGGGTGACAGCACCGCCGCGGCTTCGGTGTTCAGCCAATTCCTGCGGCACTTGGCATATCTCGAATTCGAAGCGTCCACGGCGCCGGTGCCTGAGCTTCAGTGGTTCCCGTCGACCAGGGCGGTGGTCTGATGCGCGTCGATCTGCTCACCGATCCCATCGCCGGTCTCGACGAGGCACTGGCGGTCGTCGACGCCTTCGACGACGTGCTCGTCGCCGGGTTGCTTCGTCCTCAGAAAACAGCCGGTTTGACCGAGCTCGCCGATGCCGTCGCCGGGTCGCCGTTGGCATCGCGCGTCGCGGAGGCTGCCGAGAAGACCGCGGCTGGTGCGGCCGGGGAGGAGCACTTCGTTTCCCTTGCGGCCGCGAGGATCGCGGTGTTCGGCTCCGTGCACGACGCGATCCTCGCGCGCCTTGCCGAAGCGACTGGCCGACCGCAGGACGAGGACTCGGCCTGGCAACCTTCCGAGACCGAGTCGCCGAATCTCCTCGCGGCCGCCCGGTCCTGGCTCGCCGATCTGGCCCGAGCGGGCTGGCAGGGCATCGACCACGACCTCATCTCGGGCTCGGCGCAGGTGATTTCGGCGCTGCTCGCCGAGCCGAGCCTGCGCCGGCTGGCCGTGCTGCTCGACGGTTTCGCGGCCGAGCTCGCGGCGTCGTGTCCTGGTGCGGCGCTGGAGCGCGTCCCCGTCCGGCGCTGGGGCGACCTGTGGTCGCGTGCGATGTTGCTGACCTTTCACCACGAGGCATCGGCGACGAGCACGGTCACCGGCCGCTTGCTGCCGCTCGGGGTCGACCTGCTGGAACACGCGACGGCCGCGCAGGCCCAGGTCCACGCCGTGGTCGAACCCGAAGACGGCACGGCTCCCCGTCTCGTGCGTGCGAACGTGACCGTGCCCAAGCCGGACACGATCATCGGCGCCGGGATCTGGCAGCTGCTGCGCCCGCATCTCTCCCTGCTCACGGCGATCAGCGAGGGCCGCTCCATGGACCTCACCGACATGCCGGTCACCGCCGAGGGCGACTTGCTCTGGCAGGACGAGCACGCCCGCCTCGGTGAGCCCGCGGACGCGTTCTCGACGGCGCGCGTCGTCCTGCCGAAGGCCGTCACGCCGATGGTGGCGCCCTTGGACCGGCATCCGGTGCGGATCGCCGTCCCCGTCTTCCTCGAGGGTTACGACGTCGAGGGCGGCGAGGACGAGGTGACGTTCACCTTCGCCGGGAATCGGCTCTTCGTCGAGACGGATCGCATCCCCGCGGCCGGTCCGCTGACGCCGAAGGCCGTCGCGAGTTCCAGCGCGTGCATCGGCCTGATCCGCTGGGACGGCGGATTCCGCCTCCAGCCGCTCGCCGTCGAGACCACCGTGCGGAAGAAGACCACCGCCGTGCACGCCGGAGCCTGGGCCGGCGGCACCACGGACAAGGCCGGGGTGAAAGCCGAGAAGGCGGCCACCGACGCCGCGGCCGTGCTGCGCGAGCGTGCCGGAAGGCTGTTGCGGAAATGACCGAATCCGAGGACAACCGCCGCCAGGTTCTGTACTGGCGGCTGCTCGCCCGGCTCTTCGACACCGAGGAGCAGGCCGCGCTCGAATCGGCGAGTGTGGCCGTCGTCGAGGACATCGGCTTGCCGTCGGCGCTGCTGGATCCGAACGTCGCGGTCGACTCGGTCGTCCAGCGTCATCCGGAGCTGGCCGCCGAGTTCGACGGGCTGATGGTCCCCGAAGCCGAGGACAGCCGGGAC
The DNA here is from genome assembly GCF_041021335.1 of Amycolatopsis sp. SB7-3. Taxonomy (NCBI): domain Bacteria; kingdom Bacillati; phylum Actinomycetota; class Actinomycetes; order Pseudonocardiales; family Pseudonocardiaceae; genus Amycolatopsis; species Amycolatopsis sp. SB7-3. The sequence goes on from NZ_JBFPJQ010000003.1 coordinate 392,616, forward strand.
AAGGCGGCGGAGGTGCGGCGTGCGGCACTCGTGTCGAAGGTGCTGCTGAACGTCTTCGCTCAGCCGCCGCACACGGTGACCGCCGGCCGACTGTCCTGCTGGCAGTCCGACGCGGGCTGGCTGGAGCGCGCGCTCGGCTGCCGTCCGGGCGAGTTGCGCGGTGGCCGTTCCGGAGGCGCTCCGACCGGGCTCGGCGGCACAGGCGGGGGCGGCACACCCGATCTGAGTACCCTGCTCCCGGCGATCGGCCCGGACCTCGGTGATATCGAGGCGGATCTCGTGAAGCGGATGCACCTGCGCGAGGTCCTCGCCGATCCCGCGCTCGCGGCGAAGCTGAGCCCGAGTATGTCCCTCATCGAACAGTTGTTGCGGGACAAGGACAATCTGTCCGGAGTGGCGTTGGCCAACGCCAAGTCGCTCATCCGGCGTTACGTCGACGAGATCGCGGAGGTCCTGCGGACCCAGGTCGAGAAGGCCTCGACGGGCAAGGTGGATCGTTCGGTCCCGCCGAAGCGCGTGTTCCGCAACCTCGACCTCGATCGCACCATCTGGAAGAACCTCACCAACTGGAGCCCGGAGGAGGAACGGCTCTACGTCGATCGCCTGTACTACAAGCAGACCGCGAAGAAGACCACACCACAGCGGCTCATCGCGGTCGTCGACCAGTCCGGTTCCATGGTGGACTCGATGGTCAACTGCGCCGTGCTGGCCTCGATCTTCGCCGGATTGCCCAAAGTGGACGTTCATCTGATCGCCTACGACACGCAGGCCCTCGACCTCACCCCGTGGGTCCACGATCCCTTCGAAACGCTGCTGCGCACGAATCTGGGCGGCGGCAACGACGGCATGGTCGCGATGGGGCTGACCCAGCCGAAGATCGCCGAGCCCGCGAACACCGTGGTGGTGTGGATCTCGGACTTCTACGAGACCCGCGTCGAGCAGCTCTTCGAGAGCATGGCCGCGATCCACCGGTCCGGGGCGAAGTTCATCCCGGTCGGTTCGGTCACCAGCGCCGGACGGGGCAGCGTCAACCCCTGGTTCCGCGAGCGCTTCAAGGATCTCGGCACGCCCGTGATCTCCGGCCACATCACCAAACTCGTTCACGAACTCAAGACTTTCCTCACCTCCTGAACTCCCCGAAAGGCAAGACATGTCCGACCTGTTGCGCGCCCCCGCCGAGATCAAGTACGCCGAAGAGCTGGACTGGCTCGAGTCCGTCGACGACAACCCCAAACCGTTCGCCTGGCGTCTGTCCCCGAAGATGCTGCGCCTGTTCATCCTCGGTTCCGAGCGCGCCGACGGCCTCGACCGTGAGATCGCGCAGAAATGGTTCGGTGACCGCAGCATCGTGGAGCGGGCCATCGTCACGCTCGCCTCGGACCGCGGGCTCCTGCTGATCGGAGACCCGGGCACCGGCAAGAGCTGGCTCGCCGAGCTGCTGGCCGCCGCGATCTCCCGCAACTCGACCCTCGTCGTGCAGGGGACCGCCGGCACCACCGAGGACCACATCAAGTACTCGTGGAACGTCTCGATGGTCATCGCGAAGGGCCAGTCCCGCGAGTCGATGATCCCGTCGCCGATCATGACGGCGATGGAGGCGGGCTCGATCGGCCGGTTCGAGGAGCTGACCCGGTCCACCAGCGACGTGCAGGACGCGCTGATCTCGATCCTGTCGGAGAAGTACATCTCGGTACCGGAGCTGGACAGCGACGGCATCGTCTTCGCCAAGCCCGGCTTCTCCGTGATCGCCACCGCCAACAGCCGCGACCGCGGCGTGAACGACCTGTCGTCCGCGCTCAAGCGCCGCTTCAACTTCGTCCGCATCCCCGTGGTGACGAACAAGAAGAGCGAGGCGGAGATCGTCCGCTTCCGCACCGAGGAACTGCTGCGCCGCCACCAGATCGAGCTGGACGTGCCGCCGACGCTGCTCGACGTGTTGCTGCGCAGCTTCGGCGACCTTCGCGCAGCGGCGGCGTCGGCGGGTAGCGACGACGAGAAGCTGGAGTCGGCGTTGTCCACGGCCGAGCAGATCGGCGTGCTCGAAGACGCGGTGCTGCACAGCAACTTCTTCGGGGAACGCGCGCTTACCGCCCGTACGCTGGCGTCCTCACTGGTCGGTTCGCTCGCCCGCCGTGAGCCGGAGGATCTGGCGATCCTCAACAAGTACCTGCACGGCGTCGTCGAGCCGCGCAGCAAGGACGAGGGCGGGGACTGGCCGGAGTTCCTCGACGGCGGCCGCGACGCGATCGCCACCCTCTCGTGAGCGGCGCCTTCGAGGCGTTGCGCGGCCAGTTGCAGGAGGCCGCGGCCGCCTTCGCCGACGGGCCCGGCGCACTGGAGGGCATCCTGCTCGGACTCGTCGACGACGTCGACCGCGCGGTGCGCGAGCCGTTGGAGATCTTCCCGGTCTGCCACCATTCCCCGGCCTCGGCCGTGGCGATGGCGCGGCGGTTGCGGGAGAAGCAGCCGAAGGTCGTCTACCTCGAACTGTGCGAGGACATGGCGCCGTTGCTGACCGAGCTGCGCAACTGCCGTCTACCCGTGGCGGTCCAGGCGTTCGCGACGGAGGTGAAGGGGTTCCCCGCGGAGTGGGCGCCCTTGTCCGTGGTCGCGCCGATCACCGAGGCTTCGGCGGAATACCAGGCGATCGCGTACGCCCTGGACACCCCGGGCGTCGAGCTCGTCCTCGTCGACCGGTCGGCGGACCACGTCTTCCAATGGAACGAACGTGAGCCCGAGCCGTCCGCCGACCCGGACGCGCCGCCCGCCGAGGAGGAGGCCGCGCTGCACGGTGACGCGGTCGGCGTCGAGATCGGCGCTCTGCGGCCGCGGTTCGCCGAACTCGAGGAGCACCTGCTGCGGCACGGGCGGGTGCGGCACTGGTCGGAATGGTGGCACCAGTACGTCGAGCTGCCGCTCGGCGACAGCGACCACGACACCTATCGCCAGGTCATGTTCCTGATCGGCAGCCTGTTCCGCCGTCTCGCGCCGGGGGACACCCGGCACGTTCGGGTCGACGAGGACCGCGAGCGCTACATGTGGACCCGCATGCGCGAGCACCTCGCCGCGTCGGGAGCGGATCCGGCGGAGTGCCTTTACGTCTGCGGCGCCTTCCACGCGGCCAGCCGGGTCGCGGAGTTCGGCGTCGAAGGTACGGACGGGTTCGTGATCAGCCCGCGTAGTGAGAGCACCTGGCAGTACGGGCTGATCCCGTCGAGCCACGCCTCGATCGAGGCGCAGTTCGGGCTGGCCGGGGGATCGGTGTCGATCGCGGCGACCGAGTGGGCCAAGAACCTCAAGCGCACCAAGGTGAAGCAGTTCCAGCTGGAAGGGCAGGTGGGCGGGCCGAAGCGGAAGAAGGCCGCGGAGCTGCCCGCGCCGACGCCGGATCCGGTGGCAGTGGACCCATCTGACCAGCTTTCCGGCTTCCTGCAACGACCTCCGGTGCTCGACCGGCTGGACGAAGCCGAGCTGCTGGGCTGGTCGGTCGAGATCGTGCGGGCGGCGCGCCGGAACGGGTACCTGTCCTCGACGGCCGACGCCATCGCGGTCTTCGAGACCTCGATCCTGCTGGCGGGTATGCGTGACCGGGCCAAGCCGACGCCGTACGACTTCCAGGACGCGGCGGTCACCTGCATCGAGAAGGACGTCGTGCCCGGCAGGCGCGACGTGCGCCGCCTCGTCGAGATCATGATGGGTGGCGACCGGATCGGCCAGGTCGGGTACGACGCGTTGCCACCCTTGGCGCGCGACGTGCACGACAGGCTGGAGCCGCTGAACCTCAAGCTGCAGCAACGAGGTGTGCAGCGGGCGCTGCTCGACATAGCGTCGAGGCCGGAGCTGGAGCCCTGCTCCGATCTCCTGTGGATGCTGCGCTACCTGATGCCACGCGGTGCGGCGAGGCCGATCATGGGCGAGCGGCGGCTCGGCGAGCGGCCGATCCAGGAGTCGTGGGATCTGGCGCTGGGCACCCATCAGCGGGCCCTCATCGAGCTAGGCTACGAAGGGGTCAGTGTCGAGCAGGTGCTGGAGCAACGGCTTCGGCGCGCTGCCTACCATCCGCAGGCCACCGCCGCGAAGGTGCTCGGAACGGTCGAAGACGCGACGCTCTACCTTCGCAGCGCACGGCTCGCGGGGGAGCTGGGGACGCGCGCCCTGGAGGTGCTGGCCACCGAACGCACCGTCGACGGCGCTCCGGAAGTGTTGCGACGGGTGCGGAGGCTGCTGGCGCACTACCGGACCAGTGAGCCGGTGCTGCCTCGGTGGATCGAGGAGTTCGTCAGGACGGGGTACGCGCACTACTGCACCCTGCTCCCGGCGGCCTTCGCCGACGAGGAAGCCGGTGTCGAGCAGGTCGCCGCGATGCTGGGCTTCCTGTTCAGCATGGAGTCGCTCGCCTTGTCGCTGGGGTGCGACCGCACGCAGCTGGAGCTCGCGATCGTCGGATCGCATCCGCAGGAGCCGTCGAAGGTGGCGTTGCTGTGGGCCGCGCAGGTGCAGCTCGGTCGTCTCTCCCGCGCGGAACTGAGGGAGCGATGCGCCGAACTGCTGGCGAACCCGATGGTGCTGCCCGCTTATCCGCGATACCTGAGCGGGTTCGTGCACGCGTTGGAGCCGGCGCCCGGGCTGGCCGACTTCGTGGTCGAGGCAGTGTCGAACGCTTTCGCCGAGCTGCCGGACCGGTTGCTGTTGCCGTGGTTGCCGACGTTGATCACCACGCTGCGGTCCCGGGGCGCCGAGCTGGTGCCGCTGCTCGTGAGGGAAGCCGGCCGCCTCTTCCCGGGACGGCTCGCGGCGCTCGACGAATGGGTTCCGCCCTGGAAGGACCAGCCGGAACCGGCCGCGGTGACGAGGAAGACCGGGGGCGGCGGCCTCGCGTTGCTGGCGGCGCATCCGGCGGCGTGTGACGCGGTGGCGGGCCTGCTGGGCTGCGACGAGCCGTGGGGGAGCACCGCATCCACCGGTCTGGCGTTGCTCGAGCGGTATCCGGACTCCGCCGCCGCGTTGGAGGAGGTGCTCACCGGAGTGTGACCCGAGGGGCTGTCGCCGGGGTTTCCGGCGACAGCCCGGTCGGTCAGTCGGCGACCCAGCTTCCGTGGAAGCCCAGCGGCACCGGCCTCGGCAGGTGGATACGCGCCAAGGGTTTCGCGGTGAAGTCCTGGGCCGCGAGGATCACCAGGTCCGACGCGTTGCGGTCGGGATTGTTGACGTACGCGAGGGCGTAGCCGTCGTCTTCGGCCTTGCCGCGGGAGGACGGCACGAACACCGCTTCGCTCGCGTCGGCACCCCGGCCGAAACGGTGCACCTCGGAGCGCCCGCTCCGCAGGTCGTGCTTGATCAGCGCGTTGCCGAAGGAGCCGGACGGCTTGTCCAAGTAGACGTCGAACAATTCGCCGGGAGAGGCCGAGTAGCCATACCGGTGCCGTCGTGACACCAGGCTTTCGTTGACCCGCGGGAACTCCTGTGGCCGGTCGTCGAGAACGCGGCGCCGGACCCGCCCCTGGGCGAGATCGATCGTCCAGCGCTCCAGCACCGGCGGACCCGACGCCGACGGGCCGCCGAAGCCCTGCTTGCCTGCCACCTCGAACGGAGCGGGCATCGTGGTCAGGTCGACCACCACCGTGGAGCCCTGCTCGTAGGCGTTGAGCGTATGCGAGTAGAACACCGGATCCACCCCGAACCAGCGGACCGGGCCGCCGTCGCGTTTCATCACCCCGACCCTGGCCGGGTGATCCGAGTTCCACTTGTAGGGCACGACCTTGCCCGGCTGCGGATCGAAGGTGACCGGTACGTCGAAGACGACCACGTAGTTCTCGGTGAGCCCGAAATCGTGCATCATCGGGCTGTCGGTGACCGGGATGCGGGTGGTCCGCACCACGCGGCCGGTCCGGTCGACCATCAGATGCCGCACGTGGTCCCAGGTCGGGTGATAGGTCACCGCGTGCAACTCGTCGGCGCGCGCGTCGAACTTGGTGTGGGCGGTGTAGGAACCCTCCAAAGAACCGCCGAAATCGAACGGCCCCAACGTGTTCAGCTCGCCGTCGAGTTCGTACGGCGGGGCGCCCGATTCCTGGAGGGCGAGGATGCGGCCGTGATGGGCCATCACGTGCGTGTTCGGCGCGAAGTCCTCGGCGGGCACCGGCCACGGGTACCGCTCGCCGAGCTTCGCCGCGACCCCGGACGAGCGGACCCAGCGGTTGCGGTACCACTCGGCCTTCCCGTCGCGCAGCCGGACGCCGTGCACCATGCCCTCACCCAGCATCCAGTGGTGGGCGCGCGGATCCTCGAGACCGAGGACGTTCGGCCCGGTGCGCAGGTACCGCCCGCAAAGATCGCTCGGAATGCGGCCGGTGACCGGCAGGCCGAACGCGGTCACCTCCTCCGTGACCGGCGCGAACGCGCCTTCGAGGAATGGGTAGCGGGGTTTCGCCGGAGCTTGCGCGGCGGAAGCGGATCCGCTGCTGCCGAAGCTCGCGGCGGCTCCACCGATGGCGAGCGCGGCCGCCCCGCGGAGCACGTTCCGTCTGGTCGGTTCGGTCATGGTCGAGCCCCCAAGTCGTGTGAAACTGTGTATGTCATGAACAGTGTATGCCTTTACCGGTTTTGAATGCAACAATGCCCCGATGGACGACGTCGAGATCGAGTTGCTGCCGCCGGGTACGGCGCTGGCCTGGGGGCACGCCCCGGCGCCCCGGCGCGGGCCGAAACCGGGATACAGCCTCGAGCAGATCGTCGACGCGGCCATCGCGCAGGCCGACGCGGAGGGCTATGCGGCGCTGTCCATGCCGTCGATCGCCAAACGCCTCGGCGTCACCGCGAACGCGCTTTACCGATACCTGAGCTCCAAAGAGGAACTGCTCGTTCTCGTGGCCGAAGCGGCCTGGGGGCCGCCGCCGGAACCGCCGTCCGGCGATTGGCGCGTCGCGGTCACCGCCTGGGCCCGCGCGCTCCTCGAACGTTGCCGCCGTCATCCGTGGCTGATCGACCTGCCCGTGCGGAGTGCGCCCAGTACGCCGAATCTCTTGGGGTGGCTGGAAAACTTCCTTGAGGGGATGGCGGATTCAGGGCTGAACGCCCAGGACGTCACGGGTTGCGCCGTACTGGTCGACGGATGGGTTCGCAGTACCGCGTCGTTGCTCCGGGACGTGAACGCGAGCCCTCCTGAACAGGTCCGGGCTCTGGGCTCGTTTCTGGGGCCGCGCCTCGAAGCGCGAGGCTATCGGCGAGTCGCCGCCGTGATTTCCGGTGAGGCGTACGGCGAAGAAGGCATCGAGGAAGCGGACATCGAGTTCGGTCTCAGTCGCATCCTGGACGGCATCGAGGCGCTCATCGAGCGCCGCTGAACACCCCGTCCAGCCGGTAGTCGACGATCTCCGCCGCGCGCTCGGGCGTGTAGGCGTCGACCATGATCGCCGTGACGAGGCCGGCGGACATCGTCGCGAGGGAGTCCGCCTCGAGCCGGGGGTCGAGGCGCGCGGGAACGTCGCCTTTCTCCTGGGCCGCCCGGAGCAGTTCGGTGATCGCGTGGACCAGGTGGGGCAGAAGCGGTTCCTGGTCGGGGTCCTGGCTCCCGCGCGTGACGTCGACGGCGAAATACGCGATCTGGACGGCGGAAAGCATGCGGGCGCGGTCGCCGTCCGGCAGCACCGCGGTCAGGTAGGCGCGCACGATGGTGCGCTCGTCACCGGTCTTCATCGCCTCGCCGATGGTCTTCCCGGCGTGCTCCGCGGTCAGCTCGACGATCCGCTGCCAGGAGAAGCGCAGCATCTCCTCCTTGGTCGGGAAGTAGTACTGGACCAGGTTCATCGAGATACCCGCCTCCGCGGCCACCGCACGCAGCGTGACCGCCTGCAGGCCTTGGGCGGCGGCGATCCGGAAGAGCGCCTCCGCGATCTCGCGCCTGCGCTCTTGGTGGTCCACACGTTTCGGCACGCGGTCACTCTGCCATGCCGGTGAGGGGTGGCTGGAATGGCCACTCGCTGTTATGGTGCAAGTGCACCATAAAACTCGGAGGAGGTCCGATGCTGGGGGAGTTCACCGACAAGAAGGCCGAAGAGCGCTTCTTCGCCGTCTACGACGAAATTCTGCGGAAGTGGCCGGTTCCCGCCGTGGAGCTGGACATCGAAACGAGATTCGGCCCGACGCGGGTCCGTGGGTGCGGGCCGGCGGACGGTCCGCCGATCGTGCTGCTTTCCGGCGGGATGGGCACGTCGCTGTCCTGGTATCCGCATATCGCCGAACTCGCCGTCCGGCACCGGGTCTACGCCGTCGACTCCCTCGGCGAGCCCGGGCGGTCGATCCAGACCGCACCGATCGAGTCCGCGGAAGACTGCGCGGACTGGCTCGCCGAGGTCGTCGAAGGCGTTCTCGCGGAAACAGGCCACGAAAAGGTCTATCTCGCCGGTGTTTCGCGAGGCGGCTGGCTGGCGCTGAACCTCGCGACGCGGTCCACCGCCCGGATCGCGGGTGTCGTCGCCATCGAAGCGGCGGGGTTCGGCGTGATCGGCCGGAGCTTCATCTGGTGGAGCCTGCGCGAGATCTTCCTCTGGTTCCTGCCCAGGTGGCTCCTGCGGCTGGTGGCGTCGGGGGATCCGGACGTGCGGCACACCGTGCGGCCGCTGCTCTTCGCCGCGCTCAAGTACAAGCAGCAGCTCCCTGAGATGCACCAGTTCAGCGACGCCGAGCTGGCGGCGATCGACGTGCCCACCCGGATCGTCGTCGGCGAACGCAGCGTCATCCACGACGCTTGCGCGGTGGCGACCCGGCTCGCGTCACTGAACCCGCATATCGAGGTCGAGGTCGTACCCAAGACCACTCATGGGTTGTCGCTGGAGAAGCCCGACCTCGTCACCGCCCGGATCCTCGAGGCCGCGCGTCACGCCGCGGCCACCTGATCCGGCCACGACGGGGAACGGCCCAGTAGGGCGACGATCGTGTCCAGATCGGACTGTCCCGTCGCCTCGACGGCCGGTGCGAACGCCGCGCCCGGCGTGGTCCGGTTCTTCCCGTTCGGGATCGCCTCGGCGAACCGCAGTCCGGCGTCGAGGACCTCGCGCTCGAACGTGAGCGGCAAGCCGAGGGTCTTGGCCACATCCCACGAATGCACCAGGTAGTCCACGAAATGGAAGCCGAGAGCCTGCTCCGCGGTGAAGGTGACTTCGGTGGAGAACTCGGGAAGGGCGAATTTCCGCTCGGCGAGGTCGTGGGGGACGAAGGCGTTCAGTACCCGGTTCACCGAGGCGCGGTAGGTGCCGACGGGGTCGTCGCCCAGGGGGAGCAGCCGCCAATGGTCGAGGTTGCTCTCGCCTTCGGCCGCGGCGGCGAAGCCGTGGTGCTGGGTGGCCATGTGCGCCAGCAGTCCGTGCAGGGTCCAGGCGCTGCACGGGGTCGGTTTGGCCAGGTCCGCGGGGGTGATCTTGGTGACGAGGTCGAGGCTGGCCCGGGTCACGACGGCGTCGAGCAGGCGGAGTTCATCGATAGGCATGTGCATATCATCTACACATGCATACGAGTTCGTCAACCGGTTCCCGGACTTCGGTCGGTATGGTCTGCGCATGGCGGAGCAGGGGAGGCCGGATCTCGCGGCGATGCTCGGCGGGCTGATGCGACGGCTGATGAACGCCGAGACGCCGGTGCTGGCCGAGCACGGGTTGACCATGTGGGGCTACGTGGTGCTGAGCGCCCTCGACGACGGGCCCGTCCGCACGCAGGCCGCGCTCGCCAAGGCGATCGGCGCGGACAAGACCCGGATCATCGGCACCCTGGACACCCTCCAGGAGGACGGATTGATCACCCGCGAGCCGGATCCGAAGGACCGCCGGGTCCGGCTGCTCGGGATCACCGAGGCGGGCCGCGCGTCGCGGCGCTCGGCCCAAGCCCGGATTCAGGAGCAGGAGGAACGGTTGCTCGGCCAACTGCCGGCCGCCGACCGCAAGGCGTTCCTCAAGGCCGCGCGCGTGCTTTCCGAGGCGCAGTGGCCGTGAGTCAGCCCAGTTCCTCCACGACCATGCCCGCCGGATAGTCCGACGGCGACCGGCGCCACCACGCGCTGAAAGCCTGCGCCAGCCGCCGTGGCACCTCGACCTGCGCGCCGCCACCGTGGAACTCGATCGTCACCAGCAAGGCCTCGATGTCCCAAGGGATCCGCCGGGCCAGTTTCGCGTAGTCGGCGCTGGCGGACACGAACGTGACCGCTTGCGTCGCGCCGATCCGGCGCGCTTCCCCCAGCACGGCGTCTTCGAGCACTCCCGCCGGCCAGTCGCTGAGCCGCAGCTTCCGGTCGTAGTAGGAGATCGGCTCGTCGGCGCGCAGGATCCCGTAGCCGCCGCTGAGGATCAGCGTCCGCCCGTTCTCGGCGGCCTCGCCCAGCGCGCCGCCGACGTTCCGGTAGAAGTTCCCGCTGTAGCGCAGCCACGCGGGCCGCAAACCGCCGTTTTCGACCTTGGACTTCGCCAAGATCCCGGCTCGTGCGCGAAGCATCGGTTCCGGCCAGGCCGTCCCGGTTTCCCCGGCCTGCCCGCCTCGGTTCTTGGCCTTGGAAGGGCCGAGAACGGTCAGTGCCTCGCGCGGATCGATCGCGTCGAGAACGTCGGCTGCCTCCATCGAAGGGATCCTATCGGCGACTCGCTGACCGGCCGCTGATCGGTGCCGGGCATGCTGGAGGGACCAGAGGCGCGGAGAGGGGGAACATGTCGCCACTCGTCGTGCACGGCCTGTGGTCCCGTGGCCGCGGGATCGTGCTGTGGGGTGAACACGGCGACCGCCCGGCCACGACGTCGATGCGGCCGTCGAGCGCGGCCCGGCCGCATCCGTTCGCCGCCTCGGTCGCGGATCTGACCGCCCTGCATCCCGGCAAGCCCGCGACGGCCGTGCTGCTGCTGCCGTCGCGTCGCGGCGGCCCGATCGCCTCGCCCGAACTGGGTGCCCGCGGCCGTACGCAGCCGGAACCGACGCTGGAACCCTGGTCGGTGCCAGCCCTCCTGATCGACCCCTCGGAGCTGGACGATCTGGCCGAGACGGTCAGTTACGGCACGTCGGTCCGCCATCTCCGCGCCGTCGTCCGGCTGGCGGACGACCTGGTCCGCCGCGGCCGCGTGCTGCCGACGCTCGTGCGGAACGAGATCGTGGCGCGGGCGCGCTGGCGGCCGGTGGGCCGGGGCGGTGACGCGGTCGCGGTCCGCGCGCTGATCGCGGCCACCCCTCCGGTGGGCCGGGCCGAACATCCCGGTCCGGATCCGGCGGCGCTCGTCACCGACGCGCTGCACACCCTGGTCGACGCGGCGGTCCGCGACCGGCTCGCGGCCGCCGGACATGCGACGGAAAGCGATGGGCGCGAAGGCCCGTTCGGGTCGTGGCTCCACGCGCTCAAAAGTGCCGACGACCGGGTCGGCCAGTCGCCGGGGCGGATGGGGATCGTCGCCGAGGGCATCGCCGCCTGGGACGCGATCGGCGACACGGACCTCACCGAGGGCACCGTCTGCGTCCGGCTCGACGAGGTTCCGACGCTGCACGGCCCGGCCGACGATCCGGACGACCAGACCGGCGACGGGACCAAGTGGCAGCTGCGTTTCCTGCTGCGCTCCGCGGCCGACCCCAGTCTCCTGCTCCCGGCCGAGGACGTCTGGTCCGGCAAGGCGGGCGCGAAGTTCACCGACCCCGAAGGTCTCTTCACCGCCGAGCTGGAGCGTGCCGCCGGGGTACTGCCGCTGCTCGGGCCCGCGGTCGAGGCGGAGAAGCCGGGCGTCTACGACCTGACCGTCGCCGAAACCGTGGAGTTTCTCGACGGTGGCGCGGAACAGCTGGTCGCGGCCGGATTCGACGTCCAGCTCCCGGCGAGCTGGGGCGGCAGGCGGAAGCTCGCGCTCAAGCTGTCCGTCCGCGGCGCGCCCGTCGACCAGGCCGCCGTGCACCGGCTCGGGCGGCACCAGCTCGCCTCCTACCGCTGGGCGCTCGCCGTCGGGGAGGACGCGCTGACCGACGAGGAACTCGCCGGGCTCGCCGCCGCGAAGTCGTCGTTGGTGCGGCTGCGCGGCCGGTGGGTGAGCGTGGACCCCGAGCTGCTGCGCGCGGGCCTCGAGTACCTCCGTCGCGATCCGGACCGCGAGAAGCCGCCGCTGCCCACTCCGGCGGACCTCCTCGCCCTGCTCCACGGCGGTTTCGAAGCGCCGCTCCCGGTCACCGAAGTCACCACCGACGGCTGGATCGACGATTTCCTGGCCGGCCGGGTCCAGCGCACCATCGAACCGGTCGAGCCGCCGCCGACCTTCGTGGCGACGCTGCGGCCCTATCAGAGCCGCGGTGTCGCCTGGCTTTCGTTCATGACGTCGATCGGGCTCGGGGCCTGCCTCGCCGACGACATGGGGCTGGGCAAGACCGTCCAGCTGCTCGCCCTCGAAGCGATCGAGAGAGCGCAGGACGGCAAGCGGCCGACACTGCTGGTCTGTCCGATGTCGCTGCTCGGGACGTGGCAACGGGAAGCCGCCAAATTCGCCCCGGAGTTGCGTGTCCACCTCCATCACGGCGCCGACCGCGGCCGCGTGCGGACCGAGGGCGTGGATCTCGTCGTCACCACCTACTCGACCGCCGCCCGCGACGCCGACGAACTCGCGGCCATCCGCTGGCACCGGCTCGTGCTCGACGAGGCGCAGGCGGTCAAGAACCAGAACACCGGACCCGCGCAGGCCTTGCGCCGGATCCCCGTCGGGCACCGGGTCGCCCTGACCGGGACGCCGGTGGAGAACCGGCTCGCCGACCTGTGGTCGCTTTCGGATCTGCTCAACCCGGGCGTCCTCGGTGGCAGGCAAGAGTTCCGGGAGCGGTTCGAGGTGCCGATCGAACGCCGGGGCGACCTCGCCGCCGCCACCGAGCTGCGCCGCCTGACCAGGCCGTTCCTGTTGCGGCGCCTCAAAACCGACCCCACCGTACTCGCGGACCTGCCCGAGAAGATCGAGATCCTGCAGGAATACCGCCTCACCCGCGAACAGGTGACGCTGTACCGCGCGACCGTCGACGAGATGATGACGAAGATCGCCGACAGCGCCGGGGTCAAACGGCGCGGCAACATCCTCGCCGCGATCACCAAGCTCAAGCAGATCTGCAACCATCCCGCGCATCTGCTGCACGACGGCTCGCCGATCGGGCACCGCTCCGGCAAGGTGAACCGGCTCGAAGAACTCCTGGCGGAGATCCTGGATTCGGGCGACCGCGCGCTGTGCTTCACCCAGTTCGCCGAGTTCGGCCACCTGCTCGTGCCGCATCTGTCGCACCGGCTGAACGTGAAGATCGCCTTCCTGCACGGCGGGTTGTCCCAGCGGCGCCGCGATTCGATCGTCGAGCACTTCCAGTCGGGCGAGGGACCGTCGATCCTGCTCGCGTCGCTGAAGACCGGGGGAGCGGGGCTGACCCTCACCGCCGCCACCCACGTCCTGCATCTCGACCGGTGGTGGAATCCGGCGGTCGAGGAGCAGGCCACCGACCGCGCTTTCCGCATCGGCCAGCGGCGCAGCGTCCAGGTGCGGAAGTTCGTCTGCCCCGGGACCATCGAGGAACGGATCGACGACGTCATCACCAAGAAGGAGGCGTTGGCCGATCTCGTCGTCACCGACGGGGAGGACTGGCTCACCGAGCTGTCCACCGATTCGCTGCGCGAGGTCTTCACGCTCGGCCGGGAGGCGGCCGATGACTGACGGATTCCGCCGGGCACTCGACGAACTGGGCGTCCACAAAGGACTGGTTCCGCCCTGCACGGTCGATACGCTCACGCTGGGGCCGGGAGCCGCCGTCGCCAGGGTACGAGTGACCCGGCAACGGTTCTACGAGGTCCGTATCGGCCTGCCGGCGTTCGGCAAACAGGTGTGGACGGCGGTCGTCGCCGCCGTCGTCGCGGACGAGCCCACGAGGACCGCCCTGCTCGACGGACGGGTACCGGACGGCATCGATCGCTTCTTCGCCGCCGAGCAGGTGCCGTTGTTCCCCGAGGCGGCGTGGGAACTGTCGCTGGACTGCACGTGTCCCGGTACCCGCGTCCCGTGCGATCACCTCGTCGCGGGACTGATCGCCCTCGAGGCGGACGCGGACCCGTTCTCGATCTTCACGCTCCGCGGGCGCGACCGCGCGGCGCTGCTCGAAGAGATCGGACGGCAGGCGGGCGCGCGCGTGACGGGCCCGGCCGCGGAAGACGGGACACCCGGGCTCGACGAGGTGATGGACGACTTCTTCGGCTGGGGCCCGGCCGGGGACGTCACGAACCGGCGACGCCCGCCAGTCGGGGATCCGCTGGGACTGCTCGACGAGGTCCCTCCGCTCAAGGCCACGGTGGACGGAACCTCGGTCACCGCCCTGCTGCGGCCGCTCTACCGGGCGATCACCGGTCAGGAGAAGTAGGCGTCGACGATCCTGTCGTCCACTTCGGACAGAGTGGCGGGTGACCACTTCGGCGCGCGGTCCTTGTCGATGATCTGCGCCCGGATGCCTTCGGCGAACTCGGCGGACGAGAGGGCGTGGGCGGAGATCCGGTATTCCTGCGCCAGCACGGTTTCCAGATCGGGCATCGCCGCCGCCGACCGGAGTGCCCGCAGGGTCACCTTCAGCGCGGTCGGCGACTTCGCCTCGATCTCCTTGGCGGCGGTGGCCGCCGCGTCACCCGCGGCGTGGAGCCGGGTCAGGATCTCTTCGACGGTGTCCGCCGCATAGCAGTGGTCGATCCAGGCGGCGTCCGCGGCCAGCGCACTCGGCGGCGCCGGTTCGGCGATCAGCGCCAGTGCGTCGTCCGTGGGACGCGACGTGAGTGCGTCGAGCAGGTCCGGGATCCGTTCGCTGGACACGAAGTGGTCGGCGAGTCCACAGTGGATCGCGTCGGCCCCGGAGACCGCCCCGGCGGTGAGCGCGATATGCGTCCCGAGTTCGCCGGGAGTCCGGGACAGCAGATACGTGCCGCCGACGTCCGGGACGAAACCGATACCGGTCTCGGGCATGCCGACGCGCGAGCGCTCGGTGACGATCCGGTGGCTGCCGTGCGCGGAGACGCCGACACCGCCGCCCATCACCAATCCGTCCATGAGGGCGAGATACGGCTTGGGGTAGCGCGAGATCAGGAGGTTGAGGCGGTATTCGTCGGCCCAGAACGGCAACGACGCGGTACCGCCGGCGCGCGCGTCCTCGTAGATGGCGCGGATGTCGCCGCCGGCGCAGAGCCCGCGATCGCCCGCGCCGTCGATCAGCACGGCACGGACGCCCGGGTCGGCGCGCCACGTTTCGAGGTGGTCGAGCATGGCGAGGACCATGCCGTGGTTCAGCGAGTTCAGCGCACGCGGCCGGTTCAGCGTGATCCGGCCGATCCCGCTCTCGACGAGGAACTGGACGTCATTCACCAAGCCACCCTAAAAGTAGGAAGTCCTACTATGTCGTGGTTGTGGTGTACGCCTCAGCCGAATTCGACGGCGCGAGCGGCGGGTCGGGGAAGTACCTGGTCAGCATGACCGTCTCCCACGCGATGGTGAAGTAGAGGATGCCGGTGGCCGCCCAGCCGGTGAGTGGTTCTCCCGGCCAGAGCAGCACGGAGGCCAGCGCGGTCAGCGACGCGGCGACGAGCGCGGGGAAGAGCACGGTGAGCCCGACGAAGGTGAGACGGCGTCCGCGCCCGCTCCGGATGCCGACGGCGGTGACGCCCCACAACGAGACGAGAACGCTCAGCGCGCTCAACCCGCCGACGTAGGCGGCACGCTCCCAGGGATCGAATTCCCACGGCAGTGCGGTTCTTCGCAGGAGCAGGCCCACGCCGAGCAGGTAGAGCAACGCGCCCACCGCGAACGCGACCACGCGGCGGAACGGGGTCGCTCCGCCCTTGTCCGGCAGGTAGTGCCAGCAGAAGTACCCGCCCGCGAAGCCGATCCCGATCGCCAGGAAAAGGTGACCCGGCGGGCTGAACCACTCGTTCGTGCCGACCGACACCGCGCCCCACGCGAGCAACGCGGCGACGACACTCCACAAGGGAGCGAGGAAGCCGATCAGCAGAGGCGGCACGACCATGGGCTTGGTCACCGCGAACAGCGTCCGTCCCAGTTTGGCGCCCTTGCTCCTTCCCGCGGGCTGGATCGCCCGCCAGGTGACCAGGCCGAGGCGCAGGCCCGCTCTTCGGAGATGGGGGCGTTTGAAGAGCACGCGCACCGTTTCGGCGCCCACCTTGCCGAGAACCTGGGCCTTGTCCGAGAGCCGGGCGACGGAGGTCCCGGTCGCTTCCTTGAGCTGCGTGCCGGTGGGCGGGATGTCGCCGTTGTGCCGCAATTCGGCGAGGCCGGTGAGCAGCGGGATCTCCTGTTGCAGGATGTTCCAGTGCAGCCAGGTGGTGAGCAGGATCGGGAGCCTGTGCCGGACGTTCGCCGGGGTCACGCCGAGTGCTTCCCAAGGTCCGATGAGCCCCGCCAGTTCGGGACGTGCGTCGAGGTCGTCCGAAGTCTTGCCGAAGACGTGGACGTAATGCTCGGCGTAGAGATCCCGGAGCCACTCGACGAGCTCGGTGTCCTTCCTCGCCTGGAGACGCTCGCTCCTGGCGACGACGTCGACCAGCGAACAGGCCGCGTCGAGGCGGCCCCAGGTCCAGTCGTTGAGCCGCCAGCGCGAGGACAGGAAACTGGCGAAGTTCATCAGCTGGTTCCCGCTGAGCTTGCGCTCGACCCGCTGGATGTCGTCGGCCGGTGGCTCGGCCAGCAGGATCGGTTCCAGGGGGCTCTTCGCGACCGCGGACATGGCGTGCACGCGGATCCGGCTCGGCTCGGAGAGCGGATCGGGGCGGAGGGGGCCGATCAGGAGTTCGGCCACGGCGAAGACGTCGAGCGTCGACTTCAGGTCGATACGTGCCGCCTCGTAGAGCGCGGTGAACCCCGGCGCCTTCGCGCGTTTACCCAGTGCGGAGACGAGTTCCCTGGCCAGTTTTCCGACCCGGCGCCAGATCGGGGTGAGGAACGGTTCCGGGAAGTCCGGCGCGACGGGGAGCAGATCCGCGTGGACGGCGTGTTCGGCGACGTCGGCGATGGCGCAGCACCAGTTCTCTCCGGACCGGAGTCCGCCCGAGGTCTCGATGAAGCAGGCGAGACGGCGGCAGGCCGCCATGACCCAGGGAAGGACTTCGAAATCCGGTGAGCCACCGCGGAGGAGCAACCGATCGCGGCAGGCAAGGAGGACTTCGCAGGCGAAGCGGGTCTCGTAGAGCTTGTCGCGGATCGAACTGAGCGCCGCCTTCTGTTTCTTGTTCAGGGTTTGCCCGGCTTCGATGGCCTGGACCCAGTCCAGGACCAGTGCGACGGCGCGGGCGGGCGCCAGCAGGGAACGGAACCACGAGACGGTGAGCTTCTTCGCTCCGGGCACACAGACGAGATCGGGAACGGCGGGGCCCCGCAGGAGTTCGAGGATCGGAGCGGCGGCCTGGCCGGAGGTGAACGTGCGGCTGTCGGGGATCGGAAGTGGATCGGGACCGGTCAACGAGATCGGGTCGTCGACCAGTCTCGCCAGCCGGTCGGCCTCCACGGAGGCAACGG
This sequence comes from Amycolatopsis sp. SB7-3, assembly GCF_041021335.1. Lineage (NCBI taxonomy): Bacteria > Bacillati > Actinomycetota > Actinomycetes > Pseudonocardiales > Pseudonocardiaceae > Amycolatopsis > Amycolatopsis sp. SB7-3. The sequence continues at coordinate 410,147 of NZ_JBFPJQ010000003.1, forward strand.
CCTCGGCATAGCGCGGCATCAGTTTCCTGCGCGCCTTCGCGCCGGGGAGATTTCGCAGGCTGGGGTCCCCGGGAAGGCCGCCGGCGGTACCGTGCAGCCGTTGCGCGGACGTCCAGGCGTCACTGAGCTCGGCCGCGTCGTCCAACAGGGACTCGCTGTTCATCTTGGTGCGGACCAAGGCTTTGACCACCCGTGCCAGCCGAGCGAGCGAGCCCTGTTCCTTGCTGTTGGCGGGGAGTTTGGCCGGCGTCGGCGGCACCGGCTGCAGATAGAGCAACCAGCGATCGACGGGTGCCTGCGCGGGCGCGCCGGCGACCGCGCGGATCGCCCAGGAGAGCGGGATGTTGTCGAGCACACCGCCGTCCATCAACTGCGCCTGGGTGCCGCCCACGTCCGGGACACCGGTCTCGCTGCACGTGCCGACGGCGTCGAGCCACGGCTTGTCGTCGACGATCTCGGGACCGGTCACCGTCAGCCTCGCCGGTTCGAAAGCCCCGGGGAACGACGATGTGGTCCGCGCGGCGTAGGCGAGCCGGTCGAGATGTGCCGTCGAACCGGCGGGGAAATCGCTGAAGATCGGGTGGGCGACCCCGCATTCGGTCCGGTAATGGCGAAAGGCGAGGTGAGCCTGAGACCAGCTCGCGAGCAGGGCCTGTCCGACGGAAGGGCGCAGGTATTCATTGCGCGGGAACAGCCTCGTGGCGGTGAGGATGAGGCGGACGAGACGAGGGGAGGCATCGGTGCGCAAGGGATTGCACGACGAGGTGTCGAGCAATTGTTTCACCTGTTCCGCGAGCTTCGCGTAGAAGCCGCCGTCGCCGTCGAGCAGAGAAGGCGGGATTCCGTGCCCGGGGTGCCGGGTGAGCAACTCGAGATCGCCCAATTTGAGCCAGATGTCCCGGATTCCGTCGTCGAAACGCATTCCGTAGACGAGATGACTGGCGAGCAGCGCGCCGTTGAGCCCGCCCGCGCTGGTCCCGGCGATGACATCGACATCGACGTGCTCGTATCCGGCGACGGTGAGGATCTTCCGGTAAATGGCGCGCTGCGTGATATCCCGTGCCGTCACCGCTTCCGGCGAATCCTGGGAACCGTCGGCGGACCGGAGCGCGGTGATTTCGCGGCACGCGCCGCCCATCCATACGGCGAGGCTGACACCACCACGCATGCAGAGCGCGAGGCGGAGATCGTGCGGACGTGCGGAAGAATTCATGATGGTCATCGCTGCCTCCCTGCGAAGAGGTCGGCGATTCCGGAACAGGGGTTACCGGAATGCGTAAACGATGAGTGGTCGTGACGCATTCGAAGCTGATCTGCTTTGCGATCGCTAATATCTGCGAGCGAACGAAGGGCCCGATCTGGTAGTCATCGGTCATGAGCGATGAGCCCACCGCGGCGGAATTGGCCGACGAACTCCTCGACGTCCTCGCGACCGAACTTCCTTTGATGGCGACGTTCGACAACGTCCCCGGCCACGACCACGAATTGCGGGACGTTTCGAAGGCGGGGGACGACCGGCTGCGGGAGCGGGCCGCCCGGATCGCCGGGCTCGCCGCCCGGTCCACCGATCCGGACCGGATCACCCTCGGAGTCATCGCCCATCACGCGGAATCGCTCCTGACCAGGCTGGATTCGCGGTTGACGGAATTCGTCCTCGCCGATCCGATGGTGGCCGAGGGGGTCGGGGTGCTGGCCTGGCTTCCGCAGTTGCAGCCGTCCGGGGAGCAGGCGGAGGAGGACTATCTGACCAGGCTGGCGGCGTTCCCGGAGTTCTTCGCGGCACTGGCCGAACGCCATCGTGCCGGGATCGCGGCCGGCCGGACCCCGGTGGAACGCGCGGTGCGCAACGCCATCGACTATCTCGACCGGACCCTGGCCGCCGAACGCCACCCGTTGCTCGTCCCGCCGCTGACCGGCGACCGCGTCGCGCGCCGGGAGCGGCTGTTCGCCGAGCGGGTGCGGCCGGCGCTCGTCGCCTACCGCGAGATGCTCGCCCGGGAGATCGCCGGACACGGCCGCCCCGACGACCGGCCGGGTCTCTGCTGGCTGGACGGCGGCAAGGAGAGTTACGCCGGCCTGGTCAAGACGCACACCACCACCGGGATCTCACCGAAGGAACTGCACGAGACCGGTCTCGCACTCGGCCGGGCACTGGACGAGGAGTACCGGCGGCTCGGCGCGGCCGTGTTCGGTGAGGACGACCCCGTCGCGGTCCGGCGGCGGATGCGCACCGATCCGTCGCTGCGCTGGCGGGACGCGGACGAGATGATCACGACCGCGACGGAAGCGGTCGCGCGGGCCGCGGCCGCCGCGCCCGGCTGGTTCCGGCGGATACCGTCGGCCGAATGCGTCGTGCGTGCCGTGCCGGAAGCCGACGGGCCCTCCGCCGCGCAGGCGTACTACATGCCGCCGTCGGCGGACGGCAGCCGTCCCGGCGTCTACTCCACCAACACCTACCGGGTGACCGAGCGGTTCCGGTTCATCGCCGAGTCGGTCGCCTTCCACGAAGCCGTTCCAGGGCACCATTTCCAGGCAGGGGTGTCCTACGAGCTGGAGGACGTGCCGCGGCTGCGCAGGCTCGTCCCGCTCTCGGCGTTCGACGAGGGCTGGGCGCTCTACACCGAACGGCTCGCCGACGAGATGGGGCTGTACTCCGACAACGTGATGCGGCTCGGCATGGTCGCCGAGGATTCCTTGCGCGCCGCGCGGCTCGTCGTCGACACCGGACTGCACGCGCTGGGCTGGAGCAGGCAGCGATGCGTGGACTACCTCGCGGACCATTGCGTGCTCAGTGACGTCGAAGTGCGATCGGAGACCGACCGCTACATCGAATGGCCCGGTCAGGCGCTGTCGTACATGACGGGCAGGCTGGAGATCCAGCGGTTGCGTGCCTTCGCCGAGGAACAGCTGGGGGAGGCGTTCGACATCCGCGACTTCCACGACGTCGTCCTGAGGAACGGGCAGGTGCCGCTGCCCGTGCTCGGCGACATCGTGCGGGAATGGGTGACGGGCACGCGGCGCCGGGAGTGACCCCGGCGCCGCGTGCTCGGGCTCAGCCGCGCTTCGCGAGCGTCACGACCTCGGCGTCGGACAGCGGCCGGTCGTAGAGCCGGACGTCGTCCACCGCGCCACGCAGGAAGTCGACCTGCTGACCGCCGTACTGGCCGCGGCCGATCACCGTGTGCCCGGTGCTCGGGGCGGCCGAGCAGGCGTTCTGCGAGGCGACCTTCGTGCCGTCGACGTACAGCGACAACGTGCCTGCCTTGGCGTCGCGAACCCCGGTCAGGTGGTACCAGCGGCCGACTTCCGGCTTCTCCGGCGACAGGGCGCGGAGGCCGACGAAGCTCATCGCCCACCGCTGGTCCTGCCCGGAGTACTGCAGGAAGAACGCGCTGTCGCGACCGGTGTCCTGGCTGACGACGGTCTGGAACGCGCCGCTCGCCTGGTCCAGCTTCGCCCATGCCGAAACCGAATAACTGCCCGCCGTATTGACGAGGTTCGCCCCGGTGTCGGCCTGCCCGTTGCCCGCGAAGGCCAGCGCGCCACCTTCGACGCCGCCCGCCCACTGCGCGTTGGTCAGCGTGGCGTGTGCACTGCCGACCGAGTCCTTGGCACTGGAACCGGTGCCCTCGTCGAACTTGTAGGCGTGCACGCCGTCGATCCCCGGAGTGCCGGGGCCGGGATCGGGAGCGCCCGAACCGCTGCCGTCGGCGTTGCGGATGATCGCCTGGTTGACCGCGCGCACCTGCGCGAAGTCCATCTTCTTCACCTGCCTGTCGTAGGTGAAGAAGCCGTTGACCTCGTGCTCGACGTCGGTGATCTGCGTGTAGATCGAGCCGCTGATACCGCAACTCTGCGCGGACGCGAGCACGTCACGCTGATTCTGGACGTAGCGGCTGTTCAGGGTCGCCTGGTCCTTCACCATCTCGTACGCGTGGCCTTCGCCGAACCACATGTGGTCCTGGACTTCGAGACCGTAGCCGCCGTGCTCACCGTCGATCGAGATCCGCTTGGCGTCGGGCATCGGCTTCGCGGGGCCGGGGTAGGAGTGCCAGTCGAGGACGTCGCCCTTGCCCGAGTCACCGAGCGAATCGCAGCAGTTGACCCCGCTGTGCGCGTTGACCAGCCGGGTCGGGTCCTGGGCCTTGACGCTCTCGGCGACCTGTCCGGTCTCCTCGCGCGACCACTCCGCCCAGCCCTCGTTGAACGGCACATAGCCGACGATCGAGGTCCAGTTCTTCTTCTGGTCGACCAATTCCTTCAGTTCGGCCTTGAACTGGAGCTGGGCGTCGACCGGCGGGCGGCCGCCCGTGCGCATCGACGGCATGTCCTGCCAGACGAGCAGGCCGAGTTTGTCGGCGTGGTGGTACCAGCGGTCGGGTTCGGTCTTGATGTGCTTGCGGACCGTGTTGAAGCCGAGGACCTTGTGCTGTTCGAGATCGAAGCGCAGCGCCTGGTCGGTCGGCGCGGTGTAGATGCCGTCCGGCCAGTAACCCTGGTCCAAAGTGGACTGGAGGAAGAGGATCTTGCCGTTGAGGGTGAACCGGAGTTTGCCGTCGGCGCCCTTCGCGGTGCCGAATTCACGCATGCCGAAGTAGGACGACACCTTGTCCACGGTGCGGCGGCCGTCCTTCAGCTCGACGTCGAGGTCGTAGAGGAACGGCGAGTCCGGCGACCAGAGTTTCGCCTGGGGCACCGGCAGCGAGATCGTGCCGGCCGCGGCCGCCTTGCTGCGGCTGACCACCTTCCGGCCGTCGCGGACCACGGCCTCGACGGTCAGCCCGGAGTTGCCACCGGTGTCGACGGTGAGCTTGAGCGTGGAGGATTTGAGATCGGGGACCATGCCCAGCGTGCCGACGTGCTTGGCCGCGACCGGTTCCATCCACACCGTCTGCCAGATCCCCGACGCGCCTTCGTAGAAGATCCCGCGGTCGGGGACCCGGCGCTGTTTGCCGACGGGCTGCCAGGTCGCGTCGGTGCGATCCTCGACGCCGACGATGATCTCCTGCTCTCCCTGGGGTTTCAGCGCCGAGGTGACGTCCGCGGAGAACGCGCCGTAGCCACCCTGGTGCGCGGCGACCTCCTTGCCGTTGACGTAGACCTTCGCCTTGTAGTCGACCGCGCCGAAGTTGATCCGGAGGGTGTTGTCCTTGCCGACGTTCCAGTTCCGGGGCACGGTGAACGTGCGCCGGTACCACATGAAGTCCTCGTGCCGCTGGATCCCGGACAGCGCCGATTCGGTGGGGTAGGGGACCAGGATCTTCTCGGCGAGCTTCTCGCCGAAGGGCGGGACCTCACCGGGTGCGGCGCCGGCGAACTCCCAGACCCCGTTGAGGTTCTGCCAGTTCTCGCGCACCAGTTGCGGCCGCGGGTACTCGGGCAACGCGTTGGTGGGCGAGACCTGGTTCGTCCACGGGGTGGTCAGGCGTGGCTTGCCCATCTTCCAGCCGCTCTCCGCGGCCGTCGCGGCCCCCGGCGTCGACGCCAGGGCGGTGAGGGCGACCACCGCGGCGGTCAGGGATTTCCGGAAGCGTCTCCGGGGGCGTTGTGGTGACAACGTTGGCAACATCTGCTCGACACCCTTCTCCGGGGGCGGCCGCCTCGGCGGAGGTACGCCTCCCGCTGGACCTGTGCAGGCGTGAAACCACGACCCCGTGGCCGGTGGGAACCGGTGTGAGCCGGGCCACGGCTGGCCGTCAGGATGTTTTTACATCGTTGATACAACGTTGTAAAGCGTCGAAGGCGTCGAATCGGTCGTGGGCGGAAGAGCTGTCCGGTGTGTCAGGTGCGGCGGGATTCCCGCAGCCACGCGCCGAGTTCGCGGTAGTCGTCGCCGGTCAGGCCCCGCTGGGGATCGACGCGGTACAGCAGCGCCGGCGCGGTGTGCAGGCCGGACACCCAGTCGCGATCGACGTCGGAAATCTCGTCGTCGATCCAGGCGAACGGGCGACCCTGGGCGTGCTCCAGGAGGGGGCGGGTCTTCCAGTGCAGGCCGATACGGGCGTCGAACTCGTCGCTGTCGGAGGGCTCCGGCCAGTCCACGACCGGCAGGCTGGGCAGGCCGAGCCTGGGCGAGAGCGAGTCGTTGGCGTCATGCAGCCAGGTCGTGGCCCAGACGAGTTCGCCGGGAAGGGCTCGCAGTCTCGACCCGTGCGAAGGGTCAAGCCGGCCGAGGAGCGGGTTCTCGTCGTTTCGGGGCGACGGTGCGAACGACCGGTAGTGGGACGGGTCGAGACCGAACGGGATGAGCGGGCCATCGACGTCGACGTAGATCAGGGGGAGTGTTTTGGGGGCGGCCGTCACGAAGACGCACGTTAGCGGTCTTCGCAGTCCACCCACTCGAAATACCCGGCCCCCGTCGTGGTGATCGCGAGATCCGCGCCGAAGCCGCCGTAATCCGCGCGCAGCCGGTACTCCGGATGGTCCGCCTCGATGACCAGATCCTCGCCCCAGGTCAGACGTGACCCGTCGGCGGCGAACCGGCAGTCCGTCCGGGTGTCGTAGGCGCGGTGAGATGGTGTCCCGGCGCGGCGGCACGAAGACGCCGTAGTGCGTCCACGCCCAGGTCCGTGAATCCACGTGCGGGCGCAGGAGTCCAGGGCGGCTGAACGGGCGCCGTGATCCCTCGATGCGGTGATCCAGCCGGGGCAGGATCCGGTCGACCAGAACGGGGGCGGCTTTCCGCAGCAGCCCGGCGGTGCGGTGCTCCATGCGTTGACACGCTAACTGACTGATGAGTAACTTACTAGAGAGTCAGATCGAACGGAGGCGACGATGCCAGCCGAGGAGCGTTCGTGGTGGGGCTGGGGCACCACCGACGGCGAACTGTCCAAGGAAGAGTCCGACGCGCTGGTCGCCCGCACCTCGGGTGTGCTGCCCGGCCACGACTTCACCGACCACGCGCCACCGGACCCCGCGGATCTCGACCTCCCGGCGCCGAGGATCCGGCCGCCCGCGACGCTCGCCGCGTTGTGCGATGACGGGGCGGTCGACCGGCTGTCCCACGCGCGCGGCAAGGCGTTCCGCGACGTCGTCCGCAATCTGCTCGGACGGCTCGACCACGTCCCGGATCTGGTCGCCCGCCCGCGCACGGAACAGGACGTCGTCGACCTCCTGGACTGGTGCACGGCCTCCGGGATCCCGCTGATTCCTTACGGTGGCGGCAGTTCCGTGGTCGGCGGGGTCGAACCGCGGTTCGACGGCCCCGCGGTTTCGATGGATCTGGCCGGTCTCGGCGAGGTGCTCGAAGTGGACACGGTCAGCCGCGCGGCGCGGATCCAGGCCGGGATCTTCGGGCCCGCGCTGGAAGACCGGCTTCGCCCGCTGGGGCTGAGCCTGCGGCATTTCCCGCAGTCGTTCGCCCATTCGACGCTCGGCGGCTGGCTCGCCACGCGCGCGGGCGGGCATTTCGCCACCCTCGCCACGCATATCGACGATCTCACCGAATCGCTGCGCGTCGTCGCACCCGCCGGGATCAGCGAATCGCGGCGCGTGCCTGGCTCGGGCGCCGGCCCCTCGCCGGACCGGATGTTCCTCGGCTCCGAGGGGACGCTCGGCGTGATCACCGAAGCCTGGATGCGGCTGCAGGACCGGCCGGTCTGGCAGGTGACCGCGTCCGTCGCCTTCGAACGGCAGGAAGACGCCGTCGCCGCCACCCGCGCGATCGCGCAGTCCGGGCTGTACCCGTCGAACTGCCGCCTGCTCGACCCGGCGGAGGCGTTCATCAACGCGGGCGCGAGTGTGGGCGGCGGCCTCCTGCTGGTCGCGTTCGAATCCGCCGATCACCCGGTCGACACCTGGCTCGACCGCGCGCTCGAACTGACCGCGGGCCACGGCGGTGTCGTGAAAGCCAGGCGCGGCAAGGATTCCGCCGGTCAGGACAGCGCGTCGGCGTGGCGGTCGTCCTTCTTGCGGATGCCCTATCAACGCGACGCGCTGGCCCGCCGCTCGCTGATCGTCGAGACCTTCGAAACCGCGTGCACGTGGGACGGCTTCCCGGAGTTCCACGACGCGATCACCTCGGCGGCCCGCGCCGCGATCGACGAGGTGTGCGGCGGCGCGGGCGTCGTCACCTGCCGTTTCAGCCATGTGTACCCCGACGGCCCCGCGCCCTACTACGGGATCTACGCCGCCGGGCGCTGGGGGAGCACGGTCGCCCAGTGGGACGAGATCAAGACCGCCGTCTCCGAGGCGATCGCGGGCCACGGCGGCACGATCACCCATCACCACGCCGTCGGCCGCGATCACCGGCCCTGGTACGACCGGCAGCGTCCCGGCCCCTTCGCCGCCGCGATCACCGCCGCCAAAACGGCGCTCGACCCGGCGGGAATCCTCAATCCCGGGGTGCTGATCGGCTGACCGGAGCTCGGACGAACGACGTCAGCAGCGTGGTGAACCGCATGGCCGCCAAGGACAACGTCCGCCCCGCCATGGTCTGCACCTGGGCTTCGCGTTTGCGGAACACGGCGTTGTCGAGCAGCACGTAGGCGACCCCTTCGGTGGCCGCGTCCCGCTCGATGTCACCCAGCCCGCCGACCAGGGCGATCCCGCCGCCACAGCGGACGAACTCGTACTTCGGGCTCAGTTCGTTGCACTCCAGCACCGGATGCGCAGTGAGGTTCTCGATCCGCGCGGCGATGTCGAACAGGTCGCGCAGGCTCTGCCCCGGCGCCGGCAGCGCGAGCGGATGCTCGCACAGTTCCGCGAGCCCGACGGCGTCACGGCTGGTCAGCGGATGATCGAGCGGGACGATCGCGTACACCGGGACCACGACGGCGCTCTCGACGCGCACGCCGTGCTGAGGCCCGGTCGCGAACGTGACGGCGACGTCCGCCGCGCCTTCGAGGACGCGGCGCGTCGCCTCGTCCCTGGTCACGACGTCGATGTGGAACGAGACGTCGTGGTCGTGCCGGAACGCGGCGATGGCCTGCGGCACCACGCGGCGTGCGAACCCTTCGGAGCAGGCGACCGTCAGGGATCGGGCGTGCAGCCCGCGGCCGGTGCGGAGTTCGTCGACGAGAACGGCGGATTCGGCCTCGCTGCGCCGGACGTGGTCCAGCAGCCGGGTCCCGGCCTCGGTCGGCACCATGCCCCGCGGATGCCGGACGAACAACGGCACCCCGATGCCGGCTTCGAGTTTGGCGATCTGGCGGCTGATGGCCGAGGGGGCCACGGTCAGTTCGGTCGCCGCCTCGGACACCGAACCGGTGCGGGCGACTTCGAGGAAGTACGTCAGCGCGATCGGCAGTAGTCGCATCAGGGGCTCCGCAGGTTTGCCGCAATGAGAACGCGGAGCACGGTAAACGGCAATGATCAGGGTACGCAAACCGACTTACGCTCCACTGCGACACTCGACGAGCGAATCGGGAGACGACGCGGTGATCCCAGCGGAACTGGTCATGAAAGCCCACGAGCACGTCGACTCCGGCGCGTTCTTCGCCGAGCTCGCCGAGCTAGTCCGATATCCGACGGTGAGCGACCATCCGAGCGGTCGCGTTGCCATCAAGGCATACCTGGACGAGGTGCTCACCCCGGCGCTGACCGCGCTCGGCTGCTCCGTGGAGACGTACCCGAACCCCGACCCGGACGGCGGCCCGTTCCTGATCGGCACCCGTATCGAGCACCCGGAGCTGCCGACCCTCCTGTGCTACGGCCACGCCGACGTCGTTGACGGGCACGAGGGCCGGTGGAGCGAGGGCCGGGACCCGTGGACGCTGACCGCCGACGGCGAGCGCTGGTACGGCCGCGGTTCGGCGGACAACAAGGGACAGCACCTGGTCAATCTGACCGCGCTCAGGCTCCTCCTCGCCGAAACGGGCTCGCTCGGTTTCAACCTGAAGTTCCTGTTCGAGACCGGGGAGGAGATCGGCTCGCCCGGGCTCGACGAGTTCGTCGAGGCGCACCGGGAGGCGCTGAGCGCCGACGTCCTCATCGCGTCCGACGGTCCGCGCCTGGACGCGGCGACGCCGACGCTGTTCCTCGGCGCGCGGGGCAGCGTCCGGATCGCGCTCGATGTCGATCTCCGGCCCGACGCCTATCATTCGGGGAACTGGGGCGGTGTTCTGCGTAATCCGGCTACCACCCTCGCCGGGGCGATCGCCTCTCTCGTCGACGGGCACGGCCGCGTCCAAGTGCCGGAACTCCTGCCGCCCGAGCTCCCCGACAGCGTCCGTGCCGCGCTCGCCGACCTCGAGATCGGTAACAAGCCGGGCGATCCGGCGTTGGACGACGGCTGGGGCGACACCGGCCTGACCGCGGCCGAGCGGCTGTACGGCTGGAACACGCTCGAAGTCCTTTCGCTCGGCGCGGCCGACATCGACCGTCCGGTCAACGCCATCCCTGGCCGCGCCCGGGCGATGCTGCAACTGCGCTACGTCGCGGGGACCGACGTCGACGGCGTGGGCGAGGCGATCACGAAACATCTTGCCGCGAAGGGGTTTTCGATGGTCGACGTCACCGCGGAGGGCAGCTTCGTCGCCAGCCGCACCCCTGTCGACGACCCGTGGGTCGGCTGGGCGAAGAGCGTGCTCGACGAGGTTTCCGGGCAGCGGACGGCGATCCTGCCAAGCTTCGGCGGGGGATTGCCGAACCATGTGTTCACCGACCTGCTCGGCCTCCCGACGTTGTGGCTGCCGCATTCCTATCCCGGGTGCCTGCAGCACGCGCCCGACGAACACCTGCTCGCGCCGATCGCCCGGGAAGGGCTCGTCCTCGCCACTGCCCTGTTCCACGCACTCGGACGGCGCGGGGAGGAGGCATGACTGCCGACCAGACGGTGGCCAAGCCCCGTACGCCGTCGTCGACGCGGCGTGCGATCGCCGCGGCGACCATCGGCAACGCGCTCGAATGGTTCGACCTCGGCGTGTATGCGCTGATGGCGGCCTACATCGGCAAGACGTTCTTCCCTGGTGGGAACGCCGCCGTCCAGCTCGTCCAGGCGTACGCCGTCTTCGGCATCACGTTCCTCGTGCGTCCGCTCGGCGGGCTGGTGCTCGGCGCCTACGCCGACCGGTTCGGCCGTAAGAAGGCGCTGGTATTGACCATCTGGCTGATGGTCATCGGGACGTTCTTGCTCGCGGTGATGCCGGGTTACGCGACGATCGGTTTCCTCGCGCCGGTCGGTGTCATCGTCGCGCGGCTGATCCAGGGATTCGCCGCGGGTGGGGAATTCGGGGCGGCCACGTCGTTCCTGATCGAACAGGACGATCGCCGCAAGGGTTTCCTCGGCAGCTTCCAGTTCGCCAGCCAGGGTTTCGCGACGCTGATGTCCGCCGGGTTCGCCGCCGGGCTGACCGCCTCGCTCAGTGCCGACGCGATGACGTCGTGGGGCTGGCGGATCCCGTTCGTCTTCGGGCTGCTCGTCGGCCCGGTCGGCTACTACATCCGGCGTCACGTCGACGAACCCGAAGCCACCCAAGAGAAACAGCCGACGTCGACGCCGGTTCGGACACTGTTCCGGTTCCACTGGGGCGGCCTGCTGATCGCCGGGGGAACGCTGGTCGTCTCGACCTCGCTGAACTTCATCCTGCAGTCGCTGCCGACGTTCGCGATCAAGAACCTCGGCCTCGACGACTCGCTGTCGTTCGTCGCCCTGATGATCACCGCGGCCATCCTGACCTTCGTGACGCCGATCGTCGGACTGCTCACCGACCGGCACGGCCGCATCAGGATCATGATCGGGGCCGCGGCGGTGATCGGGGCCGGCGTGGTGCCGCTCTACCTGTGGGTCACCACCTCGCCGTCGTTCCTGACCCTCACGGTGACGATGACGATCCTGGGACTGCTGAAGGCCACCTACTTCGGCGCGCTTCCTTCGGTGATGGCCGACGTCTTCCCGGCCCACACCAGGGCGACGGGGCTTTCGTTCGCCTACAACGCCACCGTCGGGATCTTCGGCGGATTCACGCCGACCATCGCGACCGCGATGATCGCTGCTACTGGATCGCCGGTTTCGCCCGGCTGTTACCTTTTGGCGACCGCTTCGCTCAGTATTGTCGCGCTGGTCGCGGCGAATCGGCGGCGCGGGATCCAATGAATGGTGGTCGGTCCTGTTCGGGGTTCGCATTCTTCAGGCGTAACCGGGTGCCGTGCCCAGGCATGCCGAGGGGCCCGTCGCCATGTGGTCGGCGGGCTCCCTCGGGTTCAGCGGTGGTTACGGCGGGGTGTTTGTAGCGGGTCCAAGTACTGTGGTGGGATGAATTCGGGTCGTCCGTTGGTGATGTGGACTTTCCAGCCGGATTGGCCGTGGATGACCATGTGGTGGTAGCGGCAGAGTAGGCAGAGGTTGTTGAGGTCGGTGTCGCCGAGCTGTCCCCATGGGAGTATGTGGTGGGCTTCGCAGTGTTTGGGTCTTCGTCGGCAGCCGGGGAACGCGCATCCGTGGTCTCGGAGGTTCGAGGCGCGTCGTTGGGCGGGGGTGACGCTGCGGGCGGCGCGTCCGATGTCGAGGGGTTCGCTTTCGCTGCCGAGGAGGGCGGGGATGATTTTGGCGTCGCAGGCCAGCATCCGGGCATGCCGGGCGGTGATCTGCGCGACTCCGTCGACGCAGGCCGCGCCGAGCCCGGAGGTCAGGGTTTCGAGCGGGATGGTGACGACGACGGTGGTGCGGTCTCCGGAGAGGGTGGGGGCTTTGTCGTTGGTCATCGCGTAGTGGATGGCGTCGAAGAGTGCGTCGCCGTTGCGTTCGCCTGGAGTGCGGGGGTCGCGGTTGCCGTCCTCGTCGACAGGTCTTCGCTGCCCCCAGGTTTCGAACAAAGCGTTGGCGCGAGCCCCGAACTCCGGGTCGAGGAGGCCGTTGAGCCGCCACCACCCATCATCACGTTTGTGTAGGTGCACCTCGCGTGAGGGTGGTTTCAAATCTTCGTCTTTGGGTTCGTTCCCGTCGGGGTCGAGATGGGCCAAGAGGTCGGCGCCGACGTTGGCGATCTCTTGCGGTCCGGCGTGGCGGGCCAGGGTGACCAGGATCTGTTCGGCGCCGGTCTGGTCGTCGGCTGAGACCTCGGCGGGGATTTTCTTCAGCACGGCGAGGATCGGGTCGAGTTGCTGATGTCCGAGGTCGCCTTCCGCGGCGGCGGCTCCGGCGATGGGGGCGGACGCCGGGGCGGGAGTGCCGTCGAGGTTCCGGCTCTCATTCACAGCCAGCGCACGGGCCACGGTGTCACGGGCCTCGTTCGGGCTGATCCGCGCGGTCTCAGCGAACCAGCCGGCGGTCGAACCGTGCCCGAACAACTCCATCGGACCGCGGGATTCGATCTCGACCAGGAACTGCCCGACCTCCGCCAACGCCTGCCGCGCCACCGACAACCGCTCCACCACACCATGCGCGAGCTCCCGCGCACCGGCACGCCACAACTCCTGCGGCGGTTCGAGGATGCGTTGTCCGGACACCCCACGAGAATACCGTATATCGAACAAGTGTGCGAATATGAAATAGATTCTCGAAAATCGTTCTAATTTGTGGATTAGTGTGGCGACAGGTGATTTTTGTCATCTACAAGAGATAATTGGCACAGTCACTACCACAAGGACGCTCAAGCATCGAGACGATGTCGTGCGTCGTAGAGCGCGCGGCCGATCGTTCGTTGCAACCGCCGCAGGATCTTGATCGTCTGCTCGTCCGAGAAGCCTGCGGTGATCGACCAATCCAGGCCAGATCCGAACACCTCTGGCCCCAGTGGGCAGATGACGTTCACCTGGCCACCTGACGCTCACGGTCACAGTCATCGGTCAGCGTTCAGCGGAGCGCGGCACATCGGAGTTTCACGCCAACTGTCACCTGTTTTTGATGCCGACCATCATCTGTCGATCGGAACGATCGCCAGGTCGCAACACGAACCCCATGCCACCTGGTGCCTGTTGTCACAATTAGTCGTAACGTGATTTCAAAAGTCTCTCGCGGATACCGTCGAGGTCGGTGTCGCTGACACCGCCGGCGAGGAGATATCGCTCGACGTCAAAGCCCTCGAGAGTGCTCAGGATGGCGGCTTGAGTCGTGGTGCCGCGGTCGGTGAGGACGGACTGGATGATCGGTCCTTGGTCCTCGACGCCCATCATGGCGAAGAGGGGTTTCACGGCCTCGGTGGAGAGGTCGTAGTCCGTTGCGATGGCCTCCGGTCGGACGTCGGCCAGCGCCAGCAACAGGAGGGTGATCAGGCCGGTGCGGTCTCGGCCCGCTCCACAGTGGAACAGGACACCGCGGGGTCCGCACCGGGCGAGCGCGGTGATGACGGCCGCGCACCGGCTGGCTTTCCGTTCGAGGAAGAGGCGGTAGTAGAGCGGGCTGCCGTTGAGTCGTTCCTTGTTGATGTGCTGCCAGAACTCGGTGTCCTCGATGTCGTCGAGGGGTACCTCGACGCGGTCGAAGCCGTTCGGTGTGGTCACACCTGCGGCGGCGAATTGCGCGGAGCCCGCCAGCACTGTCGGGGACTTTGTCGTCGCCGGCCGGATCTCATCGGCGTTGCGCAGGTCGACGATGGTCCGGAGACCGGATTGTCGTGCCTGCGACCAACCCTCGTCGGTGACGAAACGAAGATCGGCCGCCCTGAAGAAGGCGCCGTAACGAGTCGCATGGCCCGACCTGGTCGGCAAGCCGCCGAGATCCCTGGTGTTGTAGAAGCCTTCCCAGGTCACTGCTCTGCTCGTGTTCATCGCGTGAGAGCCGGTCACAATTCCCGCAACAGATATCGCTGAAGCTTCCCGCTCGCATTGCGCGGCAACTCCTCGATGAACCGCACGCGCCGCGGATACTTGTACGGCGCTGCGGTCGCCTTCGCGTGGTCTTGCAGGGCTCGGACCAGATCGACGCCCGGCTCGATACCGGGCCGAGGGACGACGAACGCCGTGACGACCGAACCGCGATCCGGGTCCGGTGTGCCGATCACGGCGCATTCGTCCACGTCCGGATGGGCCAGCAGGACCTTTTCGACCTCCGGGGCGGCGATGTTGTAGCCCGACGAGATGATCATGTCGTCGCTGCGCGCGACGAACCGGAAGTAGCCGTCGGCGTCGCGCACGTAGGTGTCGCCGGTGAAGTTCCAGCCGTCACGGACGTAGTCCCGCTGGCGCGGGTCTTCGAGGTAGCGGCAGCCGGTGGGGCCGCGCACCGCCAGGAATCCGGGCGTGCCGTCGGGTACGGGCGAACCGTCGATGTCGAGAACGGCCGCCTGGTAGCCGGGTACGACCTTGCCGGTCGCGCCAGGACGGGCGTCGTCGTCGGCGGCGGAGATGAACACGTGCAGCATTTCCGTGCTGCCGAGCCCGTCGATGAGCGGCCGCCCGACGATCTCCCGGTACTGCTCGGCCACGGGAGCGGGAAGGGATTCGCCCGCGGAGACGGCTCGCCGCACTCCGGTCAGCAGCCAGCCGTCGCCGGTGTTCAGAATCGCGCGGTACGCGGTCGGAGCGGTGAAGAGGACCGTGACCCTCTTCTCGGCGACGATGGCGGCGAGTTCCGCCGGAGTGGCGCGTTCGACGAGCAACGTCGCCGCCCCGGCTCGCAAGGGAAAGACCAGCAGGCCGCCGAGGCCGAAGGTGAACGCCAACGGTGGTGTGCCACAGAAGAGATCGTCGGACGTCGGGCGTACGACGTGCCGCGAGAACGTGTCGGCGATCGCGAGTAGATCGCGATGGAAATGCATCGTCGCCTTCGGGGAGCCCGTCGTGCCGGAGGTGAAGGCCAGCAGGGCGACGTCGTCGGCCGCGGTCGGGACGTCGGCGAACGTCGCCGGATGCGGTTCCGCACGGGCGGCGAGTTCCGTTCCGTACGCCACGACGGGCAGGTCGGGCGGGAGTTCGTCCAAGAGGCGCTCGTCGCAGACGGCGAGCGCGGGCTTCGCGCGGGCGACGATCTTGTCGAGTTCGGTCCGCCGCAGCATCGGCATGGTCGTGACGGCCACCGCGCCCGCCTTGAGCACGGCGAGCCACACCGTCGCGAGCCACGGCGTGTTGGTGCCCCGCAGCAGTACGCGATCGCCGGGGACCACACCGAATTCGGTGACCAGGACGTGGGCGACACGGTTGGCGCGGGCCAGGACTTCGCCGTATGTCCACGTTTCAGTGGGGGAGAGCAGACAGGGTCGGCTCGGGCCGAGCTGAGCGACGGTGTCGTCGAGCAGTGTGGTCGCGGCGTTCAGCCGGTCGGGATAACGGAGTTCCGGCAGGTCGAAGACGAACTCCGGCCACTGATCGGCGGGAGGCAGCCGGTCGCGGCAGAACGGGTCGACATGCGCGCTGGGAGAAAGCCTCATCGTCGCCGCTCCTCGGTCCGGCCGTGCCCCCTCCCGCGAAGGTAGCACTTGTTACGACCGTCGAGAAGACGCGATGAAGCTCAGTCCACGACGTCGGCCACGGCCCGCGCCAGGGTGGCCCGCACGGTCTCGGGGTCGTCGAGGTTCCCGCCGTGAAGCGCGCCGTCGCGGAGGAGGACGAGGGTGCGGGCGGCGTGGTCGGGGTCGGCATGACCCGCGTCGCGCGCCAGGTCGCGAAGCACGCCGAAGAACCAGTTCCGGTGGTCGTCGATGACCTGCCGCACCTGGTGTGCCGGATCGGGGTATTCGGCGGCGGCGTTGAGGAACTGGCAACCGCGGAAGTCGTCGTCGAGTGTCCGGTCGCCGACGATGCCCAGTGCGGCGAGCAGTGCTTCGCGGGCGGGCTTCCCTCGCGTCGCCGCGCCGACACCCGCGCGGATCCGTTCGCTCGTGGTGCTCAGGTAGGCGGCGACGAGGTCGTCCTTGGTGGGGTAGTGGCGGTAGAACGTCGCCCTGGTCACGGCCGCTTCGGAGACCAGGCGCTCCACGCCGACGGCATGGATGCCCTCGGCGTAGAAGAGCCGCGACGCTGTCTCGAGCAGCCGGATCTTCGGGTGTACGTCCCGGTCGACAGTCGGCATCTTTCAACTCTAGAGAAAGAACGGTCATTCCTCCAGGTCGCCTTCGTCACGTTGCGGAAGGCATCCGGGGGCAGCATGGTTGAGGCAGAAAGACCGATCATTCTCCCTGGCTCTGAAGGAGCAGCAATGAGCAACCAGAAGCCCACCATCGTCCTGGTCCACGGTGCTTTCGCCGACTCGTCCAGCTGGAACGGCGTCGTCCCGAAGCTGCGTGAGCAGGGCTATCGCGTGCTGGCGGCGGCGAACCCGCTGCGCGGGATCGAGTCCGACGCGGCCTATGTCGCCGACGTCGTCAACGGAGTGGACGGCCCCGTGGTGCTGGCCGGGCACTCCTACGGCGGCGTCGTGATCAGCCGCGCGGCCACCACCGCGCCGAACGTCAAGGCGCTCGTCTACATCGCCGCCTTCCAGCCGGAGGCGGGGGAGAGCGTGTTCGAGCTGTCTGGCCGGTTCGAGGGCGGCAAGCTCGGCCCGGACACCACGAACGTCCTGGCCGCCCAGGGTGAGCTGTCGATCAAGCCCGAGAACTTCTCGGACGTGTTCGCGGCCGACGTCCCCGCGGAGACCGCCGACGTCATGGCGGTCACCCAGCGTCCGGTCACCGAGCGCGCGCTCGGCACCCCGTTCGACGGCGAGCCGGCGTGGAAGAACCTGCCGTCGTGGGCCCTGATCGCGGAGCAGGACCACGCGATCCCCGCCGCCGCGCAGGAGTTCATGTCCGACCGTGCCGGTTCGGAGGTCACCAGGGTCGACGCTTCGCACGCCGTCTCGGTCTCGCGGCCGGACGTCGTGGCGGAAGTCGTCCTCGCGGCCGCCGCCAAGGTCGCCTGACCTCGGTCGCTTGACAGGTGAAACCTCCCCGGAGAGACTGCAAAAGCGTTTTTGCAATCTCTCCGGGGAGAACCACGTGAAGGTCTTGGTGCTCGATTCGAGCCCGCGTCGTGAAGGCAACTCCTGGGCGCTGGCGCAGGCTTTGCGCAAAGGAGCGGAGGAGGCCGGGCACACGGTCGACTTCGCCCGGCTCTCCGATTCCGTCGAGTCGCCGCTGGGGGACTGCCGCGACTGCCGGCTGAGCGACCGGTCCTGCGGCATCGGGGACGGTTACGAGCGCCTGCTGTTCGATCGCGTGCTCCCGGCGGACGCGATCGTCTACGCGACCCCGCTGCACTGGTATGGCATGACCGGGCGGCTCAAGTCCTTCTTCGACCGGCTTTTCTGTTACACCTCCGGCAGTTCGCCGCATACCGC
The DNA here is from genome assembly GCF_041021335.1 of Amycolatopsis sp. SB7-3. Classification (NCBI taxonomy): domain Bacteria; kingdom Bacillati; phylum Actinomycetota; class Actinomycetes; order Pseudonocardiales; family Pseudonocardiaceae; genus Amycolatopsis; species Amycolatopsis sp. SB7-3. Next base: position 428,280 of record NZ_JBFPJQ010000003.1, read on the forward strand.
CGACGTCGTGCCGGGGTTGATGGGCAAACGCGCCGCGGTGCTGATCTCCTGCGAGGAGAGCTATCGCGGCGCGACGCTCGGCCTCGAGGCCCAGTTCCAGGAACTCACCCGGTACCTGCGCCAGGACCTCGCCGGGATCGTGGTCGGCGTCGGCAACAGCCGGGGCGAGGTGGAACGCGATCCCGCCCGGCCGTTGGCGGCGGCGGAGGACCTCGGCCGTAGGCTGGGCGACGCCCACGTCACCGACTATCGGCTGGACACCGACCGGCCGAACCGCGTCTGGGGACCGCCCGTGGAGGCCTGAGTGTCGCCGACCATCCGTGACGTCGCCGCCGCCGCGGGGGTCTCGATCACCACCGTGTCCCACGTGCTCAGCGGGCAGGGGCGGATCTCCGAGCAGACCCGGCAGCGCGTCGCGCGGGCGGCGGCCGACCTCGGCTACCAGGCGAGTGTGCACGCGCAGCAGCTGGTCACCCGGCGCAGCCGCACCCTGGCGATCCAGCTCGCGAACTCGGTCGACGCGAGCAGTGCCTGCGCGCTCGTGCCCAATTCGGATTACTTCCTCGAAGTGCTCAACGGGGCGGCCGAAGCCGCGTCGAAACGGTCGTACGGCTTGCTTTTGGCTCCGACGGACGCCGACCTCGACCGGCTGAACGCCTTCGCCGTCGACGGCGCGATCCTGGTGGATCCCCGCGGGGACGAGCCCTTCTTCGCGTCCGGCTGGTGCCGTGACCGCCCACTGGTGACCGTCGGACGGCCGATGGCGGCGCCGTGCCCGGTGCCGGTCGTCGTCGACAACGACCTGGTCGCGGCCGCCCGGCTGATGCTGGATCACTTGGCGGACAACGGTTACGAGCGGCCGGCGATGATCACCACCGACACCCGCCGGTCGTACGCGGCGGATCTGGTGGCGGGCTACACCGGCTGGATGCGGGACCGGGGGCGGGAGCCGGTGGTTGCCGAGATCGACGAGCCGCCGACCACCGAAGGAACGGCGGAGGCGTTGGGCAGGCTGCTCGACCGGCGGATCGGTCCGGACGCCGTCTTCACGACGTCGGAGAACCTCGCCCTCGGGGTGCTGCACGAGGCCCGCCGCCGACGGCTCGCGGTCCCCGGCGAGCTCGGGATCTGCAGCGCGGTCGACAGCGGTTCGCTCCGGCTCGTTTCGCCGCGGGTGACCGGGATGTTCGTGCATCCGCGTGAGGTGGGCGGTCGCGCGGCCACAGCGTTGATGGACCTCGTCGAGGGCGCGGCCCCGGACGGCGAGCCGCACCGGATCGAGGTTCCGGTGCGGCTCAACGCGCGGGAATCCACCACCCGCTAGCATGCGTTTAGTCCTCTGAATGCGGTCCTTGCACGGGCAACTACCGCATTCAGAGGACTAAACGCATGCTCAGGAGCTCCGGCACACCGCGACCGGCGTGTCCCCGCCGTCGTCCTCGGTGGTCGCGATGAAGCCGAACGTCGTTGTCCCGCCGGCGGGCAGTACCGCGTTCCAGTCCACTTCGGACACTCGCACGCGGTCGCCGTCCTGCGCCAGGGAACCGTTCCACAGATTGGCGATGCGGGTGCCGGGCGGCAGGGTCCAGCTGACCTCCCAGCCGGTGAGCCGGGTGTCCTGGGCGTTGCGCACCGACACGCGGATCTCCGAACCGCCGGGCCAGCGATTGGCGATCTCGTAACGCGCTTCGCACACCGGTTTCGCGGCCGGCGGGGACGGCGCCGCCACCGGGGCGACGGCGTCGGGTGCGTCGCCGTCGAACAGCAGGATCCCCGCCAGGACACCACCCGCCACCACGACACCGCCCGCGACGGCGAGCGGCAAACGCGATCGGCGGGTGGGCGCGGGAAGCCGTTTGGTGCCTGCCAGGATCGCCGGACGGCCGTCGGCGACGGCGGTGAGCATTCGTTCGGCCTCGGCCATGTCCGGCCGCTCCGCGGGATCGCGCCGGAGCATGCGCAGCAGGACGTCCGTGAGCGGGCCGGTGGTACGCGGGGCGACGATCTCGCCGCGGGCGACCCGTTTGAGGAGCGCGATCTGGTTGGCGTCGGTGCCGAACGGCGGCGCGCCCTCCAGCACGGTGTAGAGCGTCGAGCCGAGTGAGAACACGTCCGACGGATAGCCGGGCTCTTCACCGTCGGCGACCTCGGGGGAGAGGTACGCGGGAGTGCCGACGACGAGCCCGCCGCCGGTCATGGTCCCTTCGCCGGTGGCGTGGGACAGGCCGAAATCGGCGATCTTCGCATCCCCGTCGCCGGTGATCAGGATGTTGTTGGGCGTGACGTCGCGGTGCAGGATCCCGTCCTCGTGCGCGGCGGCCAGTGCCGAGGCGATCCGCGCGCCGAGTTCCGCCACCCGGCCGGCGGGGAGCGGGCCGCCGTCCGCGAGGAGGTCCGTCAGCGGCCGCGACGGCAGGTATTCCATGACCAGGAACGGCGTTCCGTCCTGTTCCACGACGTCGTACACGGTGACGGCGTGCGGATGCTTGAGCCGTGCGGCGACCCTGGCCTCCCGCATCGCGCGCACGATCGACCGGAACGGCGCGCCGTCCGGCGAGGTGTCCGGCCGCATCTGCTTGAGCGCCACCGTGCGGTCGAGCCGCTCGTCCCGCGCCCGCCACACCACGCCCATCGAGCCCCGGCCGACCTCGCGTTCCAGCCGGTAACGTCCGGCAATGACGGCATCCCGGTTCACGGACGCAACTGTATCCGCTAGGGGAGCTGTGCCTCCTGGACCGGCGCCCCGGCGGCCGCGAGCCAGGCTTCGGCGAGCAGGCGATGTCCCAGCGGGCTGGGGTGGACGCCGTCCGGGGCCAGCGTCGCCGCCCCGTGTTCGGCGGCCGCCCGCGGCATGAACAGGTCCGCGCGGATCAGCCGCGCGCCGAATTCGGTCGCCACGTCGATCGCGGTTTCGATACGGGGCGCCAGATCGGCGACCCACTCCTGTTGTTCCGGCTCCACCGGCAGCAGGAACGGTGTGATCACGTACAACTCGGCCGGGAGGTGCTGCCGCGCGCCGGCCAGCAGCCGGGAGTAGGCGGCGCGGAACTTCTCGATCGGGCTCGGCAGGCCGCGGTCGAACGTCCGCCAGGTGTCGTTGATGCCGATCTTCACCGTCAGCACCGTGGGACGCGCGGCGAGGACGTCGGTGGTCCACCGGGCTTCGAGATCGTAGATCCGGTTGCCGTTGATCCCGCGGTTGAGCACTTCCGGCCCGTCGCCGAGGAGGTCCGCGATCTGCCGCACGTAGCCCTTGCCGAGCGACGCCGGATCGGTGCGGTCGCGGCTGGAATCGGTGATGGAGTCGCCGGCGAACAGCAGGCGGTCGGCCTCGGTGAACCTCACGCGCCCGCCTCGATCAGCTTCCGCAGCGAGTCGGCCTCGCCGGGGATCAGGTCCGGATCGTTGTCCGGGACGAATTCCAGCAACGCGTCGAGCGGCCGTCCCGCCTTGGCGAGCAGGCCGAACGCCCGTGTCCAGAGCTCCGTCCGGAAGGTCAGCGGATGCCGCTCGTTGCTGGGCCACCACGAGAACACGTGCACCGCGCGGACCTGGTCGAGCACCAGTTCCAGCCCCGCCACCGCCTGCTCGTCCGGCAGATCCTGCGGCGGTTGCCAATAGGTGCCGAGATTGTCGCGGCCCACCTCTTCGAGCAGCCGCACGGTCGATTCGGCGGTGTCGGTCAGTGTCCCGCCGTGGAACTCCAGCGCGACTTCGAGACCGTGCTCGTTCGCGACGTCGGCGGCCTCGCGGAGCCCGGCGACGATCTGCTCGCGCTCGTAGGAGTCGACGTCCTCGGAGCCCGCCTTCCCCGCCCACACCCGGATCCGCGAGGCACCGAGCCGGACCGCGGTGGCGGCGATCTCGCCGAACTTCCCGGCCTCCATCGGGGTCGCGCGGAAGTAAGAACCGTAGGAGTCGCAGGTCAGCCCGTGCCGTGCCATGGCCTCGAACGCGCGCTCGGCCGCCCAGTCGTCACCGGGGCGCACATGGACGTCGGCACCCCATTCGATCACCTGGAGCCCCGCCTTCTCGGCGCGACGGGCGACCTCGTCGGCGTCCAGCCGTCGCAGCGTCACCGAACACAGTCCCGGGCGGATCATTTTCCCTCCAACGGTTGAGTGCTTTCCCGCAGCACGACCTCGCCGGTGATCGGCTTGACGCGGGGACCGTCCGCGCGGTGGTCGAGGATGAAGTCGAGGGCCTGTTCGCCCATGCGCTCGATCGGCACGCGCACAGTGGACAGCGAAGGCCTTATGTCCCGCAACGTAATAATGTCGTCGAATCCGGCGATCGCGATCTGGGCGGGCACCTGCAGCCCACGGTCGCGGCAGGCGGCCATCGCGCCGACGGCCATCACGTCGTTGACCGCGAACACGCAGCCGCGGAAGCCGTTCTCGATCGCCCGCACCATCGCCGCGTAGCCGCCGTCGCGGGTGAATTCCGCACGCAGCACGTGGTTCTCGGGCAAGGGGACGCCTTGCCGGGCGAGGCCGTCACGGAAACCCAGCACCCGGTCCCGCGAGGTCAGCAGGCCGGACGGCCCGGCGAGGACGAGGAAGTCGCGGTGCCCGAGCAGGGCGAGTCGTTCGGCCAGATCCGCCGCTCCCGCGCGGTTCTCCAGCATGACGGTGTCGAACGGCAGTTTCCGCTGCCCGATCACCACGACCTGGCCGTCGGCGGCCTCGAAGGCCTTGAGCTCCTTGGTCAGATTCCGTTGCAGGGCACTGTCTTCGTTGCGCGACCCGGCGAGGATGACCGCCCGCGCCCGCTGCCCGCGCAGCGTCGTGACGTACTCGAGTTCCTTCTCCGGATGGTTCTCCGTGCTCGCGATGGTGACCGTCAGCCCGTGCCGGGCGGCCACGCGCATCACGCCGGACGCGATCGAGGAGAAGTACGGGTCGACGATGTCGTGCACCAGCAGTCCGACGACGTTGCCCCGGCCGCGGGCCATCGCCTGCGCGGGCACGTTCGCCGTGTACTGCAGGCGTTCCGCGGCCCGCAGCACCGATTCGCGCAGGGTGCCGCTGACCTGTCTGGTCCCGCCGTTGAGCGCCCTCGACGCCGTCGCGAGCGACACTCCGGCCTCGCGGGCGACGTCGGCCAGGGTGGCCGAACCCGCGGCACGCTGCGCCATGGTTCCTCCTCGGTCGTGCGGTGGTGCGGTGGGGCTCACGCCGGCGTGGGCTGACGCCGGCGTGAGCCCGGCTCTGGTGGCGACCGCCTCGCTACGGGGCGCCGGGGCCGACGTCCGCGGTGGTGAGCGGCCGGTTGGCGATGGCGGCCGTCGAGTACTCGTCGGCGCCGACGTCACGCAGGCTGCCGCGGGCCTGACCGTCGATGTCCAGCGTGACCGGCGCGGTCGAGAGGGTCGCCGCGTCGATCGCCGGGCTGCCCGCGGCGAGCCGCGAGACGCCGTCGGTGCCCTGCACGAGCTTCGGGTCGACCCGGCGGAAGGTGCCCGCCGGAATGTTGCCGTCGCCGCCCGAACCCCAGAGGATGTTGCCGGACCAGGTGAAGTTGCCCGTGGTGCTCATCGCGACCAGGTCGCCGTTGCTGCCGACGAAGAGGTTGTCGGAGATCGTGCAGTCGCGCGGTTCGATCGTCCGCTTGGTCTCGCCGGAAAGCGTGCTGCTGTTGTTCAGCAGCGTGTTGTGCGCGATGAGCACGCGGTCCGCCGCGTCGTTGCCGCGCCGCGATTCCTTGGACTCGCCCGGGAAGTGGTCCCGGACGGTGCCGCTGCCGACGACCAGCGCGTTGCTGGACAGTCCGGCGATGTAGTTGTTGACGATCTTGTGGTCGTTGCCGTAGATCCGGATGCCTTCCTTGCCGCCGAGGATGAAGTTGGATTCGACGACGGTCTTGTTCCCGTGGCGCAGCACGATGCCGCCCAGGCTGTTCCGGATGGTGTTGTTGCGGATGAAGTTGCCCGACGACTTGACCGAGATGGCCTCCGGGTCGCCGTTCGCGCGTTCGAACAGGTTGTACTCCACCGTGGCGCCGGCGGTGCTCAGCGCGCGCGGGCTGAGGCCGAGCCGGATCGGCTCGCCGCCGTTGTCGCCGGCGAAGGTGTGGTCGGAGAAGTAGTTCCGCAGGACGTGGACGCCGGTCGCCATCTTGTCGTCGTCCGCGCCCTCGATGCAGAGCATGACGCCGAGCGTCGTCTTGTGGTGGAAGTGGTTGCGGTCGACCTTGCTGTAGTCGGCGCGGATCATCACCCAGTCCAGGCCGGTGATGTCGGCCAGCTGGAAGTCGTTGCGGGTCAGGCGGATCCGCGAACAGTTCGCCGGGACCTCCAGTGTGGTGCTCTGCCGGAAGTTGAACCCGCTGATCGTGACGCCGGTGGAGTCGTCGAAGACGAAGCTCTGCTCGCCGTTCATCGTCACCCCGCCGCCGGTCTGGGCGACGATGGTGATCGGCTGGTCCTTCGTGCCGCGCCTGCCCTTGATGCTGATCGGCGAGCCGGTGGGCACGGTGTAGGTGCCGTTGTTCACGGTGATGACGGCACCGGGGCCCGCCTGGTTGATCGCCTTCTGCAGTTCGGTCAGCGAACTGACGTTCAGGGCGCACAGCCCCTTCGGCTTGGCCGACGCCGTGCCCGCGGTGACCCAGGGGACGGTGATCAGCGCGGCGCCGAGGGTGGCGCCGCTGAGGAACCTTCTGCGATCCATGATGCCTCCGTGCTCAATCGGTGGGGAGGGTTTCGGCGGCGGGGCTTTCCGTGTTCAGGAACAGTTCGATCACTGGGACCGGGGTGTCCGGTTTCCGGATGGGGAGTTTCAGGGTGAGCGTGCCTTCCGGCTGCCCGCCCATCTGGGTGTTCTGCGCGGTCTGCCCGGGATCTGTGTGCACTTGCCGGATTTCCGAGGCGTCGTCGAGCAATTGGGCGTAACGGACCCGCCCGGCGAGCCCGGGCAGGTGGACGTGGTTCATCGGCCAGCTGAACAGGTGCAGGTACAGCCGGTCGCCGCGCTGGGTGTAGCGGCCGTCGGCGGGCGCGGTGAACTCCGAGGGACCGCAGCCGCGGACGGAGCGTTCGTGCCGGTCCATCCAGCGGCCGATCTCGGCGAGCACCTCGTGCGCACGGGGGTCGATCTCGCCCCGGCCGTTCGGGCCGACGTTGAGCAGCAGGTTGCCGTCCTTGGACACGCCGTCGACCAGCATCCGGATGAGCAGCTCGGGGCTCTTGTAGTCCAGGTTGTCGCGGTCGTAACCCCAGCTGCCGTTCAGCGTCTGGCACGCCTCCCACACCACGGGGACACCGTCGCGGGTCATCGGGCCGGACGGCTGGTACTGCTCCGGGGTGATGAAGTCGCCGGGGATCCCGGTGCGGTCGTTGACCAGGATGCCGGGCTGCAGTTCGCGGACCAGCGCGAGCAGGCCGGGGGAGTCCCAGTCGTCCGGTCCCTTGCCGCCCCACCATTCCTTGCGGCCCTTGTAGGAGAAGTCGAAGAACAGGTAGTCGATCGTGCCGAAGCGGGTGAGCAGTTCGCGCACCTGACCGTGGAGATAGAGCTGGTACTCGGCGATGTCGGCGTACTGGTGCGCCGCGATGTACTCCGCGTCGTCACGGCGGGGATGGGTGCCGTCGACGGGGAAAGCCGGGTGGTGCCAGTCGATCAGCGAGTGGTAGAAGCCGACCTTCAGGCCTTCCTCGCGGCACGCGTCGACGAACGGGCCGAGCAGATCCTTGCCGTACGGCGTGTTCGTCACCTTGAAGTCGGTGAGGTCGCTGTCCCACAGGCAGAAACCGTCGTGGTGCTTGGTGGTCAGCACGACGTAGGTCATGCCCGCGGCCTTCGCGGCCCGTGCCCAGGACCGCGGGTCGTACTTGTCCGGCTCGAAGTGGTCGAAGTAGACCCGGTACTGCTCGTCGGTCAGCTTCTCGTGGTTCTGCACCCATTCGTGCCGGGCGGCCAGCGAATACAGTCCCCAGTGGACGAACATCCCGAACCGGTCGTGGGTGAACCAGGCGGTGGAACTCACTTCAGGATCGCTCCTTGCAGATGGTGGGTCAGCCCTTGAGCGCGCCCGAGGCGAGGCCGCGGACGAACGAACGCTGGAAGAACAGGAACGCGGCGACCGAAGGGAGCAGCGCCAGCAGCGACGCCGCCATGATCACGCCGGGGGTGACGGTCGGGTCGATCCGCAGTGTCCGCAGGGCCAGCGGCAGGGTGTAGGTCGATGCGTCGGTCGACACCAGCAACGGCAGCAGGTACTGGTCCCAGATCATGGTGAAGCCGAAGACGCCGATCACGCCGAGCGCGGGCTTGCACATCGGAAGGATGATCTGCGCGAAGATCCGCAGATCACCGGCGCCGTCGATCCGCGCGGCCTCTTCGAGTTCGCGGGGGACGTCCTTCATGAACTCGGTCATCACCAGGATCGAGAACGCCCACGCGCCCAGCGGCACGATCATCCCGGCGAGGCTGCCGATCAGATTGAGGTGCACCACGGGCAGATCCGAGAGGATCAGCGAGAGGGGGATCGCGAGGATCTCCTCCGGCAGCATCAGCGTCGCCAGGATCGCGACCAGCACGAAGGTCATGAACCGGAACTTCTTGCGTGCCAACGCGTAGCCGGCCAGCACCGAGACGACGACCTGCAGCAGGAGACCGAAGCCGACCACCAGGAACGAGTTGAGCAGGTACATCCCGACGCCCTGGTCGAACGCGATGCCGAAGTTCTCCAGGGTGGGGCTCGACGGGATGACACTCAGCGCCGTCGGGTCGGAGACGTCGTTGAACGCGCTGACCAGCAGCGCCAGCAGCGGCCCGGCGAACACCAGGAGCAGCAGGGCGTACAGGACGAACTTCAGGATCCGTCCGCCCGGTGATTTGACGGCGTCGAGGCCGAGCGCCGAATCGTTGGCCGCGGTCATGCGTCTCGCCTCCGTCGGAGCACCTGGACGAACAGGGTGAGCACGAGCGTCGCGAGGAACAGCAGGACCGCGCCCGCCGCACCGACGCCCAGCCGGTTCTGTTCCAGGCCGAGTTTGTAGATCAGGGTCATCGCCACCTCGGTCGAGCCGTTCGGCCCGCCGTTGGTCAGCAGGAACACCTCGGTGAACACGCGCAGGCCGCGGATCGCCGCGAGGACGAACAGGATCGAGAACACCGACCGCAGGCCCGGCAGCGTCACGTGGACGATCTTGCGCCAGCGCGAGGCACCGTCCACAGTGGCCGCTTCGTAGAGGCCGCGGTCGATACCGGCCAAACCGGCGAGGAAGATCATCATGTCGTACGGGGCGCCGCGCCAGATCCCGGTGATGATCACCGAGATCATCGACGAATCGGGATCGTTGATGAATCCCGACGGGCCCAGGCCGATCAGGCCGAGGATGGAGTTCAGCATCCCGTCTTCGGTCGGGTGGTACATGATCCGCCAGAGCTCGGCGACCACCGCGATCGGCACGACCACCGGGAGGAAGGCCGCCGACCGCAGGAACTTCAGCCGTTTGCTCTGGCCCTCCATCAGCAGGGCGAGCGCGAGGCCGATGATCATCGACCCCGCGGTCTGCCCGACCGCGATCACGACGGTGTGCCAGATCGCGGAGTGGAACGCCTCGTCACCGAGGACGGTGCTGTAGTTCTGCCCGCCGACCCACTGGTTGCCCAGGTACGGCTGGACGTCCTGGAAGGACATCGTCACCGCGGTGATCATCGGGATGAACTTGAAGTACACGAACAGGATGAGGGCGGGGGCCAGGAACAGCCACGGCGTCCACCACTTCCCGTCGCGGTCGCTGCGCCTGCGGGCCTTCGGCGCGGGCGTCCGCTTCACGGCGGGACGGTCCGCGCCGACGGCCGCCGGCTTGGCGTGATCTACGGTCATGAGGCGCTGATCCCCTGTTGCTGCAAGGTCGCGGTGAGCTTGGTGTCGAGTTTGGACAGTTCCGCCTTGAGATCGAGCTTGCAGTCGGCGACGAGCGCGCTGATCGTGTCGGCGGTGTCCTGGCGGACCGGCGTCCAGTTCGGGATGGACGGCGCGTAGTGGCCGGACTTCGCGTAGATCTCGGCGTAGGTCTTCCACCGCGGGTCGGAGCGGACCTGGGTGATGTCGACGTTCTTGTTCACCGGGAGCTGCACGATGAAGGCCGATTCGCCTTCCATACCGATCTTCTGGCCGTCGGCCGAGATGGCGAAGTCACCGAACGCGTCCTGGCCCGCCTGGTTCGGCGAACCGGCCATCATGAAGATCGACAGGCCCTCGGCGAGGACGTCGGCGTTCTTGGCGCCCTTCGGCATCGGGACGACCTCGTACTTGTCCTTGCCGAGCGACTTGTCGAAGCGCGGCAGCAGGTACGGGCCGACGACGTACATCCCGGCCTTGCCCGCTTCGAAGGTCTCGTTGGTCGCCGGGGTCGGCATGGTGACCGAACCGGGCTGGATCACGTTCTCCTTGCAGCCGAGGTCGCGGAACCACTGCACCGCGGCCACGGATTCGGGCGTGCTCATCGCCGGCTTGTACTTGCCGCCACCGGTTTCGGTGATGAAGTCGCCGCCCGCGGCCCACAGGAAGTTCGAGAAGTACCAGGAGGCGTAGCCCCGCTTGGTCGACAGCGTCGCGTTCAGTCCCGCGGTGTCGTTCTTCCCGTTGCCGTCGGGGTCGCCGGTGGTGAAGGCCTTGGCGAGGTCCGCCAGTTCGGCCCAGCTCTGCGGGACGCCCTTGCCGAGCTTCTCGCGCCAGTCCTTGCGGATCAGCAGCGCCGAAGCCTGCGCGCTGTAGGGGAGGCCGTACAGCTTGCCGTCCGGGGTCTGGTTGGACTTCAGCGCCTGCTCGGTGAGCTCCGACGCGTGCTTGATCTTGCCCTGTTCGATCTCACGCACGAGACCCTGGCTCTTGAGCGTGCCGACCTGGGTGACGTCGTTCATCACGATGTCCGGCAGGTCGCGCTGGGCGGCGCGCTGGGCGAGCTTCGTCTCGAAGTCGTCGAAGATCGCGGTGACCTGCACCTTGAATCCAGTGGCCTTCTCGAAGGCCTCCGCGAGCCGCTTGGTGGCCTGTTCACCGGGGCCGCCGGGGGTCGTCCGGGTCCACAGTTCCAACGGCGCCTTGGTGTCCTGCGCGACGTTCGTTCCGGCGGGGCCTGCCGAGCAGCCCGAAAGGACCAGCGCTGAGACAGTGAGTCCCACGCCGATCCACCGCGATTTCCGCATCGCTTCTCCTGTTCACTGTGGACCACGCTGTCTACCTCGGAGGGGACGGTAAGCGCTTTCCCGGTCTCCGGTCAATGGTCCGATCATTACGAATTTCAATCGCCCGTGTTTGCCTCTGCGCGGGACTCGCCGTGCGTGGACCGGCTCAGGCATCCGATGTATGGTCGCCGCCGGAGGTAGGGATGACCGAGCAGCAACACCGGCCGACGGCACTTCTCGTGATGGAGGAACGCCGCCGCGGCGACGTATACCCCGAGGCCGTGCTGAAGGAGATCGAAACGCTGGTGGACCTGCGTGAGCCGCTCACCCGAGAGCGGCTGGCGGAGGACCCGTCGGCACTGGAAGGCGTCGAAATCCTGCTGTCCGGCTGGGGTGCCCCGGTCCTGGACTCCGTCCTTTTGGGACACGCGCGGGACCTGCGGGCCGTGCTCGTCGCGGCCGGCTCGGTCCGGCCGCTGACCACGCCCGAGTTCTGGGCGCGCGAGCTGCCGATCGTGTCCGCCGCGGCCGCGAACGCCGTCCCGGTCGCCGAGTTCACCCTGGCCCAGGTCCTCTTAGGACTCAAGCAGGTGCACCGCATCTCCCGCGAGATCCGGGAGCGGCGCGCCTATCCGCCGGATCCGCGGGTCGCGGGCGCCTACCGGTCCCGCGTCGGCCTGCTCGGCCTCGGTGAGATCGGTGCTCTCGTCGCGTCGCATTTGCGCGGTTTCGACGTGGAAGTGCTCGCGAGTGACCCCGTCGTCGACCCGGCGACCGCCGAAAGCCTCGGCGTGCGGCTGGTGGGCCTGGAGGAACTGTTCGCCACGTGTCCCGTGGTGAGCCTGCACGCGCCGCTGCTCCCGGAGACCGAAGGGCTGGTCGACGGTGAGCTGGTGGCCAGGATGGGCATCGGCGCGACCCTGATCAACACCGCCCGCGGCGCCGTCGTCGACGAGCCGTCGGTCGTCCCGGTGCTGGCCGAACGTCCCGATCTCACCGCGATCCTCGACGTCACCTGGCCCGAACCGCCGGAGCCGGACTCGCCGCTGTACACGTTGCCGAACGTGGTGCTCACCCCGCATCTGGCCGGCGCGCTGGGCGCCGAGCGTGCCCGGATGGGCGAACTCGTGGCCGGTGAGCTGCGGCGATTCGTGCTCGGGGAGCCGCTGCGGCACGCCGTCGCGCCGGACCGGGCGCATCTGCGGGCCTGATGCTCGCCTTCCGGGAGACCGGCCCGTCCGGTGGGGTGCCCGTCGTCCTGCTGCACGCCTTGGGGAGCAAAGCGGGCACTTGGGACGATTTCGCCGGTCGCCTGGCTCGTCGTGTCGTGGCCGTCGACCTGCCGGGGCACGGCGACAGCGCGCATGTCGAGGACTACTCGCTCGACGCGATGGCTGACGGCGTCGCCGAGCTCCTCGGGGACGAAGCGGACCTGGTCGGCCATTCGATGGGCGGCCGGGTCGCCGTGCTGCTCGCCCAGAGGCTGCCCGGGCGCGTGCGGCGGCTGGTCGTCGAGGACAGCCCGCCGCCTCCGCTGGAGGCTCTGGAGCCGTTGGCTCCCGCGCAGGAACCGTCCGAGCCGTTGCCGTTCGACTGGCGGCTGATCGATCCGATCATGGCCGAACTCCGCACGCCCGACCCCGGGTGGTGGGAGCGGCTCGGCGCGATCACGGCGCCGACCCTGCTGATCAGCGGCGGGCCGTCCAGCCATGTCGGCCGTGAGCCGCTGGAACGGATGTGCGGGCTGATCCCGGACTGCCGCCTGGCGATCATCGAGGACGCGGGGCATCGGGTGCACGGCAGCAGGCCGGAGGAGTTCGCGGCGGTGGCGGGGAAGTTCCTCGGCGCGGGCTAGCGGTCCCGTTTTGTATAACGACCTATACCGCTTGCCGCACGGTCGCGAGACCCTCCTGCAGATCCTTGACGAAGTACCCGGGAACCTCCAGCGACGGGAAATGCCCACCGGCTTCGGGTGACCTCCAGCGGACGATCCGCCGATACCGCTCCTGCGCCCAGGGGCGCGGGTACTTCTCGATGTCGCGGGGGTAGACGGTGATCGCCGCCGGGACGTCGACGCGGAGTCCGGGATCGAGCGAGTTGTGGCTTTCGTAGTAGATGCGGGCCGCTGACGCACCGGTCCGGGTCAGCCAGTACAGGGTGACGTCGTCGAGGACGCGGTCCCGGGAGATCGTCTCGAACGGGCTGTCCTCGGTGTCCGACCATTCGGCGAACTTGTCCAGGATCCAGGCGAGCAGGCCCACCGGTGAGTCGACGAGCGAGTAGCCGATGGTCTGCGGGCGGGTCGCCTGCTGCTTGGCGTAGGCGGCGCGGTGATGCCAGAAGTGGCGGGTTTCTTCGGTCCACTTGCGCTCGGCCGGGGTCAGTCCCTCCGTCGTCAGCCCGGGCGGTCCCTCCGCGAACGTCGTGTGGATGCCGAGAACGTGGTCCGGGAATCTGCCGCCGAGGACCGTGGTGATGTTGCCGCCCCAGTCGCCGCCGTGGGCCGCGAACCTGTCGTAGCCGAGCCTGCCCATCAGTTCGACCCAGGCGGCCGCGATCTTTTCGGTTCCCCAGCCGGTGGTGGCCGGTTTGTCGCTGTAGCCGAAGCCCGGCAGCGACGGGACCACGACGTGGAACGCCGGTGTGCCGGGGTCCGCCGGCTCCGCCAGTTCGTCCACCACATCGACGAACTCGGCGATGCTGCCCGGCCAGCCGTGCGTCATGACCAGGGGAGTGGCATCCGCGCGGGTGGACCGGCGGTGCAGGAAGTGGATCCCCAGGCCGTCGATGGTCGTGCGGAACTGGCCGATCCGGTCGAGGCGCTTTTCGAACCAGCGCCAGTCGTACTCGGTGCGCCAGTAGTCCACGACCTCGATCAGGTCGGCGAGCGGAACGCCCTGCCCCCAGCGGGGGACCGTCTCGGCTTCCGGTAGCCGCGCCGCGGCCAGTCGCGCACGCAGATCGTCGAGGTCGGCGTCGGTCGCGTGGGCTTCGAAGGCTTGCACTTCGCTGGTCATGAGACCTCCTCGTTGGAACCGGCTAAGACGGTTCTAACAGTTCGCCCTGGTTGGTCGCAACCGGCTAAGGTGGTTCCATGCGTTCCGGCTTTCCCGACTTCCGCCTCGGCAGCGTGCTGGCGACCAGCTTCACGGCGACTCTGACGGAGCGTCGTGGTGAGGCCGTGGAGCGCATTCCCACTCCGCAGCGGTTAATGGACTGGCTGGCCGTGAGCGGCCTGGCCGTGGAGTCCTGCTCCGCGGCCCAGCTCGACCTCGCCCGGGAGCTGAGGGAAGCGATTCACGCCGCCGCGACCGCGACCGCGACTCGGGAAGCCCTGCCCGCCGCCGCCGTCCAGGTCATCAACGACCGCAGTGTCCAGGGGCGGGCCGCGGCCGTCCTGACGCCCGACGGGGAACGGCGATGGCGGGTTGCCGATGTGGAGGACGCCCTGAGTGTGATCGCCGCCGACGCGATCAGCATCATCTCGGGCGAACGGGACGGGAAGATGGCCTTGTGCGCGTCACCGACTTGTCTGGCTGCCTTCTTCGACACCAGTCAGAGCCGCACGCGTCGGTGGTGCGACATGAACACGTGCGGGAATCGGCAGAAGAAGGCGCGGTTTCAGGCTAATCAGCGGAAGAAATCTGGGGGTTCTTGAGTGGGCCCTGGGGGCTGGTCGCCGGGAACGGGTTCGTGTGGGTTGGTTTCGCGAGTTGACTGGTCTGGCCGGTTGCCGGGAAACGGCGACGGGCTCACTTGGGGCTGGCTTGTGGCTGGAGGTTTTGGACGGTTGCCGGAAAACGGCGATGGGTTCTGGCCGGCGGCGTTGTCGCTGAGCAGTCCGTGACACGACCAGCCGGTGCGTTGCCGGTAAACGGCGACAGGTTCAGGGAGTTGGCAATCCTGTTTGGCGGCCCGCGACGCGCTGCCGTGAAACGGTAGTCGTTCTTACCGTGGTGATGGTGTGGGGTTGTCTGTGAGGCTTGCCCCTCCAGGTCTGTTGTCGGTAAACGGCGACGGAACCTGGCGATGGTTCTCCAAGGGCGGTCCGCGACACGGCCGGCCGGTGCGTTGCCGGAAAACGGCGACGGGTCGGCCCCTCCAGCCCGTCGCCGGAAAACGGCTACGGACTCATCGCATGACGCCAAGCCCGTAGCCGCAAACCGGCAACGCCTCACCAGTTCCGCACCCCAGGCGCGTACCCCACCGGCTTGTCCCCGACCTTCACCCCAGGTGACACCACCCAATTCTGGTACTCGGCCGTGAACATCCGGTACACCGACTCCGGCGGAACGGCACTCGCCTCGTCGAGGAGCGCCCGCAGATCCGGCGGCAGTTCGAAGTCCAGCGCCGCCATGCTCTTGCCCAGTTGCTCCGCACTGCTCGCCCCGACGATCGCGGCCGCGACGCCCGGCTGGGTCGCGACCCAGTTGATCGCGACCTGCGCCATCGTGACACCGAGTTCGTCCGCGACCTTCTCCAGCGGCTTCAGCAACGCCCAGTCCCGGTCCGTCCACGACTTCCCGGCGTTTCCCGGATCGCTCAGCCTGCCTTCGCCGGAAGGTGTCTCGCCGGTCGGCCGGTACTTGCCGGTGAGGAATCCGCCCGCCAGCGGACTCCACGCGGTGACGCCGAGCCCGAGATGCCGCCCCATCGGCACGTGTTCCGTCTCGATGGTCCGCTCCACGAGCGAGTAGGGCAGCTGGAGGTTGACGACCGGGGTCAGCGCGTTCGCCTCGGCGAAGCTCTGCGCTCGGGCGGCATACCAAGCGGGCACGTCGGAAAGCCCGGCGTAGCGGATCTTTCCGGCGCGCACCAGGTCGTCGAAAGTACGCATCACCTCTTCGACCGGAGTGACGCGGTCCCAGGTGTGCAGCAGGAACAGGTCGACGTGGTCGGTGCCCAGCCGTCGCAACGACGCTTCGAGCGCCCGGATCAGATGTTTGCGGCCGTTACCGCCGGCGTTCGGGTCGCCGGGGTCGAGACTGTTGGTGTACTTGGTGGTGAGCACGACCCGGTCGCGCACCTTCGCCTCGGCGATGAGGCGGCCGAGGATGGTCTCGCTTTCGCCCGCCGTGTAGAAATCCGCGGTATCGACGAAGTTCCCGCCCGCGTCGAGATACTTGCGGAAGATCGGGCGGACCTCGTCCTCGGTTTTTCCGTATGCGGCATGGAAACCGCCGGTGCCGAAGTTCATCGTGCCGAGCGCGATCCGGCTGACGCGCAGTCCGGAGCGGCCGAGCAGGTAGTACTGATCCAGTGCCATGAGGAACTCCAGGATTTCAGAGGCGGGTGAAGGCGGACCTCAATGGTGTCCACTGTGGACGGGAACGACGAAGTTCACCGTCTTCTCGTCGAGGATCTTGTGCGTCGGATCGGCGAGACCGATCCACACCTTGTGCGGTCCCGCCGGCAGTGACTGGATGATCAGCGGTTCTCCGCTGCCGTCCGCCCAGTGCCACGCGGCGTCGTCGACGGTCACGTGGATATGGCCGATCCGCGGCGAAACGTCCAGCGCGGCCGGGCCGTAGACCGGGGCGATCCGGAGGTTTTCCGCCCGGTACCGCAGCACGACCAGCCCCATCGCCAGTTGTTCGGGCAAGGGCGCGTCCACGACCAGCGAAGGCGGCGGTTGCGACGGCAGTGGCACGACGGGAGCTGGCGACCACCCGGCGGCCGCGCCAGGAGGTGCGGGTGCCGGCGGGGGAGCGCCGCATGCGGCGGTGAGCAGGACGGCGGCGGCGAGGGCGAGTTTCCCCAAGGCGGGCATGAACTCAAGTTAGGACCGTCCTGGGTGCGGCGGCGCCCGTCGGACGACGTCATCGGTGTACGTCACCCGTGACACTTTCCGGTGATCGGCAGGTGAACCGGCCGGATCCGGGGAATACGCGGGACATCGACCCGCCAGGGGAAGAAAAGGAGAGAACGATGAAGTCTCGAATCGCCGCTGTGGCGGCCGCGGTCACGTTCTCGGCCGCCGTCATCGCCTCGCCCGCCGCCGCGGACCCGGTGCCGGGCAGCCCGAACCAGTTCTACGCGTCGTGCGCGGTCGACCTGCTGGGCGTCCCCGTGGGTTGCCTGGAAACGGACGAAGCGCATGCGACGCACATCTGCCAGTACGTGCTCACGACGTTCGGGCTCGGCCTGGACTGCATCCAGCGCTAGGTTCCGAGCCAGCCGGGATTGGCCGCGGCCCACTCGGGAAGGCGGTGCCGGATCGCGGCCAGCTCGGTGATCGCGTGCACCAGTCCACTTCGGACAGCCGGGACGTCGACCGGTGAACCGTCGCGCCACAGCAGGATATGCCGCGTCCTCAGCGGCACACCCCGCAGCGCCACCACCGGGCCGGGCATCGTGGCGCCGGAATCGAGGGACTGGGCGGGCGCCACCGCGCGGGGATCACGCCGGAGGGCCTGCCGCAGCACCGTCGGTTCCAGCTTCCGCACGGTGATCGCGCCGAGCCCGGCCCGGGCGCACTGATCGGTCAGGTGATCGTGGAACTCGTCGTCCCCACCCGCCGCGGTGAGCCAGGCCGAGCCGTCGAGTTCCGCCAACGACACCTCGCCGCGGCCGGCGACGGGATGGTCCGGCGACACGATCAGGAACACCGGCTCCGTCCCGACGGGAAGCATGTGGACGCCTTCGGGCGGGACGATCTCCTGCCCGGGGTGGTCCACGTACAGCGCCAGTTCCACGGTGCCGTCGAGAAGGGCGGAGAACAACGCGGTCCGCCCGGTCATCGCGAGCAACTCGACCGGACGGCCGGGTGCGGCCGCTGCGACCACACCGCTCAACGTCTCGGCGAAGACCGTCGGGAGTGCGCCGATCCGGAGCAGCTCTTCCGACGGCGCGGTGTGGAACCGGCGGATCGCCAGTTCGAGGTCGTCCGCCGCGGCCAGTACGCGCCGCGCGTGGTTCAGCAGCACCTCGCCCAGCGCGGTGGGCCGCACGCCGTGCCGGTCGCGTTCGAACACCGTCCGTTCCAGCGCCCTCTCGACCCGGTGCAACTGCGCGCTCAGCGCGGGCTGGGAGAGCCCGAGCGCGGTCGCGGCCTTCGCGATGCTGCCCGCCGACGCGATCGCGTCGAGGAGACGCAGATGCCGGACGTCGACTTCCACCGGCCAGGTATGGCCGTCCCCGGGACCGATGAGGGGGCTGATCACAGGTCGTCCTCGCTGATGATCGTGCGGAGTTTGTGCAGGGCGCGATGCTGGTTGACCCGGACCAGACCGGGGCTCACCCGGAGCACCGCCCCCGTTTCGGGCGACGTCATCCCGACCGTGATCCGCAATCGGAGGATCTCCTGCTGGATACCGGGCAGGGTGCTCATCAGCCGCCTCAACCGGTCGTGGCCGTCGGCGGCGATGGCCAGCCGCTCGGGTTCGTCGGTCTCGGGTGTCGCGCGTTCTGGCGGATCGGGTGTGGGTTCCGATCGGTCCCGGGCGCGCCGCCGGAAGGCAGCGGCGACCTTCCGGGCGGCGATCCCGAGCACGGCGGCGAGGAAGGAGCCGCCGGTCGTCTTCGCGGTGGGCAGCGCGGTGAGCACGGCGAGGCAGGTCTCCTGCGCGACGTCCTCCGCGGCGATCTCCCGCGCGTCCGTTCCGTCCATCCTGCTCCGGCAGTAGTCCGCGACCACCGGCTGGACGATGCTCATGAGCTCGTTCGTCGCCGCGGGGTCACCGCGGCGGGCGCGAGGGACGAGGGATTCGAGATCCGCCGCCCGCGCGTCGTCGTCAAGGGGAGGAGCCGCCCCCGGCGAGGTCGGGTCGCCGGGGGCGGTCCAGGTCAGGCGAGTTCCCAAAGCGCGGGCACGTTCGGCGGTTCCCAGCCGGGCATGGAGGTGTGCGGCTGGATGACCCGGTAGTTGCTGCCGCCGTAGCTGGCGGTCGCGCCGGAGCCGTAGTACGTGTACGGCGCCCAGGTGCCGCCCGGCGGGTTCGACGTCGTCGGGCTGGTGGGGGTGGTGGGCGTGGTGGTGGTGCTGGACGGCGGGTTGCCGGTGACCATCAGCCGCAGGTTGTAGACGCTCAGGATCTCCGAGATCGGCTGGAAGTAGATGGTGCCGCCGGAGGTGCAGTTGCCGGAGCCACCGGAGGTGACGCCCTGCGCCTGGTCGCCGGTGATCCACGAACCGCCGGAGTCGCCGGGCTCGGCGCAGACGTTGGTCCGGGTCAGGCCGGTGATGGTGCCCTCGGGGTAGGTGACCGAAGTGTTCTTCTGCAGGATGGTGCCGCAGTGCCAGCCCGTGGTGGAACCGGAACGGCAGACCGAGGAGTTGACCGCGGCCTCGGTCGAACCCGCCACCGGCACGGTGCCCGGGTAGCGGTTCACCAGCGCGCGCGGGGTGTTGCCGGCGTCGGCGCGGACCCAGGCGTAGTCGTTGCCGGGGAAGCTGGAGCCCGCGACGGTCCCGCTCGGGTTCGAGGTGCGGGTGCCGGTGGTGCCACAGTGCCCGGCGGTGACGAAGCCGCCCTCGACCGGGAAGCCGATGGAGCAGCGGCCCGAGCCGAAGGTGTAGGCGTTGCCGCCGATGATGTCGATCAGTGCGCGCGGCTTCTCGGCGCTGGCCTCGATCCGGACCACATCGGACGGAACACCGGACTCGGCGGCCCACGACTTCGCGGCGGCCTCGCCACCGGCGTTGGCGAGCACGACGATCGAGTTGGTGGTGACGTCGGCGTACCAGCCGGGCACGGTCTTCGGTGCCTTGGTGGACTTCGCGTCCAGCCGCAGTTTCGCGGCGTCGAGGTCGGCGGCGCTGCGAGCGACCGTTTTCGGCGTCGCGCCCGCGGCGCGCACCAGGTCGGCCTGGGCGGCGTCGGTGACGGCCACGGTGAGCGTCGTCCCGGTGGAGTCCAGCCACGATCCGGCGTACGACGTGCCGAGCTGCTTCTTCAGCGTGTTGTCGGCGACCGCGGCACGCTGCTCGCTCGCGAGCCGGAGCTTGGCCTGCTCGGGGCTGATCTTCAGGTCGCGGGACATCGCGGCCAGCATTTCGGACTGGGCCTGGTCGCCGGCGGTGGCTTGTTGACCGGCGCTCGCGCTGGGGGTCAGGGCGATGGCGGTGACCAAGCCTGCCCCGGTTATGGCCGCGGCGGTCGCGGCTAAGATCTTTCTGTTCATTTCAACGCTTTCCTCGAAACGGGCGGGGGAGGGGATTCGTTCCCGACCGTACGAGGCGTATCACTCGACTGGTACATACCATTTGGGTCATATCGCCCGACTGTGACGTGGGGCGATATGGCGAGATTCCGTGCCGATCCGGCAGCTGATTCCGTTGCGGTACAACGATTTCGCCGTATCCGGAAGAAATGGTGCACAGCCGCGGGCGATGCGCCGTCGCGGTGTCCACTGTCGTCAATACCGTACTTTTGAGGGGTAAGGCAAAGAGTTCTCACAGAGTGAGGAAGTGCCCGTCGTGCCGGAGGGGGCGCCGGCACGACGGGCACGGGTCCGGCGGACCTCAGCGGACGGTGCAGCGGTAGCTCGACGCCACCGCGGGATCACCGTGGCCGCGGTACCGCGAAACCTGCGGATACGGGCAGAGATCGCGGGTCTTGCCGGCGTTCGCCGCGGGCAGTGTCGCCGGTGCCTTGCCGTGTTCGACCCAGTCGACGAGCGCGCCCAGCGCGTTCGTCGGCGTGGCGCCCGCGCCGCCGCCGCAATGCGCGACACCCGGCGCGAGGAACAGCCGGTAGAAGTCGTTCACCCGCTTCGAGCCGCCCAGTTCGCGCTCCACCTCGTGGCGGTACCGCAGCGTGCCACCCGGCGGGATCAACTGGTCGTCGGTCCCGACGAAGGTGATCAGCTTGCCGCCCGCCCGGCGGAAGTCCGACAGATCCGGGTCGGAGGTCCCGATGACGTCGTCGTATTCCCGCACCGACTGGCGGAACAGGTCGGCGAACTGGCGATAGGTGAGCTTCTCGGTGTCGAACCCGGGCTGCTTCTTCAGGAACGTCTGCACCCAGCCCACCGCGACCGGGAAGCCCGGAGCCGTCGTCACCGGGCCGAAATCCGCTCCCTTGGGCAGACCTGCCCAGAGCGGTCGTCCGTGCTCGTCGGTCGGCCCGGCCCAGATCTTGCGCACGACCTCGGCGTCCGCCGCGGTGACGGTGACCTCCTTGTCGCCGCAGAGCACCTTCGTGCCGATGAGGGACCGAGGATCGTAACCGCATTCGTCCGGTCGGTCGACGACGCCGTTCGTGACCCCGTCCCGGCCGTCGCAGGCCTTGATCGCGGCCTGCTGGAAGGCGGTGAAGACGCAGGTCGCGGGGTAGGTCTTCTCCTGGTTCTGCACGACTCGCGGCCAGAGCGTCGCGACCGCGAACTCGGCCCAGTGCACGGCGGGCGCGTTGGCCAGGACACCGTCGAAGTCGCCCGGATACCGCTGCGCTTCGGAATAGCCCTGACGGCCGCCGGTCGAGCAGCCGTTCCAGTACGAGTAGGCGACTTCCCGCTGGTAGAACTTCTGCGTCACGTCCTTCCCGACGAGGGCGGCCTCGTGCACGGACCGGGTCGCGAAGTTCGTCACGAGAGGCCTGTTGATCTCGCCGCGGGAGGTGAGCGCCCAGGACGTGTCGAGGAAGGTCAGGGGGACGCCGGCGTCCGTCGTCACGCCGCTGAAGCCGTCCTTGACCGCTTGGACGAGCGGGGCGCCGAAGTCACCGGCGGTGTACGCGCTGCCGCCGACCGCCTGAAGCCTGCCGGTCCACCCCGTCTGAGGCAGCGTGACGGCGACCTTGACGTGATCACCCGCCGTGCCGTGGGTCAGGGTGACGGTGATTTCGCAGTACGCGGGCACATCGGTGATCGTGGCGGGCGCCGTGAACGGGGTCGGAGGGAACGTGACGGTCCCGCCGGGCTTCTGCGTCGCCTGGACGGACTCGATCCGCGCCCCGTCCGGCGCCGCGACGGGGACCGCCGCGCACGACGTCGCCGCCGCCTGGGCGGGCGCCGTCTGGGTGACCGAGGTCAGCACCAGCGGCAGCAGGGCGGCCAGCGGTGCCGCCGCCAGGAACAACTTCTTGCGTCTCATCACTTTCCCGAAGCTAGGCCGATGGTGTTGACACGCCGTCTACATCCTGTGGACGCCGCCGGTCCTAACCGGACCGTTTGGGTATCGTCGGACGGGCGGCCGCCCAAGGCCGACGGGAGGAATGCCGCACCATGCCGCTTTTCGGACGGGAAGCCGAGCTGAAGGACCTGACCGAACTCGTCGACGGTCCCGCCGCGGGCTGCGGCGGCGTGCTCATCCAGGGCGAACCGGGCGTCGGGAAGTCCGCTCTCGTCGCGGAGGTCGTGGCCGCGGCGACGCTCGGGGGCCTGCGGGTTCTGCGCGCGACCGGCGTCGAGGCCGAACGGAACTTCGCGTACGCCGCGCTGCATCAGCTGCTCCACCCGGTCCGGGCGGGCGCCGACCTGCTGCCCGCTCCGCAACGTTCCGCGCTGTGGGCGGCACTCGGGCTGGCCGAAGGGGCGGAGCCGAACGCGTACCTGGTCGGGCTCGCCGCGCTGACGCTGCTTTCGGAGGAGGCGGCGGCCAAACCGTTGCTGATCGTCGCCGAAGACGTCCACTGGATGGACCGCGAGAGCGCCGACGTGCTCGCGTTCGTGGCTCGGCGGATCGAGACGGAACCGATCGTCCTGATCGCGACCCTGCGGGACGGGGAGCCGTCGCCGCTGCGCGACGCGGGACTGTCCTCAATGGACTTATCGCGCCTCCCAGAAGAGGTGGCGGCCGAACTGCTCGACTCCGTCGCCCCCGGGATCCCCTCGCCGGTCCGCTCCCGGATCCTCGCCGAAGCCGACGGAAATCCGCTGGCCCTGACCGAGCTGCCGTCGGCCGTCACCGACACCTCGGATCCCGTGCTGCCCCTGACCGAGCGGCTCGAGCGCACGTTCGCGGGCAGGTTCACCGCCCTGGCGGAACCGGCCCGCACGACCTTGCTGGTCGCCGCGCTCAACGAAACCGGCTCGCTCACCGACACCCTCGCGGCGGCGTCGACGCTGCTGGGTGAGGACGTCGAGCCCTCGGCGCTGGAAGCCGCCGCGGAAGCCCGGCTGATCGACCTCGAAGCCAGGACGATGTCGTTCCGGCATCCGCTGATGCGTTCGGCCATTCCCGCCTCGGTGCCGAGCGAGGAACGACGACGCGCGCACTTGAGTCTCGCCGACATCTTCCGCGGACAGCCGGATCGCGCCGCATGGCACCGGGCGGCGGCCGCGACCGGCGCCGACGAGAACGTGGCACGGGAACTGGACAACGCCGCCGAGCGCGCGCGGCATCGCGGTGGTGTGACGGGCGCCGTCGCCGCGTTGGAGCACGCGGCGTCGCTGAGCCTCGATCCGGAGCGCCGGGCCGACCGGTTGCTGCGCGCGGCCGAACTGGCCGTCGAATCCGGCGGTCGGGAGACGGCGGAACGGCTCGTCCGGGACGCACGCGCCGGAGAGCTCACGGCACGGCAACGGGCGACGGCGAGCTGGCTGCTCAGCGGATTCGAGGACGGCGCCCGCGAGGACCTCTCACGGATCGCGGAGCTGGCGCGGCTGGCCGAGTCGGTCGCGGAGGACGGCCATCCGGATCCGGCGATGCGCGTGCTGTGGGGTGCCGCCATGCGGTGTTTCTGGGCGGAACCCGGTGCGGAAACGCGGCGGACGCTGCTGGCCGTCGCGGACCGTCTCCCGGTGGAGAACTCGGATCCGAGGCTGGTCGCCGTCGCCGCGTACGTGGCTCCGTTCGACCGGGCCGAAGCCGTGCTCGGCGAGCTGCGCGGACTCGCCGCCGCCACCGGTGCCGATCCCGAGGTCGACCGCTTTCTCGGCAGCGCGTCGTTGCAGGTCGGCGCGGTCGATCTGGCCGCGCGGTTCTCCGCGGCCGCGGCTCCGGGGCTGCGGGCGCAAGGCAGGCTCGGGTTGCTGCCCCGCGCCTTGGCCGTCCAGGCGTGGAGCCGGGTCCGGCTCGGCGACCTCGCCGGGGCGGTGCCCGCCGCGGCGGAGGCGGCCAAATTCGCCAAGGAGACCGGGCAGCCGTTCATGTACGGGTTCGCCACCGCGGTCCAGGCCGAGATCGCCGCGCTGCGGGGTGAGCACAAACAGGCCAAGACGCTGGCCGACGAGGCCGAACGGACCGCGCTCGCCGCCGGTGCCCGTCCGGTACTGGCGACCGTGCGACTCGCCAGGGGGATCGCCGCGTCGAGCGAAGGCCGCTTCGACGACGCGTTCGCCGATCTGCGGCGTCTCTTCGACCCCGCCGATCCCGCGTTCCAGCTGGCGCTGCGTGTCTATTTCGTCGCGGAACTCGCCGAGGTCGCGGTCCGGGCGGGGCAGGTCGAGGCCCTGCGGGAGATCGTTGCGGAAATGGAGGGGCTCGCCGTGACGACTCCCGCGCCCGCTTTGCACATCGGCCTGCGGTACGCCCGCGCCGTGCTCGAACCGAGCGACGAACTGTTCGAAACCGCGCTGGGGGCGGAGCTCGACGGCTGGCCGGCCGAACGCGGGCGGCTGCATCTGGCGTACGGCGAATGGCTGCGGCGGCAACGACGGGCGGTGGACTCGCGGGCGCATCTGCGCACCGCGCGGGAGACGTTCGACGCGCTTGGCATGACCGCGTGGGCCGAGCGGGCGCGCCGTGAACTGCGGAGCGCGGGGGAGTCGAGTCCCAACCGCGGCCCCGACGCGCGGGAGAAGCTGACGCCGCACGAGCTGAGCATCGTGCAATTGGCCGCCGAAGGCCTGACGAACCGGGAGATCGGGCAGCGGCTCTACCTGTCGCACCGGACGGTCGGCACGCATCTGCACCGGATCTTCCCGAAGCTCGGGGTGAGTTCGCGGGCGGAGCTCAAGGGCGTCGTGTCATGAAAGGGCCGTTCAGGACGAAAAACGTCCTGAACGGCCCTTTCATGACATCCGGGGGCCGCGGCTCACGCGACGGTGGCGTCCAGCGTGACCTCGACGTTCCCGCGCGTCGCCTTGGAGTACGGGCACACCTGGTGCGCGCCCTGGACCAGTTCGTCGGCGGTGGCCTGGTCGATACCGGTGGCCTCCAGGTGCAGCGCGGCGCTCAGGTGGAACTCGCCCGCGTCGGTGTCGTGGTGCAGCGTCACCTCGGCGACGACCGCGAGGTCTTCCAGCTTCACCTTCTTGACGCCCGCGACACGGCGGACGGCGCCGACGAAGCAGGACGCCCAGCCCGCGGCGAACAGCTGCTCGGGGTTCGTGCCGTCGCCGGAGCCGCCGAAAGCCTTCGGGACGGCGAGGCCGACGTCGAGCACGCCGTCGTCGGAGGTCGCGCGGCCGCCGTTGCGGCCTTCCGCGGTCGAAGTGGCGACGGCGGTGTACGTGGTTTCAGACATGCCGCAACCGTAGGAATCCGGCCCTGACCTCGGCGACCGTCGGATGACGTCATTCCTGTACGTCATCGGTGGACGACGTACGCCGGTGACGTCGTCCGACGGTCGCCGCCGCGGTCGGGACCCGCCTACCTTTCCGCTCATGTCCCCTCTGCCGCAGGAAGTCCGGTACCGCTTCACCGTGCTCGGCCCGCCGGGATTCACCAGTGGCGGCACCCGGCTGGACCTCGGCTCGCCCCAGCAGCAGGCGGTGCTGACGCTGCTGCTGGCCAACGCGGGCAGTTTCGTCCGGACCGGTGAGCTGATCGACGGGCTCTGGGGCGAGCGGGCGCCCGCGACCGGCGAGGCCGTCATCCGGACCTACATCTCCCGGCTCCGGCGGCTGCTCTCCTTGCAGGGGCTGGGTTCGGCGATCGTTTCGCGATCCGGTGGCTACCGGCTGGATCCGGATCGCTTCGAGGTGGACGCGGTCGAGTTCGCCGGGCTGATCGAGAGCGCACGCCAGGCGCACACCGCGGAGACGGCGGCGAAACTGCTGGAGCGGGCGCTCGGGCTGTGGACCGGAACGGCGCTGGCCGGCGTCCCCGGCGAAGCGGCGGAACACGAGCGTTCACGCCTGGAACGGCTGAAGCTGACAGCCACCCAGGAACTGCTTCGGCTGCGCCTCGAACTCGGGGAACACGACGAGGTGATGGCCGAAGTGCCCGCCCTGATCGAGCGCAATCGGCTCGAAGAACCGCTGTACGAGATCTATCTCCTGGCCCTCCATCGGGGCGGGCGTCGCGCCGAAGCGCTGGAGCTCTATCGGGCGATCCATGACCTGTTCGACGCGGAACTCGGCGTCCGTCCGGGACCGAAACTCCGGGCACTGCACGAGAAAGTGCTTCGCGCCGAGGACGAGCAGACGCCCGCACTCCGTGAACCGGACCCGCTGTTCGTCGGACGTGAACGCGAACGCGCGGAATTCCGGCGGCTGCTCGCGAGAGGTGGGGTGCTGTTCCTCACCGGTGCTCCCGGAATCGGGAAATCGACCCTGCTCCGGAAGTTCGCCGGAGACGCGGCGGCCATGGGCAGACCCGTGCGGCTCTTCGACGGGCTCGACGATCCGGCGGCGGTCCTGCGACGCCTGCCCGGAGACGTCACGGTCGTGATCGCGGACCGGACCGGCCCGGACGCCACCCTGCTGGTCGATCCGGTGTGGTCGGGACGGATCACGATCCGGCGGCTCGAACCCTTGAGTGACAACGAGTCCGCGGCGCTGCTCGAAGCGCGCGGCGTCGAGCCGGAACTTGGGAAGTCCATTATGGGCTTCGCCGCGGGCAACCCGTTCGCGCTCTCCCTGGCCGCCGAAGTCAGCAGATCACCGCGAGCGGACGCGGCACGCTACGTGGTGGACACCGTGTACGCCCATCTGGCCGGTGATCTGCCGACGGAGGCGCATCGCTGGGCGCTGTACGTGTGCGCGCAAGCGGAGCACACCACCGAAGACCTCCTCCGGTCGGTGCTACCGGGAGGACGGTCTTCGGAGCTGTTCGACTGGCTCCGCGACCACCCCTGTGTCGAGACCGCCACCCACGGCCTCGTCCTCGGCGGTGTGCTCCGCGAGGTGCTCGACAGGCACCTCCGGTGGCGTGACCCGGCCGGCCGCGCACGGATACGCGGCCGGATCAGCCGGGTCACGACCGGCCGGTGATCAGGTGAGCAGCCACACCGCCGTGTCCGTCGGGAGTTCTCCGTCGACCGGGCCACTGACCAGGAGTACGTCGCGATGCGACGGCAGCGGCACGGGCTTGTCCGAGAAGTTCAGCACGAAGGTGAAGCCAGGCTCCCGGGTGAACGCGAGCACGCCGTCGCCCAGCTCCAGCCATTCCAGTTCACCGGGGCCGAGCGCGGGAAGTTCGTCCCGTAGGCGCAGACCGGAGCGGTAGAGCCGGAGCATCGACGCCGGTTCGGCCGCCTGCGCCTCCGCCGTGCGGGAACGCCATTCCTCAGGCTGGGGCAGCCACGTCCCGCCGCTGCCGAAACCGAACGGCGGCGCGTCACCGGACCAGGGAAGCGGGACGCGGCAACCGTCACGGCCGGGATCGGCGCCATTGGTCCGGGCGAACACCGGATCCTGCCGGAGTTCGCCCGGGATGTCCTCGATCTCCCACAGGCCGAGCTCTTCCCCTTGGTAGACATAGAGACCACCGGGTAGCGCCATGGTCAGCAACGCCGCCGCCCGTGCCCGGCGGGTCCCGAGCTCGCGGTCCACGGGGGTGCCGTGCAGCCGGTCCGCGAACGCGAAACCGGTGTCGCCCTCGCGGCCGTACCGGGTCACGTGCCGGGTGACGTCGTGGTTCGACAGCACCCACGCCGCGGGCGCGCCGACCTCCTCGTGCGCCGCCAGCGTCCGCCCGATGACATCTCTGAACCGGGCGAAATCCCACGGGCACACCAGGAAATCGAAGTTGAACGCCGCGTGCAGTTCGTCGCGGCGCAGATATCGCGCGGCCCGGGACATGTCCGGCAGCCACATCTCGCCGACCAGGACCCGGTCGCCCGGGTAGCTGTCGGCGATCTTGCGCCACGACCGGTAGATCTCGTGCAGCCCCTCCTGATCGGAGAACGGCGTCTCGTCGCCCGGGTCGACGTCGGGCAGCCGTGGGTCCTTCACCAGCCCGTCGGCGACGTCGATGCGGAACCCGTCGACCCCGCGATCGAACCAGAACCGCAGCACGTCCTCGAAATCGGCGCGGATCTCCTGGTTGTCCCAGTTGAAATCGGGCTGGCGCGAGCTGTACAGATGCAGGTACCACTCGCCGTCCGGGACCCGTGTCCAGGCGGAGCCGCCGAAGCGCGACTTCCAGTTGTTCGGCGGCTCCGAGCCGTCCGGTCCGCGGCCCGGCCGGAACCAGAACCGTTGCCGCTCCGGCGATCCGGGCTCGGCGGCGAGTGCTTCGGCGAACCAGCGGTGCTCGTCGGAACAGTGGTTCGGCACGATGTCGATGATCACGCGGATCCCCTTGGCATGGGCCGCGGCGATGAGTTCCTCCGCCTCGGCGAGGGTGCCGAAAAGCGGGTCGATCTCCCGGAAGTCGGCGACGTCGTAGCCGCCGTCGTCCATCGGCGACGGATACCACGGGGTGAACCAGATCGCGTCGATCCCCAGTTCGGCCAGGTAGTCCAGCCGCGCGCGGACACCGGCGAGATCGCCGACGCCGTCACCGTTCCCGTCCGCGAAACTGCGGAGGTAGACCTGATAGATCGCCGCGCTCCGCCACCATCCGGCGGACTGCCCTGATGCGGTCACGAAATGCCCTCCCAATCGTTGGTGGAAACCCCGAATGCGGCGAGAGTCAGCCTTTGAGACTGCCGGCGGTGAGCCCGGCGAGGATATGCCGCTGGAACGCCAGGAACAGCGCCACCATCGGCAGGCTGGCCAGGACCATGCCCGCGACGAGCACGTTCAGCGGCATGTCGATGGCCACGCGCTGCAGCATCACCGACAGCGTCTGCTTTTCGGTGTCCGGGAACACCAGCAGCGGCCAGATGAAATCCTTCCACGCGGCCACCACCGCGAGGATCGAGACCACGGCCAGGATCGGCCGGGAGATCGGCAGGATGATGCGCCACAGCGTGCGCACCGGTCCGGCGCCGTCGAGCCGCGCGGCCTCGATCAGCTCATCGGGGATCTGGTCGAAGAACCGTTTCAGCAGATAGATGTTGAACGCGTTCGCGGCGGCGGGGAGCCAGACCGCCGCCGGCGAGTTGATCAGGTTGAGGTCCAGCAGCGGCAGGTCGGTGATCGTCACGTAGGTCGGCACGAGCAGGGCCGCGGCGGGGAGCATCAACGTCGCGAGCATCAGCCCGAGCACGACGTTGCCGAATTTCGGCCGCAGCTTCGACAACGCGAACGCCGCGGGGACGTCGATGGCCAGCTGGGCCAGCCAGGCGCCGCCGGCGACGATCACGGTGTTGAGGAAGTACTTGCCGAGACTGAGCTGGTCCCACGCGTCGGCGAAGGTCTCCGGATGCCACTCGTTCGGGATGAACGTCGCCGGGGTCTGCGCGAGCTCCTGCGGTGACTTCATCGCGCCGGTCACCGCCCAGTACAGCGGGAACAGGAACGCGATGACGAACAGGAGCAGCGTGCAGGCGAAGATCACGGCGTACCCGATCTTGCCGCCGGGGCTGCGAAGCGTGCTGGGGGAGACGAGCGTCCTCACGACTCATCCGCCTTCCGGGTCAGGCGCACGTACAACGCGGAGAACACCCCGAGCGCGACGAACAGCAGGAGGCTCAACGCGCTGGCCGAGCCGAAGTCGTTGTAGACGAAGGCATAGCGGTACAGCAGCAGGAGCACGGTCACGGTGGAGTCGTCCGGTCCGCCGCCGGTCATCACGTACGGCTCGGTGAACACCTGCATGGTCGCGACCACCTGCAGCAGCAGGAGCACCAACAGGACGAACCTCGTCTGCGGCAGGGTGACGTGGATCAGGCGTTTCCACAGCCCCGCGCCGTCCAGTTCCGCGGCTTCGTAGAGTTCGCCGGGGATGGTGCCGAGCGCGGCGAGATAGATCAGCGTGGTGCTGCCCATGTTCGCCCATGTCGACACGAACACCAGCGACAGCATCGACGTGTCGCTCGAGTCCAGCCATTGGCCGCCGGGCAGGCCGACGGCGCCGAGCGCGGAGTTGAACAGGCCGGCGCCCGGGTCGTAGAACCACTTCCACATCAGGGCGGTGACCACCGGCGGCAGCATCACCGGCAGGTAGACCGCGAGCCGGAAGAACGCCTTGGCGTGCCGCAGTTCGTTGAGCAGCACCGCGGTCAGGAACGGGACCACGAACCCGAAGACCAGCGCGAGCCCGGTGAACAACAGGGTGTTGCGCCAGGCGATGCCGAACAGCGGGTCTTCGAACAGGCGGGTGAAGTTGTCGAAGCCCACCCACGTCGGCGGGTTGACGAAGTCGACCTGCTGGAAGCTCAGCAGCACCCCGCGCACGATCGGATACCACGAGAACAGGGTGAAAACCACGAGCGCGGCGCACAGCAGGCCGTACGCGGTGACGTTCTCCTTGAGCTTGCGGCGCATCCGGTTCCGGCGGCGTCCGGCCGCCGAGGCGACCGGCCGACCGGCCCGCGACGACGTTGTCGCGGGCCAGTCGAGGACGCTACTTGACCTGGGCGAGGACACTGTTGACCTTCGACTCCGCCGACGACAGCTGCTGAGCGACATCCGCGTTCCGATCGGTGAGCACCGCCTGCATCACACTGTCGAGGATGGCGTAAACCTGCTGCGCGTTCGGCGGTTCGATGCTGCCCTTGATCCGCGAACTCGCGTCCACATAGGACTGGTAGTTCTCGGCGGGAACGTTGGCGTGCTTGGCTTTCACCGCGAGCTGCTGATCACGCACGGCGCCCTGCCAGACGTCCGGGGTCGGCTCGGCGGGCAGCCCGACCGGCTGCTTGCCGTCGACGTACTGCTGGACGTGCTTTTCGAAACGCTCCGGGTTGAGGTACTTCCAGCGGACCCATTCCAAGCCGGCCTTGATCTTCTCGGGCGAGGCCTTGGGGTTGATCATGTAGCCCTCGCCGCCGAGCAGCGTGCCCTGCCCACCCGGCATCCCCGCGACGCCGTAGTCCTCGTACTTGCCGTTGAACTGCTTGACCAGCACCGGGACGTTGTCCGGGGCGGCCATGTACATGCCGAGCTGGCCGGCGCCCATCATGCGCTGGACGTCCTGGGCTTCGAGCAACTGCTTGCTGCCCATGGTGTCGTCTTCCCAGCGCATGGCGCGCAACTGGTTCAGGGCGGCCTTGGCCTTCTCGTTGTTGAAGGCGGCGACCCATTTGTCGCCGTCCTTGCGGGCGACCTCGCTGCCCATGGAGTAGAGCCAGCCGGTCAGATGCCAGCCGCCCTGGTTGTTCTTGCTGTAGTCGGCGTATCCGACGGTGCCGTTGCCCAGTGCGGCGATCTTCTTCGCGGCCGCGCGGACCTCGTCCCAGGTCTGCGGTGGTTTGTTCGGGTCGAGCCCGGCCTTCTGGAACAGCGGGCGGCTGTAGAGCAGGCCCATGCTGTAGTTCATCGTCGGGAGGCCGTAGAGCTTGCCGTCGGCATCCCGGAAGTTGTCCAGTAATTCCGGTTTGATGTCGCCGAAGTTCTTCAGGCCCTTGGCCGCTTCGGTGATGTCGGCCGCCTGGCGGCGCGCGATGATCTGCGCCGGGTCGGTGAAGTAGACGTAGTAGACGTCTTCGAGCTGCCCGCCGGCGAGTTTGGCGGAGAACGTCTTCGGGTCCATGAACCCTTCGTGCGGCTCGATGTCGATGTCCGGGTGGCTCTCCTCGAACTCCTTGACGTCGGCGTCGAACACGCCGCGTTCGAACGGCTGGCTGGTCGGAGGTTGCCCGGTCACGGTGATCTTGACCTTGCCCCCGGTGCTTTCCCCGGAGCCGGAACCGCAGGCGGCCGCCCCGAAGGTGAGTCCGCCCGCAAGGAGCAGGCAGAACATCCGGCGGCGCACGGCAGGGGACCAAGTGCTGCTCATCTTCAAGCCTCATCTCGGGATCGCGACGGCTGTCACGTGATTGCGGTCACTCTAAAGTGAAGCCCTGGATCAACGCAATAACTGGATGAGAACTTGCAACTTTGCGACAGTCGCGGTCGGGGGGTGCCCCAAGTACGTGAAGGCCCCCTTCCCTCGACTGAGCCGAGGGAAGGGGGCCTTCACGTAGTTGAGGCTCCGCGGCCTCGCAATTAGTCGGCTAAACGCGGCGCGCGGTCGAGCCCCGGACGACGAGTTCGGGCGCGAACAGCAGTTCTTCGGCCGCCACCTCGCCGCCGTTTATGCGTTTGACCAGCAGTTCCACCACGGCGCGGCCCATCGCCTCGATCGGCTGCCGGGTGGTGGTGAGCGGCGGATCGGTGCAGTTCATCAGCGCGGAATCGTCGTAACCGACCACCGAGACGTCCTCGGGCACGGACAGCCCCTGCCGCCGGGCCGCGCGGATCGCGCCCAGTGCCAGGAGGTCGCTCGCGCACAGGACGGCGGTCGCGCCGCGCGGGTACAGCCGGGCCGCGGCCGCGTGCCCGCCTTCGATGGAGAACATGCCGTGTTCGACGAGTTCGTCCAGGACTGGGAGGCCGAGTTTCGCCGCGTAGGCGCGGAAGGCCTCGAGTTTGCGCTGGGACGGGACGTGGTCGTTCGGACCGAGGACGAGGCCGATCTTCTCGTGCCCGAGCGAGCTCAGATGCCCGACGACCTGTTCGACGGCGACCGCGTCGTCGCACGAGATCTGCGGCAGCCCGAGGTGGTCGACGGCGGCGTTGATCAGCACCGTCGGCAGGCGGCGCTCGGCGAGATGGTGGTAGTGGGAATGCACCGCGTCGGCCTGGGCGTAGAGCCCGCCGGCGAACACGACCCCGGAGACCTGCTGCTGCAACAGCAGTTCGACGTACTCCGCTTCGGAGACGCCCCCCGCGGTGCGGGTGCACAGCACCGGGGTGAAACCCTGCTGGGCCAGCGCGTTGCCCATGATCTCGGCGAGCGCGGGGAAGATGGGGTTCTGCAGTTCGGGAAGGACCAGTCCGACCAGGCGGGCGCGATCCCCGCGCAGCTGGGTCGGCCGCTCGTAGCCCATCACGTCCAGCGCGGTGAGGACGGCGGCCCGGGTACTCGCGGAGACCCCGGACCGGCCGTTGAGCACCCGGCTGACCGTGGCTTCACTGACCCCGACCTTGCGGGCGACTTCGGCAAGACGACGCGTCATGGCTGAAACATTACCGCAAGCGAGCGCAAGAACTAGACACTCTTGATCGGTGCGGTTGCCCGGAAGTCACGCGAGGAGGGAACGAGGGCGGCGGCCGCCGGAGCGGCGAAGCAGACGACCGCGCACGCCGCCAGTACCTGCGCCGCCCCGAACCGGTCGATCGCGGGCGCGATGAGCGCGAGCCCGGCGGGCGCGAGGCCGTAGGAGAACAGGAAGTCCAAAGAGGACACCCGGGCGAGCTTCGCCGGTTCGACCTCCCGCTGGGTCGCGGTGAACCAGGGGACGTTGAACAGTTCGATGCCCAGACCCGCGACGGCGTAGGCGGCGATGACGAAGGTGGGGTGCACCGGGAACAGCAGGCTCAGCGGCGCGAAGCCGTAGCAGCCGAGCCCCGCCAGCGCCGTCCAGCCTTGCCGCTTCGGACGCCAGCGCGCGATGACGACGGCGCCCGCGAGCGCGCCGAGCGTGTACGCGGTGAGCCCGGCGGCCAGCACCGTTTCGCTGTCGTAGCGGTCACGGCTGACCAGCGGCAGCACCACACCCGTGGCGGAATAGCCGGTCGCGACGACGGCGGTCAGCGCGCCGAGCCCGGCCAGGAACCACGGATGGCGGCGGGCTTCACGGAGACCGTCGGCGAACTCGCCGAAGAAGCGGGTCCGGGCGGCGGCCGGAGCGGGCGTGAACGTGCCTCGCGGCGGGATCAGTGCCGCGCCCAGCCACAGCACTCCGGTCCCGATCACCAGGGCCGACGTCGAGGCGAACTGGGAGAGCAGAGCGGTGAGCCCCGGCGCGACCAAGGTCGTGACCCGGACGGCGAGGGTCATCGCGGCGTTGGCCTGCTGACGCCGGTCTTCGGCGATCACCTCGGCCGTCAGCGCCTGGAACGCCGGGCGGCACGCGCCCTGCCCGACGCCGACGACGGCCGCCGCGGTGGCCATCAGCAGGACCGACCGGCCCATCCCGGTGGCGATCAGCGGAGTGGCGAGACCGGCGATCAGCCCCGCCCAGAGCACGACCCCGCGACGGGAGTGCCGGTCGGCCAAAACGCCCGCCACCGGGACCGCCACGAGGAATCCCGCCGTCCGCGCGGCGAGCACGATGCCGAGGTCGACAGCCGAAAGCGACCGTTCCAGTACCGCCAGTCCGAGGATGAACGGCAGGGCCCAGGTCGCCAGCCCGGAGGCGGTGTTCCCGGTCCAGAGCCGGAGGAACGACAGGCTGCGGAGCACCGGGCCGACGATATCAAGGAGAGACAACGGGCCTGTTCGCGCTCTACTCTGCCTCCCGTGCGCACGCCGACCCCGACCCGAGGCCCGGCCAGGCGCCTCCGCGGCGGGGCCGTGGGGGTCCTGACCGGCACTTTGGCGACCGGCGCCCACGTCGGGACCAGCGGCCGCGTTCCGGATCTCGGTGTCGTCGTGCTGCTCGTCGCCCTGCTGAGCTGGGTGGCGTACGCGTTCGCGGGACGCCGCCGCGGTCCGCTCGCGATCCTCGGCCTGGTGGCGGGCGGGCAGCTGGCGATGCACGCCTGCCTGACCTTCCTGACTTGGCAATCGCACGCCCACCACGCCGAAGCCCCGGGCAACGGCCTGTCCATGGCGGCCGGGCACGCCGCCGCGACCCTCCTGGTCGCGATGGTGCTCGCGGGCGCCGAGCACGTCGTGTACGCGCTCACGACGCTCATCGCCTCGGTCCTTCCCCGGCGGTTGACCCCGCGGCCGGCGACCGCGCCGCTGCGGATCCACGTCCCGCTCGCGGTGGAGTTCCCCGCGACCGAGGCGCTCCTGCGAGACGTGCTCTCGCGGCGCGGCCCGCCGGTGACGTCCGCCTGATCCCCGAAATCCTGCCGAGACCCGTGTCGCGGCAGGGCTCAGCACGCGCGCCGTGACCATCCCGGCGCGCGGCGCAGGCGCACGCCTCCCCATCGACGCCTCAGGAGTTCCCCCATGGCAACGCGAATCGAATCGACCACGAGCCCGCCGCGCGCGACCGGCTGGCGCGGGCTGTTCCTCCGCTTCCACTTCTACGCCGGCGTTCTCGTCGGACCGTTCATCCTCATCGCCGCGCTCAGCGGCGTTCTCTACGCGGCGACGCCGCAGATGGAGTCCTGGATCTATTCCGATCAGCTCCGCGCTCCCGTCGGGCTGAACCAGGCTTCACTCGCGGAACAGGTCAAGGCGGCGCAGGCGGCCCACCCCGGCGGCGACCTGGTCGCCGTCCGGCCCGCTCCCGAGCCGGGCGACACGACTCGCGTCCTGTTCGCCGAGGAAGGACTCGGCGAATCCGAACGGCGCGCGGTGTTCGTCGACCCGGCCACCGCGCAGGTGCGCGGGGACCTCGTCGCGTACGGCTCGAGCGGTGCCTTGCCGTTCCGGACCACGCTCGACCAGTTGCACCGCAACCTGCTGCTCGGCGAGCCGGGACGGCTCTACAGCGAACTCGCCGCGTCCTGGCTGTGGGCGGTCGCGCTCGGCGGCCTCGTGCTGTGGATGAGCCGCCGCCGTGCCCGCAAGGCCGAGAAGGCCGAGTCCGCGCGCGGGAAGGCGGTGCGCCGTCACGGATCCGTCGGCCTGTGGGTGCTGCTCGGCGCGTTGTTCCTCTCCGCGACAGGGCTGACATGGTCGGCGTACGCGGGGGAGAACGTCTCCGCGTTGCGCGAATCCCTCGGCTGGGAGACCCCGGCGTTGAAGGTGACCGGAGGTGACGAACACGCCGGACACGCCGGGCACGGCGAAGCCCCCGCCGCACCGGCACCCGCGAAGCCCGAGAGCGTGGACGCGATGCTGGCCTCCGCCCGCGCCGCCGGGATCGACGCCGCCTCGGTGGAGATCGGGCTGCCTGCGAAACCCGGCGCTCCTTGGCAGGTGGCAGAAATCGAGCGCGGCTGGCCGACGCAGGTCGACGCCGTCGCGGTCGACGGGACCACCGGGCAGATCCTGGGCGAGGTGCGCTTCGCCGACTACCCGCTGATGGCGAAACTCGCCCGCTGGGGGATCGACGCGCATATGGGCGTCCTGTTCGGCTGGCCCAACCAGATCGTGCTGCTCCTGCTCGGCGCCGGCCTCGTCACGCTGGTCGTGCTCGGCTACCGGATGTGGTGGCAGCGCAGGCCGACCCGGGCCACCGGACTGACCTTCGGACGGCCCATCCCGCGTGGTCAATGGCGCAAGGCCCCGCCCTGGTTGCCGGTGGGTCTCCTCGTCCTGGCCGCCGCGATCGGCTGGTTCGTGCCGCTGCTCGGCATCAGCCTGCTCGCGTTCCTCGTGATAGACCTGCTGCTGGGCTTGCGATCCCGCGGCAAGTCCACACCGGACTCGACCGACGTCACGGTGTGAGTTCCGCGCTCGCCGCCCACAACCGGGCGGCGAGCGCGGTGTCGGCGAGCTTCCCGCGGACCGGCTCCCGCCTCGGCTCACCGCGGAGACCGAACACGCGGGGGCCGAACATCTCGCCGCCACGCACGGAAGGATCGAGTACCGCCCGTACCGCGGGCCAGGCACCGGCTTCCTTGCCCTGCAACAGAAGCCCGGCCGGGAACTTCCGCCCGTCGGCCTCGGGGTGCACCGGTCTCGGCGGCGTGAGGGAATCGAGCGCGCCGCCGGGATGGTCGACGACGCTCAGGACCGTGCTCCCGGCCGCGCGCAGCCGCCGGTCGAGCTCGAAGGCGAACAGCATCTGCGCCAGCTTCGAGCGCGCATACGTGCGCTTCGGCTGGTAATCCCGCTTGCTCTGGAGGTCGTCCAGGTCGAGTTCCGCGGACTTGCCCACGAAGCTGCCCGTGGTGACGACGCGGCCGGCCTCAGCCGCTTCGAGCAGGGGCATCAACCGGTGTACCAGCACGAAATGCCCGAGATGGTTGGTGGCGAAGGTCAGTTCGAGGCCGTCGGACGTCTCCCGCCTCGGCTGGTTCTCCAGGAGCACGCCCGCGTTGCAGACGACGGCGTCGAGCCGGTCGATCCCCAGAGTGTCCACTGAGGACTTGAGGGACGAGAGGTCGGAGAGATCCAGCCGCAGGTGCCCCAGACTCGCGTCCGGCACCAGGGAACGGATCGACGTCATCGCCGCTTCCGCCTTGGCGGTGTCGCGGCTGCCGAGGAGCACAGTGGCGCCGGTGCCGGCGAGCTGTTCGGCGACGAAATAGCCGATCCCCGCGTTGCCGCCGGTGACCAGGAAGGTCTTGCCGTCGGCACGTGGCAGGTGGTGGACGTCCCAGTGGCTCACGGCGCTCTCCTCAAAGTCGAAGTCGTTCAGAACATACACTCGTTCCGAATTCGGAGTGACTTCGATGTATGGTGAAGGCATGGGAGCGACCGAGCCGGGCAGGCGTGAACGCAAGAAGGCGGCGACACGCCAGGCCTTGTCGCGGGCGGCGCGAGACCTGTTCCTGGAACGGGGCTTCGACAACGTCACCGTCGCGGAGATCGCCGATGCCGCGGACACGGCGGTTTCCACGCTGTTCGCGCATTTCCCGGGCGGCAAGGAGGCGCTCGTCCTCGGCCACGGCCACGAACGCGAAGCGGCCTTGGCCGCCGCGGTGCGTGACCGGGCCGAGGGCACGTCGATCCTTGAGGCGCTACAGGACTTCCTCGCGACGCGTGGCCCGTTCGACCCGGATCCCGATCCGCTGGCCCGGCGGGTGGCGGATCTGGTGGTGGCCACGCCGGCGTTGCGCGCCTACGCCAGGGCGCTGTGGACGGGCTGTGAGGACGCGCTCGCGAAGGTCATCGCCGAAGCGTCGGGGCAGGACGATTTCTCCGTGCGGCTGCTGGCGCGGTATGTCCTGGAGGTCCCGGACCTGGCCGGGGTCGAGGCGGATCCCGCCGCCGCGCTGGACGCCGCGTTCGTGTTCTTGCGGCGGGGGTGGCCGGGGTTCTGACCGTCCACGCCGAGCCGGTCGTCCTTCCCCGTGCCGATCGCGGTCCTGGCCGGTGTTGAATGAGGTGGTGACCAGCGATTTCGCTCCGCCCGCCGAGCTGGGCCCCCGCGTCGGCCGGATCTGGCGGCGCAGCGGGGAATTGCCGCCCGCGTTGCCGCAGCCGTACGTGGACCTGCTGGTGTTCGCGGACGGTTCCCTGTGGTTGACCGGCCCGGAAACGGAGGCCAGGACCGGGAGCCTGGCCGAGCCGTTGACGGGCGTGCGGTTACGGCCGGGCACATGTGCCTCGGTGCTGGGGATCGCCGCGGACGAGGTGCCCTTGGCCGGGATGCCGCTCCCCGGTTCCGGTCTCGAGGCCGCGTTCCGGGCCTTGCGGGCACCGGCCCGCCCGGCCGACCGGGCGGTCGCTCAGGTGCTGCGAGCCGTACACGAGACGCCCGGGGCGCCGGTGTCCGAC
Source organism: Amycolatopsis sp. SB7-3 (assembly GCF_041021335.1). Lineage (NCBI taxonomy): Bacteria > Bacillati > Actinomycetota > Actinomycetes > Pseudonocardiales > Pseudonocardiaceae > Amycolatopsis > Amycolatopsis sp. SB7-3. Next base: position 466,851 of record NZ_JBFPJQ010000003.1, read on the forward strand.
CACGCGGCCGCGGCCGGGCTGTCCGAACGACAGCTGCGGCGCCGGTTTTCGGTGGCGGTGGGGCTGAGCCCCAAGACGTACGCACGGGTGGTGCGGTTGCACCGGGCGATGGCGCTGGCGCGGTCGTCACCGGCGCCGGACTGGGCGGATATCGCCGTCCGCAGCGGGTTCTACGACCAGCCGCACATGCTCGCGGAGTTCCGGCGAGCGGTCGGGGCGTCGTGTGTCCGTTTCTTCCAAGCGGCGCCGGCGGACGGATAGCACCCTCCGGGGTATGTCCGTCGAGGAGATCTTCGCTTTCCACGCCCAAGAGGTGGGCCCGGTGCGGTACGCCGAGTCGTTCGGCGCCTGGGTGGTGACCCGGTATTCCGAAGTGGACAGGGTGCTCACCGACCACACGGTGTTCTCGTCCGACGAGCTGCGCCACAGCACCGGGCCGGTCCCGCACGGCTCGAATCCGTTGGTGCGCGGTCTCCAGGCGATGGATCCGCCCCGCCATCACGCGCTGCGCCGGATCGTCAGCCAGGTCTTCACACCCCGGGCCGTGGCGTCACTGGAACCGGGGATCACGGCGCGGGTCGACGCGCTGCTCGCCTCCGCCGGGGCGGATTTCGACCTGATCGGGGAGCTGGCCTACCCGTTGTCGGTGCACACGATCGCGGGCCTGCTCGGCGTGCGACCGTCGCGGTGGCCGGATTTCGTCCGCTGGACCGAGGCGATCACGTCGTTCTTCGGCACGTTCACCGCGGACGAGTCGCGTCAGGCCGCCTTCCACGGGGCGATCTCCGAACTGGGCGACTACTTCCGCGAAGAGTTCGCGCGTCCGACCGGCGTCATCGCGACCCTGCTGGCGTCGGATCTCACCGAGGACGAGCTGATCGATTTCTGTGCGTTGCTGCTGATCAACGGCCACGAAACGACCAAGACCCTGCTCGTGAACGCCGTTCTTTGCCTCGCGTCCCGGCCGAAGCCCGCCGACCTGCGGCCTGCCGTCGAGGAGGTCCTTCGCTACCTACCGCCCACGGGTGGGACGGACCGGTTCGTCACCCGGCCGACCGTCCTCGGCGGCCGGGAACTCCGTCCGGGCCAGAGGGTCGTCGCGATGATCTCGGCGGCGAACCGCGATCCCGCGGTCTTCGCGGACCCGCACACGTTCGACCCGGGCCGGACGCCCAACCCCCACTTGTCCTTCGGCCACGGTGTCCACTTCTGCCTGGGCGCCCATCTCGCCAGGATGCAGGTCCGGATCGCCCTCGCGGCCCTGCTGGACCGTCCCTGGTCGATCACGGACCTGGACACCCGCCGCACCCCGGTCGGCATCGACGTCCTGGAGGTCTCTCTGGCGTCAGCGGCCGAGGCGGATCGCCGAGACGAGGAAGAAGATCCCGCCGAGCACGGCGTACCCGGCCAGGTTGACCAATGAGGCGTCCGGCTGCGCGGCTTGCAGGACGAAGGCGGTACCGGCGAGGGTGGAGATGGCGCCGCTGGCGATCATCGCCCACTGGCCGCCCAGTTCGCGGCGGCCGAGGCCGACGGCGAGCTGGACGAGGCCCGACACGATCGCCCAGGCACCCCAGACGCGCAGCACCGCCGGGATGCCGGACGCGGCGGCGAACGCGAGGCCGATCCCGGCGAGCGCGCTGATCGCGATGTTCACGTACAGCCCTGGCGCGTCCTTCGACGAGCGAAGGTCGATGACGGCGGCGGCGACGTCGAAGAGCGGGTACAGCACGAGCAGCGCGACACTGAGCGGGCCGAGCTTCGACGCGCTCGTGAACAGCAGGCCCGCCCACACGACGGCGAAGCCGAAACGAACGAAGTACAAGCGCCGGAGGGTGGCGGTTTGGCTGCTCACGAGAGCTCCTTGGAATAGGTGAGGAGAACGTTCGGTCTACCTGGACTGTGTCAGTGGTGTGCGGTGCGGTCAAGACCGAACGTTCTATCCCGTAAGATGGCCGTAATGGTTAAAGGTCAAGCGTCCGAAGCGCGCACAAGGCTGCTCACCACGGCGACGAGGCTCTTCTACACGGAGGGCATCCACTCCGTGGGCATCGACCGGATCGTGGCCGAAGCGAAGGTGACCCGCGCGACCCTGTACCGGCATTTCCCGGGCAAGGACGATCTGATCGTCTACTACCTGCGGGAAGCCGATCAGGCGATCCGTGGGCAGATCGAGGCCATCGTCGCCCAGGGGGCTGCGGCGCCGGACACGCTGCGGGCGATCGCCGCCGACATCACGGAGGGCATCCGGTCACCCGGCTTCCGCGGCTGCGCCTTCCTCAACGCCGCGTCGGAGTATCCGGACCCGGCCCATCCCGTGCACAAGGCCGTCCTCGCCCACCGGCACTGGTTCGCGGGGGTGATCACCGGCGTGCTGGCCCATTTGGGAAGCGCGCGGGCCGAGGTCGCGGCCCGGCGCTTCGTCCTGCTGCGGGACGGCGCGATGGCCACCGGCTGCCTGACCGACCCCGCGCCGGTCTGCGAAACCTTCCTCGAGGGAGTCGAAGACCTGCTGCGGCTTCACGTCACCTCGTGAGCGGCATCGACGGCGCGGGTGAGTGACCGGGGTGAACGTCAGCTCGGCGGCTGCTGTGCCTGAGGGTTGGGCTGCGGCTGCGGGGCATGACCCGGCTGCGCCACCGGGTAGCCCGGCTGGGGCGCCATCGGGTAGTTGGCCGGCGGCGCGAAGCCCTGCTGCTGCCGGGAAGGGCGGCCGCTCTTGACGACCGCGATCGCGACCAGCAGCCAGGAGAGCAGCGAGGCGGTGTCGAACACGATGGCGACCGCCAGGTAGATCGTGCGGATGCCGTCGACGGACAGACCGCCGGACTCGACCCAGTCCGACACGCTCAACGACAGGAACTGCCACACGATGGCCAACACCGTCGTGACGAGCATGACCGCGAAAGCGGCCACCATCAGACCGGAGACTCCCCGGGCGCGTCCTTTGACCGAGACGATCAGGCCGAGTAGGCCGACCGCGAGTTGCAGTACCAGGGGGATGGTCTCGATACTCGCGAACGTTAAGGGTGACATGCCTGCCTTCCACAGCTCTCCGCCGGAGATCGGGACGTCCGGCCACGCCGGGGAGATCCTATGCGGTGGCAACGCCTCGTGTGGTCAGAATCCGATGGGCAGTCCCGCGTAGTTCTCCGCGAGCCCGGCGCGGCCCGCTTCGCTCCGTGCCAGCCACTGCAACTGCGAAAGCTGCAACTGCCCGTCGAACGGGTCGTCCGAACGGTGCAGCATCGTCGTCATCCACCACGAGAAATGCGTACACCGCCAGACGCGGCGCAGCGCGGTGTCGGAGTAGGCGTCGGCGAGCGTGAAGTCCTTGTCCCGCACCAAAGCGGCGAGCGCGGGGGCGAGGAGGGCGACGTCGGCGACGGCGAGGTTGAGGCCCTTGGCGCCGGTGGGCGGCACGATGTGGGCGGCGTCGCCGGCGAGGAAGAGACGGCCGTGCCGCATGGGCTGCTGCACGAAACTCCGCATGGGCAGCACACTTTTGTCGGTGATCGGTCCGGGCGTGAGGCTCCAGCCGTGCTGGCCGTGGCCGAGCCGGGTGGCGAGCGCCGCCCAGATCCGCTCGTCGGACCAGTCGCCGATGTCGGTGCCGTTGGGCACCTGCAGGTACAGCCTGCTGACGGTGGCCGAGCGCATCGAGTGCATGGCGAAACCGTCGGGATGCCACGCGTAGATGAGCTCGTCGGTCGACGGGGCCACGTCGGCGAGGACACCGAGCCACGAGTAGGGATAGGTGCGCTCCCAAGTCTGCTTCGCGGCGTCGGGGATCGCGGTGCGGCAAGGCCCGAACGAGCCGTCGCAGCCGACGACGACGTCGGCGTCGAGCCGCCGCTGCACGCCGTCCGCGTCGGTGAAGGTGACGTATGGCCGGTCAGTTTCGATGTCGTGCACGGCGGTGTCGGTGACCTCGTAGTGGATCTGTTGCCCGGCCGCCTCACGCGCCTTGCCGAGGTCCTTCGTCACTTCGGTCTGGCCGTACACGGTGACGCTTCGCCCGACCAGGTCCACGAAATCGAGATGGTGCCGTTCCTCCGGCCACTGCAGGTAGATCCCGCGGTGCTCGTCGCCCTCCCGGTCCAGCCGGTCGCCGAGACCGGTCTCGCGAAGGAGGTCCACAGTGGACTGTTCGAGGATGCCGGCCCGGATCCGCGCCTCGACGTACTCGCGCGAGCGGGTCTCCACGAGTACCGATTCGACCCCCGCCAGATCGAGCAGATGCGACAGGAGGAGTCCGGCCGGGCCGGCGCCGACGATGGCGACTGGGGTACGCATGACCGGAGTCTGGTCGCGTGGCGGCCGAAGTCCTAGCGTTCGCTTCCACTCAGTGAAACCCGCAGGCTCCGGCCGATCCCGGCGGCCGCGACCTGGAGCGCGGAGATCAACCTTGCCCGGCCGCGGCTCAGATCCGGGACGACCAGGCCGAGCGCGGCGACGACCTCGCCACCGGAGGGCCGGATCGGGACGGCGACCGAGCAGGCGCCCCGGCTCATCTCCTCGACGGTCTGCGCGTAACCCTCCCGGCGGACGCGTCGCAACTGTTCGCGCAGTCGGCCGGGTTGAGTGACGGTGTACGGCGTGACGCGGGTCAGCGAGGCGAGCACCTGACGCTGGACGTCCTCCGGCGCCCAGGCCAGCAGGACCTTCCCGACCCCGGTGGCGTGCAAAGGGAGCCGTCCGCCGATTCGGCTGACGACCGGTACGGACGCGTTCCCGGACAGCCGGTCGAGGTAGAGCACCTGGTCACCGTCCCGCTCGCCGAGGTGCACGGTGGCCCCGGTCGCGCCGTAGAGATCCTGGAGGAACGGAGCGGCGACCTGCCGCAGTTCGAACTGCACGGGCGCGAGCAGCCCGAGGTTCCACAGCCGCCTGCCGACGGCGTACCGATCTTCGCGCCGCTCCAGTGCGCCCAGGCCCACGAGATCACGCGCGAGCCGGTGCGCGGTGGGAAGCGGCAGGCCGGCGCGGTTCGCGAGCTCGGTGAGCGACAGCTCGCGATGGTCGACGTCGAAGGCGCCGAGCAGCGCGAACGCCCGCGAGACGACACCGGCGCCGGGCGTGGACAGATTGCCGGGCATGCGCTCATTTTCTCACTGAGTGGAAGTCAAGGCGAGGCCGAGCCACAGACCGGCGACGGCGAGCACGATGGACGCCGGAACGGTCAGCAGCCCGAGGCGCGTGAACTCGCCCAGATCGGGCCGGGTGTCGTGCCGGTGCAGGATCCTCCGCCACAACAACGTCGCCAGCGAGCCGACGTAGGTGAGGTTCGGGCCGAGGTTGACGCCGATCAGCACGGCCAGCACCACCGGTGTCCCGCCCGCGGTGGCCAGTGGCAGCAGCACGAGCACCGCGGGCAGGTTGTTGATCAGGTTGGCGAGGACGGCCGCCACCGCGGCGGCGCCGAGCAGGGCGAGGAAGGAGGTCGATGTCGGCACCAGGTGGCCGAGTGCCTCGTCCAGTCCGTTGTCGACCACGGCACGGACCACGATCGCCAGCGCCAGCACGAAAGCGACGAAGGGGATGCTCGCCGAGCGGACGATCGCGGCGGGGGAGGTCCGCCGCTGCGCGAGCGCGCGGCAGGCCAGGACGGCGGCTCCGGCGAACGCGGCCCACGCGGGGCTGACGTCCATCAGGGAGGTGACCACGAAACCTGCCAGCGTCAGCCCGAGCACGACCAGGACGAAGGCGGGAACCTTCCCGGCCGCGACCACCTTCCCGCCGCGGGGCCGGGCCGCCAGGTCGGCGGCGAAGAACCGGCGGAACACCAGGTATTCGGTGAGGACCGCCGCGAGCCAGGGCAAGGTCATCAGCGCGGTGAACCGCAGGAACGAGATCCCGGTCGCGGCGACGGCGAGCAGGTTGGTCAGGTTGGACACCGGCAGCAGCAACGAGGCCGAGTTCGCCAGATGCGTGCAGGCGTAGGCGTGCGGTTTGGCCCGTGCGCCCATCCGCGCGGCGGTGGCGAACACGACGGGCGTCAGCAGGACGACGGTGGCGTCCAGGCTGAGCACCACGGTGACCGCCGCCGCGACCGCGAACACCGCGGGCAGCAGCCGTCGCGGCTTCCCCCGGCTGAACCGCGCCATGAGCGTGCCCGCCGCTTGGAACAGCCCTTCGTCGTCGCACAGTTTGGCCAGGACGAGCACCGCGGCGAGGAAGCCGACGACCGGCGCGAGCCTGGTGACCTCGTCGAGCGCGTCGGGGAACGAAATCGCACCCGCCACCAGCACGATCCCGGCTGCGGGGACGGCGGCGACCGCCTCCGGGAGGCCGCGTGGCCGGATCACCGCGAAGGCCAGGACGATCAGCAGGAGCGCGATGGACAACACCTCGCCGGGAATGCCGGTCAGCGTGAACCTCCTCGGTGTCGAGCCGACCTCGGCAATCTAGGCTGGGACTGGTGGGCGAGACGAACTGGGCGGGCAATCAGACCTTCACCGCGGAGCGGATCGTTCGCCCGCGCGATCTCGACGAGGTTCGGGAAACGGTCGCCCTGGCGGTCGCGGTCAAGGCTCTCGGCAGTCGGCACTGTTTCAACGACATCGCGGATTGTCCTGGCGGTGTCTTGCTCGACTTGTCCGCGCTCGGCACGGAGGTTGTCCTCGACCCGGAAGCGGCGACGGTGACGGTGCCCGCGGCGGCCCGCTACGGCGACGTCGCCGTCCAGTTGCACGCGGCCGGTTTCGCGCTGGCGAACCTCGCTTCGCTGCCGCATTGCACCGTGGCGGGCACTGTCGCGACGGCGACCCACGGTTCCGGGCGGCGTAACCAGAGCCTGGCGTCCGCCGTGTCCGGGTTGGAGCTCGTCACCGCCGACGGCGAGGTGAAGACTTACTCCCGGCACGACGGGGTCGTGGTCGCGCTCGGCGCGCTGGGTGTCGTGACGCGGCTGACCCTCGATCTGGTGCCGTCCTTCGATCTCCGCCAGGACGTCTTCGACGGCATGCCCTGGGAGTCGGTGTACGAGCACTTCGACGAGATCCAGGACGCGGGTTACAGCGTCAGCCTGTTCACGAATTGGGCCCGCGACGAGGTCGACCAGGTCTGGGTCAAGGGACCCGGGCGGCCGGGGGCGGACTTCTTCGGGGCGAAGGCGGCGGACGGGCCGCGGCATCCGGCGCACGCGGCGGGCATCCCGGCGGACAACTGCACGCGGCAGCTCGGGGTACCGGGTCCGTGGCACGAACGGATCCCGCATTTCCGCCTGGATTTCACGCCCAGCATCGGGAACGAACTCCAGACCGAGTACTTCGTGCCCGTCCGGCACGCCGTCGCGGCCATGGAGGCGATGCGCGCCCTCGGCGACCGCCTGGCACCCGTGCTGCTCACGTCGGAGATCCGCACGGTCGCGGGAGACGAGCTGTGGCTCAGCCCGTTCCACGGCGGCGACCGGGTGGCGCTGCATTTCACCTGGCTGCCGCACGAGGACGCGGTCCGGGCGCTGTTGCCCGTCATGGAGGACCGGCTGACGCCGTTCGACGTCCGGCCGCATTGGGGGAAGCTGTTCCACCGGGCGGCCGATTACCCGAAGCTGGGCGATTTCCGGGCGCTGGCCACCGAACTGGACCCGGAGGGCAAGTTCCGGAGCCCGTTCGTCCGGCGGCACGTGTTCGGGGAGGGCTAGTCCGACTGCGACCAGGCCGCGACGGGCAGCGCGAGATACACACCGACGTCGTCGATGCCGGTCGCGGACTCGATGCTGGTGCGCAGCAGGTCCACCCGCTCCTGGCGGTTGTCCGCCCGGCTCGGGAACCACTTCGACCGGACCTCGACGAGGAGGTCGAGTCCGAAGCGGTCGAACGGTCCCGGGGTGCGGAAGCGCAGTTCCACGTCGCCTGGCTGAAGGTCTCCGTCGTAGGGCTCCTCTGGGCATTCCACCGCGACGGACACGAGATGCGGCAGGACCGAGCCGAGTTCGCGCAGTTTGGCTTCGGGAAGGTGGGGCGCGTAGGTGATTTCCACGAGTGGCACGAACAACAGCCTAGGGCAGGCGAAACTGCTATCGTGGCGGTAGTTGCCTGCTCGCACGGGAAGATCCCCGGCTGCTGCACTGGGGTCGCACGTTTCTCCCGAGGAGCTTCCATGTCTCTTCCCCTCGCCCGTCGTATGGACGGCGTCACCAGTTCTCCCGTGCGCGACCTGCTCGCGCTCACCGCCCGTCCGGGCGTGATCTCGTTCGCCGGCGGCGTGCCCGCGCCGGAACTGTTCGATGTGGACGGCCTGCGTGCCGCCTTCGACCGGGCGCTCGCGGACGGGCCCGCCCAGCGCGCCCTGCAGTATTCGCCCACCGAAGGGAATCCGCGGCTGCGTGAGCTGCTCGCGGAGCGGCTGTCCGGTCGCGGAGTTCCGACCACTGTGGACGATCTCCTGATCACCACGGGTTCGCAGCAGGGGCTGCAACTGCTGAGCACCGCGTTGCTCGACCCCGGCGCCACCGTGCTGGTGGAAGAGCCGGTGTACCTCTCGGCGCTGCAATGCTTCCAGCTCGCCGAGGCGCGGATCGTGCCCGTTCCCGGTGACGAGGAAGGGATCGACCCGGTCGCGCTGGACGAGATCGCCGCCAGGGAACGGCCTTCGCTGCTGTATCTCGTCCCGACGTTCTCGAATCCGTCCGGGCGCACGGTCAGCCCGGAGCGACGGCGTGCGCTCGCGGAAGTGATCGCGCGCCACGGGTTCTGGCTCGTCGAGGACGACCCGTATCACGAACTCCGGTATCGCGGCGAACGCGAGGAACCGCTGTCGGCCCGCCCGGAACTCGCCGGGCGCACGATCTACCTCGGCACCTTCTCGAAGGTAATTTCGCCGGGAATGCGTCTGGGCTGGTTCCGTGCGCCGAGCGACCTCCTGCGGCGCGTCACGATCCTCAAGCAGGCGACCGATCTGCACACTTCGACCATCGATCAGGCGGCCGCGGCCGAGTATCTGGCCGCCGCGGACCTCGACGCGCACGTGCGGCGGCTGTGCGCGACCTACCGCGTGCGCCGGGACGCGATGATGGCGGAACTGCCCGCGATCACCCCGCCCGGAACGACCTGGACCGACCCGGACGGCGGGATGTTCGTCTGGGTCACCCTTCCCCGTGGTGCGGACACGGACCGGCTGCTGCCCGAGGCGTTGCGTCACGATGTCGCTTACGTGCCGGGCTCGGCGTTTCAGGTGGGGGAGCCGGACCGGTCGGCGTTGCGGCTGTCGTTCGCCTCACACGGGCCGGAGACGATCGCCGAAGGGTTGCGGCGGTTGGGCAAGGTCCTGTCGCCTTGATCGCCGGGTCCCGGTGGTCGGTACCTTCCGCAGTGCGCGGATGGACGACACGCGTGATCAGCGGGACGACACGCGTGTCCAGAGGGACGACTCGCCGTGTCGTCCAACCAGTCACGTGAGTCGTCCATCGGCTCACACGTGTCGTCCGTCCAGTCACGCGAAACGGCCAACCCTGCACAGGGGTGTCGTGAGTGGCGTTTCGGGTTCTAACCCGAAACGCCACTCACGACCCGCTCGGCCGTCACCGTGCTGCGGGCGGCGTGGAACGGTGGGAGATCGCCGCGAAAGGGCTGCTCGCGCCTAGTCGGCTTGCGGATCCCAGGTCAGCAGGCGGACCTTGCTGACGGTTTGGACGTGCTGCCGCATCGCGTTCGCGGCCGCCTTCGGAGCGCCTGCCCGGATGGCCTCGGCGATCTTCTGGTGCTGGCTCAGCGAACGCCACGGCCTGCCGGGCTGCCGCAGCGACTCGTTCCGGCTTTCCGCGATCTGCGTGTCGATCGAACGCATGAACTCGGCGAGGAGGGCGTTGTTCGCGGCCGCGGTGATCGCTTCGTGGAACCGGCGGTCGCCTTCGGCGCCGTGTCCGCCGTCCTCGATCTCGGACTTCATGAACTCCAGTGCCGCGTCGATGGCGGCGAGATCCTCGTCGGATCGCCGCAGCGCGGCCAGTTCCGCCAGCTTGGTCTCCATCGCCTCCCGGGCTTCGAGCACTTCCGGAAGCCGGCTGCGACGGGCGACGAGTTCGTCGACCGGTTCGACGTCGAGGTGATCGTTGCGCAGGTAGGTGCCCCCGCCGTGGCGTGACTCCAGCAGCCCTTGCACTTCCAGCACGACGATCGCCTGCTTGATCGACGCGCGGCTGACCCCGAGCCGCTCGGCGAGATCGCGTTCGCTGGGGAGCTTGTCTCCCGCGTGCAAGCCGGACTCTTCGACGTGCGCCTTGATCCGCTCGACGACCTGCTCGTAGAGCTTGGCCCGGTTCAACCGGCTCAACGCCTCCGGCACTCGGTCCCCTCCCTTGACTGGACAAGTGGCTCAGCCAATTTACCACTCATCCCTTGACAGGGTGAGCCACTCGCAGGGAAAGTGGCTCAGCCACTAGTCCACTCGGCCACTCGCCAGGGGGCTCCCGCCGTCAAGGAGGACGGTCATGTCCGCCCAGCTGATCTCGATCCTCGTCCTCGTGGTGATCTTCGCGCTCGCCACGACCCGCTCGATCAACATGGGAGCGCTGGCCTTCGCCGGCGCGTTCCTCGTCGGCACCCTCGCCGGTGGACTGGACACCGACGGCATCTTCGCCGGTTTCCCCGGCGACATCTTCGTGGTGCTGGTGGGAGTCACCTACCTGTTCGCCATCGCGAGGGCCAACGGCACCACCGATTGGCTGGTGGCCGCGGCCGTCCGGCTGGTCGGCGGCCGGATCGCGCTCATCCCGTGGGTGATGTTCGTGGTCACCGGCGCGCTGACCGCGATCGGCGCGGTGAGCCCGGCGGCCTGCGCGATCGTCGCACCGATCGCGCTCGGTTTCGCCGCCCGCTACAAGATCAGCCCCCTGCTCATGGGCGCGATGGTGGTGCATGGCGCGCAGGGCGGCGGATTCTCGCCGATCAGCGTCTACGGCTCGATCGTCAACGGGATCGTCGAACGCAACCACATCGCCGGCAGCCCCGTCGTGCTGTTCTTCGCCAGCTTGGGCATGAACCTCGCCATCGCCGGCGTCCTCTTCGTCGTCCTCGGCGGAACCAAACTGCGGCGCCGCCAGCTCGTCACGGCGGGCGCTGGCGGAGCCGGGACCGACGAGGAGCCGCTGCCGCACGAACAGCGCATTCCCTTGGACGGCCCCAAGATCGTGACGCTGACCGGGCTGATCGCGCTCGTCGTCGGCACCCTGGTGTTCGATCTCGACCCCGGGCTGACCGCGATCACCGTCGCCGTCCTGCTCAGCGTCGCGTGGCCCAAGACAAGCCGTTCCGCGGTCTCCGAGATCACCTGGCCGACCGTGCTGCTGATCTGCGGAGTGCTGACCTACGTGGCGGTGCTGAAGGAGATCGGCACCATCGACTACGTCGGCAACGCGGTCACCACCGTGGGGATCCCGCTGCTCGCGGCGCTCCTGCTGTGCTACATCGGCGGTGTCGTCTCGGCCTTCGCGTCTTCGGTCGGGCTGATGGGCGCGCTGATCCCGCTCGCCGTCCCGTTCCTGGCGCAGGGCACGATCGGGCCGGTCGGCATGATCGCCGCCCTCGCGGTCTCGGCGACGATGGTGGACGTCAGTCCCTTCTCCACCAACGGCGCGCTCGTCCTCGCCAACGCGAAGGACATCGACCGCGACAAGTTCTTCAAACAACTTCTGGTCTACGGGGCGCTCGTGGTGGCCGTCGTGCCCCTGATCGCCTGGCTCGTGTTCGTCGTGCCCATCTGGGGCTGAGGAGGAGATCCATGCTGTCCGGACTGACCGCCGGGAACGACCGCGTCGCCCTGCGCTTCGGTGACGAATCCCTGACCTACGGCGAACTCGCGTCCGTCGCGGGCCCGATCGCCGCCGGGCTCGCCGGTCGCACGCGGGTCGCGGTGTGGGCGACACCGACGCTGCGGACCTGTGTCGCGATCGTCGCCGCGCTGACCGCCGAAGTCCCGGTGGTGCCGATCAACCCGAAGGCCGGATCACGCGAACTGGCGCACATCATCGCCGACAGCGCGCCGGATCTCGTGCTCGCCGAGCCGGATGTTGCGCTGCCGCCGGAACTCGGGGCGCTGCAACGGGTTCCGGTCGAGCTGGACGTCTCGGGCATGCCGTGGCGGGGCGTCGAACCGGATCCGGAGGCTCCGGCGTTCGTCATCTACACGTCGGGCACCACCGGCCCACCGAAGGGCGTCCTGCTCCCGCGTCGCGCGGTGGCGTCGAATCTCGACGCGCTCGCCGAGATCTGGGACTGGACCGAAGCCGACGTCCTCGTGCACGCCCTCCCGCTCTTCCACGTGCACGGCCTGATCCTGGGTGTCGTCGGCCCGTTGCGGCGGGGCGGCTCGCTGCACCACCTCGGGCGGTTCTCGAGCGAAGCCGCCGCGAAGGAACTCGCCGGGCAAGGCACGATGCTCTTCGGTGTCCCGACGATGTATCACCGGCTGGCGGCCGACTGCGAGGCCGACCCCGCGCTGGCCGCCGGGGTGGGCTCGGCGCGGCTGCTCGTGTCGGGTTCGGCGGCCCTGCCCGCGACCGACCACGAGCGGATCACCGCCGCGACCGGGCAGCGAGTCGTCGAACGGTATGGCATGACCGAGACACTGATGAACTGCGGTGTCCGCGCCACGGGGGACCGGCGGCCCGGTGCGGTCGGCCCGCCGGTGCCCGGTGTCGAACTGAGGCTGGTCGACGACGCCGGTGAACCGCTCGACGGTGAGACGGTCGGTGAGATCGAGGTCCGCGGCCCGAACCTGTTCCTCGGCTACCTGAACCGGCCGGACGCCACGGAAGCCGCGCTGCACGACGGCTGGTTCAAGACCGGCGACATGGCGATCCGCGATCCGGACGGATACGTGCGCATCGTCGGCCGGCGGGCGACCGACCTGATCAAGAGCGGCGGCTACAAGATCGGCGCGGGCGAGATCGAGAACGCGCTCCTGGAACATCCGGGAGTCGCCGAAGCGGCCGTCACCGGGGAGCCGGACGACGACCTCGGCGAGCGCATCGTGGCCTGGATCGTCCCCGCCGCGGACAAACCGACGGCTGCCGAACTCGCCGACCACGTCGCCGGACTGCTGTCACCGCACAAGCGGCCGCGGGTGGTGCGTTACCTGGAAGCGTTGCCCCGCAACGAGATGGGCAAGGTCCTCAAGCGGGCGCTCCATGACTGACCCGCTGGGCTGGGACGGTTACGCCGATTCCCTGGCCCGTGCCAGGGAACGCACGGGCACGGACGAGTCGGTCGTCTGGGCGCGCGCGAAATTCGGCGGACACGAGGTCGTGACGATCCGCTTCGAGTTCGGCTTCCTCGGCGGCTCGGTCGGCACCGGCACCGGGACGCTTCTCGAAGAGGCGCTCGATCAGGCCTGCGCATACCGGCTGCCCGTCGTTTCGCTGCTGTCCACGGGCGGCACGCGGATGCAGGAAGGCGTTCCCGCACTGCGGCAACTGCAACGGATCGTCCGCGGTCTCGCGCGGTTGCGGCAAGAAGGACTGCCGCACATCACCGTCGCGCGACACCCCACCACCGGCGGCGTGTGGGCGTCCCTCGGCGCCGACGCCGATGTCGTGCTCGCCGTGCCCGGCGCCCAGGTGGGCTTCGCCGGACGCCGGGTCCGGCCGCCGCGGTACGCCGACGATCCCGCTTATACGGCGGAAAGCCAGTACGCGGCCGGATATGTCGACGAACTGGTGGCCGAGGACGCGATCGCCGAGCGGCTGGAAGTCTGGCTCGGTCTACTGACCGGTGGTGCCCGCAACCGTCCGGCTGATCTGCCCCGCGCGCTCGGCGCCTTGGACCCCGCGCCGGACGGCTGGCAGGCCGTCCAGCGCGCCCGGTCGGCGGACCGGCCACGCGCGGCCGCTTACCTCGACGATTACTTCGACACCCGCGTCACCCTCCGGGGCGGCATCGACGACGGCGCCGTGTGCGGGATCGGCAGTCGGGACGGACGGGCGATCGCGTTCGCGGCGCAGACCGGGACGGCGACCACCCCCGGCGGTTTCCGCTCGGCGATCCGGCTGATCCGCCTCGCCGACCGGCTGGGGCTGCCGGTGCTGACGCTCGTCGACACCCCGGGCGCCGCCGCCGATCCGGCCGCGGAGGCCAGCGGCGCCGGGAACGCGATCGCGGAGCTGTTCGGCACGATCGCGGCGGCCGAGGTGCCGATCACCACCCTGGTGATCGGTGAGGGAGGATCGGGCGGCGCGCTCGCCTTCTGTTCGGCGGACCGGATCTGGCTCACCCCGGACGCCTGTTTCTCCGTCATCGCCCCGGAACTGGCGGCCGGGATCCTCAAGCGGGGCCAAGAAGACGTCCCCGCCCTCGCCGACGCGCTGAAGCCACGTCCCGAAGATCTGCTCGCCCTCGGTGCCATCGACGGCATCGCGGGATCGGAACCGGTCACCTTTACGAGATAAGGGGTTCGACATGTTCAAGCGGATATCCGCCGCGGTGCTCGCCGCGGCCTCGGTCGCCCTTCTGGCCACCCCGCCCGCGCAGGCGGACGCGCCTGCCCGCTATGTCGCGATGGGCAGTTCCTTCGCGGCGGGGCCGGGAATCCCGCCGCAGCAGCCAGGAACCCCGGCGGCGTGCGGACGTTCGACGAAGAACTACGCGAGTCTCGTCGCCGGGCGACGCGGTCTTGCCCTCACCGATGTCACCTGCAGCGGCGCGACGACGGCGAACATCCTCACCGCCGGACAGTCCGGGCAGCCGCCGCAGATCGAGGCCGTCACCCGGGACACCCGGCTCGTGACGATCACCATCGGCGGCAACGACGTCGGCTACGTCGGGAGCCTGTTCACCTACGGCTGCCAGAACACCGGCGGTGCGAACTGCGGCCAGGTCGACCGGAACGCCGTCCGCACGGCGCTCACCACGGTGCACGAGAAGATCGGCGCCGTCGTCGCGGCGGTCCATCGGCGCGCGCCGCGGGCACGGGTGCTGGTCGTCGACTACCTGACGATCGTCCCGGGCGAAAGGCCCGCGTGCGACGGCGTTCCGCTCACGCCGGAGCAGCTCGCCTTCGAACGCGAGGTCGCGGACCGGCTGGCGGCGGCGACCCGGCGGGCGGCGCGCGACGAGCGGGCCACCCTGGTCCCGGCGGCCGCGGCCAGCGCCGACCACGACGCCTGCGCCGCCGTTCCGTGGATGGAGCGCTACACGACCGCGCCGGGCCGTGTGCCGTACCACCCGAATGAGGCCGGGATGGCGGCCGTCGCGGACCTGATCACGGCACGGCTGCGCTAGCCGCGCGGAAGGTGCGGCGGTAGCTGTCCGGCGGCACACCGACCGTCCGGTTGAAGTGCCGCCGCAACGTCGCGGCGGTGCCCATCCCGGTGGCTTCCGCGATCAGGTCGACGCTGTCGTCGGTCCGCTCCAGGAGTTCCTGCGCGCGGCGGATGCGCTGGGTCAGCAGCCAGCGCAGCGGCGTCGTCCCGGTCGCCGACCGGAAATGCCGGGCCAGGTTGCGGGAACTCATGTTGGCCTGCCGGGCGAGGTCCTCGACGGTCAACGGAAGGTCCAGCCGTTCGGTGATCCAGGGGAGCAGCCCGCCGAGCGGATGGTCGTCCTGGTCGGGCACCGGGGTGGTGACGAACTGGGCCTGCCCGCCCGCGCGGTGCGGCGGGACGACCAGGCGGCGGGCGACGGTGTTCGCGACCGCGGAGCCGTGGTCGCGACGGACCAGGTGCAGGCACAGGTCCATCGCGGCGGCCTTGCCCGCCGAGGTCAGCACGCTGCCGTTGTCGACGTACAGGACGTCCGGATCGACCTCGACCGAGGGATACCGGGCGGCGAGGACGTCGGTGTGCGCCCAATGCGTGGTCGCGCGGCGGCCGTCGAGCAGGCCGGCGGCCGCCAGGACGAACGCGCCCGTGCAGAGGGAGGCGACCCGCGCGCCCGCTTCGTGGGCGGCACGGACGGCCTCGACCAGGTCCGCGGGCGGATCGACGTCGATGTCGGCCCAGCCGGGGACGATGACGGTGCCGGCGCGCGCGAGCCGATCGAGCCCGTGATCCGGTTCGAGCAGGAAACGCCCGACCTTCACCGGCTCCGAGCCGTAGACCCCGAATTCGTACAGACCCGTGTCGAAGACCTCGTGGGCGATGGACAGCTCGAACTGCAGCATGCCGTCCGTGGCGGCGAGGGCGACCGTACTCATGTCCGAAAGTGTACGCATGATGTCGTTCCGGACACTGTCGATCAGCGGGCTCCGCCGACAGGATGGTCCACAGTGGATCGACCGAGGGCAGGAGAAATCATGGGTACGTACGACGTCGCGGTGTTCGGGGCCTACGGGCACACCGGGCGGTTCGTGGTGGCGGAATTGCGCGAGCGCGGCTTCGGTGTGCTCGCGGTGGGGCGCGACGAGGCCAAACTGCGCGGCCTGCCCTGGTCCGACGTCGAGACCCGCCAGGCTTCGGTCGACGACCCGGCTTCGCTCGACCGCGCGTTCGCGGGCGCGGACACGGTGATCAACGCGGCCGGGCCGTTCGCCGACACCGCCGCACCGGTGATCGAAGCGGCGCTGCGGGCCGGCGTCCCGTACCTGGACGTGGCCGCGGAACTCGAAGCGAACATGGACACCTTCGCGGACTTCGGTGAGCGTGCCGGGGGAGCGACGGTGATCCCCGCGATGGCGTTCTTCGGCGGGCTCGGCGATCTGATGGTCACCGCCGCGATGGGTGAGTGGACTTCCGCGGACGAAGCGCATATCGCGTACGCGCTGAGCAGCTGGCATCCGACGGAGGGGACCCGCGCGGCGGGCAAGGTCTCGCGGGAACGGCGTGACGGCAAGCGGATCCGGTTCTCCGGCGGCCGCATCGAACGCCGCGAGGACGCGCTGCCGGAGCTGGACTGGGACTTCCCCGAGCCGTTCGGGACCCGTGCCGTGCTCGGCGAATTCACGATGGCCGACGTCGTCACCGTCCCGAGTCACCTCGACATCCCCGAGGTGACCACGTACATGACCGTGAACGCGGCCCGCGAGGTGGTGGCGCCCCAGACGCCGACACGCGCCGCGGACGGCCCGTCCGCCGAGGAGTTCGTGGTCGACGTCGTCGTGCGATCCGGCGGCGAGGAACGGCGGGTCGTCGCGCGGGGCCAGGACATCTACGCGATCACGGCACCGCTGGTGGTGGAGGCCGCGCAGCGGGTGCTCGACGGGCGGGTCAAGGCGACCGGGGTCGTGTCGGCGGGCGAGATCTTCGACGCGCCAGAGTTCCTGGCGGCGCTGGCGCCACGGATCACCGTCACCGGCTGACACCGGCCTGCCAGCCCGGATGCGGCAACCGCGCGGGCGGAGCCTCGCCGGGCCGGTACTCGAAATGCCACCATTCGTTGTCGTAGATCCGGTAGAGGGCGAAGCGGGCGCCGTGGTCTTCCAACCACTGCGCGCCCTCGCGCGGCCGGACGTCCAGCGCGGTGCCTCGGACGTGCGCGGAATCCTTCGGTGGCAGGACGCGCTTTCGCCCGGCCTCGGCGAGGAACAGCCGATGCTGCTCGGCGGCGTCGCGATGGCCCGAGGTGACGCCGAGGAGTGTGCGATGCCGCCAGAACGCCTCGGTTCTGGCGTCGGTGAACGCGGCGAGCGTTCCGGGGGTGAGCCCGGCGAGGTTCTCGGCGGGGAAGCGCAGCGACAGCGCCCATCCGCAGGCGAGACGGCGGGCCTGGCCGGGGGAGGCCAGCCACGCGGGGATCAGCAGCAGTACCGCGAGGACGCGGGTGATCGCCGCGAGCACGAGTTCTTTCATGCCGTCAACGGTCGCCGCCGCCTGTCCGAACCCGATCGCGGCGAAGTGCGCGGACGCCGACGAAAATGTCACCGTTCCGCACGGATCACGTCGTGACGTGACGATGACATTCCGTGGACGTTCCGCGGAAACGGGACGGGCATCATGGCGTGTCATGGACGAGCGGATTCCGTCCGGCGCTGCGATAGTCGTCGGCATGCCCAGGGTGCTGCTCATCGAGGACGACCAAGCCGTGCGTGACGGGCTCAGCATGGCGCTGGGCGGACGCGGCCACGCGGTCGACGCGGTGGCCACCGGCGAGGAGGGCCTCGCCCGGCTCGCGTCACGGCCGCCGGACATCGTCGTGCTGGACCTCATGCTGCCCGGACTCGACGGCTTCGAGGTCTGCCGCCGCATCCGCGCGGCGGGGGATCTGCCGATCATCATGCTCACCGCGCGCAACGAGGACATCGACGTGGTGGCCGGGCTCGCCGCCGGCGCGGACGACTACGTGGTCAAACCCGCCAGGGCCCAGGTGCTGGAGGCCAGGATCCGCGCGGTGCTGCGCCGCACCGGGCAACCGGCGGCCGCCGCGCCCGCGCCCGTCGAGATCGAGCGTCACGGCGATCTCGGCATCGACCGTGCCGGGCTGACGGTGACCAAGGCGGGCAAGCCGCTCGCCCTCGCCCCGACCGAACTGCGGCTGCTGCTCGAACTCACCCAGGTCCCCGGCCGGGTGCTCAGCCGCCAGTACCTGCTGGAAAGCGTGTGGGAGCACGGCTATTTCGGTGATTCCCGGGTCGTCGACGCCTGTGTGCAGCGGCTGCGCGCGAAGATCGAGGACGACTCGTCCGCGCCGGTGTACGTGCAGACGGTCCGCGGGTTCGGCTACCGGTTCGGGCCGCTGTGAAACTTGGGGGTCTGCGTACCCGGCTGCTCCTGGCGTTCAGCCTGCTGGTCGTGATCACCGCGGCGACGGTCGCCGGAGGCGGCTACGTCCAGTCCCGGACCTTGATCCTCCAGCAGGCTCAGGACGCCACCGCCCGCGTGCTGGTCGACAAGGCCACCGCGCTGTTCCCGCTCGGCCCGCTGCCGCCGGGTGACGGGACGCTGAGCCGGATCAGCGGCGAACTGTCCGATCGTCAGCTGAGCTCCCTGGTCCTGTTCGAGGACAGGGCGAGCGGGAACCAGCAGATGCGGTCGCTGATCTCGCCGGAGCTTCGCGAGCGGGTCCGGGCCGGAAACGTCGCCTGGCAACGGGTCGACGCCGGCGGCACGCCGATGCTGGTGGTGGGCACGAGGTTCACGGTGCTGCTTCCCGGTGGGCAGCAACGGGATTCGGGTATCGAGGCCTACATCGCGCGCAGCATGGTGCCGGAGGCGACGAGTATCGACGAACTCGCCACCCGGGCCTGGCTGATCGGCGGGCTGGCGCTCGTTTTCGCCGTCGGGCTGGCGCTGCTGGCCGCCCGCGGGGTCCTGCGGCCGGTGCGGGAACTGGGTGACGCGGCGAAGCGGCTGGGCGAGGGCGACCTGCGGGCCCGGGTCGGCGTCCGCGGCTCGGACGAACTGGCCGGGGTGGCGCGGACGTTCAACGAGACGGCCGAATCGCTGGAACGCCACGTCGGTGAGCTGGAACGGATGGAAGCCGACGCGCGGCGGTTCGTCGCCGACGTCTCGCACGAACTGCGCACCCCGCTGGCCGCGATGACCGCGGTCGCGGACGTGCTGGAGCAGGAGGCGTCGAGCCTGCCGGGGGACGCCGGGCGCGCGGCGAAGATGAGCATCGAGGAGACGCACAACCTGACCCGGCTGGTGAACGACCTCATCGAGGTCTCCCGCTTCGACGCGGGGGCCGCCGCACTGGCCCCGGAGGAGGTCGACGTCGCCGAGGTGATCACGGCGAGCCTGCGCATCCGGGGCTGGACGGGCGAGGTGGAGGGAGAGCTGCCCTCCGGGATCTTCGCCGAGTGGGATCCCCGGCGGGTGGACGTCATCGTGGCGAATCTGGTCGGGAACGCGTTGCGGCACGGGGAAAAGCCCGTCTCGCTCCGGCTTTCCGAAGCGGGGGAACAGATCACGCTGGAGGTCTCGGATCGCGGTCCCGGGCTGGCGCCCGAGGTGCTGCCCCACGTGTTCGACCGGTTCTACAAGGCGGATTCGGCGAGGGCGAGGTCCGGCGGCAGCGGACTCGGGCTGGCGATCGCCTGGGAGAACGCCCGTCTGCACGGCGGGATGTTGAGCGCGGCCAACGGTACCGACGGCGGCGCGGTGTTCACCCTGCGCTTGCCCCGGCGGGGAGGGACGGCATGAGGAAGACCTGGCTCGCGGCGCTTCTGCTCGTCTCGACGGTCTCGGGTTGCGGCGTCCGGCCCAGTGCCGTGATCGCCGGAGCGCCCGCACCGGTGGGGCCGGCCAACGCCGCGGTGCTCTACTTCTTGTCCGGTGGGCAACCGATCCGGGTGCTGCGCCCGCTCGCCGAGGAGTTGCCCCCGGCGAGTCCCGTCGACCTGCTCGCCGCCGGACCGGACGAGAGCGAGCGGGAACGGCAGTACACCACGGAAGTCCCGGCCGGCACGGCGGTGCTGGACCAGACACCCGCGCCGAACGGGGTCACGGTGACCTTGTCGGTCGGCGTCGCCGGGTTGTCGTCGAAGGCGGTCGATCAGATCGTGTGCACCGCCAGGGATTCTTTCGGTGGAAGCGCGCAGATCACGTTGCAGGGTGGGGGATCCGTACGTGGTCCGCTGTCTTGTCCCTTGCCTGGCTAGGAATCGTGAGTGGCGGCGGTCTTGTGTGACTGGATGGACGGCACACGTGATCAGACGGACGACACGCGTGTCTGGACGGACGACTCACGGCGAAAGCTTCGCCGCGAGCGTGTCGTCCATCTGATCACACGTGCCGTCCGCCCAATCACGCGAAGCCGCCGTCTCGGTACAGGTGGTCGTGAGTGGCGATTCGGGTTAGAACACGAATCGCCACTCACGACCACCCCGACCAACTCGGTGCCGGTGCTGCGTCAGCACTTCACGGAACGCGGCCAAGCACACACGGACCGCATGTGCGACGGCATTTTTGCCGTCCAGTCCCCAAGAAGGAGTGGCCCGAATCACCGGTGTCGGTCCCTCGCTTTGTCCGGTTCCGGCCGCTAGCTTAGGCAAGGCTAAGCAAACGGGACGTGGGGTGGTTGTGGCGTGGAGGGGATCGAGGGCAAGGTCGCGCTCGTCACCGGAGGCGCGCGCGGGATCGGGGCCGCCGTCGTGGACGGGCTCGCCGAGGCCGGCGCGATCGTGGCGGCGGTGGACCTGGTCGAAAGCGCTTCCCGGGACGGGGTGACCTCGTTCGTCGCGGACGTCGGGGATCCCGCCGCCGTCGCGCGGGTGGTCGGCGAGGTCGAAAACGAACTCGGGCCGATCGGGATCGGGGCGTCCGTCGCGGGTGTGCTGAAGCCCGGGTCCGTCTGCGACACGAGCGACGAGGACTGGGCGGCGACCTTCGCGGTGAACTCCACCGGAGTCTTCACCGTGCTCCGCGAGATTTCCCGCCGGATGCTGCCCCGCCGGAGTGGTGTGCTGGTGACGGTCGGGTCGAACGCGGCGGGAGTCCCACGCAGCGGGATGGCCGCGTACGCCGCTTCGAAGGCCGCGGCGACCATGCTGACCCGCTGCCTCGGGCTCGAACTCGCCGGTTCCGGTATCCGCTGCAACATCGTCTCGCCCGGCTCGACCGACACCGACATGCAACGTCTACTGTGGACGGACGAGAACGGCGCGGACCGTGTCATCGCGGGAAATCCGGAGCAATACCGGGTCGGCATACCACTGGGCCGGATGGCGGAACCCGCCGATATCGCCGACGCCGTCCTGTTTTTGGCCTCCGATCGCGCGCGGCACATCACGATGCAGAACCTCTACGTCGACGGCGGCGCGACGCTCCGCGCGTGATCTCGATGACGCAACGAAGACTTTTCGGGTCCGTACGATTAGGTTAGGCTAACCGAAAGTCGGCGCTTTCGTACTGGGGTGTCACGGGCGCCTGTTCGGTCAGTAGTATTCGCGAAAGGGAATCCAGTCGTGTCCTCACCTGCACCGGCCCGACCAAGGCCGGTCCACCAGGCGGCCGATCTGCTGGCGGCGTACCTGCCCGGATCGTTCTACTACTCGTCCGCTCGAGGATCGCTGCTCGCCGACGGCGTGTACGCGCCGGTCCACGCGGCGCCCGGCAAGCGTGCCCGCGCGGCCGCCGAAGTCCTCGACGCCGCTCTCGTGGCGGGAGTGACCGAACCCGTCGTCGCCGGCGCGATCGGATTCCGGCCCGACGCGCCGAGCAGTCTGGTGGTGCCCGCCCTGGTACGCAAGGCAGGACCACCGAAGGCGAGTGGTCCGGTCGCCCCGCTCGGTGGGAGCTGGACGGTGTCGCCGCGGCCCGCGCCGGAGGTCTACACCACCGCCGTGGCGAGGGCGCTGGACGAGATCCGCGACGGCGACCTCCGCAAGATCGTGCTGGCCCGCTGCCTCGACGTCACCGGTGGCGACCCCGTCGCCGTGCCGCGGCTGCTGGCGCGCCTCGTCCACGCGGACCCGGCCGCGCACGCCTTCGCCGTCGACGTCAGCGCGCCGGGGGATCCCGCGCCGCGCACCCTGATCGGCGCGAGCCCGGAGCTCCTGGTCTCCCGCCGCGGTCGCGTCGTCACGGCCAACCCGCTGGCGGGATCACGGCCGCGGGTGGCCGACGACGCCGAGAACTCCCGGCGCGTCAAGGATCTGCTGACGTCCGAAAAGGACCGTGACGAACACGCACACGTCGCCGCCCAGGTGGCTGAAGTGCTGGGCCGGTTCTGTGTCGACCTCGACGTCCCGGCCGAACCCGAAGTGATCGGCACGCCCACGATGTGGCACCTCTCGACCAAGATCAGCGGACGGCTCGCCGACGCGAGCGACGCCGGTTCGTCCGCGCTCGGACTGGCCGAGGCACTGCATCCGACACCGGCGGTCTGCGGCGTCCCGACCGCGCTCGCCCGCGACACCATCGCCGCGCTCGAACCCGAGGATCGCGGCTATTACGCGGGTCTCGTCGGCTGGACCGACCAGGACGGTGACGGCGAATGGGTCGTCACCATCCGCTGCGCCGAAGTCCGGGACCGGACCGTCCGGCTGTTCGCCGGTGCGGGAGTGGTGGCGGGTTCCGATCCGGCGGCCGAACTCGCCGAGACCGGCGCGAAATTCGGCACCATGCTGCGGGCCCTCGGTCTGGAGGGAGTGGAATGACCGCCGACCACGTGCCCTGGCCGCCGAAAACCGCGGCGCGCTACCGGGCTTCGGGATACTGGCGCGGCCAGACCTTCGGCAAGCTGCTGACCAGCCTCGCCGAGGCCTACGCCGAACGTCTCGCCGTGATCGGCGAGAACGCCCGCTGGACGTTCGCCGAACTCGACGAGCGCGCGCACCGGCTCGCCGCCGGATTCGCCGGCGCCGGGATCCAGGCCGGTGACCGGGTCGTCGTGCAACTGCCGAACGTGCCGGAGTTCGCGTCCGTCGTGTTCGGACTGTGGCGGGCCGGCGCGCTGCCGGTGTTCGCGCTGCCCGCGCACCGCGCGAGCGAACTGCGGCATTTCGCCGAGCAGAGCGAGGCCGCGGCGATCCTGACCGTGGGCGAACACGAACGGTTCGACCACGCGGACATGGCCCGTGCGGTCGCCGCCGAGATCCCCTCGGTGCGTAACGTCTTCGTCGTCGGCACGGAGGAATTCGCCGTGCTCGAAGCGGCGACTCCGCGCGCTCTGCCGGATCCCGATCCCGCCGGGGTCGCGTTCCTCCAGTTGTCCGGTGGAAGCACCGGATTGCCCAAGCTGATCCCGCGCACGCACGACGACTACCTCTACAGCGTCCGGGAAAGCGCCCGGATCTGCGGCCTGCGCCCGGAAAGCGTGTACCTGGCCGCGTTGCCGGTCGCGCACAACTTCCCGCTCAGCTCGCCCGGCCTGCTCGGCGCGCTGCACGCGGGCGCGGCGACGGTGTTCGCGCCGCGTCCCGACGCCGACACCGCGTTCCGGCTCATCGAGGCCGAAGGTGTGACGATCACCGGGCTCGTGCCGCCGCTCGCCGCCGCGTGGGCGCAGGCGGCCGCGCGGACCACCCGCGATCTGTCCTCTTTGGACGTCCTGCTGGTCGGTGGCGCGAAATGCGCCCGTGAACTGGCCGAGAAGATCGGGCCCGCGCTGGGGTGCCGTCTGCAGCAGGTGTTCGGCATGGCCGAGGGACTGGTCTGCTACACCCGGCTCGACGACCCCGACGAGTACGTCCTGGCGACCCAGGGAAGGCCGATCTCGCCGGACGACGAGATCCGCGTGGTGAACCCGGACGATCCACTGTCCACTTCGGACGACGTCGTCGCGCCGGGGGAGGTCGGCGCGCTGCTGACCCGCGGCCCGTACACGATCCGCGGCTATTACCGCGCCGAGGAGCACAACAAGACCGCGTTCACCGAGGACGGTTTCTACCGCACCGGTGACCTCGTGCGGCGGCATCCGTCCGGGCATCTGGAAGTGGTCGGACGGGCCAAGGAACAGATCAACCGCGGTGGCGAGAAGGTGGCCGCGGAAGAGGTCGAGAACCACCTGATGGCCCACCCCGGCGTGCTCGACGCCGCCGTCGTCGCGGTGCCGGACCCGTACCTGGGCGAGCGCACCTGCGCCTACGTCGTCCCGGCTGCCGGCGCCGAGCCCGCCGCGGCGGAGCTGCGCCGGTTCGTCCGCGAGCGCGGGGTCGCGGCGTTCAAGGTGCCCGATCTGGTCCAGGTGGTGCCGGAATTCCCGGTGACCGGCGTCGGCAAGACCAGCAAACGCGAGCTGCGGGCGGCACTGGCCGCCCTGGCGAAGGAGAAGTGAACGTGTCGCTGCCCAAGATCGAGCCCTACGCCCTCCCGACGGAGGCCGAGCTGCCCGCCGGACGGGTCGGCTGGAAACCCGACGCCGCCCGTGCCGCGCTGCTGGTCCACGACGCGCAGCGGTACTTCCTCGCGCCGTACACGGGATCCCCGGTCCCGGAGATGATCGCGAACATCGCCGCGCTGGCCGACGCCGCCCGCGCCGCGGGGGTCCCGGTGTTCTATACCGCGCAGCCCGGTCACCAGGCCGCCGAGGACCGCGGCCTGCTCACCGAGTTCTGGGGCGACGGGATCGGCGCGGTCATCGACGACGATCCCGCCGCGGCCGACGTGGTGGCCGAGCTCGCCCCGCAGCCGGGGGACAAGGTCCTGACGAAGTGGCGCTACAGCGCGTTCCAGCGCAGCACGTTCACCGAACAGCTCGCCGAAGCGGGCCGGGACCAGTTGCTGATCACCGGTGTCTACGCGCATATCGGCTGCCAGGCCACCGCCGTCGAGGCGTTCATGCGCGACATCCAGCCGTTTCTGGTCGGCGACGCGGTCGCGGACTTCTCCCGCGAACGCCACGACCAGGCCTGCGAGTACGTCGCCCAGCGCTGCGGCGCACTGACCACCACGGCCGCCGCGCTCGCCGCGCTGGCCCCCATCCACGCGGGAGCACAGCGATGAGCTTGACCGTCCGGAAGATCCACGCCGACGTCGCCGAACTGCTCGGCTGCGACCCGGCCGAGCTGAAGCCGGAGACCGACCTCACCGACCTCGGCCTCGACTCGATGCGGATCATGGGCCTGGTCGAGCAGTGGCGCGCCGAGGGCGCCGACACGCTCGAATTCGCCGACCTCGCCGAGCAGCCGACCCTCGGACACTGGACGCGGGTCCTCACCGGGAGCGCGACGTGAGCCGCGCCGACCATCGCCACCGGCACCTGGAGCGCATCGCCGAGGTCCGTGCGGGACAGCACGCGGAGAAGGTGCCGTATCCGATCCGGATCCGGCGGGCGGAGGTCGTGCGTACCGAGATGATCGGTTCCGGGTTGCTCCGGGTCACGCTCGGCGGTCCGGGAACGGCGGGTTTCGAGGCGCATTCGCCCGACGAACACGTGAAGATCCTCTTCCCCGAACTGGACCCCGAGCCGCGGCTCCCGGTGCAGGACGGCGACATGCTGCGCTGGCCGAAGCCGTCGCCGACGTCGCGCGAGTACACGGTCCGCCGGTACGACCCGGCTTCCGGGGAACTCGACCTCGACGTGGCGCTGCACGAAGGCGGGCTCGGCTCCGGTTGGGCCGAGAAGGTCACGCCCGGCACGCCGGTGCACGTCGCCGGCCCGCCCGGCGGGCTGATCGTGCCGCACACCTACGACCGCTACCTGCTCGCCGGTGACGTCACCGCGTTGCCCGCGATCGCGCGCTGGCTCGAAGAACTGCCGCGTACCGCCGCGGGCTGGGCGTTCATCGAGGTCACCGACGCGAGCGAGGAGATCGAGCTCTCCGCGCCCGAAGACGTCGAGGTGCACTGGCTGCATCGAGGCGACGTGGCGCCCGGCGCGTCCGACGTCCTCGCCCGTGCGGTCCAGACGATCGAGGTCCCGGCCGGGGAACGGCTCTACGCCTGGGTCGCCGGTGAAGCGGGGCAGATCAAACCGCTGCGCCGCTGGCTCAAGAACGACCTCGGGCTCGGCAAGGACGACCACGACGTGACCGGCTACTGGAAACGCGGCGTCGCGGACTTCGACGACGAGCACGACCACTGATCCCCACCAAGAAAACCGAGGAAATCCATGCGCACCACTAGAACCCGACGCCTCGCCGGAGCGCTCGCGCTCGCTTTGACGGTCGTGACCGCGGCCACCGCCTGCGGCGCGGGCGAAGACGGCAAGGCCGCCGACGGCGGTCAGACCCGGGTGTTCGCCGCCGACAACGGCCAGATCACCATCCCGGTCTCGCCGAAGCGGGTCATCGCCACCGGCTACGCCGTGCCCGCCCTGCTCGAAGCGGGCGCGCCGCTGGTCGGGGTGTCCAGCTGGAAGCGCGGGATCCCGCTGTTCAACGAGCAGGAGCGCAAGAAGTACGACGAGCTGGCGAAGGTCGCTGGCGAGTCGGCGTCGGAGACGAACTACGAGGCGATCGCGCAGGCCGATCCGGATCTCATCGTGATCGGCGTGCCGAAGCCGGTGCTCGCCGACATCGACATCAAGCGGCTCGAAGCGATCGCGCCGGTCGTGGCGATCGGTCCGTCGGTTCCGTCGATGTGGCGTGAGCTGTCGCGCAAGCAGGCCGACGCCGCCGGTGCGGCCGCCGGGTTCGACGCGCTGAAGACCGCGTACGACACCAAGGCCAAGGCGCTGGCCGAGAAGTACAAGGCCGTGGTGCCGCAGCTGAAGCTGGGCCACGTCGGTGCCTACGGCGAGGTCGCCAAGGGCAACTTCCAGCGTGAGTTCAACGGTTCCTGGGGCACCAACATCGCGCAGGACATCGGTGCCACGTACTACGGCCAGGTCAAGGTCAAGGGCGGTGGCTCGAAGGACGTCAGCGAGTACCCGTCGATCGAGGAACTGCCGACCGCGTTCGCCCAGGCCGACGCGATCACCTACTCGGTCGCCGCCGACGGCTCCGTGCCCGCGCCGGTCAAGTACGTCCTCGACTCGCCGCTGTGGAAGGAACTCCCCGCGGTGAAGGCGGGCAAGGTCTACCCGTTCCGCTTCACCGAGGCCGCCACCTACCGGGCCGCGACGTCCACTTTGGACGCCGTCGACCAGGCGTTCGCGCCGCTGCTGAAGAAGTGACCACCACCGGGCGGTCCGCGCTGCTCGGCGCCGCACTGCTCGGGCTCGTCGTGGTCGCCGTGCTGAGCGTCGGCATCGGCGCGCACGCCATCGCCCCCGGCGAGGTCGTGCGCGCCCTGCTGGGCGAGGGGAATCCGAGTGACCGGGCGGTGGTCCTGGACATCCGGATGCCGAGGGCGGTGCTGGCGATCGGGGTCGGCGCGGCGCTCGCCGTCGGCGGCGTGCTCGTGCAAGCCTTGTCGCGCAACGCTTTGGCCGAACCCGGCGTGCTCGGCGTGACCGCCGGGGCCGGGTTCGCCATCGCGGTCGGGTCTTCGTTCGGCCTCGCCGCGTCGGCACCCGCCGAACTGGGGCTCGCGGTCTTGGGCGCGGTCGGCGCTTCGGCGCTGGTGTACGCCGTCGGCAGCAAGTCGCCGCTGCGGCTCGTGCTCGCCGGGACAGCGCTGAGCGCCGTGCTGCTGGGACTCACCCTCGGCCTGCGGCTGCTGTTCCCGGACACCTTCGACGTCTACCGGTTCTGGTCGGTGGGTTCACTGGCCGGTCGCGAACAGGCGCCGACCACGATCCCGCTGATCGTCATCGGCCTGTCCCTGCTGGGCGCGTTCGCGGTGAGCCGCCAGCTGAACGCCATCGCGCTCGGCGAGACGGTCGCGCATACGCTCGGCGCGAACGTCGCGCGCGTCCGGACGGTCACCCTGCTGCTGATCACGCTGATGGCGGGCGCGGCGACCGCGCTGGCCGGGCCGATCCTGTTCGTCGGGCTGATCGTGCCGCATCTGGCGCGGCGGGTGGCCGGCGCGTCGATTCCGTGGCTGATCGCGTTCGCCGCACTGCTCGGCCCGGTCCTGATGCTGGCCGCGGACGTCGGCTCCCGGGTCCTGCTGCCGACCGGTGAGGTGCCGGTGGCGATCGTGACCGCGTTCCTCGGCGGCCCGGTGCTGATCTGGGCCGTCCGCAAATACGGGGCGGCGCCGCTGTGACCACATTCGTCCTGCGGCGCGGGCGGTTCTCCGCCCGGATGGAACGCCGCACCCTCGTCTTCCTCGTGGCGATGCTGGTGGTCATCGCCGGCCTGACGCTGCTCGGGCTCTGCTACGGCGCCGCGTGGGCGAGCCCCGCCCGCGTGTTCGCCGCGCTCACCGGATCCGGTGGCGGGCCGGGCGTGGTCATCCGCGAATGGCGGCTGCCCCGGGTACTGGCCGGGCTGGTGTTCGGTGCCGGGCTCGGCCTGGCTGGCGCGATCTTCCAGAACGTCACCCGCAACCCGCTCGGCAGCCCGGACGTGATCGGTCTCGACGCCGGTGCGTACACCGGCGCGCTGTTCGCGATCACCGTCCTCTCGGGGACGTCGACGCAGCTGACCATCGGTTCGGTGCTCGGCGGCGTGATCACGGCGGCCATCGTCTACGCGTTGTCGCTCGGTGGCGGGTTGTCCGGGCTGCGGCTGATCGTCATCGGCATCGCGATCAACGCGATGCTGACCGCGTTCAACTCGTGGATCGTGCTGCGCGCGGAACTCGAGATCGCGATCGCGGCCGTCGGCTGGAACGCCGGTTCCCTCAACGGGGTCGGCTGGGACGACGTCGCCATCCCGTTCGGGGTCCTCGCGGTGCTGTTCGTCGTGCTGTTCACCAGGGCGCCGGCGCTGCACCAGGCCGCGCTCGGCGGTGCGCTGGCGGTCACCACCGGGGTCCGCTGGGACCGGCTGCGGCTGGTCCTGGTGCTGATCGGGGTCGGCTGCACGGCCACGGTCACCGCCGTGGCGGGCCCGATCGCGTTCATCGCGCTGGCCGCACCGCAGATCGGACGGCGGCTGGCCCGCACGCCCGGTATCGCCCTGCTGCCCGCCGCCCTCACCGGCGCCGTGCTGCTCACCAGTGCCGACCTGGCCGCCCAGATGTTGCTCGCGCCGGAATCGCTGCCGGTCGGTGTGGTCAGCACCGTGATCGGCGGCGGCTACCTGATCTGGCTGCTCACCAAGGAGGTGCGGCGCACATGAGTGCCCGCTTGACCGCTCGGGACCTGACCCTGCGCTACGGCGACCGGGTCGTGTCGACCCGGCTGAGCCTCGACGTGCCCGACCGCGCGTTCACCGCCGTCGTCGGACCGAACGCGTGCGGCAAGTCCACCCTGCTGCGCGCGTTCGTCCGGCTGCTGCGCCCGTCGGACGGCGAGGTCCTGCTCGACGGCAAGGACGTGGGTTCCTTTCCCGGGAAGGGTTTGGCGCGGGAGCTCGGGTTCCTGCCGCAGGATCCGGTCGCGCCGGAGGACGTCCGTGTCCGGCAGTTGATCGCGCGCGGCCGGTTCCCGCACCAGTCGTTGTTCGCCACCTGGTCCGAAGAGGACGAACGCGCGGTGCTCGACGCGATGACCGCCGCCGGGGTGGCGGGACTGGCCGACCGGCCGGTGCAGGAGCTCTCGGGCGGGCAGCGTCAGCGCGTGTGGGTGGCGCTGGTGCTGGCGCAGAAGACGCCGTATCTGCTGCTCGACGAACCGACGTCCTTTTTGGACATCGCACACCAGTACCAGTTGCTGAGCCTGCTGGCGCGCCTGCGCGACGAGGGCCGCACGGTGATCGCCGTCCTGCACGACATCAACCAGGCCTGCCGGTACGCCGATCACCTCGTCGCCCTGCGGGACGGCCGGATCGTCGCCGAGGGCGCGCCGTCCGACATCGTCGACGCGGAGCTGATGAAGGAGGTCTTCGATCTCCCCAGCGTCGTCGTGCCCGACCCGGTGACCGGAACCCCGATGGTGGTGCCTTCATGCTGAACCTGACCGGCGCCCAGCTGGGGATCTGGACCGCGCAGCGCCTCGAACCCGACTCGCCCTACTACGTCGTCGGTGACGTCATCGAGATCGTCGGCGACAAGGCGGTCGACGTCGTCGCGCTGACCGAAGCGATCCGGGCGACCGCCGAAGAGGCGGACAGCCTGCGGCTGCGGGTCTTCGAGACGCCGGACGGTCCGCGCCAGGTCGTGTCGGAAGACGCGCTGCCGCTGCCGGAGGTCGTCGATCTGCGCGGTGAGGCCGATCCGGTCGCCGCCGCGCACGAGCGCGTGGACGACGAACGCCGCCGCGTCGCCGAAGCCTGCCGCGGGATGGTGGACCGGCCCCTGTTCGCCCATCTCGTGCTGCGGCTGTCCGGCTCGCACGTGTGGTTCACCCAGCTCGGGCACCACCTGGTGTTCGACGGCTACACCGCGGCGATGCTCGCCCGCCGGACGGCGGCCCGCTACACCGCTTCGGTGCAGGGCAAGGACATCCCGGCTTCGACGTTCGCCCGGTTCACCGACCTCGTCGAGGCCGATCGCGCCTACCGCGAGAGCGAACGGTTCGCCCAGGACCGTGAGTACTGGCGCGAGCGGTTCACGCCGTTGCCGGATCTCGACGACGTCGGCAGCGCGTCCGGCCCGCCCGAGCACACTGTCACCGCCCGGTCGGTCCTGCCGGCTTCGGACGTCGCTCGGCTTCGTGAACTGGGCAAACGCGCCGGGACGACGTGGGGTGACGCGCTGATCGCCTGCTACGCCGCGTTCCTGCACCGCGTGCTCGGCTGGACCGACGTCGTGTTCGCGATGCCGTTGATGTGCCGCGAGGGCGCGGCGCTGCGGACTCCGGCGATGGCGGTCAACGTGCTGCCGCTGCGGGTCACGGTGCTCCCGGGGGACTCGGCGGCCGAGCTGACCGCGCGGGTCGCGGGCGCGCTGAAGGAAATGCGCACGCACCAGCGTTATCGCGGGGAAGACCTGCCGCAGGATCTCGCCGTGCCCGGCGCCGGAGCGCTGCTGCACGGCCGCGGCATCAACCTCAAGGCGTTCGACCTGAAGCTCGACTTCGCGGGCTCGCACGGCACGATGCGCAACGTCGCGGGCGGGCCGCCGGAGGACATGGGGCTGTCGGTGCTGCCGACCTCGGACGGCGGGCTGCTGCTCGGGTTCGAGGTCGACGCGCGGACACACGACCAGGCCGCCGTCGATGCCAAGCTGACCGCGTTGCGCTGCCTGATCACCGCGCTGACCGAGCCGGACGGCCCGGCGGTCGCGGGCGCGGACCTGATCCCGGCGGGGGAGCGGGACACGGTGCTGGCGGCGTGGTCGACACCCGCACCGGAGAGCGAACTCCTTGACGTACCTGAACTTCTCGACCGGCTGGATCCCGGACACATCGCACTGGTCTTCGGTGACGAACGGCTGACCGCGGGCGAACTCGTCACGCGGGTCCACCGCCTCGCCCGGGCGTTGCGGGCTCGTGGCGTCGGGGCGGACGACGTCGTCGCGCTGGCCCTGCCGCGGTCGGCGGATCTCGTCGTCGCCCTGCTGGCGGTGCTCGACGCAGGGGCCGCCTTCCTGCCGCTGGACCTGGCGCATCCCGTCGAACGCCTGCGGGAACTCGCCGCCGAAGCCGGGGCGGTGCTCACGGTGGCCCACGACCCGGGAATCGTGCCGGGGCCGCATCTCCTGCTCGGCGAAACCGATCTGTCCACTCTAGACTCTTCGCCGCTCGCGATTCCTCGCCATCCGGAGCATCTCGCGTACGTCATCTTCACGTCCGGCTCGACCGGACGGCCCAAGGGCGTCCTCGGCCGGGTCGGCGGGCTCGCGACGTTACTGCGCCACCACCGCGCGACCACGGTCGCCGAGACCGAACGCGCCACGGGCAGGCGGCTGCGCGTCGCGCACACCTACTCGTTCGCCTTCGACTCCGCGCTCGACCAGCTGATGTGGCTGCTGTTCGGGCACGAACTCCACGTCTACGGCACCGACGTCGCGCGGGACGCCGACGAACTGCTGGCCGCGTTCGCCCGCGACCGGATCGACGTCGTCGACACCACGCCCTCGATGGCGGCGCCGCTGGTCGACGCCGGACTGCTCGACGGCCCCGACGCGCCCGCGCTGCTCGTCCTCGGCGGCGAGGCGACTCCGCCCGCGCTGTGGCGGCGCGTCGCCGAGTCCGGTGTCCGCGCCCGCAACATGTACGGCCCGACCGAGGCCACTGTGGACGGTGCCGGATCCTGGCTGGACGACGGGGAACCGACCATCGGCACCGCGGTTCCGGGCACGGCGGTCCGGGTGCTCGACGCCGCGTTGCGGCCCGCGCCCGCCGGAACGCCGGGAGAGCTGTACCTGGCGGGACCGCATCTGGCGCGTGGCTATCTCGGGCGTCCCGGCGCGACCGCCGAACGATTCGTCGCCGATCCGTTCGGCGCGCCCGGCGACCGGATGTACCGCACCGGCGACCTCGTCCGCTGGGTGCCCGGCCGGGGGCTGGAGTATCTGGGTCGCCGTGACGGCCAGGTGAAGGTGCGCGGTCACCGTGTCGAACTCGGTGAGGTCGAGGCCGCGCTGGCCGCCGTTCCGGGCGTGCGCGCGGCCGCCGCCGCGGTGCGCGGGCCCAGGCTCGTCGGTTACGTCGTCGGCGAGGTCGTGCCGGACGAGGTCCGTGCGGAACTCGCCGGGCGGGTGCCGGAGCCCCTCGTGCCCGCCGCGGTCGTCGTTCTCGACTCGCTTCCGTTGACCCCCAACGGGAAGATCGATCGTCCGGCGCTGCCCGCCCCGCGCGCGGCGGCCGGACGCGTCGCGGCCACCGACCGCGAACGGCTGTTGTGCGCCACCATCGCCGAGGTGATCGGTGTCGACGAGGTCGCCGTCGACGACGACTTCTTCGCGCTGGGCGGTGACAGCATCACCGCGATCAGTGTCAGCAGCAGGCTGCGCGCCCACGGTCTCGATCTGCGTCCACGTGATCTGCTGGCCCGCCGCAGCTTCGAGGCGCTGGCGGCGGCGAGCGCGGAGATCGGCGCCCCGGCCGCCCCGCCGGACGAGCCGGTCGGCGTGGTGCCCGCGCCGCCGATCGTCCGCGCGCTGCTCGATCCGCATCCGGACGTCACGACCATCGCCGGCTACACCCAGTGGACCGCCGTCCGGCTCGACGAGGACCTTCCGCCCGGCCTGCTGACCGAAGGCGTGCAAACGCTCCTGGACCACCACGACGTCCTCCGCCTGCATTTAGAGGACGAAATGCGGGTCCGGGAACGCGGGGCGGTGAAGGCGTCGGACGTGGTCATCGAGACGACCGGCGAACCGGCCGAGGTCGCGGCGCGACTCGCGGAGTCCTTGGACCTCCGGGCCGGGGTGCTCAAGGCCGCGTTGCTGCCGGATCACCTCGTCATCGTGCTGCACCACCTGGCGGTCGACGGGGTCTCATGGCGGATTCTGCTGCCGGATCTGCGTGCGGCCTGTGCCGGTGAACCACTCGACCCGGTCGGGACGTCATGGCGGCGGCACGCGCTTCTCCTTGCCGAGCAAGGCACTTCCGGTGCCCGGCGGGGCGAACTCGACCATTGGCGTGGCGCGCTCGACGGTCCGCGTCTCGGCCACCGTCCGCTCGACCGCGGTGTCGACACGGTCGCGACCGCGCGGCGGTCGGTCACCCTCGCCACCCCGGAGCAGACCGAAGCGGTGCTCACCGCGCTGCCCGCGGCCTATCGCGCCGGGCCGGACGACGTCCTGCTCGCCGCGCTCGTCCTCGCCCTGAGGTCGTGGCGCGGTGCCCCGGTCGAGGCCGAAACCGTGTCGCTCGAAGGACACGGCCGCGATCATGACGGCCTGGATCTTTCGTGCACCGTCGGCTGGTTCACCGCCGAGTACCCCGTGCGCGTTCCCGCCGGCGTGACGGCGGCCGGAGAGCTGCTGCGGGCCGCCAAAGAGGCCAAACGCGCGGTTCCCGACAACGGTGTCGGCTTCGGGGTCCTGCGGTACCTCGACCCGCTCACCCGGGACGAACTCGCCGCCGTCCCGCCGCCGGACGTCGTCCTGAACTACCTCGGCCGGTTCGCGGCCCTGCCCGGTACCGGCTGGCGCCTGCCGGAGGAAGATCCGTTCGCGGTCACCGAACCGGACGCCAAGTCGCTGGAACAGGTGCTGGCGCTGAACTGTTTCGTCCGTGAGGACGGCCGTCCGCAACTCGCCGTCGAATGGACCGCGGCCGGTGCCGTCCTGTCCCAGGAAAGTGTTGCCGCGCTTCAAGAATCGTGGTCACTCGCCCTGGACGCGATGGCCGAGCACGCCGCCCGGATCGGTCCGTACGGCGGTGGGCTCACCCCGTCGGATCTCCCGCTGGTCGGCCTCGACCAGGCAGACATCGACGCGCTCGAACGCCTCGGCCGGGTCGAGGACGTCCTGCCCGCGACCCCGCTGCAGACCGGGCTCTCGTTCCACACCCTGGCGCGCGGCACCGAAGACACCGACGTCTACGTGGTCCAGGCCGTCACCCTGCTCAGCGGCGCGCTCGACGCGGACCGCATGCGCGAGGCCGCAGCGGAAGTGCTGCGGCGGCATCCCGCGCTGCGCGTCCACCTGCACACCACCGACGCGGGCGAGGTCGTCCAGGTGGTACCCGCCGACGTCACGCTGGATTGGCGATTCGCGCATGTCTCGCCGGACCGGGTCGACGTCGAATGCCGCACCGAACTCGACCGTCCCTTCGATCCGGCGGCCCCGCCGTTGATCCGGTTCCTGCTGCTGACGCTCGGCCCGGACGAGCACCGCCTGGTGCTCACCAATCACCACGCGCTGCTCGACGGCTGGTCGATGCCGCTGGTCGGCCGTACCCTCCTGGCCACCTATGCCGAACTCGACGGCGGCCCGGCGGCCCCGGTCGCGCCCCCGCGTTCGGAGTACCACCGGGTGCTCGGCGAACGCGACCCGGACGCCGCGCTGGAAGCGTGGCGCGAGGCACTGTCCGGATTGGACGAAGGAACGCGGCTCGCCCCGGCGAGCGTCGAGTCCACTGTGGAGCGTCCGGAACGCGTCACCGTGGAGCTGGGCGGCGAGTTCAGCGAGCGGCTGCGCGCCTTCGCCCGTGAACGCGGCATCACCCCGACGACGGTGTTCCAGACCGCCTGGGGAGTGCTGCTCGCCAGGCTGACCGGCCGTCGCGACGTGGTCTTCGGCTGCCCGGTCTCCGGCCGCCCGGCCGACGTCCCGGGCGTCGAGCGCATGATCGGTCAGTTGGGCAGCACGATCCCGGTGCGTGTGCGGTTCGACGCCGCCGACACCGCGGCCGCCGTGCTGGAACGCGTGCACACCGAAAGCGTCCGGCTCACCGATCACCATCACGCCGGGCTGCCGGACATCCAGCGCGCGGCCGGCGTCGGCGACCTGTTCGACACGATGCTGGTGATGGAGAACTTCCCGCTCTCCAGCCGCGCCCGCACCACGCTGGCACCCGGCCTCGACCTCGTCGGCGTCGATATCACCGACGCGACGCATTACCCGCTCACGGTGATCGTGCTGCCCGGCGACGAGTTCACGATCGGCCTCGGGTACCAGCCGCAGGCGTTCACCCGCGAGGAGGCCGAGTCCTACGGCCGCTGGCTGCGGGCGATGCTGCACGAAATCGTCGCCGACCCGATGCGGCCGGTCTCCCGGCTGCGCGCGCTCGACGCCGAGGAAGAACGCGCGATGCTGCGGCTCGGCGAAGGGCCGGAACCGAAGCGTGAACGCGGCGGCATGCTGGAGGAGTTCGGCCGCTGGGTCCGGGAGACGCCGGACGCCGAGGCCGTCGTGTGCCGCGACCGGAGCCTGACCTACGCCGAACTGGACCGCCGCGCCAACCGGCTCGCGAACACCTTGATCGACGCCGGGGTGAAACCGCAGGACCCGGTCGCGGTCCTGTTGCGCCGCGACGTCGACCTCGTGGTCGCGCTGTTCGGCGTGATCAAGGCCGGCGCGGTGCACGTGCCGATGGACCCGGACTACCCGGCCGACCGGCTGGCCTACATGCTGGGCGACATCCGGCCCGCCGCCGTCGTGTCCACTTCGGACGTCGAAGGTCTTCCGGTGATCCACCCGGCCGAACTGTCCATTGAGGACTCGGATCCGGCGGTGCCTTCGTGCGCGGACGCGATCGCCTACGTCATCTACACCTCGGGCACCACCGGCAAACCCAAGGGCGTGGCGGTGCCGCATCGCGGCGTGCCGAGCCTGATCGCGTTGCAGGAGGACATCGTCGGGATCGGGACCGCCGAGCGGTATCTGCATTTCGCCTCGACGAGTTTCGACGTCGCGTTCTGGCAGTTCATGCTGCCGTTGCTGTCCGGCGGCACGTCGGTGATCGCACCGGAGGAGGTGCGGGTCTCCGGCGACGATCTCCTCGCCTACGCCGCAGAACATCGCGTCACCGGGCTCAACCTGCTGCCGTCGTTCCTATCCGCGATGCCCGACGATGCGACCGTCGACCCGGACGTGTTCTTCGTCGTCGGTGCCGAACGGCTCGACCCGGAACTGGCGCGGCGCTGGGGAAACCGGCGGGCGCTGTTCAACGCCTACGGGCCGACCGAGGTCACCATCAACTCGGTCACCTGGCACTACGACCCGGCCGACCCCGGCCCGCTGCCGATCGGCCGTCCGGACCCGGAGGTCCGCGCGTACGTGCTGGACGGTGGTCTGCTCCCGGTCGGTACGAACGTCACCGGCGAGTTGTACCTGGCGGGGCCGAAGCTCGCGCAGGGTTACGTCGGCCGGGCCGCGCTGACCGCCGAACGGTTCGTCGCCGACCCGTTCGGGCCGCCGGGGGAGCGGATGTACCGCACGGGCGACCTGGTCCGTTGGCGCCCGGACGGGCAGATCGTCTTCCTCGGCCGCGCCGACCACCAGGTCAAACTGCGCGGGTTCCGGATCGAACTCGGCGAGATCGAGACCGCGCTGACCGCGCACGACGACGTGCGCGCCGCCGCGGTGATCGTCCGAGAGGACCGGCTGGTCGCCTACGTCGTCCCCGTGGACGGAGCCGAACCCGATCCCGCCGCACTGCGCGAATACCTGGCCGCTGAGCTGCCCGCGTACATGGTGCCGACCGCGTTCGTGCCGCTGGACCGGCTCCCGCTCGGCCCGAGCGGCAAACTGGACCGGGCCGCGCTGCCCGCGCCGGAAGCCCGCTCCGACGGCGGCCGGGAACCCGCGACCCCGGCGGAAGCCGTGCTGCTGCGGGTGGTCCGCGAACTTCTCGGCTCCGACGTCGGCCTCGATGATGGGTTCCTCGACGCGGGCGGCGACAGCATCGCCTCGCTGCGGGTGGTCTCCCGCGCCCGCCGTGAAGGGCTGCACCTGACCGCGCGCGACGTCCTCGAAGGCGGCACGGTCGCCGGGATCGCCGCACGCTGCGGAGAACCCGAACGGGCCGAGGAAGCCCCCGCGGTCGGTGACGCCCCGCTCACGCCGATCATGCGGGATCTGCTGCGGCGCGCGGGAAAGGCGGCCGACGGGTTCTGCCAGTGGGTCGAGATCTGCGTGCCGTCGGCGGACGACGTCCCTCGCTGGACCGCGGTGCTCGACGCCGTTCTCGCCCGCCACGACGTCCTGCGCGCGCATCTGGTCGAGGACGCGCTGCGCGTCCCGGACGTCGGTGCCGTGACCGGTGCCGACGTGCTCACCGCCGTTCGCGTCTCCGGTGATCCTCGCGCTGCGCTGGACGCCCAGGTCGAGCAGATCGTCGCGCGGATGGACCCGCGCACCGGACCTCTGGTGCGCGCGGTGCTGGCGGACGCCGGGGACCGGCCCGGGCGCTTGCTGCTGGTGGCGCATCACCTGGTCGCCGACGCGGTGACCTGGCGTGTCCTGCTCGACGACGTCGAACAGGCCTTCCACGGCAACACCCTGCACCGGCGCGGCCAGTCGTTCCTGGGCTGGGCGCGGTCGCTGCGCGCGGCCGCCCCGCATCGAGAGGACGAAATGCGGTATTGGCAGGGGGTCGCCGCCGCGCCGGTGAGCACACTCGGCCGGACCAGGCTCGAACCGGTGCGCGACACCGCGGCGACCGCGCGGCACCACCGGATCGACGTCGGCGCGGGCACGACCCACGCCGTGCTCACCGTGCTGCCGACGGCCTACCGCACCGGACCGGACACCGTGCTGCTGACCGCGCTCGCCCGAGCCGTCGCCGCCTGGCGGGGGACCGGCGCCGATCTGCTCGTCGCCGTCGAAAGCCACGGACGTCCGGGACACACCCCGGATTTCGCGGGCGCGGTCGACCTGGCGCAGACCGCCGGCTGGTTCACCGCCGTGCATCCGGCGCGGATCGCACCGCCGTCCGGACCGGTGCCGGACGCGCTGCGCGCGGTGCGTGATCACCTGCGCGCGGCGGGGGACGGGCTCGGCCACGGGATTCTCGAGGTCGACGGCCCGCGGCCGGAGGTGGCCTGGAACTACCTCGGCCGCTTCCCCGCGCCGCCGAGCGAGGAGACCCTGTGGCAGCGCCCGCCGGACGCGGATCCGCTCGGTTCGGGTGGCGGCGCGGAGATGCCGCTGCCGTACGCGCTGACGGTCAACGCGATGGTCCCCGACGGTGGCACGCTCGGGGTCCGCTTCACGTGGCCGTCCGCGCTGTTCACCGAAGACGAGATCGTCGTGCTGGGCGAGCATTTCCGGCGTGAGCTGGACGCTCTCGCCGCCGACGTCCCAGGGCCCGGCGAGATCATGCCGCTGACCCCGTTGCAGGAGGTGATCCTGCGCGAATCCCGGGCGGCGGAAGAGGACCCGTATCGGGTGCAGGCGGCGTTCACGCTGTCCGGCGACCTGGACGTCGAGGCGCTGCGGGCGGCGGCGGACGCACTGGTGCGACGGCAGCCGAACCTGGGCGCGGTGTTCCCGCCGTCGCACGAGGTCCAGGTGATCCCCGCCGAGCCGCGGGCCGGTTTCCGCGTGCGTGAAGTGTCCGAAGTGGACGCGGCGTTGGACGAGGAGCTGGCGGAGCCGTTCGACCTGGCGCGCGGCCCGTTGTGGCGGGTCACCGTCCTGAGGCACGGCATGCAGACGCTCGTGCTGACCAGTCACCATCTGCTGTCCGATGGCTGGTCCGCGCCGCGCATCCTCGGCGAACTGTTCGCGCTGTACGCGGGGAAGCCGTTGCCGGAGCCGGTGCCACCGTCGCGGTACACGCGCCTGCTCGCCGCGGCCGATCACTCGGCCGACGTCCGGGTCTGGCGTAAGGAACTCGACGGCCTTCCCGAAGGCGACCATCTACCGCGTACCGGAGGCTCCGCCGATCCCGCTCTGTTCACTGTGGACGGTCGGCTGGTCGCGGAACTGACCAAGCTGGGCGCGGAACGAGGGCTCACCGTCAACACTCTGCTGCAGGGTGCGTGGGCGGCCGTGCTCGCGACCCACGCCGGACGTCCCGACGTCAGCTTCGGGGTGATGACCTCGAACCGGACGTCCGATGTGGACGGTGTCGAGGACATCATCGGCCTGCTGGCGAACAGTGTCCCGGTCCGGGCCCGGTTCACCGGAACCGTCGCCGAGGCGTTGGCCGATCTGCAGGCGCGGCAGCAGGCGATGGCCGCGCACCACCGGATGGGACTGCCGGAACTCGCGTCGCTGGCCGGGCGCGAGCGGCTGTTCGACAGCCTGCTCGTCTTCGAGAACTATCCGGTGGATCCGACGAAGCTGCGCGAACCCGCGCCCGGCCTGACCGTCACCGGGACGAGGTTCCGCGAACGCACGCATCACCCGGTGAGCGTCACGGTCGTTCCCGGTGAGCAGGGCTGGGAGGGCGTTCTGTACGCGAAGGAGGCCGACGCCCGGTCGCTCGCCGACGACCTGGTCGGGTATCTCCGGAAGCTGCCGTCCTGGCTCGACGGCGACGCCGCCGGCTACGTGGGGGAGCGGTGACCGCGCGCCCGATCGACGCCGCACTGTGGCGCACGGCGGCCGTGCTGGTGCTCGGCACCTTCATGGCCACTTTGGACAGTACGATCGTCTCGGTCGGCGTCGACACCCTCGCCGACGAGTTCGGTGCGCCGGTCACCGGTGTCCACTGGGTGACGACGGCGTATCTGCTGGCCGTGGTCACCGCCGTGCCGGCGTCCGGCTGGCTCGCCGACCGGTTCGGCGGCCGTCGCGTCTGGCTCACCGCCGTCGTCGTGTTCCTGCTGGCGTCCCTGCTGTGCGCGCTGGCGACGACACTGCCCGCGCTCGTCGCGTTCCGTGTCCTGCAAGGACTCGCGGGCGGTCTGCTCCCGCCGACCGGCCAGGCGCTGCTGGCGCGGGCCGCCGGACGGGACCGCATCGGCCGTGTGATCGCCGTCGTCGGCCTCGTGCCGCTCTTGTCGCCGGTGCTCGGCCCGCTGGCGAGCGGCGCGATCCTCGCGGTCGCCGACTGGCCGTGGCTGTTCTACGTCAACCTCCCGATCGGCGTGGTCGCCGTGTTCCTGGCCCGGCGCTGGGTTCCCGAGAGCGAACCCGGGGGCAAGGGCGAGCGTTTCGACTTCCGGGGCGCGCTGCTGCTCTCGCCGGGGCTGGCCGTCCTGGTCTTCGGGCTCACCTGGTTCGACCAGGGGACACCGGTGGTCGCCGGGATCGCCGTCGTGCTCGGCGTCGTGATGCTGGCGGCGTTCGTGAGGCACGGTCTGCGGGCCGAAGCGCCTCTGCTGGATCCGCGGTTGTTCACGAAGCCGCCGTTCGGGGTGGCCGCGCTGGCGCTGGTGCTGCTCGGCGCGTCGGTGTTCGGCACGATGTTCCTGCTCCCGCTCTATCTCCAGCGCGGTCCCGGACTGTCCACTTGGGACACCGGCCTGCTGCTGGTGCCCCAGGGCATCGGCGCGGCGGCCGGTTCGCTACTGGTGAACCGGCTCGTCGACCGGATCGCGCCGCGCACCCTGGTGCTCAGCGGGATCGGGCTGGTCGCCCTCGGCACCGCCCCGTTCACCCAGCTCGGCCTGGGTCTCCCGGACTGGGTGATCGTGGTTTCCCTGCTGCTGCGTGGTTTCGGCGCGGCGCTGATCGGCGCGCCGGTGATGACGATCGTCTACCGCCGGGTCGAACCCGCCCGGCTGCCCCGGGCGGCCGGGGCGCTGAATCTGCTCAACACGCTCGGTGGCTCGATCGGCACCGCGGTGCTGGCCGTGGTGCTGCAGGCCCGGCTCGCCGCGCGCGGCCCGGATGTCGCCGCCGCCTTCGCCGACGCGTTCTGGTGTGTTCTCGGCCTCGCCGTCGTGGCGGTGGCCGGTGCGACGCGGCTGCCCCGGGCCGGGGAAGCCGCCCCCGACAAGGAGAAAGGTCATGCGGATGCTTGACCAGCTGCCCAGCCCGGCCGAGGTGGCCACGAGCGGCGTCGTGCCGGACGAGATCATCCGGCACCGTGAAACCGTCGCCGACGTCCTCGCGCGGCGCGATTCGCGGCTGCTCGTCGTCGTGGGCCCGTGTTCGGTGCATGACACCGACGGGGCGCTCGAGTACGCACACCGGCTCGCGGAGGCGTCGCGCCGGTTCGTCGACGACCTCGTCGTGGTCCTGCGCGCCTACCTGGAGAAACCGCGGACGATCGCGGGCTGGACCGGCCTGGTGCCCGATCCCACCCTCGACGGCAAAGGCGATCTCGCGTCCGGGGTCCGGATCGGACGGCGGTTCCTGGACGATGCCGCCGCGACCGGGCTGCCGCTGGCGTACGAGTTCGTCGATCCGTTCCTGGCGCCGTACTTCGCGGACACCATCAGCTGGGGCGCGATCGGCGCGCGGACCGTCGCCAGCCAGCCGCACCGGCAGCTGGCGTCGTGGCTGCCGATGCCGGTGGGCATGAAGAACTGCGTGTCCGGGCGGCTGGACACCGCCGTGGCCGCCGTCCGGTCGGCCGCGCTGCCCCACGTCTTCCCGGGCGCCGCCGCCGACGGACGGCCGCGGATCCAGCGCAGCGCCGGAAACCCCGACGCGCACCTCGTCCTGCGCGGCGGTCCGAAACCCAATCACCACGCGCACGCGGTCGCGGACGCCCTCGACGCGCTGACCGCCGCCGGCCTGCCGCACCGGCTCGTCGTCGACGCCTCGCACGGCAACAGCGGCAAGGACCACAACCGGCAGCCCGTCGTCGTCGCCGATCTGGCGGACCAGATCTCGGCGGGCAACGACGCCCTGGCCGGCGTGATGATCGAGTCGTACCTCTCCGACGGCAGGCAGGACGTCGGCTCCGCCCGGCCCCGGCCCGACCTGAGCATCACGGACGCCTGCCTGGGCTGGGAACGCACGGTTCCGCTTCTGGAGTCCCTCGCCTGCGCGAACGCCGTACGACGCCTGAGCGGCCCCGTCGGCTCGCCCCGCGCCTAGCCGTTCCGGCGATCACGCGTGCTTGGACGGCGATCACGCGTGATTGAAGGCGGAACTCGCGTGATTGAAGGCGGAACTCGCGTGATTGAAGGCGATCCGGCTCCAAACACGCGTGTTCCGGCTTCAAGCACGCGAGTTACGGCAAGGGTGACGGGTCAAAGCGCCTCGAGGGTCGCCTTCATCGCCGGAACCAGGTCGTCGCCCATCTTCTCGAACTGCCGTTTGAGGAAGGGGTCCGCGAGTTTCGCCAGGCCGTGGAACTCGATGGTGGCGTGGTAGCTGACGGTCGTCGTGCCGTCCGCTTCGGAGATCGTCAGATCGTCGGTGGACGTCGCGGTCTTGTTGCTGCCGACGAAGACGATCCGGTCCGGCTCCAGCCGGTCGAGCCGATAGGTCAGCTCCGTCTTCTTGCCGCGGAACTCGGACACGTTGTGCCATTGCGAGCCGACGGCGATCGGGCCGGTGTCGGCGCGGGTGCAGGACACGGTGCCGGGATCCCACGACTCGGCGTGCGCGAAGTCCCGCAGATAGCCGACGACGGTCTGGGCGGGGGTGCGGACGGTGATCGTCCGGTGCACGTGGACCATCACGCCAACGCTACGCAGGAGAACCGGCTCTCGCAGCCTCAGCGAAACGCGTGAAGGCCCCCTTCCCTCGGCTCAGTCGAGGGAAGGGGGCCTTCACGCGCGTTCGGGGCTACTTCTTCCAGATGATCGGGTCGTCCTTGTACCCGTCGCCGTCGTTGAATTCGGCACCGCCGACCTCGCCGCCGTCCCTGATGGCCTGGAGCTCACAGGTCTCGTAGGTCGCGCCGACGGTCTTGAAGTCCTTCTTCGCCGACTCGGACTGGCAGGCGGTGGTCTCGCCGGTGATGATCACGCCGGTGCTCTTGTTGTCCGGACCGACCGCGCGCATCCGCACCGTGCTGTAGGTGAGGTCCGTACCGCCGACGTTCTCCACCGTCATCCGGATGTACACCGGCGTCATGCCCTTGGCCTTCTCGCCGTAGGAGGCGAGGTCTTCCTTCGGGCCGAGTTCGATCGCCTTGACGGTGATCGCGATCGTGCCGCTCTTGTCGTTGCCGTACTTGAACGGGACGACGGCGCGTTCGCCGACCTTGAGCGCGGTGCCGGGGGCGGTGGCGTCCGCGTTCGACACCGGGACGGTGCCGCTGGTCGCGGGCGAGGACGCGGGTGCCGACGTCGGCGCGGGCGACGGGGCGGGGGCCGGGCTGGCGCCCTTTTCCTCACCGCCACAGGCGGAAAGCAGCAGCGCGGCGGCGCAGCCGGCGGCGGACAGAGCGATACGGTCGAACTTCATGGATCTCCTCGGACTCCCCGCCGAACCCTGCTCCGGCGTTCTCGCCACGCACCGTAGTTGATGAGGGAGTACATCGGTGTGGTCCATTCGCACCAGAGCAGGTCACGAATCGGTTACGCTTATCGGCCTAATGGGTGTGCTTTCACTTCTTCCAGGTGATGGGGTCGTCCTGGTAGTCGCCTTCCCGGAAGATCACGCCGCCGACCTCGCCGCCGTCCTTGACGCCTTCGGTCTTGCAGGTCTCGTAGGTCGCGCCGGCGGTGGTGAAGGCCTCGGGCGCCTCCTCGCCTGTGCAGGCCGCGGTGCTGTTGGCCAGGATCACCTTGGTGCTCTTGCCGCTCGGGTCCACCGCGCGCACCGATACCGACGTGCCGGAGAGGTCCGTGCCGCCGACGTTCTCGATCACCATCCGGACGTAGACCGGGAGCATGCCTTCGCCCTTGTTCTTGAACTCGGCGAGGTCTTCCTTCGGGCCGAGGTCGACCGACTTCAC
Organism: Amycolatopsis sp. SB7-3; assembly: GCF_041021335.1. Lineage (NCBI taxonomy): Bacteria > Bacillati > Actinomycetota > Actinomycetes > Pseudonocardiales > Pseudonocardiaceae > Amycolatopsis > Amycolatopsis sp. SB7-3. The sequence goes on from NZ_JBFPJQ010000003.1 coordinate 511,133, forward strand.
GGTGATCGCGATCGTGCCGGACTTGTCCGCGTCCTTGAACGGGACGACGGCGCGTTCGCCGACCTTCAGCGTGCTGCCGGGCGCCAGGGTGCCGTCGGCCCGGACGGTCTTGTCGCCCTTCTCTTCCCCGCCGCAGGCGGAAAGCAGGAGTGCCGCGGCGCAGCAGGTGGCGATCAGGGCGGACTTCATGGATCTCCTCGGACTCGTGGCTCGTCACGCAACGTAGTCGCTGGAGGAGGGGGTGCGAGTGGTCCGTTCGCACCACAACCGGTCACAAATCGCTTACGCCGATCAGCCCGTCTTGGATCGCCCGCGCGACGAGAGCGGCCTTCGTCGGGGCCTCCCTGCCCATCTGGGCGTACTTGACCCGGATCCGCTCGAGATGCGAGTTGACCGTGTTCGGCGAGATCCCCAGCCGGTGCGCCACGAAGTCCTTCGACTCGGACTGGAACCACTCGATGAGCACCTCGGTCTCGCGCGCGGAGAGGGCGGGCCGCCGTTCCGAGCGGTCCCCGGCCATCGCGCCCGCCATCGACGGCGGCGTGTACGACCGGTCGGCCGCCGCGGTGCGCACGGCTTCGAGGAGATGTTCCGCGCCCTCGGCCTTGGTGAGATAGCTGAGCGCGCCGAGTTCGAGGCACTGCAGCACGGTCTCGTCGTCGGCCCGCATCGAGTAGACGACGACGCGACGGCCCGCTTCGGTCAGCCGCCGCAGATCGCCCATCACCGGGGTGGTGCTGTTGAGGTGCAGGTCGAGGATGACGACGTCGGCCTGTGCGCCCTCGCCGATCCACGCGGCCCGCACGTCCTCGCCCTCGGCCACGACAGTCACCGGCGGGGTGCCGCAGGACAGCCAGTGCACGACCCCGGCCCGTACGGCCGGATGATCGTCGACGACCACCGCGGTCAGTTCGGTCGCGAACGCCATTTCGCCTCCATCCACGATCGTTCTCCCAGTGCGTGCCATTCGACGTCGACGGCGCCCGATCCGTTCTCCGTCACCCCCGGTTCACCGTCCGTGATCGCCGCGACACGGATCTCGTCGTCGGCGCGCAGGACGCTGACCCTGGCGTGCGACCGGGCCGCGACCAGCGCGGTCATCAGCGGACCGGTCAGTTCGCGGCGGACGGCGGTCGGGACCGGGGCCGGTTCGCCGCTGACCGCCAGCGTCACCGTCAGTCCCCGCCGCTCGGCGAGATCGACGCAGGCCGAGACCTCGTGCAGCAGCGGGTCGGGGACGTCGTCGTTCTCCGCGAACAACCGCCGCAACTGCGTGGCCGCGAGCGCGCACCGCCGCCGGACCTCGTCGTCACGCGGGTCGAGGGTGCGGTCGGCCAGCCCGGCCAGCAGCGGCAAGGTGGCCCCGAGCTGTCCGGCGAACCGGTTCCGCTGGTCGGCCTCCCGCTCCTCGGCGAGCGCCTTGCGGTGGGCCTGGCGGTCCCGTTCGGCGGAGGCCTCCGCGGCCTCACCCGCCCGCCGGTTGACCACCCTGATCAGCGCCAGCGTCGCGGCCTGGAAGGTGAGCACGCTGAGCGCGACGATCACCACGCTGCCGATCTCACCGCGATCGGTGAGCTCCACGCCGAACTGCCGGACGACGGCGAGCGTCATTTGGAGGACGAGCGCGGCCATCGCGATCGCGGGACGGTCCATCAGCAGCACCAGCAGATGCCAGCCCGCGAGACCGGACGCCCAGTTCTCGTCGCCGAAAAGCCGTTCCGGGGGCAGCGTCCAGACCGCGACCGTCGACGCGGCGAGCACCACCACCGCCCCCGTGAACGCGACCGGCCAGGGGACCGGCTTCCAGCGCAGCACCCACCACGCCGCGACGACGAGCACACCGGCGAGCGCCGCGTAGGCGATCCGGCCGGGGGTGTCGGTCAGCCGGGCCAGGCTCAGCCCGACCTGGATCGCCGCCGTCGCGAGCAGGACCGCGATCCGGCAGCCGCCGAGGACGCGGTCGGCGGTCTCATTCATGCGGCCACACCAGTTCCACCGTGGTCCCCGCTCCGGGCGCGGAGGTCACCTCGGCCCGGCCGCCCGCCGCGGCCATGCGTTCGACGAGCGATGCACGGACACCTCGCCGCTGCGCCGGGGTCTTCGCCGGATCGAAACCGCGGCCTTCGTCCCGGACGGTCACGCGCACGCCGTCTTCGACCGTCAGCCTCGCCTCGCCGACACCCGCGTGCCGGTCGACGTTCACCAGCGCCTCGCGTACGGCGCGGACCAGCGCGAGCGCCGCCGACGCCGGGATCGGCGCGACCGGCGACCAGTGCGTCTCGACCTTCACCGGGCTTTGCGCGAGCACGCCGCGCAACGACGTTTCGAGATCGACCACGCTGCCGGGGCCGGATTCGCCGATGAGGATCGCCAGATCGCGGCGGGCGTAGTCGGCGACCTCGGCCGGGTCCGTCGTTTCCCCGCGCTGGGCGACGGTGAGAAAGGTGGCCGCGGCCGTGTCGTGCAGCACGGCCAGATACTCACGTTCCCGCAGACGTCGTTCCACGGCAAGGGATTCCTCGCGCGTCAGCCGGGCCCGGCGCTCGCGGAGATGGTCGATCCGGCGCGTGGTCCGCGACAGCAGGAGGAAGGCGCCGCGGGCGAGGGTGGCTTCGATGAGCACTCGCAGGACCACCGAGAAGCCGTCCTCGAAGCCGAGCGGCACCACTTCGATCGCCAGCAGGCAGGCGATGGCGGGCACGGTGATCTTCGGCGGCCATTCCCATTGGAGGGTGATGGCGGTGAGGGTGAGCACGTTGAGCGCCCACTGGTTCAGCTCGCCCGCTTCGGGCGCGGTCAGGAACTGGGTGCCGCAGATCGCCCCGGCGCGTACCAAGGTCAGCGCGAACGCCAGCGGCCTGCCCCGGCCCGTCTTCCCCACGACGTACTCGGCCACGGCGGTGACCAAGGCCAGCGCGAGCAGACCGAAGGCGAGCGGGAGCGCGCCCGACGGCGTGGCGAGTACGCCGAAAACGCTGATCACGAGCAGTCCGGCGCCCCTGGCCGGACCGGCGAACCGGCCGACCACCCGTGAGAACTCCGCTTCGACGGAGGTCTCACGATCGGACGGCACGGCAGCAGTCAAACAGATGCCTCGAGCGTGCGCAGGTCCAGTACCCGCCAGGTGAGCGCCTCGTTCCCGCCCACCGACCACCACACGTACGGCCCCCGCGCCAGCACGGTGCCGAACTCCGCCGCCAGGTCGGCGATCCGGCCCGTGGCGGTGTCGTAGAGGGCGAGCACACCGCGGTCGTCGTCGACCACGATCGCGTACCGGTCGAGTACGACGACGTCGCCGAACGCGGGCCGGATCCCCTTCCCGCCGACCCGTCTCCGGTCGGAGCCGTCGGGTTTCATCAGGTCGAACCGCGCCGTCCCGCTCTGGCGCAGCACCTGCACCCGGCACCAGGACGGCGTGCAGTCGACCAGTTCGACGTTCTGCCCGCCGACCCGCGAGACCCGGCCGTCGCGCAGGTCCACCAGCTCCGACGGACCCGCCTGCTCGACGGCGGCCGACGTCGCGAACGGCCAGGCGGTGAGCGCGAAGTCGCCGGGAAGCGGGGTGGTGGTCACCGGGCCGCCGGACAACGCGACCGTCCGCACCTCGGTGGCGTCGCCCCGCACGGCGGCCCAGGACGCTCGGCCTTCGTGCACGACGAGGTCGTACTGGGAGTCCAGAAGTACGACCCGCCCGGTGTCGGCGGTGACCAGCACGGGGCTTTCCCCGCGTGGCCCGGAACGCCACAACGCGCCCGTCCCGGTGATGTCGGACAGTTCCAGCCACACCAGCGAGTCCGGCGAAGTGGCGAGAACGAAGCGGGGCGAGCCCGCCAACGGGACTTCGCGGAGTACCCGTTCTCCCAGTGTCAGCCTGAGCGAATCGCTCGCCCGGGTGATACCGGCGGAGGTACCGGAATCCAGGTACGCCAAGGGTGTGTAAGGCGAACCGGTGACGGTGTTCGCTGCGATCCGCGCGCCCGGCCACACATCGGTGACCGACGCGGAGACCGGAGCCTTGACCGCCGGGACCGGCGCGGGCAGGACCACGACCACGACGGCGGCGACCGCCGCCAGCGCCAGGCCGATCGGGGTGCAGTCACGGAGGATCACCGCACCACCGCGGGGGAGGAGGCGTTCGCGCGGAGGAGCGTGGGCGCGCCGGTGCCGTCGGCGGGGACGGAGTAGATCGCCTTGTCCCGGTCGTAGGCGACGGTCCGGTCGTCCAGCCACTGCGCCTGGTCGTCCAGATGCGCCGGATCGGCCAGCGGGACGTCACGGCCGTCGGCGAGGGACAGCACGTGCAGCCGCCAGCGGTCGCCGTCACGGAACTTGTAGGCGACGCGCGTGCCGTCCGGTGAAAGGGAGGGGCATTCGACGTTCTGCCGCACCGTGGTCAGCGTGCGGCCGCGGAGGTCGCCTCGGACCAGCCAGGTGCCGCCCGCGGACCGGGCCGTGGCGTAGAAGGTCAGATCGTCGCGGGCGAAGGTCACGCCCCAGTAGTTCAGATCCTTGGCGGGGTAAGGCTTTCCGTCGACGGTGAGCGCGAAGTCCTCCAGTGAGCCGTAATGATTCCCGGTGTCCAGGTCGTAGATCCCGGCGGTGGTGGAGAACGTGCCCACGCCGCCCAGATACGAGTCCCCGGCGCGGAACACCGTCCAGCCCACCAGCCGCCCGGACGGCGACACCCTGACCCGTGACGGCGTTCCCCATTCGGAGATCTGCCGAGGCTCCGCACCCGGTTTCGTGACGACCAGTTCGGCCTGGTCGGGCACCGCCGTCGCGCGCAGGCATGCCAGGGTGCCCGCGGCGACGTCCACGCGCTGGCAGGACGGGCCGACGCGCTCGTCCTGCCGGACTCGGCCCGACTCGTCGACGTACAGCAGCCCGCCGCGCGCGAGGTCCAGCCGCTGTTCCGCAACCGCGTCGCCGGTGCGCAGCCCGACGAACACCGCCCCGGCCACCACCGTGACCACGAGCGCCGCGACGCCAGCCCAGATCCGCCTCATGCCACCCTCGATCCGGCCAGTACCGACACCAGCAGCGCCACGGCGAACACCGCGAACGCGGGGGCCGGCGCCATTCCTGCCGCGAGCACGCCGAACAGCACCGCGCCGGCGGCCCTGGCCAGCGCCTGTCCGGTTTGGACGAACGCGAGACCGGTGGCCCGCAACGATTCCGGCACGTGCGGCGCCGCGTGCGCCATCAGCACGCCGTCCGTGCACGCGTAGAACACCCCGTGTGCCGCCAGGACGATCACCGCGACGAGCCAGCCGGTCGCCGAAGCGGCCAGGACGACATACGCGGCGAGCAACACGACGTGCCCGGCCAGGAACACCTTCCACCGGCCGAGCCGGTCCGCGAGCCGCCCGATCGGCGACGCGAGCGCCATGAACGTCAGCGCCGTCGCCAGCGGCAGCAGGGGCAGTGCCCCGGGTGGCAGCCCCGCGGACCGCTGCACGCCGACGAACAGGAACATGTCGCCGACCGTGCACACACCGAGAAGCGCCGCGGCCAGACAGGTGCCGCGGAGTCCCGGCCCGCGCAGCAGGGCGAATCCGGCGCGCAACCGGACTCGCGACCGCTCGACGGCCCCGGCGGGTGCGCGGACGAACACCGCCAGCACGATCACCGCGATCACGGCGAGGCAGAAGCTCACCCCGAACACCGCCGGGTAGTCGCCGGCGAGCACGGTCAGCAGGCCGAAGGCGGCGAGCGGCCCGAGCAGCGCGCCGGCGGTGTCCATGGCGCGATGGACACCGAACGCGCGACCCAGGCCGTCGGCCGGGGTGGCGAGGGTGATCATCGCGTCCCGCGGCGCGGTGCGGATGCCTTTGCCCGCCCGGTCCGCGCCGATCACCAGGCCGATCGCGCCGAGCGACGACCCGGCGGCCGGGAAGGCGAGTTTGGTCGCCGCCGAGAGGCCGTAACCCACCAGGGCCACGGCCTTCGGACGGCCGAGACGGTCGGCGAGATAGCCGCCCGCCAGCCGCAGCAACGCCGTCGCCCCCGTGTACAGCCCGTCGATCGCGCCCAGCTGCAGGAATCCGACGCCGAGGCCGTACACGAGGTAGAGCGGGAGGACGGCGGTGACCATCTCGGCGGACAGGTCGGTGATCAGGCTGACCACGCCCAGCCCGATGACCGTGCCCGGGACCGCGTGCTTCGAACGGCTCGCGGGCCGGGTTGGGCCGGCCGAGCGGATGGAGGAGACGTACATGGCGGCCTTCCCGGCGCTACGCGGTGACGCGGATGTCGTCGACCGCGGACTCCCACAGCGACGCGGTGCTCGCGTCGGCGGCTTCGACCAGCAGGCGCACGCTTCGACCGGCGAACGACGACAGGTCCGCCGTCGCGTTCTGCCAGACCCCGGCCACCTCGGTCGCGGACCCGGTCTTCTCGAACACCGTCGTCGGCGTGGTCCCGTCGAGGACGCGAATCCGCAGGTAGTCCGCCGACGTCGCGTTGTCGCCGTGCGCGAAGGTGTAGGAGAAGGTCAGCTTCCCGCCCGCGGGCACCGTGAACGCCGGTGAGGCCATCGACGACGCCCCGCCGTCGAGGTCGTTGACCCCGTACTCCGACCCGGCCAGCCGCCCGGTGACCAGGCAGTTCACGCCGCTGGTGGTGTCGCCGCGCTGCTTGATCTGGTTGCTGTAGGTCGAGGTGGTCTGTTCGGGGTCGCCTCGTTCCCATTCGCCCGCCGTCGCGGTGTCGGATCCGGCCGCGTTGAGCCGCCAGCCCTTGTCCGTCTCGAAGTCGTCGGCGAACGCCTCACCGCCCGCCGCGCCGATGCTCACCGTGACCTTCGCAGTCTGCGTCGTGGAGCCTGAGGTCCCGGTGATCGTGGCGGCCGCGGATCCGGACGCCGTGTCCGAAGCGGTCAAGGTCAGCGTCGCGGTCGCCGTGCCGTTCGCGGGCGGGGTGACCGACGACGGGGAGATCGTCCCGGTCACGCCCGAGGGCAGGCCGGAGACCGAAAGCGCGGTCGCCGAGGTGAAGCCGCCGGTGCTGCCGACGTTCACCGTCACCGACGCCGTCCCGCCCGGTTTCACCGACACCGACGACGGCGTGGTGCCCACGGAGAAGGCGGGGGACGAGGCGGCCTTCTTGCATTTGCCGGTCGCGGTGTCGGTGAAGGTGCGGCCCGACACAGGCACGAAGTCGCTGCGGTAGTCGGTCGCGGTCAGCGTCAGCTTCCCGACGCCGAAGGTGTTGGTGTTACCCGCCTCCTGCACGGCGGCCGAGGACTGGTCGAAGTTGTAGTAACCCCGGCCACCGGTTCCGATCAGCAGTTCGCGGACGCCGTTCGCGTCGTCGCGGGTGCCGTCCGGCCGGGACGGTGCGTAGCGCTGGTAATTGTGGTCGTGGCCGACGACGACGAGATCCGCCTTCGCGTTGTAGAGCGCCTGGAAGAACGGCGTGACCGACGAGTCGTCGCCGTGGGTGCCGCGGCTGAAGCGCGGGTGGTGGAAGAACGCCGCCGTGCAGGGTTTGGTGCTCGCCGCCAGGTCGTTCTTCAGCCAGGTCTCCTGCGCGGAACCGGTGCTCCGGGTGATGTTGGAGTTGAGCGCCACGAAATGCCAGTCGCCGACGTCGAAGCTGTAGTAGCCCTTGCCGCGTTCACCGGCTCGCGCACCGAAGTAATCGAAGTATCCGGAGGCTCCGGACGTGTTGTATTCGTGGTTGCCCGGCGTGGGATAGGTGATCGCTTTGAACTGCCCGTAGTAAGGGTCGTAGTTGTTCTTGTATTCCGACAGCGTGCCCGAACTGTAGGCGTTGTCGCCGGCCAGGATCAGCGCCTGCGGGTTCATGTTCTTGATCAGCGGCGCGGTCTGGTTGCACGAAGACCCGCAGACGTCGCCGACCGCGGCCACCGTGGTCGTCGCGGCGGCGAGCGGCCGGTCGCCCGCCTGATAGGCGTCGATGGCGAAGCGGCTGGCGGGATCGGACAGTGCCGCCGACACCCGCACACAGTCGCCTTCGAACGCGCGGGTATGGAACGCCTTGCCCGGCCAGTGTCGCGAAGTGAGCGTGTACGAGCCCGCACTACTGCCGGTCAGGGTCACGGAGTCGTTGCCGCGCAACGAAAGCTCCGTGAACCGGACGCGTAGCCAGTGCGCTCCGGGTGCGCAGACGGACCGGTCGGCCGAAGTGGACGTGCCGCCGCCGGACACCGACGCGGGGCCGCCGGTCACGCCCGCTTCGGTCAGTTGTGGAACCTGATCGGCCACTTCGGGCACGGCGGGCGGAGCGGCCCCGCCTGCCTGGGGATGCGCGGCGACCAGGAAGGCCCCGGCCGCCAGCGTGGAGGTGGCGACGGCGAGCGTGCGACGGCGCCATCGTTTCGTGGTTGAGCGCATGCGAGATCATCCTCTTCGGTCATCGGCGGGAGGACGTGCGAGTCGTCGGGGATTCGGGGGATTCTTCCGACGATTCCGACCCTAATCGCGGCCGGGGGAGCGTCAACGAAAAGTCGTGGCGAGGCTGGATAACTCTGAACGGCGCCCGTTCACCCGACGAAAGTCGGGCGTTTCGGACGGTACGCTGCGCCTTCATGACGAGTCTCGCTCCGGCGGAATTCGGTGCCGCACTGCGCGCCGCGATCGAACGCAGCGGGCTGAGTCTCAGTGAGATCAGCCGCCGGTTGCGCGATCACGAGACGCCGGTCAGCGTCAGCGCGCTGAGCTATTGGCAGAATGGCGAGAATCGGCCGGAACGGGCGAGTTCCCTCGCCGCGGTGACCGCACTGGAGGTCATTCTCGGTCAGTCGCCGGAAACGCTGACCGGATTGCTCGGCCCGCGTCGTCCTCGTGGGCGCTGGACCGTCCGCACCGGACACGCCCTGAGCTACGACCAGGTGTGGCGGCGACCGGAGGAGGTGGTGCGCGCACTGTCCAAAATGGACGTGACACCGGACGAGCTCGACACCCCGCACCGGCTTTCCCAGTACCTCACCTACCGCGTCGACGGCGACGGCAACCAGGAATCGGTCCGGGTCCGGCGGCTGATCCGAGCCGATCGGGACGGCACGTCGCGGTTCGTCTTCGTGAACCGGTGTACCAGCATCACCCAGCCGCCGACCGTGCTCTTCACCGACGGCTGCCGCCCGGCGCGGTTCCGCGCGGACGTCCCGTCGTCCACCTGTGTGTTCGAGTTCGCCCTCGACCGCACCTTGGCGGCAGGCGAGCTCGCCGTCGTCGAGTTCGGCGTGCGCTATCCGCCGGGCCAGGGCAAACGGCACGTGCAGGTCGCGCTCTACCGGCCGGCGCGGGACGTCGCGGTGCAGGTCAGCTTCGATCCCGGCCGGTTGCCGCGGCGCTGCGCCGGTTTCTTCCGGCCGCGCGGCGTCCTGCCACCCGAGGAACGGTCCGAGGCGACGTTCGACCGGGACACCAGCACCTTCCAGTTCATCACCCTCGATCCGCAGCCCGGCCAGTACGGCATCCAGTGGAGCTGGACCTGACTATTCGTAAGGCCGTTCGGGCGCGGGGACCGGCGTGGCGCTTTCGACCTTCAGGAACGGGATGCGTTCCCCGTTGACCTCGTCCACCACGGACCCCGGCCGGAACGTGCCGGTGACCTCGATCCAGGTGTCGGGTTCGCTCGGGACGCGGCCGTCCAGCACGACCTTGACCGGTCGTCCGTCGGCGGCACAGCAGGTCAGGATCATCCGGACGAGCAGTGACGCGCCGTCCGCGTCGGTGGCGGTGAAGCCGGTGAGCACGACCCGCCTCGTGCCGAGGGAACGACCCTCGTCGAACACCGCGCGCGAGGCGTAGTCCAGGACGGTCACCTTCACCGGGTCGCCGTCGGGGAGTGGCGGGTACTCGTCGGAGCGTGTCAGCGCCATGCCCGCGTTGCCCGCCGCGTAACTGCCGAGCGGTTGCGGGGCGACCAGCAGCAGGGCGAGCACCGGAAGCGGGAGCAGCCACCCCACTTTCGGGTGACGATGGCGGTTCGTGGCCGCGAGCACCAGAACCAGGAGGCCCGACGCGAGCAGGAACGGCCAGAGTCCTTCCTTGACATAGCGGAGGTACTGGCCGGTCAGGCAGACCTTGAGCACCGCCGCGCCCAGCAGGAGCAGCACGATGGTCGCGGCGGTCCGGTTCACCAGAGCACCGACCCGGTTACGGCCGCGCAGGCGAGCGCGACCACGAACGTGGCTGGCGCGAACCGCGCGGCGAACCGCCTGCCGAAGGTGCCGGCCTGCATGGCGAACAGTTTCAGGTCGACCATCGGCCCGACCACCAGGAACGCCAGGCGGGCGGTGAGGGAGAACTGGGTCAGCGAGGCGGCGACGAAGGCGTCCGCCTCGCTGCAGATCGACAACAGGACCGCCAGTAGCGACAGCGCGAGGACACCGAGCACTGGGTCGTCCGCGACGGCCTGGAGCCAGCGTCCCGGGATCAGGACGTTGAGCGTCGCGGCCGCCATGGCCCCGACGACCAGGAAGCCGCCCGCGTGCACCAGGTCGTGGCCCGCGGCGCCGGCAAACGCCCGCCAGCGCGTGTCACCGTGGGCGTGTTCGGGCAGTTTGATCCACTCCGTCCGGCCGAGGCCGAGCCACAGCCAGCCCATCACGACCGAAGCGGCGAGCCCGGCCGCCGCCCTGGCGAAGACCATCGACGGCCGATCCGGGAATGCGATCGCCGTCGCGGCCAGCACGACCGGGTTGAGGGCGGGGGCGGCGAGCAGGAACGCGAGCGCCGCGGCCGGGGTGACCCCTTTGCGCACCAGGGCGCCGGCGACCGGGACCGAACCGCATTCGCAGCCCGGCAGCACCATTCCGGTCGCCGCGGCGGCCGGAACCGCGAGGGCCGGATGTTTCGGCAGGGCTTTCGCGAAGAATTCCCGCGGCACGAAGACCGCGATGGCGGCGGAAAGGGTCACGCCGAAGACGAGGAAGGGAACGGCCTGGAGCACGATCGAAACGAAGACCGTCGTCCAGGTCTGCACGATCGGCGCCCCGAGGACGTCGCCGAGCAGACCCCGCGCGAGCAGAATCAGCACGAGAAAGCCCGCGAGCACTTCCACCGAACCGATACGCGAGCGCACTCCGGTGTCCGTCATGTGGCGAACCTCCCATCGTCGGCCAGAACTTTAGGGATTTCGCGGTCCACCTGGAATTTCGTTCTCTGGACAACGCTGGACGGCCACGAATGGGCGGGGTCACCCGCCTCGCCCGGTCGGGGGTATTTCCGGATTCCGATTGTGTTCACACGGCCGGTGGGCACAAGAATCGCCGCATGCGTGCAAGGCGATTCGCCTCTCTTTCCGCCGGTGCCGCCGCAGCGGTGTGCGTGGCGGCTCTCGTGGTCACCGGCGGCGCGGCCGCCGCCCCTTTGCCGGGCGGACTGGGTCCGTGTGTCGGTCCGGCCTGCCCGGGCAAATACCCGCCGGTGAACAACAAGGACTACGCGGGCCGGGACAACGGCATCAACGTCTATGTCGGTGGCGAATTCCAGGTACGGGAAGCGGCGGCCGAAGCCGAAGGACGCGTCGTCGTCCTCGGCGATTTCGACATGGCGAAACGAGCGGGCGCGTCGTCCGTCTACAACGTCGGCATCGCCGGTGTCGGATCACGTGTTCCGCCGCCCGACGGCGCCGACTTCCTGACCACCGGCGGGAACGTCAGCGTCGCGGCCGACCAGCGGCTGCTCGCCGACGGCGGGGTCGTCCGGCACGCGGGAACCGTCACCGGGACGGTGACCGGGAAACTCGAAAAGGACCCCGACGCGGCGAAGCCTTATTTGAGCCTGCGCGAGGATCTGCGAGTGGCGAGCAAGTGCTACGCACGCGAAGGCACTACGCCGCGGCCTGCGACCGGCACGGCGGTCAACCAGGGCTATCGCACCCTGTTCACCGGGGATGGTAAGTCCGCGCTGCAAGTGTTCAACGTGGACTTCGACCTGACCGGCGCCACCGGCGGCATGCAGGGAATCGAGTTCGAGGGCATCCCGGCGGGGGCGACGATCCTGGTCAACATGGTGGGAGCGGCCCGCACGATCAACACCTACACCGGTGACCTGAACGATCAGGACCCGCTCAACAAACTGCGCGAACGGCTGCTGTGGAACTTCCCGGACGCCACCCAGGTGAAGATCGCCGGTGGCGCCCAGTTCCAGGGAAGTGTGCTGATCGGCGAACCCGGGAGCACCGCGACCGTCACCGCGTCCGGGATGAACGGCCGGTTCTTCACCACGGGCTCCCTGGTGCACAGCTCCGAAGCGACCGGTGGTGGCGGGCAGGAGTTCCACGCCTACCCGTTCGACGGTGATCTGCCGGAATGCGGCAGCACGCCGACCACTACGCCCAGCAGCTCGTCTTCGTCCTCGTCGTCGTCTTCGTCGAGCTCGGCCACGACGAGCAGCAGCTCCACGTCGACGAGCCCGACTTCGACGACCACGACCAGTCCGACCTCGACCTCCAGCTCGCCGACCTCGGCCACGTCCACCTCGACGTCCAGCTCCTCGACGTCGGCCACGTCCACTTCGACCACGCCGACGTCGACCACGTCGTCGAGTCAGACGAGCAGCACGCCGACCAGCCCGACGTCGAGCAGCAGCTCGTCGAGCGCGACGTCATCGAGCCCGACGTCATCAAGTGCCACGTCGTCGAGTACCAGCTCGTCGAGCGCTACTTCGAGCAGCGCCACCACCTCGTCTGGCAGCACCTCGCCGACCACCAGCAGCAGTTCCTCGAGCACGACCCCGGCTCCCGGGGTGACCACCTCCGCGACACCGGGGCAGCCGGGAGCGACCACGCCGGGCGGCGGACCGTCCGACAGTGGGCCGTTGGCCTCGACCGGCAGCGAGGTCCGGGGTCTGCTGGTGTCCGGCCTGTTCCTGCTTCTGGTCGGTGGCGCGCTGGTGGCGCTCACGATCCGGTCGAGGCGCCGCGAGTCCTGATACTCCGGTCACTCGGACGGCTCAATCCGCTGTGGACCTGTGCGATCGTGGTCCCGCAGGAAATCGAGGAGGAGCCGTTGGCCGATGAAGCCCGACGAGAACGAGCGCGCCGGCCGATCTCGGTGCACTCACGTCCCGGGACGTCTCCCAGAGAGCTCGTGCGCACCCACCTGGCCGAGGCCGGAATCGAGGACGTGACCGGATCATTGCGGGCCGCCCAGGAAGCGGGTGACATCGGCGCGAACCGGGATCCGGCACGGGAGGCGCATCTCCTGTGGAGCATGGTGAATCTCCTGCGCGCACCAGCGGGTGTGGACGAGCGGCAGGCAGCCGAGGTGCTGGCCACCGTCGACTACCACCTCGACCTCTTGTTCCGGCCGCGCCCGAAACTCGCCGTCGTCGTGGTGGACTGCCCCGACCCACAGGCCCTGGCTCCGTTCTACGAAGCCCTGTTGGGCGCGCCCCGGACCGGGAACGGCCCCGATCACGTCAGGATCACACTGGGCGGTGACCAGCCTGAGCTCGCCCTGCACCGCACCGATCACTACGTCCGGCCGGACTGGAAACGGGGCGAACCCGCGCAGCAACTGCACCTGGATGTGCTCGTGACCGATCTCGACGAAGCAGAGCAGGAGGTACTCGCCCTCGGCGGGCACCTCCTCGACGGCTCGGACAAACCCATCGGCTACCGCGTGTACGCCGATCCGATCGGACATCCGTTCTGCCTGGTCACCCCCGAGGGGCTTGGCTGAACCGCACCTCGGCCAGAGCGGTGTCGATGACGTCGCGGCGGTCCACCAGCAGGGCCTCCGCGGCGGTCCGGCCGGTCGCGGCGAGGTAGGCGTCGACGAGCCGGTTGCCGACCGCGTACCCGGCGCCGGTCGGCAGGCCGACGGGAGTGCCGCCGTAGCGGGCGGCCGTCTCGTCGCCGTGCACCCAGGCCGCGAAGTTCTGCATACCGGTGATCTCCAGGCCGGAGACGACCTTCTCGAACACCGCGTCGTCCCGCAGATGCGGCACGCCGATGCGGGCGTAACCGAGTTCGTCGCCGTACAGCTGGCGGGCGAACGCGTCGGCCAGGCCTTCGGACACGATCTGCTCGCCGACCGTGACGATCGCCGGATCCCAGATCACCCCACCGGGGCTGTAGCGCAGGTTGTGGTTGAGCTCGTGGACGGCGGTGGCCTCCAGCCTCGCCAGATTCTCCGGATACGGCCAAAAATTGAGGTAGATGTGGCCGGACACGCTGCCGTTGGCCGACATCCCCAGGTTCGGGCCCATCAAGTGCCGGTCGCCCGGATCACCCAGCACGGTGAGCACGGTGATGTCCGGGATCGCCAGTCCGGGCGTCGCGGCGAGCTGCGCGGTGACGGCGTCGTCGAGGGCTCGCTGGATGCGGTTCCAGGCGTCCGCTTGGTGCAGGGCTTCGAGAGCCTCCAGACAGCGATCCTCGTCGCGGTCGAGCGGGAATCCGGAACTCATCGCGTGCATCGCCACGAGGTCGACGTCGCCGGGGAAGTAGCGGTACATCCCGGCGGCGGGCTCGACCATCGCCTTGAGCAGTGCCGCGCGGTCCGCCCGTGGCGCGCGCAGGATCTCGCGCATGGCGGGGTAGGTGTCGAGAACGGTGATCGTCATGGGAGCGACGGTAAAGGCTCCAGTGGGTGGAGACTCAAGTCGAACCCCGTCACGGTCCACGAATTTCGAGCCGAGACCCCTTGACGGACATCGGATTGCGTAGCGGATGTGGGCGGTGGTCAACGACAGGAGCCGGTTGGCGTGCCCCCTCCCAGTGCCACGCCAACCGGCTGCGGACATCGGAATTCACGACGGTACGATCAGGCGAATCGTGTATTAGGACTCCTCGCTGATCGGTCCCCGTTTCCGTTGCCGCTCCAAAATGGTTTCACTTCCCGCAGGTTCAGGACAAGCGGTTTCCTGTTGCCTGCCAACGGGAAACCTGTCGGCGAGAGATGGATCCAAAACTTTGTCAAGATCGACTGGACAACCGCCTCCCCGACTCGCCAGGATGTGCAGCCACGTGACAGACAGGGGAGGTTCTGTGGACGTCGGCAAAGGCGACCTGGTCAGCGAGCTGAAGATCTTGCGTAAAGGTCGTGGAGTGGCAATGCCACAGCTGGTCGAGCGGGTGGGCCCCGCTCTCCGTATGGTGTGTGAACTCGGCACCGACGACGGTGCCACCGAAGTCCGCCGCAAGATTTCCGCACGGTTGACGGCAATGAGTGCTCACCTGCCCGACGATCTGCGGACGGTCGTCCTCGCCGCCCTCGGGCTCGTTCCGGAGGCGCGGATGCCCTTCTACCAGGATCGGGTACATTGGGCGGCCACCAGAATCGATCGTGACGACCGGACCGCGCGCCGCCGGATCGATGAGGGGATAGCGCAACTCGCGGAATTCGCGGTCGGCACACTGAGACCGTCTTCCCGGCCTGAACGTAAGGCACACCAATGGCACACCGAGGAGCTGCGGGTCGCGCTCGCGGTCGACAGGCCGGTGCCGGAAGCGTTCGAATTCCGCCGGGTGGTGGCCGACACCGACGCCCTCACCGAACTCGATCTGGCGCTGACCGTGACGGCGCCGGAAGCGTCCAGGGCACGGGCGCGCCAGGAAGATCTGGACGTCGAGGTCTTCCATGGCGGGATCCTCACCGGTAGGAGGATGGAGTCCTCCGACCGATTCGGGCTGGCGCTCAAATTGCCCAACGTCTTGAATCATGGCGACCGACACGAGATCGCCTTGCGATTTCGTGCCAGGATCGAGCCACATTACGTCTGCGTGCCCCGGCACCCTTGCGACCTTTTCGATCTGCACGTCCGACTCGGCCACGAACGGGCGCCTCGCGAAGTGGTCCTGCTGAACAAGGCCTTCCAGGATGACGCCCGTGACCCGATCGCCGAAGGTACGAGCATCCCGGTGAATGAAGCGGGTGAGGTCCACGTCCGCTTCGAAAATCTCGATCCCGGATTCGCCTACGGCGTGAAATGGAATTGGCCCACGCAGTCACTTTCCTGATTTCAGGGGTTTCGGTCGTGGGTGACGATCATCGACAGTACCGGCTTGGGCAGCCGGGCCACCCAGTTCGCGGTCATCACCTTCGCCGAAAGTTTCGCCACCGATCCACCTGTGCCGGCGAGACCGCGCTCGGCGGTCTCGACCAGTGCGACCTCACGGTCTCCGGTCTCCCGGCCGGAAAGCACCAAGGCGATGGCAAGGTCGAGATGCGTTTCGATGGTTTCGGGGTGACAGACCCCGAGAAGCCGGATCTGGGGCTCGAGTATCGAATCCAGGAGGTCGGCCTGCCGTTCGAATTCACGCAGCATGCCGTGTGCGAGCGCCATTCCGTGCCGGGCACGGCAGCGAAGCGGATGGTCGACCTCCAACACTCGGCCGATCGTTCGTTCGGTGGCGATCAGAGCCGCGAGCGCCCGTCGCGGTTGTCCATGCGCGAGGAGCGCGCGATCCGCGCGGACGGCCGCCGCTAGCGTCAGCGGATGATCGCGACCTTGGTCCTCCGCATAGCCGGCCATAAGTTCGCGGAGCGCGCCCGCGGACCATTCCCACGATGGCGCGGCGGGCCTCAGCTCGGCCAAGTCGAGTTCGAGTACCGCTTCCGCGTGGACGGTTTGTGCTTCCACGCAGTCCAAATGCCATCCACGCCCCGCCGTCCGGTACGCGGCGACGACCTCGTCCGCGACGGCTCTGGCCTTCCAGGGTTGTCCCGTCAGATGCAAAGCCCGTGCCCATTCCAGCTTCGCTTTCAAGACGATCTCCGCGAATTCGCGCCGCGGGTCGTCGACGACAGGCTCCAACAAGGTGGCGGCGTCGGCCGGTCTGCCGCGCAGCCGGTACGCGACCGCCGTCGCCAGCACCAAGCGAAAACCTTCCTCGTCGGCGATGTCTTCACCGGCGGAGGGAGAGTGGGCGTCCCAGAACTCGTGTTCTGCTTCGGAGTACCTGCCCAATTCGTCCAACGCTCGTGCGGCGATCAGCTTCGCGCGGAGACGGACACGACGATCGGTATCGGCGAGTTCCGCAGCTTTTCCGGCATGGCGCACCGCTTCGGTCTGCAGTCCGCAACCGAGCTCCACCCGCGCCGCCGCCACCAGGTCCTCCGGGTCGTCCGGCCGGATCGTCAATATCCCCGCGCGAATTTCGCCCGCTGCGGCAAGGTCCCCCCAAACCTCGTAGGCGTCCGCGGTCGGCCTCAGTAACCGGACACGGTGCGGCACCGGCCATTCCGCCACCGCTTCGGCGTGCTGGATCAGGAAGTCGCGGCGGTCACCACGGTCGTGTGCCAGCCAATCGAGCACGATCGGCTCCGCCTGGAACGCGAACGTCGCGAGCCGCGCGGGATCTTTGCGAAGCACGGCGCGAGCGGCATCGTGTACTTGCCAGCCTCCGTCGGCTATATCGGTGAAGGGTGGCATCGGTGGCTCGGCCGCCAGCCCGAGGACTTCGGAGATCAATCGCGTCGGCACCGGCACCGGAGCGAGCGCCGCGGCGACGTGGAGGACTGCGAGCGTCGCCGGATCGAGCCCGCGGAGTTCGGCTCGGACGGTCGTCGCGACCTCGTGTGGACGACTGTCCAACGCTCGCACTTCGAGCCCGTCACCGATCGCTTTCGCCGCGCTGTGGAGAACGCAGGGGAGTCCGGAACAGCGTTCGGTGAACCGGAGCACGGTTTCCGTGTTCCGGCCGGCCATTGACGCCTTCGCCGCCGAGAACAACTCCAGGCTCTCGTGGGGGGTGAGCCCTCCCAGTTCCATAGACGATGCCCACCAAGTCGGCTTCTCGACCCGGCTGGTCAGCATCGTCGCCACTTGTCCTGAGGGGATCAGCAACTGGTCGAGCACGCTCGGCGGCAGGTCCGGTGGCAGATCGTCGACGACCACCAGGGCCCTTGTCGTGGACAAGTGGTCCGCGACGACTTGCCGGAGTCTGGTGAGCGACGTACCTCGAACGTCGAGGCCGAACTTTTCCGTCGCGACGCGTGCGAGGTCGAGGTGGAACCGTGAGAGGAAATCCTCGGGGGGATGCTGTCGGAAGGGGCCTGTCCAGAAGATCCCGCCGGGGTAGGCCTTCCGGTGGATGTGCGCGTATTTCGCGACGAGACTGCTCTTGCCGATCCCCGGCCTGCCCGTGATCATGAGCACCGCGGGCGACGTGTCGCCGGAGAGAATGTCGTGGATCGCTCTCAGGTGCGGATGCCTGCCGACGAAACCGGATGACCACCGCACCCTCGCGGGAAGGTCGGCGTCGGTCGGCGCACCGGGATCGTTTTCGTGCATGAACGCTCGATTCCTCCGCTTATGCCTGCTCATCGACTGTCACGCGATCGGCGCCGCTCGTGGCATCCACCGAGAGTGGATTCTCACCCTGCCCTGTTTCGTCGACGGATTCACCCGAAGCACGGATATTTGTCCAGATTCTGACCAAACGCGCGGCGCGACGTCCGGGAATCAGGCTATCGCGTCACATCTGACAACTTCTGGACAAAGCCTGACCAAACCGTGATGTGGCGTTCGGAGTAACCGACTATGTGGTGGCCCGGCCTGGTGACTGGAAACGGATGGTTGTCCGCGATGAACGATGAATACGCCGACTCATGGCAGGAGAAGAAGCCACCCATGGCCATCCTGCTGCTGGCCGTTCTTTCGGTGGCGGGTTCGTACATCTTGCTCCTCTTCGGCGATTTCGGCAGCCACCTGACGGGTTACCTGCTGGGATCGGTGGTCTGCGCGGGATTGATCACGATCTTCATGAAGGTCGACACGAGTCGGCGCACCGCGCCGAACGCGGTGTACCTGTCGTCCACTTCAGCCCGGTTCGGCTGGTCAGCGGTGCTGCTGGGCGGAATCATCGCTTCCGGGGCACACGCCTGGTCGATCGCCACGGAATTGGCGGTGCGCTGATGTTCCGGTTCACTCGGCTCATACCGGTCGTGTTGGTCGTGCTCCTGGCGACCTTTTCGCCGGTGGGTGACGCCTCCGCGCAGAACGGTCCGGCGACTACGTACAGCGAGGTCGCTTCGTGTTTCTCCGCGCGGGGGAAACTCGCCGTTCTGGCCTTGGTCGACGAATCGAAGAGCCTCAAGAGCACCGACGCCGACGCGAATCGGGTCGACGCGCTGGTGAGTATGTTGCGGACCCTGTCGAGGTACGGCTCGACCGGCGACACGACGCCGAAGAAATCGATAGAAGTGCAGCTCGCGGGATTCGGTACGTCCTTCGCGGCCGGTCCATGGCGTGAGCTGAACCCTTCGACGATCGGCGATCTCGAGGGGCAGGCCAAGGGGTTCGCCGAACGCGACACGGCCAACGACACCGACTTCGCCACGGCGCTGCTCGGCGCGCAGAACGAGTTCGTCCGCAAGGACGCCGCGAGCGGTACACAGCCACCCTGCCGTCTTCTGCTGTTGTTCACCGACGGGATGTACGAGCTGACCACGAAGAACGTCGATCGGCCGTACGGCCGCGACGCGAGCCGCATGGACCTCGACGGGATCATCGCTCGTGGCAAGGAGTTCCTTTGTGGACCAGGGCAGCTGACCGACCAGCTTCGCGAGGCCGGCACAGCCATCGTCGCCCTCGGACTGGCGACCCGCGAACAAGGATTTCTGCAGTCCATCGCTGAACGGGACGCCCCGGGAACCCGCTGCGGCGAGTCTAACGACCCGCCCGGCGACTACGTGGCCGTCGGTGGTCTCGAGGAGTTGCGCAGCGCTTTCGACTCGGCGATCGCGCAGGCGCTCGGTGGCACTCCCGTCCCGCCTCCGCAGCCGGTCAGTGTGTGCGCGCCCGCGTCACCGGCTGACGAACGCTGCGCTCAGCGCTTCGCACTCGATCAGTCCCTTCGCGAATTCCACCTTCTGCTCAAGCTCGGCGGCCCCGGGATCGCGGTGGATGTGACCCCGCCGAGCGGGAACACCGTCCGGCTGAGTGCCGATCAGCGAAGTCCGCTCACCGTCGGCGGGGCTGAACTCACCGTATCGGCGCTGACCGCGGCGGATCTGGTCGTCGATGGGCGGTTACCGGTGGGGTCGCCGGCTTGGGTGGGCACTTGGACCGTCCGGTTCGTCGACACCGGTGGGGCCAATCCGGCGGCGATCGCACAGTCACAACTGACCGTGTTCGGCGGACTGATCCCCGCGATCGAACCGGCCTCACCCGAGTTCCAGGCGGGGAAGCGCACCGATTTCCAGATCCGGGTGACCGATACGGCGGGATCGCCGCGGACTCCCGCGGATTTCGTGCGCTCCGCCAAGGTGACCGCCACCTTGACCGATCCGCAGGGCAAACCGGTGGGAATCCCGGTGACTCCCGGAGCCGCAGGTGCCTATACGGCGGGGTTCACGATGCCTGACACCACGGTCTCCTCGGTCGCGACGTTGAAGGTGACCTTGGACGTGGTGACGGCGTCCGGCCTGCGGTTGCAACCGCGCGCGGTGACACGGCAGGTGACGGTCAAACCGCCGTCGGCGTATCCCACCGTCACCGGCGCACTGGACCTGCCGCCGATCCTCGACCGGGGTACGACGACCGGCTCGCTCACCATCACCGGCGGACGAGGCGGCAAGGGCTGTGTCTGGTTCGCGCCCCGGTTCACGCGGACCCCACCGAACACCGGGGAGATGACCACCCGGTTCACCCCGGACGCCACCGATCCACAACGTTGCGTGCGCGTCGGACCAGGCGAACGGACACAGATCGCCGTCGAGGTTTCGCCGGAGAACGTGCGCAGCGGAGTCGCACAGGGCGAATTCATCGCGACACTCAGCGCGGATGGTGAACCCCCACGCGAACTGACCGTCCCCGTGCGGTTCCAGATGGACCGCGCGCCCGACGCCGTCACGCAATGGACGCTGTTCGTCCTGATCGTCGTGGGCGGGGTGCTGCTGCCCTTCGTGTTGCTGTGGCTGCTGAACCGATGGTCCGCGCGGTACCTCGATCCGGGACAGATCCGCCATGCCGAACGCGAGGTGGAGGTCACGAGCATCGACGTCCGTGACGCCGCGACGGCGAGACCCCTGCGGGAAGTGCTGGACGTGCAGTCGTTCAGCTATCTCGACGGTGCTCCCAGCGAGAAATGCAAGGCGTTCACATCCGGTGTGCTGAGTTTCGGACGCCGGATCCCGGTGCTGCCGTGGGCCCTGCCCCACGGAACCGTCCGCGCCGGCGGTGCCGGCGTCCTCACCGCCGCGGGCGGTGGGCGGAAGAAGGCCGACTGGGGCCGCGTCGACTTCGACCTCGGTCAGACCTGGGTGCTCGTCGTCGACCAGGTGTCTCCCGAGAGCCAGGGACCGCTCCGCGCGACGTTGCACCTGTTCGTGACCGATTTCCACATCGGGACGAAGCTCGCGCGGCTGCTGGTGGACGTCGAAACGGAAGTACCCGCCGAGGTCCGCAACTCGGCCGACCGGATCAAGCCTCCGGAAGCCGGTCCCGTGCCGGCCGCCGAGCCGGAACCGGAACCGTTCATCCCGCCCAAATGACTTGCTAGGAGAACGTGATGTTGCAGAAGTTCCTCGTCGTCGGCGTCGGCGGATCCGGCGGGGTGACGCTGCGGATGCTGCGAGCCAGGCTGCTCGAGTATCTCGCGGAACGCGGTCACGACGGAGGCATGCCAGCCGCGTGGCAGCTCGTCCACATCGACGTGCCGCTCGAACAGGACCGCAGGCCGGAACGGATCCCGCTGTTGCCGCCCAGCGACTACGTCGGACTGGCGGTCGAAGGGCTGACCTACCGGGACGTCGACGAGATGCTGTGCGCCCGCAGCGACGCCGTGGTCCGGCATACCGCCGGATGGCGGCCGGACCCCGACGAGTGCAATGTAGCCCCGGAGTCCGGCGGCGGCCGGTTCCGCGCGGTGGGGCGCGTCATCCTCGGCGCCCGGATGGCCGCGGCACACGAACGACTCCGCACCGCGGTCAACGCGCTCCACAGTGAACAGGCGAACGAGGAATTCAGCGAGGTGTGCCGGCGGCTGACCGGGGACGGCGTGCCCAGCCAGAATCCGACGCAGGTCGTGGTGGTCACCTCGCTCGCGGGAGGCTCGGGTTCCGGGCTGTTCCTCGACGTCTGCGACATGCTGGGACAGCTCGAACCCAGTGTGCAGGGCCGCCTGGTCTCGGTGATGTACACGCCGGAGGTCTTCGACGAGCTGTCGCCCGCCGACCGCGCCGGGATCAACCCCAACGCGCTGGCCACCGTCTGCGAACTGCTCAACGGACGCTGGAACGGCGAGGCGCCGTCGCAGGACGAGTTCTCATTCCTGCGCGCGGCGGGCGCGGCCGCGGTGGACCGGATCACCACCCGCGGACCGCGGATCCCGTACCTGATCGGCCGCACCAACGGGCAGGTGAACTACTCGGACCAGGGTGAGGTCTACGAGGCGGTCGCCCGCGGGATGACCGTATGGGCCACCAGCCCGGAGATCCAGTCGAGGTTCTCCAGTTACGAGGTCGGCAACTGGGCGTCGCGGGCCAACGGGCCGGATCGGACGGGCCTGACCGGTGACAAGACGGAAGTCCCGCTCAGTTCCTTCGGCTGTGCGTCGGTCGGCATCGGGCTGGACCGCTTCGCCGGGTACAGCACCGACCGGCTGACCAGGGAAGCCATCGAGCACGTGCTCTCCGGTCATTGGCGTCTCGCCGACGAAAAGGTGATCAACGAGGAGAAGGCGCGGCAAGACCGGGTGGAGGTGTCGGTCCGGGGTTTCCTCTCCACCTGCGGCCTCGACGAACAAGGACCGCACCGCAACGACATCCTCGACGCGATCAGGGGCGGCCTGAGCAGCGACGAGGCTCGCGACGACGTCCGCGCGCAGATCAGGCCCAAGCTGCTCGGCACGGTGCGGGCGCAGTGGCCGCCGAAAGCCGACGCGCGGCTGGTGGCCAAGCGGGTGACCGAGCGCATGACCGAACAGTGGACGACGGAGTTCACCGCTTGCGAAGCGCGCTATTGCGAAGCCACCACCGGGTGGACCCGCGATCTGCAAAAGGTCATCGAAACGCATACCGCGGACCTGCTCGCGGCCGAAGGCGGGCCGGTGGCGGTGGACGTGCTCCGGCAGGTGAAGACCGAGTTGACCGAGATCGTCGTCAAAGAGCTGGTCGACGAACTGAACAGTCAGAAACGCATGGTCACCGAGATGAACAGCCGGGTCAGCGCGGCGCTTGCCGGCACGACGACACTGCCCGCCGACCACCCCAAGGTGGCGCAGGCGGTCGACGCGGCGATCGATTGCTTCCACAACCGGACCGAAGTGCTGGTGCACGAGCTGGCGATCGAGCTCATCCGCGACATCGGGGACAACCTGCTCGATCCGCTCAGGATGGCACTCGTCGGCGGTCTCGACGGTTTGCAGGCCGACCGCGCGGGTTCGTCCGTCCAACCGTCGCCCGTGCCGGGCTGGCCGGTCGAGGACGCACCGGTTCCGGGCTCCTACTACCCGGCGGGCAACGAACTCGTGCTGGAACGGGTGAGCTCGTACCCCGAAGAGTTCACCCGGCTGTTGCGTGCGCAATCGAACGAGGACAACGACGGCAACGCACTCGTACGGGCGCGCGGTGCGGTGATCTCCGGACAGGGGCAACGCGCAATCGAAACCACGAAGCGCTGGGTGCCTCGCGACGCGAGGCTCCGGCAGACGCAGAGCCCGTCCGCCGCCAAATTCAAGACCGGGCTCGCCCTGACCGCGTTGCGGGACCGGGCACGCGACTGGATCCGGCGGCCGGACACACCGATGGCGAGGCATCTCGGCCAGACTCTGGGTACCTACCTGGCCGAACGGGGGGACCGCCGTCAGGAACACGAACACCGACTCGAGAACTTCCGGAACCTACTGGCACAGGCGGTGAAGCTGTCGCGCCCGCTGATCGCGATCGACGCACCCGCTCTGATGCGGGTGCATCAACGGTCCCTCGGCTACCGCGAGGTGATGACACCACTGCCGTTCCCGAACGGTCATCCTGGGCAGGATGCCGCGCGGAAGGTCTTCGCCTCGCACAGCGACGCCGATTTCGGGCAGCTGCTCGGAACGCGGGACACCGAGCGGATCGACATCTTCACCTTCCTGGACGCGCCGGTGCAGCCCGCGGTGATCTCCTCGCTCACACGTCCGATCGCCGCACAGTGGCAACAGGAGAAGAGCCAGCCGAACATGGCGGGCTTCTGGACCTGGCGCCGGGCCAGAGGGCTGCCGTGGTTCGTGCCGTGCCCTCCCGCCGTCCGCCGCGCCATCGTGCGTGGCTGGTTCCTGGCGCGGTTTCTCAACCAGATCACCTGCGAGGGCGGGGACCTGCGTACCGCGCCCACCGGGGTGTGGACCCCGGATGGGTACGCGAAGTTTCCCTTCCCCTTGCTGGGTAAGAAGATCCGCAAGTTGAACGAGTGGCTGCCCGCGGTGCTCGAGTCCACGGCACTCACGGTGGTCGGTGTGGCCGACTCCGCACCGTACGAGCGGTTGATCCAGCTCGGCGAGTCGCTGGAGCGGCAGGACGAACTGAGTGACAAGGGCGAGCTCGCGCGCTGGCTGGAGGACGGGCTGACCGGCGCGGGCGCCCCGATGCCCGAACCCGACGTCGCGGGAACGAGGCACGACTCACCGGAGGACCGGGTGAAGTTCGCGCTCCGGTACGTGCAGAAGTATCAAGACCACTACGACTCGTTCCGCGATCTGCCGCTCAACGCCGCGTCGGCGCTGGGGGTCTCCCGTGCCTGGGAGATCCGGGAGGACATCTGGAGTGCGCTCGCGGTCTTCCACGATGCCGTGATCAACGGTGAAACCATCGACCCGTCCGATGTGGGGTGATCCGGTGCGGAGCATCACCGTCGTCATCGGAGCGGGTGAAACCAGAGATGTGCTGCTGGCCTGGGGAGCGGCAGGCCTCCTCCGGCCGTTCCTGTGGTGGGAGGAGGAAAGGGAGGGCAGACATCGGGTGCTCCGCAGCGATCAGGACAGCGAACCGGTCCCGCTGCTCGACGCGCTGGCGGCGGTCAAGTACGACCGGGTGCGCCTGCTCTGCCTGCAAACTTCGACCGGGAGCGACAGCGACTCCGGCTCGGTCACGCTTTCCTTGCGGGTCAAGGACCTCATCGAGCGTCATCTCGGTCATGGCCAGCGACTGTCCACAGTGGGTGTTCTGGTGCCGTCGACCGGGGTGGCGAAGGTGTCCCCGTCGGTGCTGTCGAACCGGTGGGACACCACCGCGGTCGTGGTGGACCAGGACGGCGTGGACCCTTTGCACACCAGCCGCGAGATCCACACAGCCGAGGATCTGGCCGCCCATGCGGCGCTCGCGGTCGCCACGATCGGGGGCATGTGGCCGGGAATGGACGATGCGCCGTTCGACGACGACGTCGCGGGTGCAGGTCACCAGGAACCCCGCGTTCGACTGGTACGCGCACACGCACGGGCGCTGCGTGGTGATGGCATCGCCGCCGAACTCGTGCGCACGATTCTCTCGCACCGCCGTGACCCGGAATGGGTGGCGCTCCGCGCGAACGCCGTGCCCGCCGCGGATCCGGACGGGATCGTCGAGCGCGCCCTCGTCGAGTACCTGGACGGGCCGGGAGCACGGGTTCGTCGTACGCCGTACTCCGGCCGGGGTCGCAGGCTTCTGCGGATCACCCCGGGCCAGGTACTCCGGTTGCTGGGACTGTTCATCCTCGGCCGGATCGCCGAACTGCGCGAAGCGCTCGGCTCGGTGGTCGTCGACGGGGCCCATGACCGGGTCAGACGGTTCGCTCAGCGACTTCGGGTCGCGGCGGAAACCGGCGCCGTGGTGGGGCTGGACGACCGAGAACTGGACATGGGAATCCTGCCAGATCTGAGTGTCACCAAAGGTACGGTGGATCTGGCCCGGGCACTGCTCTCCGACGTCGCGAGGCACGCGAGGCCAGGCGGATTTTCCGCAGAGTGGACACGGTTGCGGCAGCTCGCCTTCGGCCTGGCCGATGCCGGAAGACTCCCTGAGGGGTGCGCGCAACCGCTTTCCGGCGCACGGCGCGAGGTTCTCGCCCCGGCGTCGATCAGCCCGGCTCCGCCCGCCTCGGAGAAGCCACTGCGGGAATGGCAGGACGAGCGGCCCGGTTCACTGCTCTCCGGTATCGGTACCCGCCTGCTCGACGACGCGAACGCCGCGAAGGACGCTTTCCTGACCGCGTTGAAGCGCCTGCGTGAGGCACCGCCGGCGATGTACGCGAGCTTCACGCTGACGAAGCGACTGTGGTGGGCCTGGCTCGTGGTCTGCGTACTGGCCTTCACCGGGATCGTCGGCGGCCTGATCGCCGGCTTCGCCGAAAGGCTCGACTGGTCCCAGGCCGCGCTGCTCGCCGGTGGGGCCGCCGGTGGCTTCGTCGTCTGTTCGACGTTCGTCATGACCTACGGACTCCGGCTGTGGCTGTCCGACGCGCGCGGGTTCGTCCGGCTCACCACCGATTACGAGGACGCGCACCGTGCGGCGGAACACGAGGCGGCGGAACTGATCCGGCTCACGACCGCCTGTGCCGAGTATCAGGAGGTGGCCATGACTATCGCGATGGTCACGCACTCCGGCTGCGGCGGTGCGGCGATGCCCACCGTGACACCCGTGGATCTCGCGGCGCTGTCCCGGCCGTGGGCGTTCGGGCTGGCCACGGCCGAGATCGACCCATCGACGCTGGCAAGACTCACCGCGATCGTCGGCGGCCGGACGTTCACCGGCGGCTGGACGTCCGGTCTGTACGCCGAAACCGTCGCGAAGTCGATGTCCGCGCTCAAGTTCGACAGGGGCCTCGACAAAGCGGATCCCCGGCCGGATCCGGATACCGAACCCGCCGCCCGCCGGGCATTGTGGACGGACCTTCGCAAGGGCTTGGCAGAGGAGATCCTCGTCGGGGAGATTCGCGCCCACGTCATCGAAGAACTTCCCGGACAGCGGCTCGAAGAGCTGTTCCCGACCGTCTCTCCGGTCGGCGGTGAACCTACCTCGGTGATCTCCTTCTTCACCGGGCTTCAGGCCACGAGCGAAGGCACGTTCAACACCCGGTATTGGAACGCGGGGTCCGGCTACCGCGCTGTCGCGAACGCTACCCAGGTCTGGTTGCCGGAAGCGCTGGGCGCGGACCACACGGCCACCTCCACGCCGATCGGCTCGCCGGATCTCGCCGAGGAACCCGTCACCGCGCATTCGGCACGACTCGACGCGACTCCGCCGATCGTCTGGTCGGATCTGGCCCTGTTCGCCTGCGAGCCACTCATCGAGGAATCGTCCGTCACCGAGATCGTCGGCGACGTCGGCTGATCCGGATACCAAGGAGTATGGGAATGATCGACCACAATCGATCCGCGGAGCGGCGGTATGACGTCTGCCTGTCCTTCGCCGGTCAGCAACGTGAGTACGCGAGGGAAGTCGCCGAGCTGCTCGAAGCAGATGGTGTCGACGTCTTCTTCGACGAGTACAAGACCGTGGACATGTGGGGCGAGGACACCTACACACATCTCGACGAGGTCTACAACTACCAGTCCCGGTTCTGTCTGCTGTTCGCCTCCGCGGACTTCGCGCGCAAGGTCTGGCCGAACCACGAACGCGTCTCCGCGCAGGCACGAGCCCTTCGTAGTGCGGAGGCGTACATCCTGCCGGTCAGGTTCGACGACACGAAGATCCCGGGGCTCCGGGAAACCATCGGTTACGTCGACGCCAGGGACACTTCGCCCGCCGATCTGGTGCGGAAGCTCATCGCGAAAATGGGACGTACACCGGGCCTGAAGACGGTCAAGGGGACCATTTTGGTCCTCGCCACCGAGAACCCGGATCTGGGCCTGGACGGGATCCTTGAACTCGCCCTGACCCGCTGCCGGGTCGAGGTACCGCCGGATCTGCGGTCGACGACCGCCACGCGGTCCACGACGGTGATCCCGCTCTCGGAGAGGACGGTTTCCGAGGTGATGTCCGAAGTGGTGCCCGCACTCGAATCGATCGGCGACGAGCGGCTCGCCCGCTTATCCGATACCACCTTGAGAATCGGGGTACACGAAGGCGAAGTACCCACAGGCAACGGCCTTCGTTGCCTTGACATCACCATGACCGAAGCGTCGGTCACCGCGGCCGTCGTGGACCAGACGCTGGCCGCCGCGCCCAGGGGTGACTGCGTGGTGGTCGCCTCGCAACGCGTCCATGACCACGTACTGCGGACGGGACACGCCGGCGCAGCGAGCTATCGGCAGGTGACGCAGCCGGACGGCAGCGCGCTCTTCCTGCGGGTGCCCGGTTACCCGAAGCCTCCGGTGCCAGGGGACCCGAAGCGGGAGACCCCGGGCAAGACGACGACCAACACCTTCATCGGTCAGACCTCGGTCAACCACCTCGGCGACAACCTCTACGGGGGCCCGAATGGCTGACGAAGAAGACACCACGCCGGAGGAAGGGCCGGACGAGAGCGGGGCGGAGTCACAAGAGCCGGAATCCGAGCCGACTCCGCCGCCGGAAACGACACCGGAACCGGCGGTCGAGCCGACACCCCCGGGCGAGGCCCAGGAAAGTGCGCCGGAGGCGGAAAAGAAAGACACCGACCCGGCGACTTGGAAAGAGGTGAACCACAACTTCGACGAAGCCCTCCGGGCTTTGCTAGGTGACGGTGGCTTGCAGCTGGGCGGGACGGGTACGAACAACATCTTCATCGGGACCACGTCGGTCGCCACTCTCGGTGACAATCATACGTCCGGTGCTCCGGGCCGTTTCGAGGCGACTTTACGCAGTGGACCTGTCTCGTCGACACTGCTTGACCGGATTCGTGCATCCTTTGTGGAGCCTGCGGGCTACCAACGATTGAAGGACACACTGGTGGCGCGTCAGATCGTCTTCGTCAGGGCGCGCAGTGGCTCCGGCCGGACGACGACCGCGCTGCGTCTGCTCGATGAGACGTGCCGTACCGGGGTGCGTAAGCTCGATCCGGACACCAGGCTGAAGGCGCTCGAAGCCGACGATTTCGAGGACTCCCACGGCTACTTGCTCGAATCACTCGACCCTGACCAAGCGGCCGGGCTCCGTTTGTTCCATGCGGAAAAGCTCAGTCAGCTGATGCGGGACAAGGGCTGCATGATGATCGTCATCGTCGGTGAAACGGTGCCTCTTCCCGCGCGGGAGGTCGGCGACTTCGTCATCGACGAGCTCGGCACCATCGAGCCGCAGACCCTGCTGACCCGGCATGTCGAGTGGGGCCTCCGGGGATCGTCCGTTGCGAGCACGGCCGGTGCTTTGCTCTCCCGCCCCGACGTAAAGGAGATCATCGCCGAGATCACCGAGGACGTTCCGCCGCGTGAACTCGCTGAACTCGGTGCCTTGTTGGTGGAGGTTGCACACGACCGCATCGACCTGGAACGGGTCCGTGAGCGGTACTCCCGGGTCACCCAGGCCAGTTTTCTGGAGTGGTTCGACGAACAATCCGACCCGGAGCAGCGAGCGTTCGTAATCGCGTTGGCGGTGCTCAACAACGAGACGGTGACCTTGGTGTCCGACGCGGCGGCCATACTCGCCAAGCGGATCAAGGCGGTGGAGATCCCGCGTCGCTTCGACCGGGCCAAGCCGCTGTTCAAAACCTCGCTGAACCAACGACTCGAGGCGGCCAGGGCTGAAGTGGTCCAGGACACCCTGAAACTGAAGTACGGCGACGTGGCGGTCCGGAAGGTTCGATTCAACGACGACCGATTCCCGCGGTGGCTGCTCGATCACATCTGTGCCCAGTACAGCGAGGAATTCGAGATAGTCAGGGAATGGCTCACCGAGCTCGGCGAGCAGAACAACAATCGGCTGAGTATGCGCGCGGCGGTGGCCGTCGGCCTGCTGAGCGTTTACGACTTTCCCTCGATCTACAGCAAGATCATCAGCGCCTGGGCGACGGCCGACGGCTACGATCCGCGATGGGCGGCCGCGGCGGCATTGCAGCTACCCAGCAGGGACCCGGCGCTCAGCCGGCTGATTGACCGGTTGCTCACCGACTGGATAAAGAAGCCGACCATGCCCATGGTGTTGCGGAGAACCGCGGCACAGGCTCTGGGTACCACTGAGGCGATGAGCACGGAGAAGGTCTTGTCTTTGCTGAAATACGCGGCGAGGCAGGACGACTTGATCCTTTCCTACATGATCGGCGAGAGTATCTGCCGGCTCTTCCGGCAAACGGAACAACGACCGGCCGTGTTGCGGGCTCTGCTGAACTGGACGGCGGACGAGAAGTTCCCGCAGCGACGCGAGACCGGTCTGAGAGCGCTGATCTACATCTCACGCTTCCTGGACGACGTGGAAGTGGTGGAGAGCGCCGAAGAGTGGCCGATCTTCCTGTGGGTGGCCGATCAGGACGCCGTGCAACGCGAGCAGATACTCACCCTGTTCGGCCGGGTCCTCATCGCGGCGGGATTCATGCACGGGGGCTATGCGCGGATCAACAACTGGGTGCGGCGGTCGCGGCGCGATCAGACCCTCCGCGCGCCACTTGCCCGGTTCCTCTACGACGTGGGCAGGGAATCCGGCGAGCTCGACAGCATCCGCGAACATCTCGAATACCTGGCTTCCATGAAGCGAAACCTTGCCGGGACCG
This sequence comes from Amycolatopsis sp. SB7-3, assembly GCF_041021335.1. Classification (NCBI taxonomy): domain Bacteria; kingdom Bacillati; phylum Actinomycetota; class Actinomycetes; order Pseudonocardiales; family Pseudonocardiaceae; genus Amycolatopsis; species Amycolatopsis sp. SB7-3. Next base: position 541,633 of record NZ_JBFPJQ010000003.1, read on the forward strand.
TACGAACGCTGTTGCTCCATTTCGACGAAAGGATCGTGAAATGACCGAGGAGCCCGCCGACGAGGGCAAGATCGTGCGCACCTTGGACGTCAACCGGGCGAGCTTGCGCAAGGTCAATCCGGTCTCGTCGGGGCACACGGCCATCGTCTACCTCACCAGGCGTGGTACGTACGAACTCGCGGTCAACAGAATGACCATGGGCGAGGTCTGGCTGGGCACGCCGAGCGAGATGTACTCCGTCGACCTGACCACGCACGACGACGTGTTCCCGCTCGAACTGCCCTCCAAGGAGGAGGCGTTTCGCTTCCCCGCCACCGTGAACGTCAGCTGGCGGGTTTCCGACCCGATCATCGCCGTGCGGTCGGGGCTGAGTGATCCGGTCGGGCAAGTGCAGCGTGCTCTCGAGGGGCAGTTGCGCACGGTGACCCGCAAATTCTCGCTCACCGAGAACGCGCAGGCCGAGGCCGAGATCAACGCAGCTTACAGAGGCAAGCCGATCGTCGTGTCGCCGGCACTGGTCATCGAACGCTGCTCGGTGCTGATCGATCCCGAAATCGGACAGCGCAGGCATCTGGAGGAATTGCGGGTCACCGCTCACGAGCGGGAACTGTCGATGCTCAGGGAGGAGAACGATCTCGCGTTGAAGCAGCAGCGGATGGAGATGTACGCCAAGGCTCTGCACAACGACAACATGAGCATGCTCGCCATGGTCCTTTCCGGACACGGCGACGACGCCAAGGCCGTGATCGAACTGGTGTTGCGGGAGAAGGACAGGAACTCGGAGAAGGCGCGCGACGTCCTGGACATGTTGATCAAGGAGAAACTGGTCAACCGCCACGACGTCAAGGAGATCATGAACGACGCGGCCAAGACGGTCTCGGGCCACATCGGCGACGTCAATCCGCTCGCCGCGCGCAAACCGGCTGCGGTCGACGAAAAGCCACCGACGCAGGTCGTCAGCCGTCGCGTGGACGACGACGATGACGATGACGACGAAGAAGACGATGCCTGGTGACGTTCCCGTGAACCCGATTTCGGACCTGCCGCTGATCGGCGGTCTCTTCGGTCTGCTCGACGAGGTCGCCGACCGGCTCGGGTTCGCGTTGTGGTTCAGGATCGTCCTCGGCTTCGCCTACGCGGCCGCCTTCGGTTATCTCATCGCGTGGCTTGTCGTCACGTACGTCATGCCGTGGGCGGGCAACGCTCTGCGCAAGCCTGCTCGGAAGGCCGCCGAAGGCCTGCGGTTCGTCCTGTTGGTGCCGGACTGGGCGCTCAGCCGTGCCTTCCGGCGAGCGGGCCGTGTTCCTCCGCAGGTGCTCTACGACTACGGCGGCGTGGTGATGAGGTTCGTCGACCGGATACAGGAGGTCACCGATCACGGGCTGCCCAAACTCGCGGGGAGCCGAGCCGCGCCTCGCTGGCTGCTCATGGCGTCCGTGGCCGTCTGGTTCCTGGTCTGGGGCGCTTCGCTGCCGCGCTGACGCGGCCGGACCCCGAGAACGGACCAGGGGAAAGCCCGGATGTCCCCACCGCCGCCCGCTTCTAACGTCGTGATCATGATCCGACGGATGCTCCTGACGGTGCTCGCCGGCGCGGCGGTCCTGCTCGTGCCCTGGACCGTCTACCTCGCGCACACCCTGCCCGACCGGTACGACACCGGGCAGTGGCGTGCGGCCTGGGTCGGGTTCGACGTCGCGCTCCTGCTCTGCTTCGCGGCGGGAGCGTGGCTGGGGATGCGCCGGCGGCGGGCTGCCGTGCCGCTGCTGTCGGCGACGGCCGCGATGTTGTGCTGCGACGCGTGGTTCGACGTCATGCTCGGCTGGACGTCGTCCGAGCGATGGACCAGTGTCGCGCTCGCCGTCTTCGTCGAGATCCCGGTCGCCGTGGTCCTGGCCTTCGCCGCGCGCCGGCTGCTGGGTGACGCGCTGCCGAAGCGATTGGTGAACCTGACCGACATCGCGATGCGCGAGGACCCGCGCTACCACCTGGTGACGCGCGCGCTTCCCGCCGCCGAGGAGGACGTCGCGCGCCGGACCGGGCTGGCACGCGCCGAAGTCGACGAGTGTCTGAAAACCTTGCAGGACAACGGTTTCGTGCGCCGTGACCGGAAAGGGAACTGGATCCCGATCCCGCAGGATCTGCGCGAGCCGAAGCCGGACGACTACGACGGTGAGGATCGCGAGCGGGTCACCGCGTTCCTCGACGCCAAGTACGCGAACGAGGTCGCTTTGCTGTCCTGGGCGGCGGAGCACCGCGACGAGTTCGGCCCGTGGGCGACGGCGCAGCGGACTTCGGCACGGCTCACCGAGGCGGAATTCCGGGAACTGGACGCGGAGTACCGCGAGCTGATCACGCGGTACTGCCATCGCCGACGGCGTCCGGCGGAGGGTGAGAAGGAGCTTTCCGTGCGTTTCTACGCCTTCCCGCCACCGGAGACGGTCCCGGTCTAGGGATGCCGCCAGGCCAGGAAGGTCTCCAAAGTGGTCAGCCGGTGCTCGCGCACGGCCAGTTCGATCTCTCCGGCCGGAGCGTTCCGGTCGAACAGGTCGAGGATCTTCTGGTGCTCCTGCACGGATTCGTGCGCACGGCCGGGGACGAAGCTGAACGTCGAGGTGCGCAGCCCGGCCAGCCGGTTCCAGCCGCGGTTGACCAGATCGAGCACCTGCGGATTGGGGCAGGTGCCGAACAGGACGCGGTGGAAGTCGCGGTTCAGCGCGGTGAACCGCGACGGCTCGAAGTTGTCGAGACACGCCGTCAGCTCCGCGTTGAGTCCCTTGGCCTGGTCGAGTGCCTCATCGGGGAGGGACGGCGCCGCCAGCGCGGCGGCGTACCCCTCGACCAGCGCGAGCGTCTGCATGGTGTGCTGGTAGTCGCTCTCGTCGGCCATCGCGACCTGCGCGCCGATGTTGTGCTCGTAGGTCACCAGCCCCTCGGCCTCCAGCCGCCGCACCGCCTCGCGCACGGGCACGGTGCTGACGCCGAGCTCCTGCGCGATCTGCCCGAACACGAGGCGGTAGCCGGGGGAGAAGGTGCCGTCGTCGATCCTCGCCTTGATCCAGTGATAGGCGATCTGCGACTTGCTCATCGCGGTCGAGTTCACCGCGTCGCCCGCGGTCACGAGTAGTGCAGCCAGACTGATTTGATCTCGGTGTACGCGTCGACCGCCCACGGCCCCATCTCTCGACCCCAGCCCGACGCCTTGTACCCGCCCCACGGCGCGGCCATGTCCGGGATCGGCGGCATGTTGACGAACACCGCGCCCGCGCGGATGCCGTTCGCGAACCGCTGCGCGACGCCGAGATCGCGAGTCCACACCGTGGCCGCGAGCCCGTATTCGGTGTCGTTCGCCCGCGCCAGCAACTCGTCCGGATCGTCGTAGGCGGTCACGGCGAGGACCGGGCCGAAGATCTCCTCGCGCATGATCGTCATGTCGTCGGCCACGCCGGCGAACAGCGTCGGGGTGTAGAAGTAGCCGTCGCGGTCGACGGGCTTGCCGCCGGTGACCAGCTCCGCGCCCTGCTCGCTGCCGGTGGAGACGAGGAAGTCCACGTGCTCGCGATGCTTGGCGGACACGAGGGGCCCGAGCTGCGTCGACTCGTCCAGCCCCGGGCCGAGCTTGAGACCTTCGAGCCCGGCGGCCAGTTTCGCGACGAATTCCTGTTCACGCTTGCGGTCCACGAAGAACCGGGTGTACGCGGCACAGACCTGACCGCTGTTCAGCGTCGCGCCCGCGAGGTTGCCGGCGACGGCGGCGTCGATGTCGGCGTCGCCCGAGATGATGCTGGGCGCCTTCCCTCCGAGTTCGAGGGTGAGCCGCTTGAGGTTCGACTCCGCGCTGGCCGCCGTGATGAGCTTCCCGACCGCGGTCGACCCGGTGTAGGACAGGTGGTCGACGTCGTCGTGCCTGCTCAGGAGGGCGCCCACCGCGCCGTCGCCGGTGACCAGGTTGACCACGCCCGGCGGGAACCCGGCCTCGTGCACGAGCTCGACCAGCCGGATGCTGGTCAGCGGCGTGACCTCGCTGGGCTTGATCACCACGGTGTTGCCGGTGGCCAGTGCGGGCGCGAGCTTCCACACGAGGATCATCAGCGGGAAGTTCCACGGCGTGATCAGCGCGTTCACCCCGACCGGCTCGCGGCGGGTGTAGTGCAGCGTGTCCGGGAAGGACACCGGGTTCGTGGTGCCCTGGATCTTGGTGACCCAGCCCGCGAAGTACCGCAGGTGCTCGGCCGCGCCGGTGACGCTGACCTGGCGGGAGATCCCGATCGGCTGGCCCTGGTCGCGGGTTTCGAGCGCGGCCAGCTCCTCGTGGTGTTCGTCGACCAGCGACGCCAGCTTGAACAGCAGCGCGGCCCGCTGGACCGGCAGCAGTCCCGCCCAGGCGGGGTCGTTCAGTGCCTTCCGTGCGGCACCGACGGCGGCGTCGACGTCGGCGGCCGACGCGGTGCCGACCTCCTCGATCACCTGGCCGGTGGCCGGATCGTACGTCGGCAGGGACCCGCCTCCCGCGGCGGTCCACTGTCCGTCGATGAACAGGCGTGTGGCCATGGCTAGCTCCTCCTCGACCGGTGTGTGATCGAGTATCGGGCGCCGCGGCGTCTCCGGTCTTGCCCGCCAGGGCACGCCGATTGTCGGCCAGCGAACCGAATCCGCCGGACGTCCGCGTGCCTTGCGAGGGTGGGGGACATGGACGTCATCGTGGTGGGAGCGGGTTCGGCCGGTTCGGTGGTCGCCAGGAGACTGGCCGACTCCGGGGTGTGGGTCACCCTGCTCGAAGCGGGCGGGCCGGACACGAATCCGGCCATTCACGACCCTTCGCGGGCAGGTGAGCTGTGGCACGGCCCGGAGGATTGGGACTACTACACCGTGCCGCAGCCGCACGCGGCGAACCGGCGGCTGCATCTGCCGCGCGGCAAGGTGCTCGGCGGGTCGCATTCGCTCAACGCGATGATCTGGGTGCGCGGCGCCCCGGCCGACTACGACGGCTGGGGCGTGCCCGGCTGGCGCTGGGACGACGTCCGCCCGGTGTTCGAACGGATCGAGAAGGATCTGCTCGACGTCGTGCCGAACGAGCCGCTGCATCCGATCCAGCAGTCCATTGTGGACGCGGCGATGGAGATCGGGCTGCCGTTCAACCCGGACTACAACGGCGACGAGCTCGACGGCGTGTCCGTGCAGCGGATCACCACCCGCGACGGCAAACGCCTCAACACCTGGCTCGCCTACGGGCAGCCCGCCGCCGAACGGATGACCGTCCACACGGGAGCGCTCGTCCACCGGTTGCTCTTCGAGGGTGACAAGGTGACCGGCGTGCTGGCCGAGGTCGACGGTGAACTGCGCAAGGTCTTCGCCGACGAGGTCGTGCTCGCCGCCGGCGCGCTGGCGGCACCGGCGATCCTGCTGCGCAGCGGCGTCGGCCCGGTCGACGAACTGGAGGTGCACGGTATCGACGTCGTCGCCGAGCTGCCGGGCGTCGGGAAGAACCTGCACGACCACTTGCTCTCGCCGGTCATCTTCGCGACCGATCGCCGTCAGGTCGACCCACCCGCGCCGGGGCGGTCGGTGACACAGACGCATCTGTTCTGGCGCAGCCGTCCCGGCCTGCCGGTGCCCGACACCCAGCCGATCCACTTCAGCGTGCCGATGTACGAGGAGTGGATGACCGGTCCGGAGACCGGGTTCTCGCTGATGGCGGGCATGGTCACGCCGCGCAGCCGGGGCAATCTGCGGCTTTCGGGACCGGACCCGGACGACATGCCACTGATCGACCTCGCCGCGCTGGAGGATCCGGCCGACTTCGAGAGCCTGGTCGCGTCGGTCGAGCAGTGCCGGGAGATCGGCCGCGCGTCCGCGCTGGCGGAGGAATGGGGCGCCCGCGAGCTGTATCCGGGGCCGGAGGCCGATGTCTGCGAATACGTCCGCCGGACCGCGATCACCTACCACCACCAGGTCGGGACCTGCCGGATGGGCACCGACGCGGACTCGGTGGTCGACCCGGAGCTGGCCGTGCACGGACTGAGCGGGCTCCGGATCGCCGACGCGTCGGTGCTGCCGCGGGTGACCACGGGCAACACCAACGCGCCGGCGGTACTGGTCGGCGAACAGGCCGCCAGGTTCATGCTCGGCCGATAGTGCGGCGCAGCCAGGAGGCCCGGGCGGCGAGCGCGGCCCGGGTCACCTCGCTGTCCGGGGCGATCCGGTCGAAACCGTGGTACGCGCCCGCCCAGACGTGCAGTTCGGTGGGCACGCCGGCCCGCCAGAGCCGCCGCGCGTAGTCGACGTCCTCGTCACGGAAGATCTCGGCCGCGCCGACCTCGATGAAGGCGGGCGGAAGTCCGGTCAGGTCTTCCGCGGTCGCGGGAACGGCGTACGGCGACGTCTGTCCATTGAGGAGCGACCGCCAGCCGAACTCGTTGGCCTCGCGTCCCCACACGCCGCGTTCCGCGAATTCCACTGTGGACGCCGAATCGTTGCGGCTGTCGATCATCGGGCACAGCAGGAGCTGCCCGGCCAGCGCCGGTCCGCCGCGATCCCTGGCGAGAAGCGCGATTCCGGCGCTGAGCCCGCCTCCCGCGCTGCCACCGCCGACGATCAGCCGTCCGGGATCGAAACCGAGTTCGGCCGCGTGCTCGACCATCCAGGTCAGGCCTGCGTAGCAGTCTTCGATCGGCGCCGGATGTGGGTGCTCGGGGGCGAGCCGGTAGTCCACGGTCACCGCGACGAAGCCGAATTCCTCGACCAGCGCGACCATCCGGGGCAGGTCGGCGAACCGGTCGTCCAGCACCATGCCGCCGCCGTGGATGTTGTAGAACCCTGGCGCGTTCCGGGCATCGCGCGGTTTGACGACGGTGACGACGACGTCGGTGCCGGGTACCCGGTGGTCTTCCCAGACGAGATCCCGGTCGCCGATCGCCTCGGCGCAGGTCAGGTTTCCCTCGGCCATCGCCTGGCGGATGCCCGCCAGCGAATCGGTGCTCAGCGGCGGTCCGGCGGGCAGACCTTCGAGGGCTCCGGCGAGTTCGGGATCGAAGGCCGTCACGGTCCCTCCGGATCGACGACGCCGCGGTCGGCCCAGTACGGCTCGACCAGTTCACGGAGCTGCTCCGCACCGACACGCTCGACGAGGTCGACGGCGCCGAGGTTGTCCTTGAGCTGCTCGGTGCTCGTCGCGCCGAAGAGGGTGGTCGTGTTGGCCGGATGGGTGAGGGTGAAGGCGAGACACAGCTGTGCCGGAGTCGCGTCCAGGTCGGCCGCGATCTTCGCCAGCGCCGGGGCGGAGGCGGCGATGCGTTCGCGGATGTCGCCGGGGTCGCGGCCCACCTGGCGCGCGCCGCTGTTCTTGCCCAGCAGGACCCCGCCCTCGAAGATGTCCGAAGACTGGAGTGTGACGCCGAGTTCGCCGAAGACCTTCGCGAACGGTTCACCGTCCGGAATGGACCGTCGCGCGACGCTGTACTTCAGCTGCGCGATGGCGGGGCCGGGTACGTTCTCGGCCGCGGCGAAATCGTGCAAGGCCCCGATCGTGGTGGCGGACCAGTTGTTGACGCCCCAGTGCCGGATGAGCCCGGCCTCGCGGAGCTCGTTCAGATCCAGTACGAGCCGGTGCAGGTCGGTGTCGTCGCGCCGGAGATCGCCCAGTACCACGAGATCCGCGTGCTCGACGCCCGCGCGGAACAACGCGTTGTCCAGCTGATCGCGGAGGTTGTGCTCGGGATATCCCTCCAGCCAGAGCTTGGCCGAAAGCAGGTAGTCCTCGCGGCGGAGGCCCGCGGCGCGGACCATCGCGGAGAACAGCACGTCGGTGAAGACCGGTGTGGCGCCGGGGAATCCGTAGACGCCGACGTCGAAGAGCGTGATGCCGGAATCGACCGCCGTGCGGACGAGGTCGACCGCCTCGCGGAAGTCCATCCGGTCGTAGGTGTGCCAGGAGCCGAGCGAGAGGACGCCGGTGAGCGGGCCGTCGCGGCCGATGCGACGCTGGGGGATGGTCATTCGTGGTCTCCTAGGGGAGGCGGGGATCGATGACGGCTTTGAGCTCGCCGAGCCGCGACATCGACTCGACACGTTGGGAGGCTTCGGAAAGACCGACCGGTTCGCTGAACAATTCGTCCCACGGCAGCCGATCGGCGAAGGTGCGGAAGAAGTCCACCGAGCGGTGGTAGTCGGCGATGTCGCCGTTGAGCGAACCGACGACCGTGAGTTCCTTGCCCATCACCGTGCCCAGCGCCACGGGGGAGGGCGCGGGGCCGGTGGAGCCGACGATCGCGATCGTGCCGCGCTGAGCGGCGAAGGCGACGGCCTCCTCGCCGATGGTCGGCCCGCCCGCGAAGTCGAAGACGTGATCGGCGCCCCGGCCGTCGGTGAGTTCCTTGACCCGTTCGATGCGGTCTTCGACGGTACCGTCGACCGGGATCGTCGCCGTCGCCCCGAACCGTTCGGCGGTCTTCAGCCGGTCGCCGGGGCCGCCGATGGTGATCACGTCACCCGCGCCGGAGATCCTCGCGACCGCGGTGGCGAAGACGCCCAGCGCGCCCGCGCCCTGGACCACGACCGTCGCACCGGGACGGATCCCGCCGGCGCGGGAGACGGCTCGCAGCACGGTTTTGCCCGCGCAGCCCGACATCGACGCCCAGGTGTCCTTGACGTCGCCGGGAAGCAGGAGTTTGGCCGCACCGGGCGTCACGTAGCAGTGCCGCACGAGTCCGCCGGTGGCGTACGGGAAGACGTCGGAACGCTGGAGGAATCCGTACCCGCGCTTCTCGCAGGCGACCGGTTCGCGCAAGATCGTGCAGCCGTAACACTTTCCGCAGGTCGACTCGGACCAGCCGATGCGGTCGCCCTCGGCGATCTCGCGGCCGAGGGTGTCGGTGGTACCCGGTCCGACGGCCACCACCTCGCCGACCATTTCGTGTCCCAGCACCATCGGGAGCATGCCGGGGAAGGTCATCTGGCCGGACCAGAGGTGCACGTCGGTGCCGCACAGCGTGGTGCAGGTGATCCGGACCAGCGCGGCGCCCGGTTCCGGCTCCTCGGGCAGCGGTAGTTCCCGCAAGGTGAGCGCGGAGCCGTGTTCGGTGAGCACCGCCGCTTCGGTTCTGTTGACCATCTTTTTAGTCTACAGTCGTAGGAGAAAAAGTCCAGATCCTGGAGGAAACCATGCCGTCGCAACGTATTCGTCCCGCTTCGCTCGTGGTTCGCGGCGGTCCTGTGCTCACCTTCGACCCGGCGGGCACTGTCGTACGGGCGATGGCCGTGCGAGGAGACCGGATCGTCGCCCTCGGTGACGTCGCGCTGGACCACATCGGCCCGGACACCGAGGTGATCGACCTCGCGGGGAGAACCGTTCTGCCCGGGATCAACGACTCGCACCTGCACGCGACCTGGCTCGGCGCGCGCTGGCCGGACACCCTGATCGGCGGCGCCGGATTCACCGGGGGAGAAGAGAAAACGGTGCGGACCGCGGCCGAACGGCGGGCCGCCATCCTGCGGGCGGGCGAGCTGTGCGCGTCGCTGGGCATCACGAGCTACACCGAACCCGGTCTGGGCCCGGGCGAGACGGGCTGTTTCGGTGCCGAAGTGCTGGAAGAGTACGCGTCGCTGGCCGACGAGGGCCTGCTGCGCGCGAGGGTGACGGCGCTGCGCTTGTTCGGCCTGCTCGACGGCGCCAGCTCGCTGGACGACTTCGAGCGGGGGTTGGCGACCCCGTCACCGGCCGCGGATCCGTTGTGGCTCACCGTGCCCGGGGTGAAGATCTTCGCCGACGGCATTCCGCCGATGCGCTCCGCGTGGACACATCATTGCTACGCCGACGGTTCGCACGGCGCGCTCCTCGTCGACGGCGACGACGATCCGGGCCGCGCGGGCAATCTGGCCGCCATGATCCGGCTCGCCCATGACGCCGGGATGACGGTCGCCGTGCACGCCACGGGGGATCGCAGCATCGAAGCCGCGCTCGGATCGCTTCGCCGCGGCGATCATCTGGTGCACGGCGATCTGGTGACGCCGGATCAGCTGGCACGGATGGCTTCGGCGGGGGTCGGGCTGACCACGCAGCCCGCGATCGCGGTGGCGATGCGGGGAATGCTGACGGACGCGCTCGGCGCCGAGGTCGGCGCCCGCGCCTGGCCGCTGGCGGAAATGCTCGCGTCGGGTGTTCCGCTGACCTTGAGCAGTGACGCGCCCGTGGTGACCCCCGACTGGCGGGTGCACATCGCGGCGGCGGCCGGGATGCTGGCCGCGTCCGAAGTGGACGCCGGGCTGATGGCCCGGCTGCTGCGCTGCTACACGGTCGTGGCCGCCGAGCAGGACGGCGCGGCGGACTGGAAGGGATCGCTGACGGTCGGCCGTGTCGCGGACTTCTGCGTGCTGGCGGCGAATCCGCTCGAGATCGCGTTCGCGGACCTGCCGGACGTCGGTGTGGAACTCACCGTGTCCGGCGGCCGCGTCGTGTACTCAGGTGAGCAGTTGCCCGCCGTCGACCTGGAGGCTCACCCCGGTGAGATGGCCGGCGTCGGCGGAGGCGAGGAACAGGACTGACGGCACCACGTCGGCGACGGAAGCGATGGTTCCCAAGGGAATCCTCGCTTCCCACGCCGCGCGGGCGGCGGTGTCGGCGGCGAATCCGGCGGTCATCGGCGTGAGCACCGGGCCGGGGGCGACGGCGTTGACCCGGATGCCGTGCGGCGCCAGTTCGAGCGCGGCCGAGCGGGTGAGCGCCTCGACGGCGGCCTTGGTGGCCTCGTAGTGGCCGAGCCCCGGGGTCGGCTGCCTGGCACCGATGGAGGTGATGTTGACGATGGTGCCGCGGGTGCCCGTCTCGACCATTTGCGCGCCGACCGCGCGGGTCATCAGGAAGGTGCCGCGGAAGTTCACCCGCATGCACAGATCGAAGACGCCGATGTCCAGTCCCACCAACGGTCCGCCGCCACCGGCGAGACCGGCGTTGTTGACCAGGACCTCGACCGGGCCGAAGCGATCGGTGACGAGCGCCAGCGCCGCGTCGACCGATCCGGGGTCGGAGATGTCGAGTTCGACGTGCTCCGCGCCGAGTTCGGCGGCGAGGTCGTGGGCCGCCCGGGTGTCGACGTCGGCGATGACCACGCGGTCGCCCGCGGACTGGAAGGCTTCGGCGACTCCGCGGCCGATGCCACTGGCACCGCCGGTCACCACAACGAGTCTCTTGTTCATTCTACGATCGTAGACTAAAACTTGTTTCCGTTGCCAGCGAAAGGAAAACTCGTGGACGAGAAGCGGAACGGACTGGGCTTCGCCACTTCGGCGCTGAGCCTGGGATCGTGGAACACATGGGACCGCATGGACTTCGACGACGCGGTACGCCTGATCCGGCACGCCGTCGATTCCGGGGTCACGCTGTTCGACGTGGCCCACTACGACATGGGGCCGCATGCCGAACAGTCGCGCACGGATCTCCTTTTCGGCGAGGCGGTCCGCGCCGCCGGAATCAAGCGTGACGAGTACCAGCTGTGCGGAAAGCTCTGGCTGTGGGACTACCCGAATACCGGATTCGCCAAGCAACTCGAGACGTCGTTCGACCGCGTCGGTGTCGAGCGTGCGGAAGCCGTCGTGGTCGGCGACTACTTCGAGCGGCCGGACATCCCGCGCATCGTCACCGAGGTGGCGGAACAGATCCGCCTCGGCCGCTTCGACGTCTGGGGCGTGAACAACTGGCGCGCCGCGGATCTCGACCTGGCGCTGGAGTTCGCCGCGGCAGAAGGGCTTCCGGCGCCTCGTTTCGCCCAGCTGAAGTACAGCATCGCACGCCGGTCGATGGCCGAAGGTTCCTTCTACGGCAAGCATTTCGAGGCCGGCCGGTTGACCTTGCAGGCGTCGGACGTGTTCGAGGGCGGGGTGCTGCTCGGGAAGACCCCGTCACGGAAGATCGGGGCGGATCCGGGCGAGATCCGAGAGTCGATCCGCGCCGCCGCCGCGCGTGTCGCCGCTGTCGCCGGAGACTTCGGGGTGAGTTCGTCGCAGCTGGCTGTCGCGTTCTGTCTCGCGTACGAGCCGGTGGTGAACGTGCTGTTCGGGGTGAGCCGGATGGCTCAGCTGGAGGACAACCTGGGCGCTGTCGCTTTGGCCGCTTCTCGTGGTGCTGAGGTGCGGGCGGCTCTGGAGGATCTTTGGTTGGACCGCTCGGTCGCCGCGGATGGGACGTTCTGACGTCGGGAGATGTTGCGAAAGCCACTTTCGCAACCTTCAACGTTGCGAAAGTGGCTTTCGTAACCGACGGGGCGGCCGCACCACGCTCCGGATGTCATGAAAGGGCCGTTCAGGACGAAAGATGTCCTGAACGGCCCTTTCATGACACAAGCGCAATCCTCAGCCGAGGAAATCGAGCACGGCCGCCTTGAACTCAGCGCTCCGCAAGGCCCCACCGTGATCCCCGGGCACCCGCACGAGATCCGCGCCCGGCACCAGCTCCACCAGCGTCTCGATGCCCTGACTCACCGGATCCTCCACCCCCGCCACGAACCGGGTGGGCACGGCCACCGCACCGAGAACCGGCGCGAAAGGCTCGGCGCGCAGATCCTCGATGCACCGCGCCAGCGCCGCGGGATTCCGTCCTGGCGCGGTGATCATATGCGCGATCATCCCGGTCAGCGGATCCGACGGAGCCTTGCCGCCACCGGCGAAGGCCAGTGCGGCAGCCACATCGACGGCGCCGAACGGTTCGAACGGGCTCACCCCGGCGAGAACGAGCCGTCGCACCGGAGCCTGGGCGGGCAGCTCCCAGGCCAGCCGCGCGCCCAGCGAGTACCCGACGACGTCCACTTCGGACAGATCGGCGACGAGCCGCGACAGTTCCGCGGTGATCGCGACGGCACCGAGCGAACCCGCGGGGGCCGGGCTGGAGCCGTGCGCGGGAAGGTCCGGTATCACCACCTCGCGGCCCGCGGCGGTGAGCGCGGCGGGCCATCCGGTGGTGATCCAGTCGGTGTGCCCGTCGGAGGCGAATCCGTGCACCAGGAGCACCGGCGGTCCCGAGACGGTTTCGGGGGCGAATCGGCGCACGGCCAGGGAAGTAGTGGCAGACAACGGGATCCTTTCTCAGCTGCCGGAGGGACGTCGGGTGCGCAGGCGCTGCATCTCGCTCAGCGTCCGCGCGCGGGCGTCGACGGCGATCCGCAGCGACGATCCGATGAGGTTCAGCAGGAAGACGCACACCATGATCGTCACGCCGGGCACGATCACCAGCCAGGGCGCCTGCACCAGGTACGACCGGCCTTCGGCGATCATGTTGCCCCAGGTCGGGGTCGGGGGAGCGATGCCGAGGCCGAGGAAGCTCATCGCCCCGTCGACCAGCATCGCCGCGGCGGACAGGATCACCACCTGCACCAGCGCGAGCGGCAGCACGTTCGGGAACACGTGCACGACGAGGATCTTCCACCGGCTCATCCCCGAAACCCGCGCCGCGCCGATGTAGGCACGGCCGGCGATGCCGAGCACGCGGCTGCGGATCACGCGGGCGGTGAACGGCGTGAAGATCACCGTCAGCGCGATCAATTCGGTCCAGATGCTCGCGCCGAGCGAGATCGCCAGCGCCATCGCGAGGATGATCGCCGGGAACGACATCCAGGCGTCCATCACCCGCATCAGCACCGCGTCGGCCGCTCGGAAGAACCCGCTGATCAGCCCGATCACCAGGCCGGTGAAGGCCGCGCACAGGGTGATCAGGGCGGACAGCCCGAGCGACGCCCGCCCGCCGGAGACCAGGCGGGCGAGCACGTCGCGGCCGAACGAGTCCGTGCCGAGGGGGTGTGCGGCCGACGGTGGCAGCAGCCGGTTCACCGGGTCGGTCGCGCTGACGCTCGGCAGGAAGAACGGCAGCACGATCACGGCCAGGACGATCACCGCCAGCAACGCGGTGGTGATCACCAGCATCCGGTTGCGCCGGAACACCTTGGCCGCGCGGCCGGACGAGGGCTTCTCGCGCACCGGCGACGTCTTTTCCACTAGAGCGACGCTCACGAGACACGCACCTTCGGGTCGAGCAGTGCGTACGACAGGTCCACCAGCAGGTTGACCAGTACGAACAGCACCGCGACGAACAGCGTCACACCCTGGATCAGCGGGAAGTCGCGGGTGGACACCGCGCCCATCAGCAGATGGCCGAGCCCCGGCACGACGAAGATGGACTCGATGATCACGATGCCGCCGACCAGCATGGCGAAGTTGCTGCCCAGCTGGGTGATCAGCGGCATCAGCGCGTTCGGCAGGACGTGTTTGGTCATCACCTGCCGCTCCGACAGCCCCTTGACCCGCGCGGTGCGCAGATACGCCAGCGGCAGCTCGCCGAGCAGGCTTTCCCGCAGGGTGAGCACGAACAACGCGGCCTGCCCGATGACCAGCACGGTCAGCGGCAGCACCAGCGCGGGCACCGCCGTCGCCGGATCGGTGAACAGGTTCTCGTAGCCGCTGGAGGGGAACCAGCGCAGGGTCACCGAGAAGACGAGCACGAGCATCAGCGAGATCCAGAAGTCCGGCATCGCCATGCCGAGCGCGGACAGCCGGTCCAGCGCCCGCGCCATCGGGTTGCGCGGCGACACCGCCTGCCACGAGGTGATCGCGACCGAGAGGAAGAAGCTGATCACCGTCGAGAGCACGGCCAGCGTGAGCGTCGGCAGGATGTGGTCGGCGACCACGCCGAGCACCGGGGCGTGATAGGTGATCGACGTGCCGAAGTCGCCGTGCAGCACGTTCCCGGCCCACGTGAGGTACTGCTCCCACAAGGGCCCGTTCAACCCCATGCTCTCCCGCAGGGCGTCCACATCGGACGGTCGCGCGGTCGGGCCGAGGATGGCCTGCGCCGGGTCGCCGGGGATCAGCCGGATGACGAAGAACATCATCGTCCCGACGATCACCAGGATGATCACCAGATCGCGCAGCCTGCGCAGCAGCAGACCGGTCATGACGCCAGCCAGGTGTTCCAGAAGACGCGGTAGAAGTCGCCGTAGCCCTTGAGCTTGGGGGAGTAGGCCGCGTACAGCCTGGACTGGCTCAGGGTGATCACCGAAAGCTGCTTCCAGGTGAACGCCTGCAGCTTGTCCACCACCGCCTTCGCCTGCTCAGGCGTGGTCGAGGCGTTGAACTCCGCCATGAGCCCGTCCAGCTCGGGCGAGGTCGAACCGTTCAGCGTACCCAGGGTCAGCGCCGGCATCTGGGCAGGCGAGGTCAGCGCCGAGTCGAAGAACAGCGTGGTGATGTCCCAGCCGCCCGGCTCCTTGGTCAGCGTGCCGAGCATGGTGGCGAAGTCGAAGGTGTCGATCTTGGTGTTGATGCCGATCTTCGACAGGCTGTCCTGGATCAGCACGGCCCACTTGCCGAACTCCGGGTACGAGTTCGTGGTGACGATGCGGATGGTCGCGCCGGCGGTGATCCCCGCCGAGGCCAGCAGCTGCTTGGCCTTCTCCGGGTCGTGCGCCTTGTAGACCTCTTCGCCCGCGGTGGAATAGAACTGCTTGTTGTCCGGCGAGGCGAAGGCGCCGGTTTCGACGGTGAGGTCCTTGCTGCCGCCGGTGGCCGCGTTGATCGCGGGCTTGTCCAGCAGGAGGTTCAGCGCCTCGCGGGCACGGGGGTCGGCGAACTTCGAACCGGTGTTGAAGTTCGGGATCACCACGTTGTCGTTGCCGCCGGGCAGGTTGTGCACGACCACGGCCGGGTTGTTGCGCAGCGGCTCGTACTGGTCGTTCGTGGGCATGATGTGGTCCCACTGGCCGGTCTGCAGGCCGTTGATCAGCGCGTCCTGGTCGGAGACGACCTTGTAGGTCACGGTGTCGAGGTACGCGTGCTTGGCGCCCGCTTGCCCGCCCCAGTCCTCTTCGGACCGCGACTTGTAGCCGGTGTACCGCTCCAGCACCAGTTCACGGCCGATGTCCCAGCTCTTCAGCTTGTACGGGCCGGTCCCGATCGCCTTGTCCTGGGCGAACCCGGTCGGCGCGACACCGGTGAGGTTCTTCGCCTCGTAGATCTCCGTGCCCGCGCCGGCGAGTTCGTTGATCAGCGGGTATCGCGGCTGCTTGAGCTTGATGGTCACCGTCGCCGGGTCGGTCGGCGTGATCGCCTCGATGTCCGGCGTGACCAGCTGACCGGTGCGGTGCACCTGCTGCCACCGCTTCAGGCTCGCCACGACGTCCTCGGACGTCAGCGGGTTGCCGTCGTGGAAGGTGACGCCCTGGCGCAGTTTGAAGGTGTAGGTGAGCCTGTCCGGGCTGGTGGTGTAGTCCTCGACCAGCATGGGCCGCGAGGTGAAGTTCCGGTCCACCTCGAACAGCTTCTCGTACATCATGTTGCCGATATGCGCGGTCACCTGGCCGGGGTTCGCGACCATGTCGAGCGACTGCGGATCGGTGGGCACGGCCACGTTGAGGTTGCCGCCGGGCTTCGGGGGCCCGTCGGCGGCGCCACCGCCCGCCTGCCCTCCCATGCACGAGCCGATCAGCAGGACGGTCGCCAGGCCGAGGGCGGCCGAGGTCAGGGTTCGTCTCATGGGTTCCGCACTCCAGTGTGGGGGTGGGCGGGCAGTTCGGGATTCGCCGCGAGGAGACGGCGGGTGTACTCGTGCCGGGCGTGGAGCCGGATCTCGTCCGGTTCGCCGATTTCGATCAGTTCGCCCCGGTACATCACGCCGACCCGGTCGGCGACCGACAGCACCAGGCTGAGGTTGTGCGTGATGAACAGGAAGCTGAGCGCGCGGGTGCGCCGCAGGTCCAGCAACAGGTTCATCACCTGGCCCTGCACCGAGACGTCGAGCGCGGAGGTGGGCTCGTCGGCGACGATGAGGTCGGGTTCGGCCGCGATCGCGCGGGCGATCGAGACGCGCTGCCGTTGTCCGCCGGAGAGCTGCGATGGCAGCTTCTTCGCGGTGTCGGAGGGAAGCCCGACCTCGTCGATCAATTCGGTGACGCGGCGGTCGAGTTCCGCGCCGCGGAGACCGGTGAGCTCCCGCAGCGGCTCGGCGATGATCCTGGCGGCGGTGTGCCGGGGATCGAGCGAGCTCTGCGGATCCTGGAAGATGAGCTGCGCGCGACGACGGAACGCGCGCTCGTCGCCTTCGAGACCGGACGGCGTGCACCGGTGCTCACCGAAGGCGATGGTGCCCTCGGTCGGGGTTTCCAGCGCGCTCACCAGACGGCCGAGCGTGGTCTTGCCCGAACCGGATTCCCCGACCAGGCCGAAGAACTCGCCCGGCGCGATCTCCAGCGAGACGTCCTTGACCGCGTGCACCTCGGGCTCGCGGCTCAGCGAGAACCGGCCGCGCCGTCCGTACACTTTGGACACCGATTCGATGACGAGCGCGGTGCCCTCGTCCGTCTCCCTGGCCTGCGGGCGGCTCAAGGACCTGGTCTCGGTCGCGACCGCCGACTCGCCGTTCATCGCGGCTTCGAGCAGTGCCTCGGAGATGGTGGGGAAGCCGTCGCGTCTGCTCACCCCGAGCTGCGGGACACAGTCGAGCAACGCCTTGGTGTAGGGATGCTTCGGCGAATGCAGAATGTCCTCTGTGGACCCGAGTTCGACCAGTTCGCCCCGGTACATCACCGCGATCCGGTCCGCGACCTGCGCGGCCACACCCATGTCGTGCGTGATGAAGACGCACGCGGTGCCGTGGTCACGGCGGACGCGGTCGAACAGGGTGAGGATCTCCGCCTGCGTGGTCACGTCCAGCGCCGTGGTCGGCTCGTCGGCGATCAGCAGGCTCGGGTCGGCCATCAGGGCGAGCGCGATCATCACGCGCTGTTGCATCCCGCCCGACATCTGGTGCGGGTACAGGGAAAGCACGCGGTCGGTGTCGGTGAGGCCGACCTCCTTCAAGAGGCCTCGGGCCTTCGCCTCGGCCTCGCGGTGCAACGGCGTTCCCTTGCGCGCGGCTTGACGCGGCAGGGAGCCGGGCTTCCGGTAGGCCTCGACCAGCTGCTTGCCGACCCGTTGACTGGGATTGAGCGAATCCAGCGCCTCCTGGAAGATCATGCCGATCCGCGGGCCGCGGTACGCGCGCATCTCGTCGGCGGACAGCCGCGTGAGATCGACGCCGTCGACGCTGATCTCGCCGCGGGTGAACACCGGCGCGACGAACTCCAGCAACCGGATGATCGACAAGGCCGTCACCGTTTTACCGCTGCCGGATTCGCCGACCACGCAGAGTGTCCGGCCTTGGTCGAGGTCGAACGAAAGTTCGCGGACCAGTTCGCGTTCGGTTTCGTCGGCGATCACACCGACGGTGAGTTCTCGTAATTCGAGCAGGGTCATGAATCCCCTTTCCCGAGCCCGCCCGGAGCGGACCGCACTGCCGGGGAACGGACCTCCGGCGGGGGTAGTTCTACGCATGTTGACACTGGGGGAGTGCGCTGTCAATGGGTATATTCTACGAATGTAGGAAGTTGATATCCGGCAGGTTTTTCCTGGTGGTGGGCGAAAAGTTGCACTGGATTCTTTTGTCTACGTCTGTAGACTCTCGGCGGAAACGAGCTAAGGAGGGCACCCGTGAGCGGGTCGACCAAGACTGCCGGTCCCGAGCGGATCGTGGACATCGCCGTGGGGTACATGGCGGCCAAGCAACTCTTCGCGGCGAGCCGGATCGGCCTGTTCACCGCGCTCGCCGTCGGGCCGCTGACGGCCGCGGAACTGGCGGAGAAGACCGGCAAACCGGAGAAGATCACCCGCATCCTCGGTGACGCCATGTCATCACTCGGTCTGCTGTCCCGTGTGGACGGACGCTACGCACTGGCCGACGACGCCGCGGAGTACCTCGGTGGCGGGGACCTCGATCTGGCGCCGTTCCTCACGTTCCTGGACTCGATCAGCTACCCGCATTGGCTGCAGTTCGGCCACACGGCCGACAGTGGCGAGCCGGGCAAGCTGGAGATGGACGACGCGCGCTGGGGCACGTTCATGGCCGGGGTCATGACGTACAACGCCCTGCACGCCAAGATGCTGGCCGGCGCGTACGATTTCGGCTCCCATCGCAAGGCGCTGGACCTCGGTGGTCTGTCGAGCGCGTTCGCCGTCGAAGCCATGAAGACCAACGACGAACTCCACACGACGTTCGTCTTCGATCCGGGCTTCACCGAGTCGGTCACCACCGCGGCGGCCGAGGCCGGGCTCGCCGATCGCGCGATCGTCATCGGGGCGGAGACACCCACCGCGCGGCCTGAGGGCGAATTCGACCTGGTGATGGTCAACCACGTCGTCCACCGTTTCGACGCCGAGCAGAACGCCGGGATCCTGCGCAACGCCCGCGCCGCCGCCGCGCCGGGGGCGACGTTGCTGCTGCTCGACTTCTTCCTCGACGACGACGCCGTCCAGCGGCCGATCGACGCGTTGCACGCGGGGGAGTACCTGGTGATCGACGGGACGGTCGTCTACCCGGAGGCCGAGGTCCGTGGCTGGCTGGACGCGGCGGGCTGGCGGGTCACCGACCGGCTCGCGCTGCCGGGCAGCCCGCGGGTGCTCGTCGCGGAAGCGGTGTGACCGTGACCCTCGATCCCGCGGTCAAGGAACTGCTGGCCCGCAGTGCTCCCTCGGAGGCTCCGGCTGGGCCGCTCACGGCTCCCGAGTTGCGCGCCGCGTTCGCCGCTTCGTGGCGACGTCCCGATTCGGTCGAAGAGGTCGCTTCGGTGAGCGACCACGTCCTGCCTTCCGGCGTGCGGGTGCGGATCTATCTGCCGGAGGCCACGGCGCCGGTGCCCGCGTTCGTCTGGATCCACGGCGGCGGGTGGACGATCGGGTCGATCGACGAGAACGAGGTCGCGTCGCGGGCGGTGTGCAACGCGGCCGGGGTCGCCGTCGTCGCGGTCGACTACCGGCTCGCGCCCGAGCATCCGTACCCGGCGGCCCCGGACGACTGCTACGCCGTCGTCGAGTGGCTCGCCGCGGGCGGTGCCGGTCCTTCGGTGGACGGGGCGCGGATCGCCGTCGGCGGCGAAAGCGCGGGCGGCAACCTGTCGACGGTGGTGTCGATGATGTCCCGCGACCGGGGCGGGCCGGCGTTGGCCGCGCAGGTGCTGATCTGCCCGGTCTTCGGGCACCCGGACGACGGGTTCCGGTCCTATGTGGACTTCGCCGAGGGTTTCGGCATGACCGCGGGGGCGATGCGGTTCTTCTTCGAGCAGTACGTGTCGGATCCGGCGCAGCTGAACGATCCGTACCTGCTGCCGTTGCGCGCCGACGACCTGACCGGGCTCCCGCCGGCGTTGGTGCTCACGGCGGAGTACGACGTCCTCCGGGACGAAGGGGAGGAGTTCGCGCGGCGCCTGACCGATGCCGGGACCCAGGTGGAGATGACGCGCTATTCGGGCCAGATCCACGGCTTCTACGGTCTCTACACGGATCTTCCCGCGTCGCCGCGCTCGCACCGGCACGTGGCGAGCTTCCTGACCCGGACCTTCGACCGCCGCGTTTAGTCCTCTGAATGCGCCTGTTCGCCCTACGTACTACCGCATTCAGAGGACGAAATGCGGTAGTACGTAGGGTCAGGGGCGGGTCAGGCGCGCGAAGAACGACTCCAGGTGCTGCCGCTGCAGGGCGATCGTCGAGAACTCCCCGGCGACCAGGCTCATCACGTTCGCCCCGGCGTTGATCAGCACGACCTCGTCGACGAGCTGCTCGTCGGGCGTTTCGGTGACGATGTCGCCGTCTTCGCGGCCCTCGGTGAGATACCGGTGCAGCAGGCCCCGCCACGAGCGGATGTGCTCGAGGTACTTGTCCTGCAGTTTCGGGTTGGTCAGCGACAGCTGCCAGAAGGTGAGCAGGACGCGCCCCGCGGCGATGCGGTCCTCGTCGATGGGCATCGACGAGACGCACAGCTCGCGGAGCGCGGTCAGCCCGCGCAACTCGTCCAGCTCCACGTACTCGCGCATCATGCCGAGCGCGCGTTCGTAGGTGGCCTGGATGATGTCTTCCTTGCTCGGGAAGTAGAGCTTGAGCGCGCCGTTGGCGAAGCCGGCGGCCGCCGCGATCTCGCGCATGGTGGCGGCCTCGATCCCGCCCTGGGTGATCAAATCCCAGGTGACGTCGACGATATGGCTGCGCCGCTCGTCGTGGTCGATGATCTTCGGCATCGGCAGACCTCCCGCACTGGTTCTTCTACCAGTGTAGGAGATCAGGCCTCGTGATACACGCGGTGCCCGGCGAACCACGTTTGCGTCACCTTTGTCTTGACGAGCGCCGACGGATCGGTCTTGAACGGATCGCGGTCCAGTACCACGAAATCCGCCGACTTCCCGGGGACCAGCGAGCCGGTGACGTCGCCCAGCCCCATCGCCCGTGCGGCGGCCAGGGTGAAGACCTCGATCGCCTCGGCGAGGGTGATCGCCTGCTCGGGCCACAGCGCGCCGGGGAACGTGCCGGTCGGATCCTGGCGCGTGACCAGGCCGTGGATGCCTTCCCACGCGTTCGGCGACTCGCTGACCGGCCAGTCCGAACCGCCGGCCACCAGCGCGCCCTCGTCCAGCAACGACCGGTTCGGCTGCATCCGCCCGGCCCGCTCGCCGGGCAGCACCTCGGCGATCGCCGCCGGGATGACGCCGGGGACCCAGAGGAACGGCGAGATGTCCGCGGCGACCCCCAACGCGGCGAAGCGGGGGAGATCGTCGGGGTGGACGAACTGGCCGTGCGCGACCTGGAACCGCGCGTCGGCGAAGCCCTCGGCACGCACCTTCTCGACGGCGTCGAGCGTCGCGCGCACCGACGCGTCCCCGGTGCAGTGCACCTTCGCCGACAGCCCCGCCGCGGCCGCCGTGCGAAGCCAGCCCACGAGTTCGTCACCCGGCATGGTGGTGGCGCCGTGGTGGCAGGCTCCGTGCGCGGCGTCCGGCAGATACGGCTCCAGGAAGGCCGCGGTCCGCGTCGGCGGGACCCCGTCGAGGAAGATCTTCACGAAGTCCGGCCGGTGGTGTTCGCTCCGGTACTGCCCGGCGACCTCCAGCAGCGGTGCCCCGATCGGGTCGAAACCGAAGATCGGGTCGTTGATCAGCAGCGACGAGACGACCCACGCGTGCAGTTCGCCCGCGTCGTCGAGCGACTTCAGCGCCCGCAGGATGTCCGCGGAGACGCCGGCGTCCTGGAACGCGGTGACCCCGTACGAATGCAGGGTGCCGATCCCGTGCCGCGACGCCGCCACATGCTGCTCGGCGGTGAGCGTCCGGGTCTCGCTGAGCGCCCGCTCGACGGCGACGCCCGCCGCTTCGAGCAGGACACCGACGGGTTCGCCCGTGGCGGGATCACGGACGATCTCCCCACCCGCCGGGTCGGGTGTCGACGCGGTGACCCCTGCGAGTTCCAAGGCCCGGCTGCTCACCCAGCGGTTGTGCCTGCTGTCGTCCGAAAGCATGACCGGACGCCCGCCGGCGGCCTCGTCGAGCGCGTGGCGGGCCGAAGTCCGCGACAGCGTGCCGACCAGGGTGGACGCCCAAGCGCCGCCGACCACCCACTCGTCCGGCCCGAGCCCCGCGGCCCGCGACCGGACCGCGGCGAGGATGTCGTCCAGGCCCGCGTCGAGGCCGAAGTTCAGCTCGAACAGCGCCGCGCGCCCGGCCAGGGCGTGATGGTTGTGCACGTCGACCAGGCCGGGCATCACGAACGCGCCGTCGAGGTCGACGACCTCGGTGCTCGGCCCGCGTTCGATGTCCTCCAGCGACAGCACCTTGCCGTCCTTGATCGCCAGTGACGACGCCCAGGGGCGGTGACCGTCCACTGTGTACACCGTGGCGTTGGTGAGGACGATGTCGGCGGTCAAGGCTCAGCTCCCGGCCGGGTCGTACGCCTCGGGGTGCACGGTGGTGCTGAGCAGCTTGCCGTGCGCGCCGAAGGTGAAGTGGGTGGGAGTGCTCCCGCTGGCGTCCAGTCCGAAAAGGACACCGTGCGAGCGCAGCCGCTTCGCGTCCCGGTGGTCGGCGACGGTCACCGACGCGCACGGGATCACCTTCTCCCGCCAGGCGAACACGTAGATGCCCGGACGCAGCTCGTAGACCGAGTTCTCGTCGGTGTCCGCGAGCCCGCGCTCCGGCCCGGCCAGGCACTGCCACGTGTACCAGTGCGGGCTGAGGTACACGTGCTCGTACGCGTGCTCGGTGCTGTACACCCACAGCACCCGGCGTCCGACCAGCGACGTGGTCGGGGCGAGCGGCTCCCCGGCAGGCTCGATGCCGCCGATCGTGGCGGCCACGAAGGACTGCGTGACGCGCGGCGAGGTGTCGCCGATCTTGCTCAGCACCAGCAGCGCCCGGCCGCGGCGCAGGTCGAGCAGCAGGGTGAAGGCCTCCTCCTGCCGTGCCTGCGGGTGGAACTGGACGTAGTACAGGTCGTCGTCGACCAGGAACGTCTCGCAGCGGTCGGTGCCCTTGCCGTGGTAGGCCCAGTCGATCCGGGTGCCGGAGAAGGCGGCGGTGAACGTGGTGCCGTCTTCGCAGGCGAGTGCGAACGAGCGGCCGTGCAGGTCGCCGACCGTGGGCGCCTTGTTCGCGTCGAAGCCGGGGGCGAGTCCGTCCAGCGGCAGCCAGGTGGACGTGTCGGACAGGGTCAGTTCGGGCATCGAAGAAGTCCTAGTGCTCGTGGGCGGAACAGTGATCAGCGGAGGCGCCGGAAGGCAGGTCGAGGGCCGGGTTTCGGTCCAGGAAGCCGTAGGGGCGCAAGGAGAAACCGGAGTAGTCGACCGGCATGACCGGCCAGTCCTCCGGACGCGGGATGTGGGTCGGGCCGAACACGTGCCACAGCACGAGATCGGTGTCGGTGAGGTCGCGGTCGGCGGCGGTCCAGGCGGGCAGCCCCGCGCCGCCCGGATGCGCGTTCGGGCGGTCGCCCGCGGGGAAGCGTTCGTCGGCGCGGTACGGCGTCGCCCACAGGTGACGGGTGGCGAACGTGGCCCGCTGGTGGACGGTCGATTCCGGCTGCGCCATCAAGGTCGCGGACGGCCGCGGCACGAGCTGGTACGCCGTGGGGGAGCCGAGGCGGTTGGTCCGATCCGCGCTGCGGATCTCCCACACGCGCGCCTTGGCCGGATCCGCGAACCGCTGCGCCTCCTGTTCGGTCCGCAGCGGGGTTTCCTTCCAGGTGAACGCGTTCCCGTACGGGTTCTGCTCGCCCACGGGGACCCGTTCTACGTCGACCTCGACGAGCGAATTGCGTTCGCCGTCGATCGCCACGTCGAGCCGCGCGCAGAACAGGTGCTGGTGCACCGGCGCGAACAGGCCGGGCGCGATTTCGTTGGCGTGCGGGTGATCCGTGCCGGGATGCGCGGCGCCGGCGAACACGATGCCGGTGGCTTTCGCCTCCAGTTCCACGGTGCCGTCGAGGTAGAGGTACCAGAAGAAGCCGTAGTCGTAGTTGCCGATGGTGGAGATCGACGAGATCACCAGCCGCCGCGAGCGGCGGACCTCGGCGCGGCCGTCGAGATCCGTGTGTTTCCACAGGATCCCGTAGTCCTCCTCGTGCATGCAGATCGCGCGCGGGATCTCGACCGGGTGGCCGTGGTCGTCGGCGACGAACGCGGGGAAGTAGTGGATGACGCCGAGGCAGTCGCAGCCCAGCCGCAGGTCGTTGCCGTTCTTGCCGAGCAGGTACTCGCCCGCGTCGAAGTAGCTGATCCAGAACCGGCCGGGCGCGGTGTCGCCGTAGGGCACCACCATCTCCGGTACCGACGCGCGGTGCAGCACCGACCGGCCCTGGAAGCCGATCTCATGCAGTGTCAAGCCTTCGCGGGCGTTGAAGCCGACGCGGAGTTTCCAGCCCTCCCAGGTGACCTCGTTGCCGTCGACGGTGAAGCTCGGACCCTCCGGCTGGGTGATCTCGATCGGCTTGAGCGTGGTCCTGGCCGGGACGTCGCCGTAGCGGCCGTGCTCCGGCGGCACAGGCACGTCGCCCTCGTCCTCGACGCGGATGACCCGCTGCTCGGTCAGGTTGATGTGGACGATCAGGCCCTCGACCGGATGCGCCCACGGGCTGTCGGACGCGTCGTCACGCAGGAAGGTCAGCGAGCGGATGACCCGGCCGGTCTCGTCCGGCCTGCCGAAGAACCCGGGCGCCAGTGGAGCACAGAAGGCGTGTTCGATCCGGTCGGCGAGCCCGCGCCGTTCCATGGCGGCCTGCCATTCCGGCGACGCCTTGGTGATCGACGCGGCGAGGTCGTACTCCTCGAACAGGTACGCGGGCTGGCCGGGCCCGCAGTCCTCGGTGGAGACCACTTCGCGTTTCGCCAGCGAGACGACCACGTCGCGGGCCTCACCGGTCGCGGTGTCCAGCAGCGTGTACCGGACGCGGCGATCGGGGGCGGCGTCGCCCTTCTCCGGCTCCACTGGCAGCACGGCCGGGAACCGCGTGGTGGCGGTGAGCAGGCCTTCGGCGGTCAGGATCGCTCGGCCTGCGATGAGTTCGTCGGCGGTCAGCGGGTCGAGTGGATGCGGCCTGGTCATGCTTCGCAGTCTTGCCGGTCCGTCCCCGGCTGGAAAGACCGTCATGCGGCTGCCGACAAGAAGGATGCACTGACGGCCAAGCTTCGTGAAAGGTCCGGACCGGAGGATGACGGCATGGGACTGGATCTCGCGGGCAAGGCCGTGCTGGTGACCGGCGCGGCATCCGGTATCGGCCTTGCCTGCGTCCAGGCATTCCTCGCCGAGGGCGCGCGGGTCGGCGCCCTCGACCGGGCACCCGTGCCCACCCTGGCCGACGGTCTCCTGGCGCTCGAGGCCGACGTGACCGACGAGCCGTCGGTGGCCGCCGCGATCGACACCGTGGCGAGTCGCTTCGGTGGGCTCGACGTCGTCGTCGGCTGTGCCGGGATCTCCGGTCCGGTGGGGACGCCGGTCACGGAGACCTCCGCCGCGGACTTCGCCGCGCTCTTGGCGGTCAACGTCACCGGCCAGTTCCTGCTGGTCAAACACGCCGCGCCCTGGCTCACCGAGTCGGGTGGCTCGGTCGTGCTGCTGGCCAGCGACTCGGCGTTCACCAGCGCGCCCGGCATGGTCCCGTACTGCGCGTCGAAAGGGGCCGTGGTCGCGATGACCAGGGCCCTCGCGGTCGATCTCCCCGGCGTCCGGGTGAACTGCGTCTGCCCGTCGGTGGTCGACACCCCGATGGCGCGCGGCGATCTCGGCGAGGTGCTCGACGATCCCGCGTTCCCGGTGCAGGCTCCGGAAGAAGTCGCCTGGCAGGTGCTCCATCTCGCGTCCGCGCGTTCGCGGGCGGTCAACGGCCAGGCCGTGCTCGCCGACTTCGGCGTCTCGGCCCGTTCCGGTTTTCCCGCTTAGAAAGGACTCCGCAAGTGAAGAAGGTTGTCGCGATCACGGGTGGCGGTACCGGAATCGGCGCCGCTGTCGCCCGCCGGTACGCCGACGAGGGCGCCCAGGTGGTGGTGCTCGGACGGCGGCTCGAACCGTTGGAGAAGGTTGCCGCGGAAACCGGCGCGCACGTCATCTCGTGCGACGCCAGCGATCGCGAAGCCGCCGAGAACGCCGTGGCGGAAATCGTCGGCAAGTTCGGCAGGCTGGACGTCGTGGTGGCCAACGCCGGCGGGCACGGGCTGTCCTCGGTGGTCGACACCGGTGACGAGGAATGGGAACTGGCGCTGCGCTCGAACCTGTCGAGTGCCTTCGTGTTCTGCCGGGCCACGCTGCCGTCGCTGATCGAAACCGGTGGCCAGGTCGTCGTCGTGTCGTCGCTGGCCGGGCTGTTCGCCGGGCCGAACGTCGCCGGCTACACCGTCGCGAAACACGCGCTGATCGGGCTGACGCGCTCGATCGCGCGCGACTACGGGCCGAAGGGCGTCCGTGCGAACGCGGTCTGCCCCGGCTGGGTGCGCACGCCGATGGCGGACGGCGAGATGGACCAGTTCGCGGAGGCCGCGGGCTTCGACGGCGGCCACGCCGAGGGCTACCGGCGCGTCACCGCCGAGGTCCCGCTGCGCCGTCCCGCCGAACCGGAGGAGATCGCGTCGATCGTGCGGTTCCTGGGGTCTTCGGAGTCGTCGTACATCACCGGTGCGGTGATCGTGGCGGACGGCGGTGCGCATGCGGTGGATCTGCCTACGCTGGCTTTCGAACGGGCGGGGATGGGTTCTTAGCGGGGTTTTGCGCGTGAAGGCCTCCTTCCCTCGGCTCAGCCGAGGGAAGGAGGCCTTCACGCGCGTGGGGAGGGTGATCGCCCGGTACCGGATGTCATGAAAGGGCCGTTCAGGACGAAATGTGTCCTGAACGGCCCTTTCATGACATCCGGGCAGCCGCGAAGGGTCAGGATTCCCCGAGGTAGGCCGCGTGCAGGGTGCCGGGCGAGTCCAGCAGTCCCTGAGCCGGACCCGCATAAGTGACCCGCCCCGAAGACACCACCAAAGCGTCGCTCGCCACGCCGAGGGCCAGATGCGTGAACTGCTCGACCAGCAGGATCGCCGCGCCCTCCTCGGCGAACCGGGTCACCATCGGCAGCAGCCGGGTGAACACCACGGGCGCGAGGCCCAGCGACATCTCGTCGATCAGCAGGAACGACGGCCGCGCGGCGAACGCACGGGCCAGCACCACCATCTGCTGTTCGCCGCCGCTGAGCAGCGCGGCCGGCGAGTCGCGGCGTTTCTCCAGTTCGGGGAACGCCTCGATCAGTTCGTCCGCCCGCGCGCGGGTGCGCGCGGTCAGCATCAGGTTCTCCAGTACGGTCAGGCCACCGAACACCGCACGGCCCTGCTCGATATGCGCCAGACCCCGCCGCGCGCGGGCCACCCGCGACTGTTTCGTGATCTCGTCGGCTCCGATGTGGACGGTCCCCGACGCGGCGGGCACCACGCCGGAGACGGCCTCCAGCAGGCTCGTCTTCCCGGCACCGTTGGGGCCGACGAGCGCGGTGATCCGGCCCGGCTCCAGGGTCAGGTCGACGTCGCGGATCACCGGCCCCGCACCGCGGGTGACCGTCAGCCCCGCTATCCGCAAAGCGTTCACAGCATCTCCGTTTCACCCATGTACGCCTTGAGCACGGCGGGATCGGCGAGCACTTCGGCCTGCGGGCCGGAGGCGAGCACCCGGCCGAAATCGAGGACGGTGATCGTGTCGCAGACCGAGCGCACCAGGTCCAGATCGTGCTCGATGAGCAGGACCGAAACCCCGAACCGCGCGGGAACCTGCCGCAGCCGTTCCCCGAACGCGACGTGCTCCTCGTGCGGAAGGCCCGCGGCGGGCTCGTCGAGCAGCAGGACACGCGGCCGGGCCAGCAGATGCCCGACGACCTCGACCAGCCTGCGCGCGCCGACGTCCACTTGAGACAGTGGGGTGCGGGCGGCGGGGCAGCCGAAGAAGTCCAGGGCATCACCGATCTCGTCGGCGGTGAGCCGCCGCCTGGCGAGGAACTTCAGGTACGCCCCGACCGTCAGCCCGGGCGGCACGCGGTCCTGCTGGAACGTCCGGCGCAACCCGGCGCGGGCCCGGTTCGACGGCGATCCGGTCAGCGGACGGCCGGCGAGTTCGGCGGCGCCCTCGGCGTTCGGCAGGAATCCGCTGATCGCGTCGACCAGCGTCGACTTGCCCGCGCCGTTCGGCCCGATGACGCCGAGCACGCCGTGCTCCGGCACCGAGATGTCCACTGAGGACAGTGCGGCGACGTGCCCGAAGTTCACGCTCAGGCCGCGGACGGTCAGCACCGGCGGGCCGGGGGAGACCGGTTCGACGTCGCCCGCGCCGGCGGCGAGATCGAGTTTCGCCGGTTCCTTTTTGGACCTTCGGTACCAGACCTGCCGCACCGTGGTGCCCAGGTTCCCGCCACTGGCCAGCGCCTGGACCCCGAGCACGCCGAACACCACGAAACCCCAGTCCTGTGGGATTCCCCAGCGTTTGAGCAGTTCCGGCACCCCGACCCACAGGATCGCGCCGAACACGGCCATGTCGATCAGATGCGCGCCCGACATGATCGCCAGCACGTACAGTGCCAGCGATTGGATCGCGGTGAAACTGGCCGGGAAGGCGATGCCGACCTGTCCGGTGAGCAGGCCGCCGCTGATCCCGCCGAGGGTGGCGCTCACGGCGAACGCGGTCAGCTTCGACGTCCGCACGCTCGTCCCGGCGGCCGCCGTGCCGCGTTCGGAGAACGCCACCGCCTGCCAGGCGCTGCCCCAGCGGCCGCGGCGCAGGAAGTACACGGCGAGGCAGCACAGCACCAGCACCACGACGGCGAGCTGGAAGTACGACCGGTCGTCGGAGAAGGCTTCCGGTCGTTCGACCGAGATCCCGGCGGACACACCCGGGAACTGCAATTGGACGAGCGCGAGGTCCGCCGCCGCGGCGAGCCCCAGCGTGACGACGGCGAGGTTGATCCCGCGCAGCCGCAACGCAGGGAGCCCGACGAGCACCCCGACCGCCCCGGCGGCGAGACCGCCCAGCACCAGCCAGGTGAGGAATCCGCCGGGTGCCTGCGCCTCGTTCAGCGCCGACACCGTCCAGGCACCGACGGCGCCGAAGGTCAGCTGGCACAGGGAGATCATGCCCGCACTGCCGGTGACCACGCCCAGCCCGAGCAACGAGATCCCGGCGACGACGGCGCTCATGCCGAGGTAGACGAAATACCCGTCGAGCCCGACGCTCAGGCAGTACCCGACCGCGATCGCCACGATGGCGACCACGAACGGGATCCCGCGTTCAGCGAGCCGCATCCCACACCTCCTTGCGCTGCGACCACAGCAGCAGCGCGACGATCACTGCGAACGGCAGGAAGTACCGCACCACCGAAAGGCCGTCGACCTGCGCGGCCGCGCCCTGGATCAGGCCGAGGCCGAGCCCGCCCGCGACGGCGAGGTCGAGACGGCGGAATCCGCCGAGGAGAGCCGCCGCGGCCGCGGGGACCACCAGCATCGCCAGCGACGTCGCGTCGTTGGACTGCGACGGCGCCACGATCGAGATGACCAGCGTGCTGACCACCCCGGTGACCGCCCAGACCGCGACGCTGAGCCGTTTCGCCGGGATGCCCAGCAGTTCCGCCGTCGTCGGGCGTTCCGACAGCGCCCGGAGCTGGACACCGGCGGGCGTCCGGCTCAGCACGATCCGGCTGGCCACCGCCACCAGCACCGCCAGCGCGACGGTGACCACGGTGACCTGGCTGATCACCACGCCGCCGACGGTGACCGCCGGACCGTCCAGGATCGGGTGGAACGGTTGCGGTTTGTTGCCGAACAGGATGAACGACAACGAGATCAGCAGGAGCAGCACCGCCACGGTGACCGCCGAGCGGGTGCCGGTGTCCGCCTCGGCGAGCCAGGTGGACACGATCCAGCCCAGCAGCGCGCTGAGCAGCCCGCCGAGCACGATCCCCGCGACGGTGGCGAGCCACATCGGCAGGCCGAGATCGACGGACAGGAACACCGCCACGTAGCAACCGAACATCCCGGTGGCCGACTGGGCGAAGTTCACCACCCGCACCAGGCGCGACATCAGCGTCAGGCACACCGCCAACACCGCGTACAGTCCGCCGGCGGCCAGGCCTGCCAGCGCTCCCTGCAGCATCGAATCCTCCCGTTACTTCTTCGGAATCCGCAGCCAGTCGTTCGCGACGAGCTCCCATTTGTTGGTGCCGGACGCGAGTTTGATCGGCCAGCCCGCGGTGTTGTCGTGATGCGTCTGGCCGGGGCCGAAGACGTACGGCGTGCCGACCATCGGATCGGTGACCGGCTTCATCTCGCGCAGGGCCTTGGTCACCGATTCACGGGTGATGTCGCCCTGGATGCCGCGGACGACGTCGAGGAAGTACTTCGCCGCCAGATAACCGCCCTGGCTGAACGAGGTCAGCGGGATGTTGTTCTTGGTCATCAGCTCGCGCCAGTCCTTGTTCTGCGGGCTGGTCGCGTCGGTGAACGGGTAGAACTCGGCGGGCACGTACACCCCGGCACCGGCGTTGGTGATGGCCTTGGCGTAGTTCTCGCTGTAGACGCTGGTGAGCAGCAGCCACGTGACGTCGTTCCAGCCCTGGGCCGCGGCGGCCTTCAGCTGCCCGATGGAGTCCGGTTCGACCGGGTTCACCGTGATCGCCTTGCAGCCCGCGTTGCGCGCCTTGACGATGTAGGAGGTGTAGTCGGAACCGCCGTAGGGCACGGTCGCGTCGAGGTACTTGAGCTTCTTGCCGGTGATGGCCGACCATTCGTCGATCGCCGCCTGGTACGACGGCAGCGTGTTGCCCGCGATCTCCAGCAGCGCGCAGATGTCGTTCAGCTTCAGCGTTTCCGAGCCGTAGAGCAGGGTCAGCGTCATGTCGTGGTACGGGCCGACGTTGACCGGGGCGATGTTCGGGCTGGAGAAACACGCCGGGTCCACGCCGATGCCCTGCATGGACAGGATCTTCTGCTGTTCGTAGTACTTGTTGTTGATCTCGCACTCGATGAGGCTGGACGAGCCGACGAGCGCCACCGCCTCGTCGCGCCCGACGACCTCGCGGGCCGCGGCCGCCGCGGCCGCCGGGTCGCCCTTGTCGTCGAGGGCCTTGTACTGGATCTGCCTGCCGTTCACGCCGCCGCTCGCGTTGGCCGCGTCGAAAACCGCCTTGGCCGCTTGCGATGCCTCGGGGAACGTCGCCGCGCCGCTCAGCGCGTTGACCGAACCGACCACGATCGGCCCGCTCGCACCGCTGTCGGATCCGGCGCACCCGGCCGTCGCGAGCAGGACGGCCGAGGCGAGGGCGACGAGGCGCCGCGCGGGTTTCACCGGTTCTCCATGGCTTCGACCACGGGCACCGAGTCGACGATCTGCTCGAACGAGGTGACCTTGCCGCCGTCGAACCGCCACACGTGCGCGACACGGGCGGTGAACGAGCGGCCGGTCTCGCGGTGCTTGGCCTGGTAGGTCCCGAGGCCGATCACCGTGTCACCGGCGTCGAGAAGGTCGCCGAGGGTGAAGGTGTAGCCGTCCCAGTCCTTCGCGATGGCGCCGAAGACGTTGTCCCGCACCTCTTCCGGGCCGGTGTACGTGCCGGCGTAAGGGAAACCGGCCGCCTCCGTCCAGGTGGTCTCCGGGCCGAGCGGGGCCAGCATGCCCGCCAGATCGCCCCGGTCGCTCGCGGCGTAGTGCGCGGCGATGATGTCTAGATTGGACACTGAGACTCCTTAAACCGGTTGCGCGTCGGGATAGGCGACGGCGCCGAGTGGGTAGATGTGCCCGCCCGCGCGGGAGTGTTCCGACCGGCCGTCGCCGGTCAGGCCGAGGAAGACGCCGGTGGTCTTCAGCGCGTAGCCGAGGTCGTGCAACCACACGCTGGCCACGGCGATGCGGAATTCGCGGAAGCAGAACAGGTAGAGCCCGTCCTGGAACTTCCACACCGTCGACAGGTCCATGTCCCCGTGGCCGCGCTGCACGCCTTCGAGGCATTGCCAGGCATAGCGTTGCGAGGACACGTACACGTGCTCGTAGAGGTGTTCCGGGCTGTAACGGTAGACGTTGCGCTTGCCGATCAGGTCGCGCGACGGGCCGGGGACCTCGCCGGACGGCGTGCCCGCGTCGGTCGTGCCGGACCAGAACGTCTGGGAGACACGGGGAACGCCTTCGACATCCTCGGCACCGATGACCGAGCGCACGGCGAGCGCGCGGTGCGTCGTGGTGGAGAAGACGACGGTGAGCGCTTCCCCTTCGACGCTGGTGTGTGGGAGATTGACGAAGAAGACGTCTTCCTGGACGGCGACCGCGTCGTACGGATCCTTGATGCCGTTGCAGGTGACGGTTTCAGCGTCTTCGAACCGCAGCGCGAGCGTCTTCCCGTCGTCGAGCGTGACGGTGAGCTCGCGTCCCGACAGGTCCGCGTTCGGCAGGCGGTAGGTGGCTATTCCGGCGGCGAACTCGTCATAGGTACGCCACTGTTCCTCGGGTGCTTCGGGCATGCGGTCATCGTCGAGGCGACCGCCCGGGAAGGGCCAGCTGTCACGCGCTGGGCGGCAACAACCGATCGCTCACGGTCAAGCCGCGTCGCAGTTCACTCGGCGAGCAGCCGAATTCCGTCTTGAACACCCGGCTGAAATGCGGCGCGTCGACGAAACCCCACTTCGCCGCGATGGCCGCGACGGGCCGCGAAGTGTGCACGGGGTCGAGCAATTCGCGGCGGCAGTGTTCGAGGCGGCGGGTGCGGATCCAGCCCGAGACGGTGGTGCCCTGCTCGTGGAAGAGGCCGTGCAGATGCCGGGTGGAGATGTAGTGCTCGGCGGCGATCTGCGCCGGACCCAGGTCGGTGGAGGAGAGGTTCGCGTCGATGTAGGCGAGGACGCGGCGCATCAGTTCGTGATGCGGCCCGGCGCTCGTGCGGGCGAGGTCGAGCTCGCTGGCGAACAGGGTGGCGAGCAGATCGACCGCGGTATGTGCGAGCCGGACGCCCGCCGGCCCGCCGAGCTGGTCGAGGTTGCTGCCGAGCTGCGCGAGGAAGGGCACCACCACGTTGCCCATGCCCCGCTTGCCCGACATCGGCACCGCCGTCAGCTGGCCGACCAGGTCGCGGGGGAGATCGATGAGCCGCTGCGGGAACATCACCACGAGCGTGCGGAAATCCTCTTCGAACGCGAGGGTGTACGGCCGGTGCGTGTCGTACAACGCCACGTCGCCGGGACGCAGCATCGCCTCGCGGTTGTCCTGCACGAGCAGGCCGGTGCCGGACAGGATCAGGCTCAGCTTGTAGTAGTGCCTGTCCGCCCTCGCGATGAGCTCGGGGGTCCGCTCGACCACGTGCGCCGACGCGGTCACCTCGGTCAGCTGCACGTCGTCGGCTCCGCACGAACGGATGCGGCCGCGGAAGTGGTCGCGGTGCTCGCTCGTCACGTGCAGCGGCACGAAGGATTGTGACACCACCGTGCGGAAATCGGTGAAATCTCGCGCGACCGTGGTGGTGGTCGGGTCGGCGGTGGCGGTGGTCACGGGGGTCACCTCGCAGCATCGGGGGGTGAATTTCATATACGATAAGCGATACGATGCTGCCGGGCAATGATCGCGGCGAGGTCAGTCGGCGAGGCGGAACAGGAGGGTTCCCGGGTCCACGTCGACGGGTACCACCGTGCCCGTTTCGTAGCGGCCGACGTCCTCGGTGAGCACACGCGCACTGAACGGAGCCACGCCCGGACCGGTCACGACGAGGTCGACGTCGTCCGCGGGCGTGCTCACCTCGCCGACCCAGATCCGCTTGCTGGAAACGACTTCGGCGGTCGCGCGGACACCTTTCCGGTCCAGTCCGCGATGGGCCTCCCTGGCCTTGGCGTTCTGCCAGAGGTGCGAGCCGACGGTGCCCGCCCCGCCGAGGGTGAACACGGCGCCCATGGCGACGACGACCAGGCCGTCGTCGTCGCCGGGATCGAAGCGGGTGCTGATCCAGAGCAGGGCCGGGCCGATCAGGACCAGCACCGTCATGAAGAAGCCCAGGAGGCAGCCGATGACCGTGAAGGTGGGGAGCTCCGGGGCTTCCTTGCCTTCGCGGTCCGTCTTCACCGGCGTGAGGTTACTGGCCGGTTTTCCGTGCCGGTTCGGTAAAAATGCCCGCGACCTCGTGATCAAGTGAAAGGGTGGAACCGGCGCTCGTCAGTTCAGATGCGGTTGCCGTCCGTGGAGTAACGCGGTGCCGAGCGGGGTGATCGCGTGGATCACCATGTTCTTGTGGCGGCGACTGGTGATCAGGTTGGCGTCGCGGAGCGCGGTGGCGTGGCGGCTGGCGGTGGGCAGCGGTGTGGCGGCCCGGCGGGCGAGTTCGGTGGTGGTGGCGCCGGTGCTGTCGAGAGCGCGCAGGATACGGGTGCGGGTGGTGCCGAGCAGGGCGACGATCGGATCGCCGGCGCGTCGGCGATCCGGTTCCACCGGGGTGATGACGTCGGGGGCGAGCGGCACCGAATAGACCAGCACGGGCGGAAGTGCCGGGTCGATGAGCGTGGTGGGGTTGGGGCCGCGGCCGAAGACCACCGGCTGCAGCAGCAGGCCTCTTCCGTCGAGACGAACGTCGTGGTCGAAGAGATAATCGATGCTCAGCACGGGAAAACGCCATGTCGCCGCTGGGCTCAGGGTGCTCAGGACGGCGTCGATGCCTTGATCGGCCATGAGTTCGGCGCGGCGGGTGTGATCGTGGTGCACGGTGGTGGCGACCGCGTCCCAGTGCGGGGCGAGGCAGGTGTGGAAGTACTCCCGCAGGGCGTTGGCGACCATGCGCAACGCGGGTGGCCGCCCTTCGGCGAGGTCGACGGTCCAGGAAGGGAGCGGCCGTTCCTCCGCCAGGTGCGCGAAGTCGGCCGCCAGCCGGGAACGTAGCGTGCTCAGCAGGGTGTCGATGCCCTCGCACAAGGTGCCCCCGCCAGGCGGGGTCAGGAAGTCGGGCGAGGAGCCTGACGCGGGAACCAGATCCAGCAACGGCCGGGTGGACGGTGTCAGCCGCCGCTTGGTCTGGCTTCTCCAGCCACCCAGCACGACCTCGGTCCGGGGTTTACGCAGTAAATACACACTCATGAGGACCTCCCACAACGGATCCGGGCGTCGCGCTATCCGGATACGGGCCAGGTCCGCGAGTGTGAAATGGATTCGCAGCATTCCCTCTTCCTCCCCCCGCCTACGACGCTACTGCGGAAAACATGATCGTTGCCACCGTCGTCGCGCCGTGACGCGCGGGGAATTGGCCGCTGATCAGCGTGTTTGCGGCAGGATGAAGACGCTTTCCCCTTCTCGGTGAGCCGTCATAGTATTGGCGTCGAATTCGCGAGTGGGGGTAAATCGCCTTACTGGCTGTCTTCTTCCCATGTATTCGATTCGATGGCGAGGGATGATCATGAGAATTGTGACGGGAGCATTACTGGGATCGAGTTTGATGGTGGCGGGTCTGTTCGGGGCGGCGCCGATGGCCTCGGCGGCTCCGACGGAGAGCGTGAGCGTTTCCGTGGCGCTGAGCGACTCGGTGCCGTTCGCCTGCCAGAACATCAGCGGCGGCACGTGGTGTTACGGGACCGAATCGGCGGGCAGTGGCCAGAAGAAGTGTTACTCGCACTATCTGCACCCCACCAAGCGGCACAGCGCGACCGCCATTCTGGGCTCCAGGCAAAGCAAGAAAACCGCGAATCGCGGGCAGTGGGCCAAGGCCGAAGTGATCGGTTCCAGTAGGGACACCTGCAACGCGTACTACAACTCCGACGCGTGATCCGACCTTCGCGGGGTGCCGGACCACCGGGTTCGTCACCCCGCGAAGACGGGTTCAGATGAGCGCGGCGGGAAGCGTTTCGAAGCCGCGCAGGATCCGGGTCTCCCGCCGCCGGCCGCCACTCAACAGCCGCAGGTCGGGGAAGCGCTCGAAGATCGACCGCAGCCCGATCTCGCCTTCCATGCGCGCCAGCGAGGCGCCGAGGCAGTAGTGCCGCCCGGCGCCGAACGACACGTGGTCACGCGCGTTCGCCCGAGCGACGTCGAAGACGGCCGGGTCGTCGAAGATCTCCGGGTCCCGGTTGGCGCCCGCGAGCACGGTGCTGACGATCGCCCCGCGGGCGATGGGGGTCCCGCCGATCTCGGTGTCCTTCGCGGCCAGCCTGCCGGTGAGCAGGACCGGCGGGTCGTAGCGGAGGACCTCGTCGACGGCGTTGCTCCACAGGTCCGGATCCGCCCGCAGTTTCTCGAGTTCGTCCGGATGCCGGGTGAGCAGCGCGATGCCGTTGCCGAGGAGGTTGACGGTCGTTTCGAAGCCGGCCGCCAGCACGAGCCCCGCGGTGGCCTTGAGTTCCCGCTCGGTCAGGCCGACGCCGTCCTCGCGTGCGGCGATCAGCTTGCTGAGCAGGTTGTCGCCGGGGTTCGCCCGCAGCTTCTCCAGATGCACGGTGAGCCACGAGTCGAATTCCGCCAGCGTCGCTTCCACCGTCCGGAACGTCCGCCAGGGCAGGCCGAGGTCGAGGCTCGGCGCCGCGGCTCCGCCCAGCGCGAGCACCTTGTCGCGCTCTTCCGGCGGCACGCCGAGGATCTGACTGATCACGGTCACCGGCAGGAGCCCGCAGTACTGCTCGATGAGATCGACCGGGCTCGTCGGGTCGAGGCCGTCGAGCAGTTCGTCGGTGATCGCCTGCGTGCGCTCGCGCAGTTGCTCCACCGCGCGGGCGGTGAAGACGCGGGTGACCAGTTTCCGGTAGCGCGTGTGGTCGGGCGGTTCGCTGGCGAGCAGCGACGGTGGCTCGATCGGATGGATCAGACCGGACGACGACCAGGCGACGAGCCGGTTGAGCAGCGGGTTGTCCGGGACGAACCGCACGGTCTTGAACGCGTCGCTGCCCAGGATCTCCTTGCACGCCGAATGCCGGGTGGTGACATGCCCGACCCGGGTGGTGGCGATGGCGCCGTGCGAGCGGATCTCGTCGAACAGGCCGGTCAGATCCGCTCCGCCGCTCGCCTCGACGGACAGCCTGCCCTGGAGATCGCCCCGGCGCGCCGCGGCCCGCAGGGCGACCCGGGGCATGGCGTGGCCGATGCTCCAGCGGGTGACTGGTTTGGCGATCGCCTCCGCCTTGTGCCGGAAGGTCCGGGCGGGGGCGGTCTTGAGTGCGAACATCAGGACTCCGTCCGTGCGGGTTCCCTGCGAAGGTAGCGGAACGACGTGTCAGTAGCGAGCGGCCGCGATATCTGCGGACCCGCCTCCCTCTCGGTAATGTTCTGCACTTCGGGCGGGCCGGGGAGTGCTTGTGGGCGGCTACGGGTTCGACATCGCGCTGGTCGCGGTGCTGGTGGTGCTCAACGCGGTGTTCGCGGGCAGCGAGATGGCGCTGATCTCGTTGCGCGAAGGGCAGCTGCGGGCGTTGGAACGCGACGGCCGCGCGGCCGCCCGCACGCTGGTGCGGCTGGCGCGCGACCCGAATCGCTTCCTGGCGACGATCCAGATCGGCATCACGCTCGCCGGGTTCCTCGCCTCGGCGACGGCGGCGGTGTCCCTCGCGCAACCACTGGTGCCACTGCTGGGTTTCCTCGGCAACGCCGCCGGCGCGGTGGCCGTCGCGCTGGTGACGATGGTCCTCACGTTCCTGACCCTGGTGCTCGGCGAACTGGCCCCGAAACGGCTGGCCATGCAGAACGCGCTGCGGTGGGCGTTGCTGGTGGCGCGGCCGCTGAACCTGCTGTCGGCGATCTCGCGGCCCGTGGTGTGGGCGCTGAGCGTGTCGACGAACTTCGTCGTGCGGGCACTGGGCGGCCGCGCGGAAGCCGATCCGGACCAGATGTCGCCCGAAGAGCTCCGGGAGCTGGTGTCCGCGCAACGCGGCCTGAACGCCGAACAGCGCATGATCATCAACGGCGCCTTGGAGATCCACGAACGACGGCTGCGGGAAGTGCTCGTGCCCCGCCGGGCGGTGCTGACCCTGGCCGCCGAGCAGGACCTGCTCTCGGCACGCAGGCAGCTGGCCGAATCCGGCCACTCCCGGGCGCCGGTCGCCCGCGGCGGCCATCTGGACGACGTCGTCGGTGTCGTGCGGTTGCGCGACCTGCTCGGCGACCACGAAGACCTCGCCGAAGTCGTCCGGCCGGCGGTGGTGTTCCCCGATTCGTTGCGGGTGTCGGACGCCATCCGGAGTTTCAAGGCCGAACGGGAGCAGATGGCGCTGGTGGTCGACGAGCACGGCGCCGTCGCGGGCATGGTCACGCTGGAGGATCTGCTGGAGGAGATCGTCGGCGAGATCTACGACGAGACCGACCGCGACGTGCTGGCCGTGCGCGACGGCAAGGACGGTTCCCTGGTCCTGCCAGGCACTTTCCCGGTGCACGACCTCGTCGACGTCGGGGTCGAACTGCGCGACGCGCCGCCGGGGGAGTACGCGACCATCGCCGGGCTGATCCTCGTGATCCTCGGCCGGATCCCGGAGAAGCCGGGCGACCGGGTGGTGGTCTCCGGCTGGACGGCCGAGGTTCTCGGCGTGGAGCATCACGCGATCACGCGGGTGGCGCTGCACCGCGGGCCGGCCACGGAGCGATGAGTTGCGCCGGGCGCGCGGGGTTGGCAGCGTGCCCGGTGTCCCGCCACGAAGGAAGGTGCCCCGATGCCGCAAGACCAGCCGGATTTGAAACCTCGTTCGCGCGACGTGACCGACGGCTTGGAGCGCGCGGCGGCCCGCGGGATGCTCCGCGCGGTCGGGATGGGCGACGACGACTTCGCCAAACCGCAGATCGGGGTGGCGTCCTCGTGGAACGAGATCACCCCGTGCAACCTGTCGCTCGACCGGCTGGCCAAGGCGGTCAAGAACGGAGTGCACGCGGGCGGCGGCTACCCGCTGGAGTTCGGCACGATCTCGGTGTCCGACGGTATTTCCATGGGACACGAGGGAATGCACTTCTCGCTGGTGTCCCGCGAGGTGATCGCCGACTCCGTCGAGACGGTGATGATGGCCGAACGGCTGGACGGCTCCGTGCTGCTGGCCGGCTGTGACAAGTCCTTGCCGGGCATGCTCATGGCCGCGGCCCGGCTCGACCTCGCTTCCGTCTTCCTTTACGCGGGCTCGATCATGCCCGGTCAGGTCGACGGCCAGGACGTCACGATCATCGACGCGTTCGAAGCCGTCGGCGCGTGCCTGGCGGGAAAGATCAGCCGCGCCGAAGTGGACAAGATCGAGCGTGCGATCTGTCCCGGCGAAGGAGCCTGCGGTGGCATGTACACCGCCAACACGATGGCGTCGGTCGCCGAAGCGCTCGGCATGTCGCTGCCCGGATCGGCCGCCCCGCCCGCGGTCGACCGGCGTCGTGACGGTTTCGCGCACCGTTCTGGGGAAGCCGTCGTCGGAATGCTCCGTCAGGGCATCACCGCGCGGCAGATCATGACCATGGAAGCGTTCGAGAACGCCATCGCCGTCGTGATGGCGCTGGGCGGTTCGACCAACGCCGTCCTGCACCTGCTGGCGATCGCGCGCGAGGCGGAGGTCGATCTGCGCATCGACGACTTCAACCGGATCGGCGACAAGGTCCCGCACCTCGGCGACCTCAAACCGTTCGGGAAGTACGTGATGAACGACGTCGACAAGGTCGGCGGCATCCCCGTGGTGATGAAGGCGCTGCTCGACGCCGGGCTCATGCACGGCGACGTGCTCACCGTGACCGGGAAGACGATGGCCGAGAACCTCGAAGGCATCGCGCCCGCCGGGGTCGACGGCGAGATCATCCGGCCACTCGACCGCCCGATCCACAAGACCGGCGGGCTGACCATCCTCAAGGGCTCGCTGGCACCCGAAGGCGCGGTCGTGAAGTCGGCAGGCTTCGACGAATCGACGTTCACCGGTACCGCGCGAGTCTTCGACGGCGAGCGGGCCGCTCTCGACGCGCTCGCCGAGGGCCGGATCGTCGCCGGGGACGTCGTCGTCATCCGCTACGAAGGCCCCAAGGGCGGCCCGGGGATGCGGGAGATGCTCGCCATCACCGGCGCGATCAAGGGCGCCGGACTCGGCAAGGACGTCCTGCTCATCACCGACGGCCGGTTCAGCGGCGGCACGACGGGGCTCTGCGTCGGCCACATCGCCCCGGAAGCCGTCGACGCCGGGCCGATCGCCTTCGTGCGCGACGGGGACCCGATCACGCT
This sequence comes from Amycolatopsis sp. SB7-3, assembly GCF_041021335.1. Taxonomy (NCBI): domain Bacteria; kingdom Bacillati; phylum Actinomycetota; class Actinomycetes; order Pseudonocardiales; family Pseudonocardiaceae; genus Amycolatopsis; species Amycolatopsis sp. SB7-3. The sequence continues at coordinate 582,124 of NZ_JBFPJQ010000003.1, forward strand.
CGACGTCGCGAACCGGACGCTGGAGGTCGAGATCGACGACATCGAGGCGCGCAAGGAGGGCTGGGCTCCCAAGGCGCCCGCGTACACGCGCGGCGTGCTCGGCAAGTACGCCAAGGTCGTGCGGAGCGCCGCGCACGGAGCCGTGTGCGAGTGAGGTGACCAGCGGGTTCGTACGTGTCCATGAAGGAATTGGGACACTGAACGTCCCAATTCCTTCATGGGACGGACAGAGTCGCGCTACACGGGGCGTGTCCAGACTTGTTTCGCGATCCGGGAAGCGAGGGCGTGAGAGCGTTCCTCGATGTCTTCCTCGGTCCAATGAACCTGATCGGCGAGGAGTTGCTTGTTGAGCATCAGCACGCTGTGCTCGGCGATGCCCTCCCGCTTGCCTTGGTGCTGCTCGTTGCCCGACCAACCGCTGTTCGAAAGGGCAGGGTTCAACCGACTTGTGAGCAGAGTGAGATTTCCGAGCTTTTGTACGCGATGGTCGCGGCGCAGTCGGCTGTCCGCGTCGTTGGCCAGTCCGGCGCTCCAGTGCTTCTCCCAGCTGACAGGCATGATGTGTTCGATAGTGAGGCTGGCTCGTGGACAGTGCGCGTCCTCGCTCTTGGGAGACCGGTAGCTGTCTTCCAGAGCCTCCAGGATCATGCGCCCACGTCGCCGGGGGATCATCACGGAGTAAAACCGAATCCTCCGCAGGCTGTCGATCACCTCGACATCGAGCGGCCATCGCCGCGAGTCGCCGGTCTGCTCGGCTAGGAACCTCTCGGTCGCGTTTCCGATGTCGTGCGGTTCTTGGAGCTCCAGATGTTTGATGAGCTCGACGACGACACTGTTGGTGTCGGCCAGGGTCGTGCGGCACAGCATGCGCCTGACCAGCCAACTTTCGACGGCCTTCAGTGCCTGGTCGCGCGCTGGCGGAGGCACTGACGAGGCCGGTCGCAGGAGCCAGAGAAGCAAGGGCATCGTGGCGGCGATGTCCATCACTTCGATTACCCGGTAATGAAAAGTGCCGGGTGTCGAGTACGGTGCAAGGTTGTCGAGTTGCCGGTAACACTGAGCATCGCTCTTCAGTTCCGCGAGAACTGTCCGCACATCCTCCGCCGGTGCGAGGACGTGATCTCGGAAGTCCGCGAAGATCCGATCCGAGGGAACCAGGTGTGCTCGCCGCATCGTGAGCCAGTAGTTGAGGAAGACATCGATCCGTGGCCTGTTCAGGCGGCCTTGACGGAGCTCCTTACGCCAAAAGTCTCCGGATACGGCCTCCCAGTAGTCCCGGTCGAGTTGCTCCGTGTCCAAATGCTGTCGTTCGGCCGCCTGGAAAACGGCATTCTTCACCAAGTCTGCCGCTAGGAGCGGACTGCCACGGTCATTGAGTGCCTCGAAGATCGCTTGGGCATTGTCTCCAGGTTCGAGATCGATCACGACGAGCTTGAGATGCCGCGCCAGCGTGGTGGTGAGCGACCTCAGTCGATCACTGGCTTCGTCCTCGCCGCGTTCGAGGGCCCAGTTCCGAATACGCTCGCGCAAGAAGACGATCGCTTGGCTCACCCGATGTTCGCCGGAGTCGTTCGCCGGATCGTCATCCATGGCGTCCTGGAACGGTGCTCGGTCGGCCAAGATCGGCCATACCTTCAGTAGCTCGTCGTCCTCCTCGATGATGTGCTCAGGATTGCGGACGAGGGCTTTGAGCAAGGCCGCGTCGCGTGAACGGCCATACTTCTCGGCGACCTGACGTACTGCGTTGAGCAGCAGTTGCAGGGTGATCAAGCGCTGCTGGCCATCGATAACGTGCCGCACCTGGATGTATCCAGCGGGATTTGGCTGCTGGTCGAGGACGACCGCTCCCAAGAAATGCGCGGGCACCTCGGGGTGGCGAGCGAGGTCCTCGCCCTCAAGAAGTTCTTCAGCGACCGCCCGGACGTCTGCCCACAGCGGCTCCCACTGCTTTTCGATTTCCCACACATAGGGCCGCTGGAACACCGGGATCACGTAGCGAACCTGCGGTTCGAACAGTTTCTGCGGCGTCAGTGTGTTGGCCTGCACTGGATCTCCCCTGAAGCATCGACTCGAGCTAGTTGCCAGTCGCTCGATCGCCACGGGGTGTTACGTTCAGATGGATAGCTGGCTGCTTCAGATGGATCACGTTCTGTGTTCAACGGTGAAGTGCGCTCCGGCGCAGGAAGCCTTCACGAACGGGTGATGCGTAGGCCCGCCAGGCCCGAGTACGTAATTCACCCGATGTGCCCCGCTACTCCGGAGTAGCAGACTCGGCGGCCCGACGATTCCCGCTGCTCCGGAGGTCGACGATGACCGCGTCCTACGCCCCAGCCCGCTCCGCCGCCCTCGTGATCGCCCGCGTGGTCGTGGACGGGATCCGGCATTCGCTGCCCGAACACGCGCCGCTGTTCGACGCGCGTGCCACGGAGTTCGTCGCCTCGGTACTCGAGCGCGACGGGATGAATCTCGGCATCGCGGCGGGCGCGGACGCCTTCCGCCAGGTCGGCGTCGCCGAGTACGCGGCGGGCAAGGAGCTGGACCGGCTCTCCCGGGCCTACCACTCGGCGGGCCGCGGCGCGCTTCCCGTGCTGGCGTCGTTGTCGCGGCAGCCCGGGGCCGGGTCCGGTCTGATGGACACCGGGGTGGAGGCGCTGCTCCGCTGCTCCGACGTCCTGATCCGGCTGTCCACCGCGGCCTACCGCGCCGCGCACACGCCCTCGGTCGCTGAGCTGCGCCGTGACCTGCTTAAAGAGATTCTGAGCGGCCGTCCGCCCGCGAAATGGGCGGGACTCGCGGCCGAGGCGGGCTGGGTGCCGCCCGCGCGAGTGGTGGCCGTCGCCGCCGAACCCGGCGCCGTCCGCGCCTCGTTCGGGCCGGAGGTGCTGGCCGACCTCGCCGGCGAGTACCCGCTCCTGCTCGTGCCCGACGACGTCGAGATCGGCGGCGTCCTGGCGGGGACGCGGGCGGCGGTCGGGCCCGCCGTGGCACCCGCCGACGCCGCCGTGTCCCTGCGATGGGCGCGCCGGACGCTGGAACTGGTCCGCCGTGAGGTGATCGAGGACGGCCCGCTCGTGCGCTGGTCGGATCACCTCACCACACACTGGCTGTTCGCGGACGAGGTGCTCACCACCGCGCTGGTGACCCGCAGCCTGGCGCCGATCGCCGACCTGCCGGTCAACGAGCGCACCAAACTCGCCGAAACCCTCGACGCCATGCTCTCCGCCCGCGGCGGGGCGCCCGAGATCGCGAACAACCTCGGCGTGCACCCGCAGACGGTCCGGAACCGCATGCGCCGCCTGCGGGTCCTGTTCGGTGCCCGGCTCGACGACCCGCAGTCCCGCCTGGACCTGCGGATCGCCCTGCGCGCGGACCTGCTCACGACCGAACCGGCCCGGCAGCCCGCCCCGATGAAGGTGGCGTGAGCGTCAGGCGGGGTCCGCGGACCGGGTCACCCAGGTGGCGACCTGGACGCGGTTCGAGTAGCCGAGTTTGGTGAGGATGTGGTCGATATGGGTGTCCACCGTGCGCCGGGCGATGCCGAGCCGGTCGGCGATCTCCTGGTTCGTCAGGCCCTCGGCGATCACGTGCGCGATCTCGGTCTCCCGTTTGGTGAGCACCTGCGCGGTCTGTTTCCGCGGGCCGGGGGTGCGTTCTTCGAGGGCGTACGCGATGGCGTCGCGGGTGGGCATCGCGGCGCCGTCGGCGAATTCCTTGACCGCGACCTCCCATCCAAGCGCGGTCGTCACGGTGTCGGTGTCGGCGAGCAGCGGTTCGGTGAACGCCTCGTACCGCGTCGGCCAGGCGCCGACCGTGCGCCAGACGTTCATCGAGGCGCCCTGCAGGATCGCCGCCCGGTTGGGGCGTTTGGTCCGGGCCGCGCAGCCCGCCATGACGGTGAGCGTGAACCCGACGACGACACGGTCGTCCACCCGCTCGTGCAGGCGCAGGATCTGCTCGCAGCAGCGTTCGGCGACGGCGATGTCCCCTTGCAGGTATTCGGCTGCGGCACGCGACCACAGTGCCCAGCCACGCCAGAAGACCTCACCGCGCCGCTCGCAGCGTTCGACGGCTTCCGCGAGCACCGCCCGGCCGCGGTCGATGTCGCCGTTCAGCCAGACGGCGAGTCCGTGGTTGTAACTCGCCCAGAGGTCCCCGCCCTCATCGCCGTGCGCGCGGAACAGGTCGATGGCCGTGCCGAACAGGCGTGACGCCTCGGCCATGTCGTTGCCGATCAGCGCGGCGTAGGCGCGGACGTGAAGCACGTACGCGGCGGCGAGTTCGTCGCCGCTCGCCTCGGCTTCGGTGGCTGCTCGCTCCAGCATGCACCGGTGGGCGGACATGTCGCCCTGGACCACCGCCAGGAAACCGGAGAGCCACAGCCCGTGCGCCCGCTCCGGGACGCCCGGTGCCGCGGCCTCGTCGAGGCGCCGGACCCACATCCGGCCTTCGGTGTTGAGCCCGCGGACGATCCAGAACTCCTTGACGTCGCGCAGCATCCGCAGCCCGACGACCGCGTCCTCGGGGGTGCCCGTGCAGTAGTCGAGGGCGACGCGCAGGTTCGCGTGTTCGCGCCGCAGCCGTCCGATCCAGCCGAGCTGATCGGTCTCGAGCCATTCGGTGGCGTAGCGGCCGGCGAGTTCGGCGAACCAGTCCCGGTGCCGTTTCCGGAACTCCGCCGTCCCGCCCGTCTCGCTGAGCCGGTCGACGCCGTACTCGCGCACCGATTCCAGCATGCGGTACCGCACCCCGCCGGGGTATTCCTCGCGCAGCAGGATGGACTTGTCGAGCAGCCCGTCGACCACTTCGAGGACGTGGTCGCGCGGCAGTTCGCCACCGCTGCAGACCTGCTCGGCGGCGTCGAGGTCGAAACTGCCGGAGAACACCGACGCGCGGGCCCACAGCAGCCGTTCGGGCCCGGTGCACAGGTCGTGGCTCCAGTCGATCAGGGCCCGCATGGTCTCGTGCCGCTCCGGCCGCCCCCGCCGGTCCTTCGTCAGCACCGAGAACTGCCGGTCGAGGCGGTCGGCCAGCTGGCGGACGGACAACGCCCGCGCGCGCACGGCCGCCAGTTCGATGGCCAGCGGCAGCCCGTCGAGCCTGCGGCACAGCCGGATCAGCGGTTCGACGTCCTCCTCGGTGAGCTGGAACGACGGCGCGACGGCGGTCGCGCGATCGACGAACAGGCGCACGGAATCGTCGTTCATCACGCGTTCGAAGGAGTCGCCCTGTTCCGGGATCGCCAGCGGCGGCACCGGCAGGACGCGCTCGCCCGCCACGCCGAGCGACTGCCTGCTCGTGGCCAGAACGGTCACCTGGGGACAGGCCCTGACCACGGTGTCGGCGAACCAGGCGCAGCTGTCGACCAGATGCTCGCAGTTGTCGAGCACGAGCAGCAGACGGCTCGCCTGCAGGGCTTCGACGACGACGTCGATGGCCGGTTTCGCCGAGCGGTCGCCGAACCCGAGCACGTTCGCGACCGTCGGCACCAGCAGCGCGGGTTCCCGCAGTTCGGCCAGCGAGACGAACGCGACCTCGTCGGCGGTGGCCTCCCGGTGGGCCGCCGCGATGCGCCAGGCGAGCCTGGTCTTTCCCACCCCGCCCGGCCCCGTCAGCGTGACCAGCGACGATGCCTCCAGCAGGCGCCTCGCCTCGCCGGTCTCGGCGTCCCGGCCCACGTAGCTGGTCACTTCGGTGGGATCGGCCGACCACCCCGCAAGCGAGCCAACTCCGTCCGCCATGCACTCTCCCGCGATCGACCAGCCCCGCGTTCCGTCCGATGTAGACGGAAAACGCCCGGCTGGGGATACTAGCGGAACGGCGCCGGCCTAGCGGTCCGCTCGCTTGGCGCGATCATGCGCCCAGCCCGCCAGCACCGTTCCGGTGGCCGCGAGCAGCAGGAACACGATCAACCTGCCGCCCCACTCACCGGGTACCCAGTCGAACGCGCCCCACAACTGGGTCGCGGAATGATCGAAAAGGCTGCGGATGGCGGCCTGCGCGAAGACGGCGACGGCCACCATCCCGAAGATCTGCAGCCCCAGATAGCCGCCCTTGGTCATGCTTCCCACCTCCTGGTTCCACGGTCGGAACCCAGCATCGCCCGCGCGGAACCCGGCGCGCATCGGCGGCGCGTCGCACGTCGTGTCAGACCAAAGTCGATCCCCGTCGCGACCGAGGTCGGGGCCGGAATCGTCCCGTGTCCGGCTGCGCCGCCGCGGGCCGGTCGACCATGATGGGCCGGTGATCACCGACGCCGGCGCCCAGCCGCCCCTCCGGCCGTGGGGAGAGGCCTGGCGTCTGCTCGCCGCGGCGGCGCTGGGTGTGCTGCTCTGGGTCATCACGGCGGCGCAACTGCCGGTGGGCGCGTCGGGGCCGAGGGTCGAGTGGATGATCACCGGCGATCCGCTGATCGCGCTCGTCTGCCTGATCGCGCTGCTGTGGCGCCGCCGTTTCCCGGTGGTGATCGCCATCGCGGTCATCCTCGCTTCGACTGCGTCGGTGCTGGCCAGTGGCGCGTCGCTGCTGGCGCTCTGTTCGCTGGCCACCCGGCGGCGACCGGCCGAAACGGCGGTCGCGGCGGTGTTGTCCGTGGTCACGGCGATCCTGGTCGTCGACCTGTACCCGGCGCGCGAGACGCCGGGGCCGCTGTGGCTGCTGATCAGCCTCCCGACCTTGCTGGTGGGCATCGTGGTGGCCGTGGGTGCCGCGATCGGGGCGCGCCGGGAGGAGGTGCGCTCCCTGCGGGAACGGGTCGAGAGCGCGGAACGGGAGCAGGCCGCGCGGGCGGCCGAGGCCCGGATCGTGGAACGCCACCGGATCGCCCGCGAGATGCACGACGTCCTCGCGCACCGCGTCTCGCTGGTCGCGATGCAGGCCGGGGTGCTGGGGCACCGCCCGGATCTGCCCGCCGAGCAGGTCGCGGAACTGGCGCGCGGCATCGCCGACGGCTCCCATCAGGCACTGGAGGAACTGCGGGACGTCCTCGGCGTGCTGCGGGCGGACCCGGACGAACTGGAACCGCCGCAACCCTCGCTCGCCGACCTTCCCTCGCTCGTCGCGGACGCGCGGGCGCTGGGGCTGGCCGTCACGATGCGGCTCGCGACCGAGGGCGAACCGCCCGACGCGATCGCGAGGACCGTCTACCGGATCGTGCAGGAAGGGCTGACCAACGCGGGTAAACACGCGCCCGGCGCCGACGTGGTCGTCACCGTCGAAGGAAGGGCGGGCGACGGGCTGCGCGCGACGATCCGGGATTCCGGTGCGGCGCGGGCGATCGCGGGCCCGCCCGCGTCGGGATTCGGCCTGCTGGGTCTCGCCGAACGGGTCGGGCTGGCAGGCGGCGAACTGGACCACCACGCGGAACCCGGCGGTGGATTCGTGCTCGCCGCGCGGTTGCCGTGGCCGGTCCGCGAAGGGAGCGAATGAATGGACGACGAGCGGGTGCGGGTCGTACTGGTCGACGACGAGCATCTGGTGCGGATGGCGCTGCGGCTCATCGTCGACGGCGAACCGGACCTCATCGTGGTCGGTGAGGCGGCCGACGGCGACGCCGCGGTCGGCGTGGTGGGGGAGCAGCGGCCCGACGTCGTCCTGATGGACGTCCGGATGCCCGGCCGCGACGGGCTGAGCGCGACCGAGGAGATCCTCGGCCTCCCGGAGCCGCCGCGGGTGCTGGTGCTCACCACGTTCGACTCGGACGAGATGGTGCTGGGCGCGCTGCGCGTCGGCGCGCTCGGATTCCTGCTCAAGGACACCCCGCCGCCGCGGATCCTCGCGGCCATCCGCACGGTCGCGACCGGCGAACCCGCGCTCTCACCCGCCGCCACGGCCCGGCTGATCACCGCGGCCACCGGACCGCATTCGTCCGACGCGCGCCGGGCGTCGCGGGAAACCGCCCGCGGGCTGCTGGCCACGCTGACCGATCGCGAACGCGAGACGGCGGACGCCATCGCCGAGGGGCTGTCCAACACCGACGTCGCGCGAAAGCTGGACATCACCGTCGCGACGGTGAAGGCGCACACGAGCAGCATGCTCGCCAAGCTCGGCGTCGAAAACCGGGTCCAGATCGCCCTGCTGGTCCGCGACGCCGAAGGGTGAGAAATTCTTTTCGCCACGATGTCGAATCCGTCGTTCCCCGGTCGACGCAGTGTCGAAAGCACTTCCGAACCACCAAGGAGAAACCAGATGCGCACCCTGATCGCCACCGCGTTCGTCTCGCTCGACGGCGTCGTCGAAGGCCCCGGCGGAGAGCCCGGCTACCGCAACTCCGGCTGGACCTTCAACGGCATCGAGTTCGACGAAGCGGCCTACGAGCTCAAGGGGCGTGAGCAGGGCGAGGCCACGGCGATGATGATGGGCCGGGTCAGCTACCAGGCGTTTTCGCCGGTGTGGCCCGGTATGACCGAGGAATTCGCCGAGTACAACGCGATGCCGAAGTACGTCGTGTCGACCACGCTGCGGGACGAGGACCTTGTCGACAACTGGGGCGAGACCACGATCCTGCGCTCGCTCGACGACGTCGCGAAGCTCAAGGAGACCGAGGGTGGGCCGATCATCGTCCACGGCAGCGCGGAACTCGACCGGAACCTCGCCGACGCCGGCCTGATCGACCGCTACCACCTGCTGCTGTTCCCGGTCCTGCTCGGCGCGGGCAAGAAGCTGTTCAGCGACACCGACAAGGACAAGCAGAACCTCAAGCTCGTCGAGAGCGAGTCCTACGGCAACGGGATCCAGAAGCTGGTCTACGACGTCATCCGATGATCGGACCCTGACCGGGCGCCGGCCACGATCACGTCATTCGCGTGATTGGGCACGTGACTCGCGTGATTGGACACGTACCGCCTCCGATCACGCGTGATCCGTCTCCAGTCACGCGAGTCCCGTGTCCGAGCACGCCCGGAGGAGGCCGAAGCCGGTCAGAGGGCGGGGCAGGGCCAGGCGAGCCGGACGATGGTCCCGGTGGGCGTGCTCGTCACCGACGCCTCGGGCGCGAAGGCGCGGATGATCGGCAACCCGCGTCCGCCGTCCGGGCGGCGGCCGTCGCGCCAGCGGCCTTCGTCGGCGACGCTGATCTTGAGCATGCCGTCGTCGTGGGCGGCGGTCACCGTCATGACGTTGCCCTCGGTGCCGTCCGGGTAGGCGTGCTTGACGACGTTCGTCATCGCTTCGTAGGCGGTGAGTTTGAGATCCTCGGCCAGTTCCCGGGGAAGCCCCCGGTCGAGGGCCCATTTCGCCAGGACGTCCCGCAACGCGGCGGCCTGGGCGGGGACGGCGGCGACCTCGAGGACCAGCTCGTCGGTGTGCTTGCGCACCGGCTCGTCGATCGGCATCACGAAGCTTCTCCTCGTCGTCCGCCGCGGTCCACGACCGCCGGATCCATCGACAAGGCTAAGGCACCGCCCGGATCGGGACACGTGAGCCGCGCGAGCGGGGGCCGTCATCCGATATGTTCGGGGCAGTCGGGTACCGATCGTGAGGGGTGGATGACGGTGACGAGCGGAGACGGCGAACACCGGGAGGTTCCGTTTTCGGTGTCCGTCGCCAGGCCCGATGGCGCCGAGGTCGTCATCGCGGTGGCGGGCGAGATCGATCTGACGACCTCCGAAGACCTCAAGGAGACCTTCGAGGAAGCGCTGGAGCCCGTGCCGGGCAAGCTGGTCGTCGACCTCGAAGGTGTGGAATTCTGCGATTCCACCGGCTTGGCGACCCTGGTCGGGATCAACGAGCGGTGCAGCACCCAAGGTGTGGTGCTGAGTTTCCTTCCGTCGCCCACGATCCGGCGGCTGGCTTCGAAGACGGGGCTGTCCACACTCCTGCCGCTCGCCTGATCCTCACTGGTTCGACACCTCGAGGATCGCGTGGTCGAGGCGCCGGTACACGGGGATCTGGGTCTCGGAGCCGAACAGGTGCAGCAGGCGCAGTACCGGCCGGGCGTCGGCGACGACGCCGGTCGTGCGGCGTTCGGCGCGGGCGCGGACCGCGGCCGATTCGATGACCCGCAACCCGGCGACGCCGAGGAAGCCGACCTCGCTCAGATCGAGCACGGTGGCGGCGGGCAAGCGGCCACGCAGGGCCTGTTCCAGCCGTCCCGCGGTGGCGAGGTCGATCTCCCCGGCCGCGGCGATGACCAGCAGGTCGTCGTTCCACCGGATCCGCTGGATTCGCAAGAGATTCTCGGCCGACGGACGGGGCAGCGGAACGGCGGGGTGGAGCGCGGGGCCGTCGCGGTTGCTCCGCGTGAAAGGAATGCGTTCGGTCATGATGGTGTCTCCCGGATAGCCGGGGACGAGACGGACAACGGGTAAGCCTGCACAGCTGCTGCGCAAGTGAACTCGCCTCCGCGTCGCCCTGTGAAGGAGCTGGGCCGCGGACATGCGGGTCGTTCGCGCGGGCTGCTGGACTCAACCTCACGTACTGCTCACCGTACGCCGCTCACCTGTCCTGGCAAGGCCGCGTGCGGTGAACGGTGGGTGACCTCGTCACTCACGCAGCGCCTTTTCCCAGGCGAGGCCCCATTTCTCCAGCGGGTGCAACGCGTCGAGAAGCTGTTCCCCCAATGGTGTCAGGCGGTAACCCTCGCCACCGGTTTCGACGATGCGGGCTTCGGTGAGCTCGCCCAGCCTGGTGGCGAGCACGCTCGACGACATGTGCTCGCAGCGCCGCCGGAGTTCCCGGAAGCCGACGTCGCCCTCGCGCAGTTCCCAGATCACCCGCAGGGTCCATCTGCGCCCCAGCAGGTCGAGCGCGGCCATGAGCGGCCTGCCGGTTTCGGAGCCGCGGACCGGCCGCCCGGGCCGCGGGATCGGATGGTCGGGCATGGCACCCCCTTGTGCTTCGACTTTCGAAGCAGCATAGTGGTTCTGAAATCGAAGCACCGGAGGTGGTCATGGCCCGGATGGCGCCACTCGCCCCGCCCTACGAGGCGGACGTCGAACAAGCCCTGCGCAAATGGATGCCGCCCGGCGTGACGGAGGAGCCGCTGGCGCTGTTCCGGTTGCTGCAGCGTCATCCGGAGCTGGCGTCGCGGATGCGCGTCCTGGGGGCCGGTCTGCTCGCGCACGGCAAATTACCCGCGCTGGACCGGGAAATCGTCATCGCGCGGGTAACCGCCCGCTGCGGATGCCGCTACGAATGGGGTGTCCACGCCGCGGTTTTCGCGCCGATGGTCGGCTTGACGCCGGAACAGCTCGAAGCCACCGTAACCGGCGACTCCGGGCATCCCGCTTGGTCGGAGCGGCACCGCGCCCTGATCGCCGCCGTCGACGAACTCCACGACACCGCAACGGTTTCCGACGCCACCTGGGCCGCGCTCGCCGAGCACTATCCGGCCTCGCAGCTCCTGGAGTTCCTCGTGCTGGCGGGCTGGTACCGGACCATCGCGTACGTCGCAGGCGGGGTCGGCCTCGACGAGGAGCCGTGGGCCGCGCCATATCCCGGTGGCTAGGGCCGGTGAGAGTCGATTTCCCTTGTGTCGTCCCGTTCTCGTTTCGGTGCCTTCCAGGCGGCGAGGACGCACAGGAGCGCCGCCACGAAGCCGACCGCGGTGAGTGTCCCGGCCCAGACGGCGCCGGTGCTGGCGAGAAGGTAGAGCTGGACCACGGCGGTACACGTGTAGACGACCGCCAATCCCAGCCACAGCCGTTGCGTCATCATCTCCCGTCTCCGTTCGCCCGGTACGGGAGGTCAATCGCGGCGAGGCGGGATCGGGTTACAGGCTGTTCGAAACCGGTGGTTTCACACCGGTCCCGTCAAGAACCGGCCGCCCGGAAGAAGTCCACCAGCCCGTCCCACGACTGGGAATCCCGCCGTCGCTCCCACCACGTCCGGAACGGCGTCGACGCCATCGCGTGCCGCGTGTACGACGTCATCACCGCACGGTAGACGTTCTCCGCCTGATCCCACGTCAGCCGTTCCTTGCGCCACGCCAGCACGAGCCGCATCCGCATCGGGTCGCCCTTCAACGGCCGGACGACCATGCCGGGAAGTTCGGGCGCGGTGGGTTCCACGAGCTGCACCGCCTGCCCGGCGGCGATCAGATGGCGTCCGCCACCGTTCGGGCATTCGAAGCGGATCCGCGGCGTGAACCCCGCGCGATGTGTCGCGGCGCGCAACGACGTCAGCGAGCCGTCCTCGGGACCGGGCGGCCCGATCCACGCCTCGTCCGCGAGGTCGGCCAGGTCGACCTCGAAACCGCCGGCGAGCCGGTGCCGTGCCGGTATGCCGACGAAGACGGGCAGCCACGAGAACAGCACCCGGTGCCCGAGATGCTTCGCCAGCGGCACTTCCTGGTCGTCGGACATGGCGATGACGGCGATGTCCAGTGTCGCCCGGGCGAGCGCCTGCGCCAGCACCGCGCTGGAGGGTTCCACGTGGACGGTGACGTCCAGCCCCGGCAGCGCATCGTCCAGCCGCTCGACGAAGGTGGGCAGACAGTCCATTTGGGACGATCCGAGCCGCACCGGGCCGTCGCCGAGCGCGCCGAGGAGATCGCTCTCGAACCGGTCGAACTCCACGAGCAGGGTCAGCGCGCGGCGCAACGTCTGCTCGCCGACCGGGGTCGGCGTCACGCCGGTGTGGCTGCGGACGAACAACGGCGCGCCGATCTGCCGTTCGAGCCGCTGGAGCAGCGAGGTCAGCGAGGGCTGGGACATGCCCAGCGCGGCGGCCGCCTGCGAGAGGCTGCCCGCTTCGGCGATGGCGCAGATCGCCCGCAGGTGCCGGATCTCCAGGGCCATAGGCGGAGTCTATCGCCGCCGGTCATTACGGCCGGGTCCGTCGCGGTGCGAGGGTGCGGCCAGGACCATGACTACCTGAAAGGGGTGCCGATGACCGGCGACCGAACCCGGCCGGATCTGCGCGCGCTGCTGGCCGCCAAAGGGTTCCGGAACTGGATCAGCGACGGCTGGGAGCCCGCGGACGACGTGGTGGAGGTGCCGCCGGGCACCGCCGAGGCGGCCGCCGCCCATCGTGGCAGGCTGTCGGCGGAACTGCCCGGTCAGCGCATCGCGCTCGCGGCGGGCCGGGCCGTGGTGCGGTCCAACGACACCTTCCACGGCTTCCGCGCCGACAGCGATTTCGTGTGGCTCACCGGTTGCCAGCGCGAGGGCGCGATCCTGGTGATGACCCCGGCGGGGGACAGCCACCACGCCACCTTGTACGTCCCGCGTCCCGCCGAGGCGCACGAGCCGGACTTCGTCGGTGACGCCGACACCAGTCCGCTGTGGGTCGGCTCCGCCGCCGGACCGGCCGCGTACGGGGACGCGCTCGGCATCGAATGCCGCCCGCTGGAGGATCTCCCGCACGGTTTGCGCGGGCGGAACCCGAGCTTCCTGGTCGGTGCCGGGGTCGATCCCGCGCTCGACGCGTACCGCTTCGGCCACAGCGAGCGGCTCCGGACGGTCCTCGCCGAATTGCGCCGGATCAAGGACGACTGGGAGATCGGCCAGCTTCGTGACGCCGTCGACGCGACCGCCCTCGGCTTCGCGGACGTGCTGGCCGCGCTCCCGGAGGCGGTTCGCGGCGGCGGGGAACGCTGGCTGCAGGGCACCTTCGACCGCCGTGCGCGCACCGAAGGCACCGGCCCCGGCTACACCTCCATCGTGGCGGCCGGACCGCACGCCCCGATCCTGCACTGGACGCGCTGCGACGGGCGGGTGACCGAGGACAGCCTGCTGCTGCTCGACGCCGGCGTCGAGGTGGATTCCCTGTACACGGCCGACATCACCCGGACCTTCCCGGTCGGCGGGGAGTTCACGAAGGCCCAGCGCGACGTCTACGACCTGGTGCACAAGGCGCACGTCGCGGCGCTGGGCGAGGTCCGTCCCGGCCAGGACTACGGCGCGTTCCAGGCGACGGCGCTGCGCGTGCTCGCGGAGGGTTTGCACGATTGGGGACTCCTCCCGGTGTCGGTGGACGAAGCGCTGTCGCCGGACGGGCAGCAGCACCGGCGGTACATCGTCTGCGGTACCGGTCATTTCCTCGGGCTGGACGTCCACGACTGCGCCGCCGCGCATCCCTCCACCTACCGCGAGGGCACGCTCGCCGAGGGGATGGCGCTGGCGGTCGAGCCGGGTCTGTACTTCCACGCCGGTGACCGCACCGTGCCACCCGAGCTGCGCGGCCTCGGCGTCCGCATCGAGGACGACGTCGTGGTCACCGGAGCGGGATACGACCTGCTCTCCGGCGGTTTCCCTTCGACCGCCGACGAGATCACCGCCTGGGTCCAGGCAGCCAGGAGGTGAGACCCGGAGGGCCGGATCGCGGTCCGGCCCTCCGGCGTCCGCGTCAGTACGAGATGGTGTGGCCGGCGAGGATCCGCTCGGCGGCACCGGTCGTGGACAGGCCCGCGGCCGGCCGGTCCTCGGTGAAGTACTCGCGGAAGTCCTGGCTGAAGTCGCGGGTCATCAGCGCGATCGTGCGGTTCCAGTTCCCGCCGTCCGGTCCGTCCGCCGCCCACAGGTCGAGCAGCGACGAGCCGACGCGCCCCTGCACGGTGTCGCCGTCGTCCCAGCCGGGGGTCGAGGCGTCGTTCTCGAAGCTGTACGAGCTGCCGTTGTCGTAGACGTAGCGGTAGTCGCCGAGGGCGTAGGCGGCGACGGCGTCGGCGAAGCCTTCGGTCCACGCGCACGATTCCGAGCTGTGCTTCTCGATGTAGTGCGGGTTGCAGCCGGTGACGACGGGGAAGTCGCGGCCGTAGAGCTGCCACTGCAGCCAGTGCCCGGCCTCGTGGAGGATGAGGTGCTTCGAGTCGGGCATGGTGTTGCCGAGGAAGACGTAGTTCGTGTTCGGGTAGTCCCAGTAGCCGCCGTCGGCGACCTTCGGATCCCAGACGAAGGTGATCTGGTCGCAGCGGCCGTCGGACTGCCGGGCCGTCCAGCACGAGGACGACGGGTTGGCGCGCTTCCAGTACAAGACGTTGAGCGTGTCCACGACCTTCCACGCGCGCTGGAGCGTCGAGGGCACCTTCACGGTGCCGAGGTCCTGGGTGCCGGAGACGTTCGTGCGGCGCGCCGAGTCGAACGTGTAGTCGGTGGTGTTGTTCGCGGCCTTGACGACGCGCCACATCGCCGTGCTGCTCGACCGGAAGCGCACGTACGCCTCAGTCAGGGACGCCGTGTGGCAGGCGGTGAAGCGGCCGTCGGAGGCGCCGGTGATCCCGGCGGCGAGCCGGGTCGCCGTGCCGGAACCGGTGCGGCCCCACAGTTCCCAGTTCGCGTTCCGGGCGACCTGGGTGCGCAGCGGCTTGCTGGTCCCGGCCTCCGCGTCGAGATGGTCGAAGACGAGCGTGCCGGTGAGACAGGCGTTCGCGGCGGCGGTCGCCGGCGGCGCGACGGCGGCCGCGGTCAGCCCGAGGGTGGTGATGAGCACCGCGCCGAACGCCCGAAGTCGTCGGCCTGCGGATCTGCGGATCAGCTGCACGGGAATCTCCTCGCTGGCAGGAACGACGGTGCGCCCGTGACCCTGTGTCGACGGTGACACACCGGTTGGTGAAGGAGTTTCATCGCGGCCCGCGCCGCCCACCATCGCGCCGCCCCATCGGCCGCGGCTATGCCCTCCCCGTCGCGGGGCGTGTCATGATGTCCGCGAACTCGATCGGCAAAGCGAACGAGCTCGTACGGTTTGACGAACGACAGGGGAGAAGCGGTGGAGGACGAGACGCCCTCGATCCGGGACATGCTGGCGGTCAACCTGCGCGCGGCCAGGGCGGCGAGGGGGATTTCGCTGTCGGAGCTCGCCCGGCGGTCGGGAATCGGCAAGGCGACGCTGTCCCAGCTGGAGTCCGGTGGCGGCAATCCGACCATCGAGACCGTGTTCAGCCTGTCCAGGGTGCTGGAGGTGGCGATCTCCGACCTGCTCGACCATCGGGCGGGCGGTGCGCTCACCGTGGTGCGCGGCGCCGACGTCGAGGTGCTCAGCGGCGAGGGAGTGGATCTCCGGCCGCTGCGGCGGATCGAGACCGGTGACGGCGTCTTCGAGGTGTACGACCAGGTGGTGCGCGGGGACGCGCCGCAACGTTCGCAGGGGCACGTCGGGGTCGAGCACACCATCGTGCAGACCGGATCGCTGCTGGTCGAGGTCGCGGGCCGCAGCGTCGAGGTCGGCCCGGGGGATTACGTCGCCTTCGACGCCCGCGAGCCGCATTGCTACACCGCTTCGGCGGGGCCGGTGCACTCGGTCCTGCTGCTGCAGTACCGCGCCGACGAACGGCTCGACGGCAGGCCGCATCCGGTGCTGAAGGGCTGACCGCGCCCGAGGTATTGACACCCGTCCTGGGTGGAACCTACTCTCCGATCGTTCGCTTTACCGAACGCTGGAGGGTCGATGAACCGAACGCGTGTGGTCGTCCTCGGCGCGGGGATCGTCGGCGCGGCGTGTGCCCGTGAGCTGACCCTGGCCGGGTTCGACGTCGTGGTCGTGGATCGCGGCCGTCCCGCCGGAGGGACCACGTCGCACGGCGAGGGCAACATCCTGGTCTCCGACAAGGGACCTGGCGCGGAACTCGAACTCGCGAAGCTTTCGACCGCGTTGTGGCCCCGGGTGGTCGCCGAGATTGCCGATGAGGACGCGCGCGCCGCTACGTCGATCGAGTACGACCCCAAGGGTGGCATCGTCGTCGCCACCACGGACGACGGAGCCGTCGCGCTCGCCGCGTTCGCCGCCTCGCAAAACGGGGTCCGCGCGGAACCGTTGTCCCACAAGGAACTTGCCGAGGCCGAACCCGCGCTGACCCGCGACGTGACCGCCGCGTTCCACTACCCGGAGGACGCGCAGGTCCAGCCTGCGGGTGCGGCATTGGCCCTGCTGGGCTCGGCTCTACGCCATGGCGCCCAGTCGCGCTTCGACACCGAGGTCGTCGGTGCGACCGTCCACAACGGACGGATCACCGGTGTCCGTGTGCCCGGCGAGGTGATCGAGGCCGACGTCGTCGTGAACGCCGCGGGTCCGTGGGCCGGCCAGGTGTCGGCGCGCCTCGGTGCCCCGATCGCCGTCCGCCCTCGCCGTGGCGAGGTACTGGTGACCACGCCGATGCCGGGTGTGGTGCGGCACAAGGTCTACGACGCCGATTACGTCGGGGCGGTCGGCGCCGACTCTGGTGAGTTGCAGACGTCCGCCGTCGTCGAGTCGACCTGGGGCGGCACCGTGCTGATCGGTTCTTCACGCCGCCGGGTGGAGTTCGACGACACGATCCGCCCGGAGGTGCTGAGTGCCATCGCGGTCAAGGCGCTGCGGCTGTTCCCGTCGCTCGCCGACGTCGCGATCATGCGCGCGTACGGCGGATTCCGGCCGTACGTCGACGATCACCTCCCCGTACTCGGCGAGGATCCGCGGCTCGGGAACCTCTGGCACGCCACCGGGCACGAGGGCGCCGGGATCGGGCTGAGTGTCGGCACCGCGCGGTTGCTGCGCGAACTGCTCACCGGGACCGAGCCCGCGATGCCGGTCGGTGAGTTCACCGTGGACCGTTCCGCGGTACTGGCGGAGGTGGCGGCATGAGCGGATGGCTGCTGCCGCGCGATCGCGATCCGGTGGGCCGCACCGACCGGCCGATCCGGATCACCGTCGACGGCGAACCCGTGACCGGGATCGAGGGCCAGAGCGTGGCGGGGATGCTGCTCGCCGCGGGACGGACCTCCTGGCGCACCACGCGTTCCGGGGCTCCGCGCGGGGTGTTCTGCGGGATCGGCGCGTGTTTCGACTGCCTGCTCACGGTGAACGACGTGCCCGACGTCCGCGCGTGCCGCCGTCCGGCCGCCGACGGCGACGAAGTCCGCACCCAGTCACGGGAGGAGACGGCGTGAACGTGGTGATCGTCGGCGCCGGGCCCGCCGGGCTCGCGGCGGCCGAGCACGCGCTGCGGGCCGGTGCCCGGGTCACGGTGCTGGATCAGGCGGAGACCCCCGGCGGCCAATACCACCGGATGCTTCCCGAGGTCTATGCGGCGAAGCGTCCGGACCGGATCCAGCACGGCCGGGCGGACTTCGACCGGCGCCGCCGGATCCTCACGCATCCGCGATGCCGGTGGTGGCCCGGCTCCACCGTCTGGGCGTTCGACCGGGCGGAGAGGCGGGTGCACGTCCTGCGGGGACCGTCCGACGGCTCCGGACGGGAGCGGCTGACCCTCGTCCCGGACTCGCTGATCCTGGCGACCGGCGCGCACGACCGCACCTTGCCGTTCCCCGGCTGGGAACTGCCCGGCGTGTACACCGCGGGCGCGGCCCAGGCGCTGGCGAAAGGGGAGCGGGTCGCGATCGGCGGACGGGTCCTCGTCGCCGGTGCCGGGCCGTTCCTGTTGCCGGTCGCGGAATCCTTGCTGGGAGTCGGGGCCGAGGTGCTCGCGGTGCTGGAGGCGAATCCGGCCTCGACCGTCCGAAAAGGATGGTCGTCCCGGCCGTGGCGCCTGGCCGCGCACGCCGGGAAGGCGGGTGAACTGGCGCGTTACGCCGCGACACTGGCCAGGCACCGGGTCCCGTACCTGATGGGCCGGACGGTGATCGAGGCCCGCGGCGCCGACTGCGTCCGCGAGGTCGTGACCGCGAAAGTGCGCGCGGACTGGTCCGTCGTGCCCGGTACCGAACGCGTCTACGAGGTCGACGCGGTCTGCGTGGGTCACGGTTTCAGCCCGCAGCCGGAACTGGCCGTCGCCGCGGGCTGCGTCCTGGACGACGGGTTCGTCCGGGTCGACGCCGCCCAACAGACCACAGTGGACGGTGTGTTCGCCGCTGGTGAGATCACCGGAATCGGCGGTGCGATCACCGCCGCGGCGGAAGGCGCGGTCGCCGGCCGCGCCGCCGCCGGAGGAACGCTGGACGCGGCACTGCTCCGCGCCCGCGATCGGGCCCGCGCCTTCGCCGAACGTCTCGCCGCCGCCCACCCGATCGGCCCGGCCTGGCGAAGCTGGCTGCACGAAGACACGATCGTCTGCCGTTGCGAGGAAACCACGTACGGCGAACTGACGCGTGCGACCGAGGACGCGTCCTGTCCCGGACCGCACGCGCTGAAACTCGGCACCCGTGCCGGTCTCGGCCCGTGCCAAGGCCGGATCTGCGGCCCGACCGTGGCCGAACTCTGCGGTGGCGCCGAACGGCACCACCGCCCGATCGTCCAGCCGATCCGGCTGGGCGAACTCGCCGCCCGAACCGAAGGAGAATCTGAATGAGCACCCCCGACCTCGGTGGCGTCGTCGTCGCGACCGCCCTCCCGTACCGGGACGACGCGTCAGCGCCCGCCGGGCTGGCCGCGGACTACGACGCCTACGCCGCGCACTGCCGGTGGCTGGTCGACAACGGCTGCCGGGGCGTCGGCCCGAACGGCTCCCTCGGCGAGTACTCGTCGCTGACCGACGAGGAACGCCGCCGCGTCGCCCGCACCGCGATCGAAACCGTGGGGAACGACGGGATCGTCGTCGTCGGCGTGCACGGCCCCGGATCGCACCAGGCCAAGTACTGGGCCGAAGTGGCCGCCGAGGACGGCGCCGACGGCCTGCTGTGCCTGCCGCCCACGATGTACCGGGCGAACCGCGGCGAGGTGCTCGCGCATTTCGAGGCGGTGGCGTCGGTCGGCCTGCCGGTGATGGTCTACAACAACCCGATCGACACGAAGGTCGACCTCACGCCCGCGCTGCTCGCGGAGATCGCGCAGATCGACAACGTGGTCGCGGTCAAGGAGTTCTCCGGCGACGTCCGCCGGGTGCTGGAGATCCGCGAGCAGGCACCGGGCCTGGATGTGATCAGCGGTGCCGACGACGTCGTCCTGGAGAGCCTGCTGATGGGCGCGACGGGCTGGTTCGCCGGGTTCCCCAACGTGTTCCCCGCCGAGTCGGTGCGCCTGTTCGACCTGGCGCGGTCCGGCAAGCTCGACGAGGCCAGGGCGCTCTACGAGCCGCTGGTGGCCGCGTTCCGCTGGGACTCGCGTACCGAGTTCGTCCAGGCGATCAAACTCGGGATGGACCTCGTCGGCCGGTACGGCGGGCCGTGCCGGCCGCCGCGGGGCGCGCTGACCGAGGAGCACCGCGAGCAGGTCACCGCCGACATGCGCCGCGCGCTCGCCTCGCTGGGGGTGGCGTAGGTGCGGTCGATCCGGTCGATCACCGCCGTCGACTCGCATACCGAGGGCATGCCGACCCGGGTGGTGACCGGCGGGGTCGGCGTCATCCCCGGCGACACGATGGCCGAACGCCGCCGGTACTTCATGGCACACCTGGACCATCTGCGGCAGTTCCTGATGAACGAGCCGCGCGGTCATTCGGCGATGAGCGGCGCGATCCTGCAGCCGCCGACCAGGCCGGACGCCGACTGGGGTGTGGTGTACATCGAGGTGTCCGGCTGCCTGCCGATGTGCGGGCACGGCACCATCGGCGTCGCCACCGTGCTGGTGGAGACCGGCATGGTCGAGGTGACCGAACCGAAGACCGTGGTCCGGCTGGACACCCCGGCCGGGCTCGTGCACGCCGAGGTCGAGGTCCGGGACGGCCGCGCGGTCCGCGTCAAACTGCGCAACGTCGCCTCGTTCCTCGCCGAGCGGGACGCCGTCGTCGACGTGCCGGGGCTGGGCGAGGTGCGTTACGACCTGGCCTACGGCGGCAACTTCTACGCCATCCTCGAACTGTCCCAAGTGGACATTCCGTTCGACAGAGCGGAGAAGGACCGGATCCTCGCCGCGGGGCTGGACATCATGGCGGCCATCAACGACCAGCGGCCGCCGGAACATCCGGCCGATCCGCTGATCGGCGGCTGCAAACACGTCCAGTTCCTCGCCCCGGGCTCCGACGCTAAGGCGTCACGGAACGCGATGGCGATCCATCCCGGCTGGTTCGACCGATCACCTTGCGGCACCGGTACGTCGGCCAGGATGGCGCAGCTCCACGCCCGAGGCGAACTCCCGTTGCACACGCCGTTCGAGAACAGTTCGTTCATCGGCACCACGTTCACCGGCGAGCTGGTCGCCGAGACCACGGTCGGCGGCGTCCCCGCGGTGGTACCGGAGTTCTCCGGCCGGGCCTGGATCACCGGCAACGCCACCTATCTGCTGGACCCGGACGACCCGTTCCCCGCGGGGTTCGTCCTCTAGTCCCCATACCCACCGCAGACCCGGGCCGCCTCGCGCGGTCCGGAAGGGATTTGTCATGCCCGAATCAACGACGATCCGGCCTCAGCCCAAGCTTTTCTCGCGCTCCGGGCTCTTCCGGCGCAAGTCCTTCGAAGGTCCCGACGAGGCCGGTCCCGGCGGGCTTCCCCGCACGATGGGCCTCTGGCAGCTGGTCTCGCTCAGCCTCGGCGGCCTGGTCGGCGCCGGGGTCTTCTCGCTGGCGGGTGTGGTCGCGAACCAGCAGGCCGGACCCGGCGTGATGATCTCGTTCCTGATCGCGATCATCGCCAGCTCGGCGGCCGCTCTGTGTTACGCGGAGTTCGCCGGGCTCATCCCGCGTGCCGGATCCGCGTACACCTACTCGTACGCGGCGCTGGGGGAGATAGCGGGCTGGCTGATCGGCTGGGACCTGCTGCTGGAGTACACCGCGATCGTCGCGGTGGTGGCGATCGCGGTGTCCGGCTACCTGTCCTACGTCGTGGAGCAGGTCGGCCTTGACCTGCCGTCGTGGATGCTCGGGGCACCAGGGACCGGGCCGGGGCACCGCGTCGACCTGTTCGCCGCGCTGCTGTGCCTGCTGCTGGCGTTCGTCCTTTCCCGTGGCAGCAAGCAATCCGCCCGGTTCGAGACGGCGCTGGTGGTGATCAAGCTGGCGATCGTGGCGCTGGTCGTGGTCGCCGGCGCGTTCCACATCTCGGCGGGGAACTTCAGCCCGTTCCTGCCCTACGGCATCGGCGGCGCGGTCGCGGGCGCGGCGACGACGTTCTTCGCGGTGTACGGCTACGACGCGATGACGGCCGCCGCGGAGGAGAGCGTCGAGGCGAAACGGTTGCTGCCCAAGGCGATCATCGTGTCGCTCGCCATCGCGGCGGTGATCTACCTGCTGGTGTCGATCGTGCTGGTCGGCATGCAGCGCTACGACCAGATCGACGTGCACAGCCCGTTTTCGAGCGCGCTGGCCGCGGTCGGGCTGGCCGGGCTCGGCACGGTCGTCGCGGTCGGCGGCATTCTCGGGATCACCACGTCGGCGTTCGCGAACATGCTGGCGGTGTCGCGGATCTGGTTCGCGATGAGCCGGGACGGCCTGCTGCCGCGGTACTTCGCCCGCACCCACCCCCGGCGCAGGGTGCCGACGCGGGTGATCTGGCCGGTCGGGATCGGCTCGGCGGTCATCGCGGGCTTCCTGCCGATCAAGGAGGCCGCGGATCTGACGAACATCGGGATCCTGGCCGCGTTCATCGTCGTGTCGATCGCGGTGGTGGTGCTGCGGCGCACCCGGCCGGATCTGCCGCGGTCGTTCCGCACGCCGTGGGTCCCGTTCGTGCCGCTGGTCGGGGTGGCGTTCGCGGTCTGGCTGATCGCGAACCTGGACGCGCTGACCTGGCTGCGGTTCGCGGCCTGGATGGTGCTCGGGCTGGTGGTGTACGCGCTGTTCGGATTCCGGAACTCGGCGGAGAACCCGGAAAGGAAGGAAGCATGAAGGAAATCGAGCGGGCGGCGGAGATCGCCGCCGCATGGGCCGCGGTGCCGCCGACGACGCGGGCGGAGGTGATCACCGGTGTCGCCGACGCGCTGGACGCGGCGGGGCCGTCCCTGATCGAGATCGCCGACGCGGAAACCAGGCTGGGAACCGCACGGCTGACCGGCGAACTGGCCAGGACGACGTTCCAGCTGCGGCTGCTCGCGGCCGGGAGCGGCGCGTACTACGACGTCCGGATCGACCGCGCCGACCCGTCGTGGCCGCCCGGGCCGCGTCCGGAGCTGCGTCGCTATCGGACCGCGGTGGGGCCGGTGCTGGTGTTCGCCGCGAGCAACTTCCCGTTCGCGTTCAGCGTGGCGGGCGGGGACACGGCGTCGGCGTGGGTGGCCGGGTGCCCGGTGGTGGTCAAGGCGCATCCCGGACATCCGGAACTGTCCCGTCGCACCGCGGCGATCATCGAAGAGGCTCTCGGCCCCTGGGGTGACATCTTCGGCCTCGTCGAAGGAGAATCCGCCGGCGTGGAGGCGCTGCGTCACCCGGCGATCGCGGCCGCCGCGTTCACCGGATCGGTGGCCGGCGGCCTCGCCCTGGCGCGGATCGCGGCCGAGCGGCCGGTCCCGATCCCGTTCCACGGCGAGCTCGGCAGCGTCAATCCGGTGATCGTCCTGCCTGGCGCCGCGCGCTCTGAAGACCTGGCGGCGGGCTACGCAGGCTCGCTGACACTGGGCAACGGGCAGTTCTGCACGAATCCGGGTCTGGTGTTCGCGCCGTCGGAGAGCCCGTTCGTGGATCGCGTCGCCGAACGGTTGCGCGGGATCCCGGCCGCGCCGTTCCTGAACGACCGGATCGCGTCCGGCTTCGACGCGGGTGTGGAGCGCCTGACCGGGATACCGGGGATGCGCGAGGTCGTCGCCGGTCCTGGAGCTCGGCTGCTCGAAATCGACCTGGCCGACTTTGTCTCCGAAGCGGCCGAAGAGTGCTTCGGTCCGGTGGGCGTCGTCGTGCGGTATTCGCGGCTTTCCGACGTCCTGCCGGTGCTGTCGGCGTTGCCCGGTCAGCTGACGACGACGGTGCACGCGCTGCCCGAGGAGTCCTCCGATGTCGAAGCGCTGCGGCCGGTGCTGGCCGACCGCAGCGGGCGGATCCTGTGGGGCGGCTGGCCGACCGGGGTCGCGGTGACCGCCGCGATGCAGCACGGCGGACCGTTCCCGGCGACGACGTCACCGGCGTCGACCTCGGTCGGGACGGCGGCGGTGGACCGCTTCCTGCGTCCGGTGTCCTATCAGGACTGGCCTTCGCATCTGCTGCCGGAACCGCTGCGGGACGACAACCCTTGGGGCGTTCCGCAACACTTCTCGTGAGCTTGAAGTACGTGAAGGCCCCCTTCACTGCGCTAGACGCAATGAAGGGGGCCTTCACGTACTTCGGGGTGACCGCGCGAGTCAGGCGGACACGACCGTCCCGCCCTGCACGACGTACCGGAACTTCTCCGGCTCCGCCAGCACGCCGACGTCCTCCAGCGGATCCCGGTCGACGACCACCAGATCCGCGTGCGCGCCCGGCGCGAGCGTGCCGATCTCGCCGGTCAGGTTCAGCAGATCCGCCGCCGTCGACGTCGCGGAGCGGATCACCTCCAGCGCGGACTGGACCTCGCCGCGCAACCGGAACTCGTGGTTCTGGTGCCGGTGCATCCCGCCGAGAAGATCACTGCCGTACACCAGTTTCACCCCGCCGCGCGCGGCCCGCTCCAAAGCGGCCATCCCCGCGCCGAGCACCTCGTCGACCTTGCGCCAGCTGGATTCCGGCAGCCCGTGCTCGCGCCCTTCTTCCTTCAGCGCCCAGTACGTCACCAGGGTCGGTACGAGGTATGCGTCGTGCCGGAGGAACAGTTCGACACTCAGGTCGTCGATCAGGTTGCCGTGCTCGATCGACCGGACACCCAGTTCCAGCGCGCGATTCACCGCGCGGGCGGTGTACGCGTGCGCGGCGACGTAGCGGTTGGCCGCTTCCGCCTCCTCGACGATGGCGCGCAGTTCCTCGCCGGAGTACTGCGTCGAGTCGATCCGGTCGGTGGGGGAGGCGACGCCGCCGGAGGCCATCACCTTGATGTGGTGCGCTCCCTTGCGCAGTTCGTCGCGCGCCGCCGCGCGGACCGCGTCGACCCCGTCGGCGACCCGGCCGAGACCGGCGCAGCACGGGTGGTCTTCGCTGGTGTTGGCGCCGCGCGTCCGGCTGTCGCCGTGCCCGCCGGTCTGGCTCAGCGCGCGGCCGCAGAACAGCAGCCGCGGGCCGCGGAACAACCCTTCGGCCTGTGCGTCCGAGAGGCCGTAGTCGGCGCCGGAAGCGTCACGGACCGTCGTGAAGCCCCGGTCCAGCATCCGGCTCATGGTGCGGGCGCTGTGCGCGGTCACGTACGCCGGTGACGACGCGGGCAGCGACCCGAGATCCGCGGTGGACGCGGTGACGTGCACATGGGCGTCGACGAGCCCCGGCAGCACGAACGCTCCGTGCAGGTCCTCGGTCCGCGCGTCGCCCGCGGTGAGACCGGTGCCGATCTCGACGATCCGGCCGTCGGCGCACCGGAGGTCGCCTTCGGTGTACTCGCCGGTGACCGGGTCGAGCAGGCGGGCGTCGCGCAGCAGCAGCGATCCGTTCATCGGGTCTCCTCCAGGAGTTCGCGCAGGGCCGGGACCGCCAACGGTGCCAGAGATCGCGCCACCGCGACGGAATCCTCGTCGTAATGGCCTTCCGCGTCGAGGAGGTTGAGGACGCCGAGGGTGCGGCCGTCGTCGACCACCGGCACGTTGATCACCGCCCCGCAGCCGAGGCTGTCGATGAGTTCGTGGTCGGCGAAGATCTCCCGCACCGCCGCGCTGTCCGGCCCGAAGTACGGCTCCTGCCCCGTGATGCACCGCTCCAGCCAGCCGGCGGCCACCTCGACGGTCTTCTCACCGCCGACCGGGTATTCCACGGGGTGGCTGCTGTGCACGCGCCGCAGCGCCCGCCGTTCGGGCACCCAGGCCAGCACGGTGAACAGCCGTACGCCGATCGTGGCTCGGGTCTTGTCCTCCACAGTGGACAGTGACACGGTCACTTGGTCATCTCCTTGGCGGTCTTCACGGGCGCGCCGTGTTCGGTCAGTTCTTCCAGGGAACGGCCGGCGGTGGACAGGCCGAACACGACCACACACACCACCCCGGCCGCCAGGACGGCGGTGGTGAGGCCGAAGACGCCCGCGAAGCCGAGGCTGGCGGCGGACAGGCCGATGATCGTCGGGGCCAGGATGCTGCCGACCCGGCCGAACGCACTGGACAGCCCGGTCCCGCTGGCGCGGATCCAGGTCGGGAACACCTCGGGGGTGTAGGAGTACACGCCGGCGTACGTGCCGTTGAGGAAGAACGACAGCACCGCCCCGGCGAGGGTGATCGACCACGGCGCGTCCATCTGGCTCAGCCAGAACGCGCTCACCGCCGAACCCGCGAGGTACAACGCGATGGTGTGCTTGCGGTCGAGCCGTTCCGACAGCCACGCGGCGGAGAAGTACCCGGGGATCTGCGCCAGGTAGATGATGATCGAGAACTCGAAGCTCTTGGTCACCGTGATGCCGCGCTCGACGAGCAGCGTCGGGATCCAGGAGAAGAAGCCGTAGTAGGAGAACGTGATCACGAACCAGACGGTCCAGATCACCGCGGTGCGGCGGGCCATCGCCGGGCTCCACAGGAACTTCAACGCGCTGAGGAGATTGACCTTGGGGGTCTCCGTCGCGGGCTGGGCATCTGCCTCGGCGACGGCCGGAAGTGCTTGCCCTGTCGCCTTTTCGACGTCCCGTTCGAGTTTCGAGACGATCTTTTCGGCCTCGGCGTGACGTCCGTTCGCGACCAGGAACCTCGGTGATTCCGGCAGCGAGCGGCGCCACCATAGCAGCATGACGATCGGCAGCGCGGTGATCAGCTGCGCGACCCGCCAGCCCTCCGGCACGGTCGGGACGATGAACCGCCCGATCAGCGCGGCCATGACGAATCCGAACGAGAAGAACCCGGCCAGCGCGCCGACGAACCAGCCGCGTCGTTTGGCGGGGACGAATTCCGACAGGAACGGCGCGATGATCGCGCTTTCGGCGCCCGCGCCCGCTCCGGCCAGCACCCGCGCGCCCAGGAAGACCTCGTAGTTGGGGGAGAAGGCCGCGACCACCGAGAACACCGCGTAGAAGGCGAGCGCGTACATCATGACCTTCTTGCGGCCGATGCGGTCGCCCAGCAGGCCGGCGGCGATCGCGCCGAAGAGGAAGCCGAACGGCGTCGCCGAACCGATCAGCCCGAGCTGGCCGTTGTCCAGGCCCCAGGCGGCTTTCGCGCTCGGCAGGAGGAAGGCGACGACGGCGGAGTCCATGCCGTCGAAGGTGTAACCGAGTCCGCCGATGAGCAGGAGTTTGTAGTGGGGACGGCTCAGCGGGAGCCGGTCCAGTCGTGCCAGAAGCGTCATGGGGAACGCCTTCCGTGGTTCGGGCGACTAGGAGAGACGAGAGTGCGGACAACGTATACTGCGTTTCGACAAAACTGCAATGGTTGTTGCAAGTGGTTCGACGGGCACGATGCGTTACCGTGGCGCGGTCGAGGGAGGGCGTGCGTGACAGAGACGGGAACCGACGACGGTTTCGAGGCGTGGCTTCGGGATCGGACACCGGAACGAGGCCTGCGGCCGAAGTCGGCCGCGGTGCTCGAGGTGCTGGTCTCGCAACCGCGCCGGGCGTCGTTCGGCTCGACGGCGGAGCTCGCCCAGCTCGCCGGGGTCAACGTCGCCACCGTCACCCGGACGGCGCAGGCGCTCGGGTTCGCCGGCTGGCCGGCGCTGCAACAGGAGTTGCGGGCGCGGTACATGTCGTCGCTGAGCGCGCCGCAGGTGGCCGAGGAACACCGGGACGTCGACTCGCCGGGTTCGGCTTCATTGCGCCGGGACCTCGACAGCCTCGCCCTGCTCAACCGGCGGTTCGCCGAGGACGAGATCCGCCAGGTCGCCGAAGCCGTCGCGGGGGCGCGCCGCACGGTCGTCATCGCCGACGGCAGTTACGCCGCGGTCGGGATCGCGTTCGCGCACAACGCCCGGCTCGCCGGGTACGACGTCCACGCGATCACCGCGGGCGACGCCGAACTCGCCAACGCCACGGCGAAGCTCTCCTCCGAAGACGTGCTCATCGCGATCAGTTTCTGGCGCCTGTACGAAAGCACCGTGCTCGCCGCGAACGAAGCGAAGGCCAGGGGAGCGCGCGCCTTCGCCATCACCGACGCGGCGAGTCCCGCGCTGGCGGGCGCCGTCGAGCAGGTGTTGATGGTGCCCGCGGAGGGCGTGACCTTCTTCCCGTCGCTGACCGCGGGGATGAGCCTGGTGCAGGCGATCGTCGCGCAACTCGCCGCCGTCGACCCGGTCCGCACCGGGGAGTCGATCGAGGCGGCCGAGGCCATGTGGTCGCGGTTCGACCTGCTGCACCGCCGCCCGGGATCGGCCGATCGGACAGTGCCGAAAAGGCCGACCGGTGGAGGCGTCTCCGCCGGATGACCGATCCGCCGCCCCCTGCCGGGAGGCGATCCTGGTTCCAGGCCGCCGGAACGGGCGGCACGGGATCGAGGAGGCCGAAATGACCATCATCGCGACTTTGGGTGCCTACGCCGGGCTCGCGCTTCTGACGTTGATGGCGGCGACGCCGCTGCTGGTCGAACTCGACCAGCGGTTCCCGGTCACCCGCCGGGCGAAGGCGGCCGAACGGGAACGCCGCATGCCCGCCGGGCTCGCCTCGGCGTGACGCAGAGCACAGATTCGCTCCCGGACTACCTCACGTGAGTGATTCGCACTCTGCCAATTCGTAACTTTGTGTCGCGCTATGAAACGCTCTGTGACGTGACCGTGGATTTCTGCACCAATGCCCAGCCGTCCGACACCTTCGCGGAGTTCCGGAGGAACGTCGACGAACTGACCCAGGCCTTCATCGACGCCTGTCGTCAGGGCCGTACGCCGGGCGATGCTTCCCTCGACCTGCTGCAGCGGGTCCATCGCGAAGACCGCAACTGGGTCGTCGTCCACCTGACCTTCGCCATCGCGGCGCTCGCGCATCAGCGAACGCTGGCGCCGGCCGACACCGTCACCCGGCCAGGTGGCGTGACGGGTGCGCCGGAGCGCGCGTTGTTAGCTTCCGCGAGTGACTGATCCGACCATCTCCGCGGTCATCGCGGTGTTCGCGGGTTTCGTACTCGCGGGCCTCCTGGCCGTCCCGTACATCGCCGCGAGCTACCGGCGCCGCGGCGAACTCGGGCTCTGGCGGGTGCTGCTGGTGTTCGGGTTCCTGGTCTACGCCATGTCACTGTGGACGTACACGTTGCTCCCCATCCCGGAGACGACGACGGCGTGGTGCGCCGAACACGCGTCCAGCCATCTGCAACTGCGCCCCTTCCAGTTCGTCGCCGACATCCGCCGTGAACAGACCGGCGCGGGGCTGCGGGCGTTCCTGCGCAACCCGGCCGTCCAGCAGGCGGTGTTCAACGTCGCCTTGTTCGTGCCGCTGGGGATGTTCGTGCGGCACCTCTTCCGGCGGGGTTTCCTCACCACCGTCGCCATCGGTTTCGCGGTCTCGCTGTTCATCGAAGGCACCCAGCTGACCGGCGTCTGGTTCCTGTTCGAGTGCCCGTACCGGCTGGCCGACGTCGACGACCTGCTGACCAACACCCTCGGCGCCGCCGTCGGGTTCGGGCTCGCCCCGTTGCTGCGGCTGCTGCCGGGGAACGAACCGTCCGCGCCGCCCGGGACACCGCGGCCGGTCACCGCGCGCCGCCGCTTGCTCGGGATGGCCGTCGACGTCGTGTCCGTCATCCTGCTCGGCACGACGGTCGGGATCGTGACGACCCTGCTCGTGGGTGAACCGAA
Organism: Amycolatopsis sp. SB7-3; assembly: GCF_041021335.1. Lineage (NCBI taxonomy): Bacteria > Bacillati > Actinomycetota > Actinomycetes > Pseudonocardiales > Pseudonocardiaceae > Amycolatopsis > Amycolatopsis sp. SB7-3. The sequence continues at coordinate 611,600 of NZ_JBFPJQ010000003.1, forward strand.
CACCGTGGTCACCGCGCTGATCGGCACCTTCCTGCCCGCGCTGCTCCTGCTGTTCGTCATCCCGGTGGTGGGTAACGGCGCCAGCTTCGGGCAGCGCGTCGTGTTGCTGCGCCCCGCCGGTCCGGACGGCGGGAAACCCGCCCTGTGGCGGATGATCGTGCGATTCCTGACCGGGTCCGGCGGCTATTTCACGCTGCTCACCCTGGCTTCGGTGGTCAATGGAGGCTTCGAGCCGCTCGCGAACCTGCTGTTCTTCGCCAGCGGCATCCTCGCGATCCGGCCCGAAGGCCACCAAGGACTTTCCGGGCTGATCGCCGGCCTGCGCATGGCCGACGTGCGGGCGCTCGACGACCAGGAGGTGCCGAGTCTCGTGCGCGGCAAGGACGGTTAGGGCCCGTTGCCTGATGTGCCGTTCTGGCGATCGTGTCGCGAAGTGGGGTGAAGGCTCCCTTCACCGCATTAGGCGCGGTGAAGGGAGCCTTCACCCCACCATCGACCCGCCCGCGAGACGACACACGTGTCTGGACGGACGACACACGTGTCTGGACGGACGACACTCGACAGGACTCCGCCCTCGCCGAGTGTCGTCCACGCGCGACCCACCCCTGTATCGGCGTTTCTTGTTGCCGGGTGCCGGCGTAGAACGACGCGAAAGCCACCTTCGCGACGTCTGACGTCCCGAAAGTGGCTTTCGCGACACGCCTCCGAACCAGGACCGTCCTTCCCACGCACGAGGCTCGCCACCCGATCGGGTCGACCCTGCCGTTCCCGCGAGTCATTCCGCCTGGCAGGAGGCACGGGCCGGAACACTCGCCCGGTGGACGTGGAGTCGATGGACGACGTGGCCGACTGCCTGCTGTCGGTGGCCTGGAACATCTTCCCGTTGATGGGGAAACCTCCCGCGAGCCCGGGGAACCGGACGGAGGAGATCCGGACCCTGCTCGTCGACGCCTGCCACGACGCCGGGATGCGCGCCCGCGAACGGGCCGCGTCGCACGGAGCGGGAACCGAAGAAGAACGCCGTCCCTTCCTGCGTCTCGCGGAGATCGGGACCGACGCGAACCTGTTCCTGGGCATGGTTTCCGGCACGCTGGTCGCCGATCCCGAGCGCATCCGCCGCCGCTGGGCCGAGATCGAGACGCTCGTCCTCGAAGTGGGGGAGCTCGCCGCGCTGATCGAGGGGCGACCGGAGGACCGGCCGCCCCTCGCCGCGGGAGATCAGTCCTTTTCCAGCGTCAGGTCGTAGCGGTCGAGCACCTCCTTGACGGGCTGGAAGAACGTGGTGCCGCCTTCGCTGCAGTCACCGGAGCCGCCCGAGGTCATGCCCTGCGCCTGCACCAGTTTCGTGCCGGAGCCCGACGAAGGACGGCTGACGAACGAGCCGCCGGAGTCACCGGGCTCGGCGCAGGCGTCGGTCTGGGTGAGGCCTCGCACGATGTTCCCGTTGCCGTAGTTCACCGTCTGGTCCAGGGCTTCGACCCGCCCGCAGTGCCAGTGGGTGGTGATCCCGGACCGGCAGATCCGGCCGCCGACACCGACCACGTCGGCCCCCTCGATCCGTACGTCGGTACCGTCCTCGTAGCGGTCGACGCGGGGCGGGGTCGAGACGTCGGAATGCGTCACCTTGACCGTCCCGTAGTCGTTCCCGGGGAAGGACGATTTCGCGACCTTGCCGATCGTGCCGCCGACGCCGCGCACCGTGCCGCCGAGTTCGGTGCAGTGGCCCGCGGTGATCACGTAATGGTCGTCATCGTCGTAGGCGTTGAACCCGACCGAGCAGGCGCCACCGCTGAAGTACAGACCCTGGCCGCCGACCACGCTCCACAACGGCCGCGGCGCGCTCTTCACGTGGTCCACCCGCACCGGTACGCCGGCGGAGGCGGCCCATGCCCGGCCCGCAGGATCACCGCCCACCACGCTCACCACGACCTCGTTCGCCGGTACGTCGACGTACCAGCCGGCGACCGAATCGGGCAGATCCCCGGTTCTGTTGTCCAATGTGGACTGGATTCGCTTCAATTCGGCGGCGCTGTGCCTGAGCACCTTCGGATTCGCGCCCGCGGCGCGGATCCTGGCCGACTGGCGCGCGTCGGTGGTGCCGACGACGAGTTCGCCGGTCGTGGTGTCCAGCCAGGTGCCGGCGAACGCGGCGCCGAGCGAGGTGCCGAGTTTCTGCTGCGCGGCGGCCAAAGTGGCCGGTCCGGCCGCTTCGTTCAGCACCGCTGTCGCCGCCGAAGCCGGGGCCGCGAAGGCGGTGACTGCCGCGGCGGCGCCGATCAGGACGGTCAAGGTGCGCAGGGGGCGTCGGATCACGAAAACCTCCAGGAAATTCAGTGCGGGAAACCCTCCTCATTCGACGTTACGACAGCGGGACGTCGCGCGAATGCCGCCATTTGAGTAGCGCTGTGAATTCGCCTTTCCGGCTCAGTGGAATGGTCATCCCTCACTCGTGTGAGTGGAAACTGCACGATTTGCCGTCCCCGATTCCCTGACCGGCGAACGACTGACAGCGACGTGCGTACGTCCATTCGGGAAAGCGACGGTCAAGGCCGGAAAACGGGGATCACCTGATGGTGTCCGCGCTGAACCCGTTCGTCCGCATCGGTGACGAACGCGTTTCTTTCACCAGCAGGAAACAAGACCCGCCGTGAACATCACGCCGACGGTGAGCACGGGCGGGGCGAACAAGGCCAGTGTTCCGCCCGCGACGGCCCGCACCCGTTCCGGAAATCGCGACGGCCCGCTCGGGTGCCGCGCCAGCCAGCGCAGCCGGAGCGCGGTGTCGCCGTCGGCGGCCTGGATGGACAACAGCGCCGAGCGCACGGTGTCCGGTCCGTGCCCGGCCGCGGCCGCCCGGTCGGCCGCGAGCTCGACCAGCAGCCGGACCGCGCCGGGGAGTTCTCGCATGAGCGGCACGAAACGCAACGTGCGGCCGAGCGTTTCGGCGCAGCCAGCCAGGAAATGGTGTCTGCCGCGCAGATGGGCGCGTTCGTGGGCCAGCACCGCGGCCAGTTCACGGGACGACAACCTTCCGGCCAGACCCTGGCTGGCGACGATCAGGCCGTCGCGACCGCCGAGGCTGTAGGCGATCGGACGATCGTCGGGCAGCCACAGGGTCGGCCCCGGTCGCGCGCCGGACAGCCGGAGCACGTCGAGATGGCGCCGGTGCAGGAGCGTGCTGCGCTTCCGCCGCCGCGCGGTGGACAGCGCGAGCCGGGCCGCCGCGATCGCGAGCGCGATGGCGGCGAAGGTCCCGGCGACCGGATCGAGGCCCGGAAGGCCGCTGTGGCCGACGGCCGCCCAGCATTCGTGGAGGATCCGGGTGATGGCCCCGGCGGGGCCGTGGTCCGGCAGGACGAGGAGCAGGACAGCGCCGAGCGTGCCGGCGAGGACGCCCGCCGCGGTCAGCAGCCACCACGCGAGCGCGGTGCCGGGGCTGATCCCGCCGGCGGTCAGCCTGCCCAGCAGCCGGGGTGAGAACCAGCCGGTCACCACCACGCCGAACAGGAGCACCGCCGCCAGGATCATCGCTTGCCGGGCTTCCGTCGCAAGGCCCGCCGCAGGATGTCCGACTCCTCTTCGGTGACCGAGCGCGCGAAATGCAGCAGCACGGATTCCCGGTCTTCCGAAGCGTCGAGGAGTTCGCGGAGGCTTTGCGCGGTGGCCTCCTCCCGGGTCGCCACGGCGCGGTAGCGATACGCGCGATTCTCCATTTCGCGTTCGACCCATTCCTTGCGGTGCAGGTTGTCGAGCACGGTCATCACCGTGGTGTAGGCGAGGTCGCGATCCCGGTTGATCGCCTCGAGGACCTGGCGCACCCGCAAGGGTTCCGCCGCGTCCCAGAGCACGTCCATCACCGACGCTTCGAGCTCGCCCAGCCGTTGCATGACACCTCCGCCGGGAAGGATACTGTGCCGCCCCCGCTCAGCCGACGACGCGCCGTGCGCCCATCAGGTGCCCGTCGCCCTTGACCGAACGGACGTCGACGAGCTGGCCCTCGGTCGGCGCGTCGACCATCTTGCCGCTGCCGACGTACATGCCGACGTGGTGGATGGCCCCGGGGTTGCCGGTTCCGTCGTCGTAGAAGACGAGGTCGCCGGGCACGAGCGCGTCCAGCGGGACGGGCTTCCCCACGGTGTACTGCTGGCGGCTGGTGCGCGGGAGCGAGATGCCGGCCTGCTTGTACGCCCACGACGTCAGGCCGGAGCAGTCGAATTCGCTCGGCCCGGTGGCGCCCCATTCGTATCGTGAGCCCCGTTTGGACAGCGCCGCCTGCAGTGCGTCGTTCGCGGCGCCGGGCGGGCCGAGATAGGAGCCCTTGTCCTGGACCTTGCCGAGTTTCGCCTTGTCCGCGGCCGGCAGTTCGCCGAGTGCCTGCCGCACCTTGGCGATCTGGTCGTCGAGGTCCTTCTTGCGGGTGCGGACCTGCTCCAGCGCCACCGTCGCGTCGTTCGCCGCGAGCTGGGCCGTTTCCCGCGCGTCCGCCGCCGTGGCGCGTGCCGCCTGGGCCTTCCCGAGCGCGTCACGCAGGCCGTTCAACGCCTTGGCCTTCTCGTCGGCCAGGACCGACAGCGCCGAGGAACGGTCAAGGAACTCCTGCCTGCTGCCGCTGTCGAGCAGCAGGACGGCGTTGCCGAGCCGCTCGCCGCTCATCGCGGACCGCGCGATCGCCTCGACCTGGGGCCGGAACCGATCGATCGCCGACTGGGCCTGCGTGAGGTCTCCGTCGGCCCGGCCGAGAGCGGCCGTCGCCTGGTCGCGCTCGGTCTCGCGGGTCTTCAGCCGGTCCTGGGATTCCTGCAGGTCCTCGTCGGCCTTGGCCGCCTGGGCGCCGAGTTCCTGATAGCGCCGCATCGGATCCTGGCCGTCCGGCGCCGGTTGCGCGCTCGCGGGGAGCGCACCGAAGCCGAGGAGCATGAGGGCGGCGGTGGCGGCGAAGGGATGCCGCGGCGAGCGCCTAGAAGGGGTCACGAGTGCCGAATCTCCTGTCGCGCAGGTTCAACTATCGCGCTTAGTAGTACGGGGACGGTTGTGAGCGCGCGGTGAAGTCCTACTAAGACACCTAGTACTAAGACGCGTGGGAGATTTGCTACGGTGGGAACCGTGAGTGTCTCTCCGGCTACTCTTCGTCGACTCGTGGTGGCCTTGCTGCTGCTGGTCGTGGCGGGTTCGGGAACCGTCGGCTGCCTCGACGGGCACGTCGAGGCAGCCGCCACGTCGGCTTCGCATGACTGCCCGCCTCGTGAGGGACACGCGCACGCCCGCTCGCTCACCACCCTCGCCGTGCGCAGCGAGGAGTCTCCCTCGGCGCCGGATCTTTCGTCCTCGACGGTGGGCGTGGTTTCGCCTGTGGAGCAAGGGAAGACACGTCTGCTTTCCGCCGGGCGGAAGGGATACCGGACACTCGTCGAGTTGTGTGTTTCGCGGACCTGATGGACGTCGCGCCGTCCTGCTTCCGTCCGTACCGCACAGAAAGACGAATCCTCGATGAACGCTGTCCTGCCCCAGCGCGCGGCGCTTGCCGTCGGCAACACGCCCGTGCTCTGGATCGACGAACGACTCACCGGCTCCGGTAAGGGTTTCTGGGCCAAACTGGAGGGTTTCAACCCCGGCGGCATGAAGGACCGCCCCGCGTTGCACATGGTGGCGGCGGCCAAGGCCCGCGGCGAGCTGGCCGACGGCGCGACGATCGTCGAGTCGACCAGCGGGACCCTCGGGCTCGGGCTCGCGCTGGCCGGGATCGTCCACGGGCATCCGGTCACCCTCGTCACCGATCCCGGGATGGAACCGATCGTGCGGCGGATGCTCACCGCGCACGGCACCCGCGTCGACCTCGTCACCGAACCCCATCCGGTGGGCGGCTGGCAGCAGGCGCGCCGCGACCGGGTCCAGCGGGTGCTGGCGGAGCAGCCTGGCTCCTGGTGTCCCGACCAGTACCACAACCCGGACAACGTCGACGCGTACGCGGGCCTTGCCGAGGAACTGGCCGCACAGCTGGGCCGGATCGACGTGCTGGTGTGCTCGGTCGGCACCGGCGGGCATTCGGCCGGGACCTTCCGCGCGCTGCGGCGGTATTCCCCGCAGCTGCGCCTGATCGGCGTGGACACCGTCGGCTCGACGATCTTCGGGCAGCCAGCCACCTCACGGCTGATGCGCGGGCTCGGGTCGAGCATCCATCCGCGCAACGTCGACTACGACGCGTTCGAGGAGGTCCACTGGGTCGCCCCGGCCGAGGCGGTGTGGACCTGCCGCCGTCTCGCCGCCGCCCAGTACGCGACCGGCGGCTGGAGCGTCGGCGCGGTCGCCCTCGTGGCCGCCTGGCTGGCCCGCACACACGATCCGGACGTGCGGATCGCCGCGATCTTCCCGGACGGCCCCCAGCGTTACTTCGACACCGTCTACAACGACGAGTACTGCGCGGGACACGGGCTGCTCGACGTGGTCCCGGTGAGGGAACCGGACGTCATCGGCCACCCCGGCGAACGCGTCGTGGAACGCTGGACCCGGTGCCGCACGATCGTGGATCCCGCACGGTGACCGGGTTCGCGGAGCGGTTCCGGTCGTTCGACCGGCCCAGCAAGGTGCTGATGGTCAACCAGTTCACCATCAACGTCGGGTTCTACATGCTGATGCCGTACCTGGCGGGCTACCTTTCGGGCCCGCTGGGGTTGGCGGGCTGGGCCGTCGGCCTGGTGCTGGGCATCCGCAACTTCTCGCAGCAGGGCATGTTCCTGGTCGGGGGCACACTGGCCGACCGGTTCGGCTACAAACCGCTGATCGTCGCGGGATGCGTGCTGAGGACGGCGGGGTTCGCGTTGTTGAGCGTGACATCGTCGTTGCCGTCGCTGATCGTCGCGTCCGCGGCCACCGGATTCGCCGGGGCGCTGTTCAATCCGGCGGTCCGCGCCTATCTGGCCGCGGACGCGGGGGAGCGGCGGCTCGAGGCCTTCTCGGTGTTCAACGTGTTCTACCAGGGCGGGATCCTGGCCGGGCCGGTGGTCGGGCTCGCGCTGACCGCCGTCGACTTCCGGTTGACCTGCCTGGTCGCCGCCGCCGTCTTCGGCGTCCTGACCGTGGTGCAGATACGGGCGCTGCCCGCGCACGAGAACGAACGCGACCGCTCGTCGGTCTGGTCGGACTGGCGCGTCGTCATGGCGAATCGCTCCTTCCTGCTGTTCGCGCTGGTCATGATCGGCTCGTACGTGCTGTCCTTCCAGACCTATCTGGCGCTTCCGATGGAGGCCCGGCGGATCACCGGATCGGAGACGTCGGCGACCGTGCTCATCGCCGGCCTGTTCGTGATCTCCGGCGGGCTCGCGATCGCCGGGCAGCTCAAGATCACGGCCTGGGCCAAGGACCGGTGGCCGCCCGGCACCTGCCTGGCCGTGGGCATGACGTTCATGGCCGCGGCCTTCGTCGCGCCGCTGACCGTCGCCAGGGCGGGCCCGGTCGTCGCGGGAGCCGGATTGCTCGTCTCCGCGGCCCTGCTGGCGGTGGGGACGGTCGTCGTCTTCCCGTTCGAAATGGACACCGTCGTGCGGCTTTCCGGCGATCGGCTCGTCGCCACGCATTACGGCTTCTACAACACGATCGTCGGCGTGGGCATCCTCCTCGGCAACCTGTTCACCGGCACCGTCTTCGACCTCGCACGCAAGGCGGGCTTCCCGGAGTTCCCCTGGCTCGCCCTGACGGTGATCGGGGCCGTCTGCGCCTGCGGTTTGCGTGGTCTCGACCGGAGCCGTCTTCAGACGAGCGTCGTCCAGTAACTCCAGAAGGCCTGAAGGACCGCGACGGTGACGGCGGCGTACCAGACCACGAGCACCACGCTGTGGTACCGGAGCGCCGCCTTCACCTCCGGTCCTTTGTGGAGGTTGTGCAGGGTCGTGTACCAGAAGACGGCGATGGTGACCGCCCACACGACCATGCAGTAGGGACACAGTGCGCCGATGACGTACAGGCTCTGGATCATCAGCCAGTGCACGAACACGACCCCGAGCGCCGAACCGATCTGGAGGCCCAGCCAGTACCACCGAGGGAGCCGCGCCCCGCCGAGCAGGACGACCCCGGTCGTGACGACCACGCCGAATCCGGCGATCCCCAGCAGCGGGTTCGGGAAGCCGAACAGTTCCGCCTGCGGTGTCTTCATGATCGAGCCGCAGCTGAGGACCGGGTTGATACTGCAGGTCGGGATGTAGGAGAAATCCTTGAGCAGCCGGAACTTCTCGATGGTGAGGACGAACGACGCCAGCAGCCCGATCGCGCCGCCGGCGAGCAGGACCCACGGCGTCGCCCGGACGGCGAACGGCTTCACTTGGCCAGTTCCCGGTCGATGGCCGCCTTGAGGCCCTGATAGGACGGTGACCCCGAGAACTTCACGCCGTTGACGAAGAACGTCGGTGTGCCCTCGACGCCGATGTTCGCGCCGTCGGTCCGGTCGGCCAGCACCCGGCCGAGGGTGACCTGGTCGTCCAGCGCGGTCTCGAAGGCCTTGAGGTCGAGGCCCAGCTGCCGCGCGAAGCCGAGGAAGGTTTCGCGATGGGAGACTTGCTGGTCGCCCCACTCCGGCTGCTTCTCGAACATCAGGCGGTACATCGGTTCGAGCTTGCCCTGTTGGCCCGCCGCTTCCACGGCCCGGGCGGCGAGCTCGGCGTTCCGGTGACTGGGGATGGGGAAATAACGCATGACGAACGTGACCCGGTCGCCGTACTCGGCTCGGAGCCGCTCGACGCCCGGGAAGGCGGCGCCGCACGCCTCGCATTCGAGGTCGAAGAACTCCACGACGGTCACCTTGCTGCCCGGCGGGTCGGAGAGCCGGTGGCTGTCGGGCCGGACGAGGATCGACGCGGGTATCACCGGAGGCGCGTCCGCCTGCGCGGCCGGGGTGTCGTCACCGAGATTGGTGAAGACGAGCAACGCGGCCACGACCGCGATCACGACGGCCACGACCGTCAGGGAAACCTTGGTGTTCTTGGTCATTCTATTGTGTCCTTGGCTGGGTTCCGGCAACTGAAAACGGCAGGGGGCGACGCCGGATCAGGTACGGGAAACGCAGAGCAGGACAAGGGGCGGAGTGCTCGAAGAAGACCTCGCCGGTGAGGTCGGCGGCACTCCCGCCTCACGGCGTCGATGCTGCCGGACGAGGAGGAAGAGCACGGCGAGCAGCGCCACGCCGATACCCGTCAGGTCGTCGAGGTGGCCGTCCGGAACGGGTTGCTCCACCGGGCTGAGCAGGGACGTCGCCGGATCGCATTCGCCGTCCGGGCCGGTGACGTGGGTCGCTTCGGCGGCGAAGAGGGGAGCGCAGGGTGAGCCGGCCGCCGCGGCGCCATCACTGCACAACGCGCTCTGCAGGAGGGCGACGGCGGTGAGTACGGCCAGCACGGCGAAAAGCCGCGCGGTCATCCTCACTGTCGTCGTTCCGCCGGTCACGGGAGCAGGGTAAGGGCGACCTTGTAAAGCCGACGCGAACTCGGACAAAACGGCCTACAGTGGTCGGCGATCCCGAGTGGAAGGACGACGTGCCGTGCCGAGGTTCAAGGATGTCTACGCTGTTCTGCCGGTTTCGGACCATGCCGCCGCGGTCGCCTGGTACGAGCGGTGGATCGGGCGGCGACCCGACACCGAACCCATGGAAGGCGTCGCGGAATGGCTGATCGCCGGGAGCGCGGGCATCCAGGTCGCCCACGACCCGGAACCCGCGGGCAAGAGCACCGTGGTCATCGGCGTCGAAGACATCGACGAGACCGTCGGCGACCTCGCGGAGCGCGGCGTGGAATGCGGCCCGGTCCAGGACTTCGGCTTCGTCAAATTGACGGAGATCGTGGATCCGGCGGGCAACAAGGTCACCTTCGTCTGGGAGAACCCGTCGCCTCGGTGATCGGGTCAATTCTTTCCGGAAGATGACGGCATCGCGCTCGCCGTTGCCCGTGGCGGGCGGCCGATGGTCCGATTCCCTCCGTCATCGACACTGGAGGGAATTCCATGAAGCATTCGAGGCGCAAGGCTTTCGCGCTGGCACTGCTCGTTCCGGTCGCCACGCTCGTCGCGGTGCCCAGCGCGGAGGCGGCGACCGAACGCACGATCAAGGTCGTCACCTACAACGTGGGCGACGCGGGCGGGCTCAAGGCCGACCTCGTCCGTCTCATCGAGACCGAACGTCCCGCCGTCCTGGGACTGCAGGAGGTCGCCGACCGCGAGGACGTCGTGCGGGAGGCCGCGGCGGCGACGGGCTACGTCGCCATCTACGAGACGGATCGTCGCGCGATCAAGCACAACGCCATCCTGGTGCGCGGCAACATGACCATCACCGGCCATGGCGCGGGCGAGATCTCACCCGCGTCCAAAGTGGACCCCTCCACGCCCGGTACGGGCCCCGCCGAGCCGGGAGACTGCGGCTGCTGGGTGCCGCCCAAGTACGTCAACTGGGTGCGGGTGGGAGGCGCGGGCTTCGAGTGGGTCGTCGGCGTCGTGCACCTGACCCCGTCCGCGCAACGGTTCGAGCTCAACCGCGAACTGCACAACCTGCAGGTCCGCAACACCGCGGACTGGTTCTCTTCGCGGGCGGCCGAGCCGATCGTCATGGGGGACTTCAACGCCGAGCCGGGTTCGGAGCTGATGACCGGGCTGCGGCGCGTGGCCGACTCCTACAGCGCGCCGAGCCACGACGGCAGGGCCATCGACCACGTGTGGGCCAAGAAGGACTCGACCGGGTCCGCTGTGGACGCCCTCGGCGGCTACGGGAGCGACCACCGGCCGGTGCGCGCCCGCGTGACGGTGACCCGATGATGCGGCGCGCTCTGATCGCCGTCCTGTGCGGCGTCAGCCTCCTGACGGCCGGGCCGAGCGCCGCCGCCGAAACCGGGCCCCGCGACGAGTCGCTGGACTTCCGCTTCCCGGCGGCGGATCTGATGCGGATCCCGGAGACGAACACCTACGTCGCGGTCGGCGCGAGCGTCCCCGGCAAGAAGCTTCCTTATACGAAGGTCGAGTTCAGCGGCGGAACCTTCCAGCGCCGAGGCGCCGTCGACGGCGACGCCTGGGACGGCGTCACGTTCCCCGCGGGCTATTGGGCGAGACCGGACTCTCCACTGTGGACACCGGCGTTGTTCGCGCATCAGGAGGACGGCCGCGTCGTCTACTACGTCTTCTACAGCGCGGCGCTGCCCGGTTCCGAGCCCGCCGGGCAGGCCAAACACTGTATCGGCTACGCGACCTCGTTGCGGGCCACGGGCGGGTTCGTCGCCAACGCGGATCCGCTGTTCTGCCCGGATCGTGGCTGGGCGATCGACGCCGACGTGAGCAGGGGACAGGGCGAGGTCTGGCTGACCCTGCGCAACGGCGCCTGGACGCAAGACCGGGTCACCGCCCTCGGTGCCGCCAAACTGGACTTCGACCGGTCCCGCCACGTGCGGCGGATAGCGGAAGCCGACGCGAAGAAGCTCATCGACAACGCGAACCTCGAGTGGACGCACCACAACAGCCCGTCCGACGACGTCCTCACGATCGAGAATCCCAACGCCGTCCGCATCGACGGGGACTGGTACCTCTTCTACTCGGGGAACAACTGGTACGCGAACCGGTACTCCACCGGCGTCGCCCACTGCGGAACCGCGCTGACGGACAACCGGTGCACCCCGATGGCCGAGCAGCGCGCGTACTTCTCCTACGAGCCCGACCCGGAGGGAGAGCCGCGGTTCCGGCCGGGACTGCCGGACAAGTTCCGCAAGAAGAACCTGCCGGGCAACAAACGAGGTCCAGGCGCGTTCAACGCCTTCCAGGCGCCCGACGGATCGTGGTGGGCCTCGTGGAACTACATCACCGACGCGAGCCCGTTGCCGCAGGAGGATCCTTCTCCGGAACGACGGAGCCGGATCGGCCGATTGACGAAAACCGGCAGCGGTGCCACGGCCGAGTTCAGCGTGAGCTGGTGAGTCCCTGAGGAAGCGGGTCTCCGTGGCCGTGGAGACCCGCTTCGTCGCTCAGTCGCGGGCGGCCGCCTGCAGCCGCTCGATGGTTTCGTCGATCCAGGCGACCCAGGTCTGAGCCATCATCTCGCCGGCCCGGCGGACCGAGTCCCAGACGAGCGGGTCGAGTTCGTTGCCGCCGGGGAGGGCGGTGGCCGCGGCGATCTGTTCCGGCATTTCGACGGCGAGCCGCTCGTGGTCCTTCACGTGGAGGTCGCGCATGACCCGGAGCTGGGTCACGGTGTCTTCCGGCGAACGGGAGCCGGCGAAGAAGAAGCGGACCATGAAGGGCACGCGGACCGGGTCGAGTTCGGTGACCAGCTCGTTCTGCCAGGAATCGAACGCCGCCCGCCCGGCGTCGGTGATCGTGTACACGCGGCGGTCCGGCCTGCTCTGCTGTGGCTCCACTTCGGACACGACCAGGCCGTTGTCCTCGAGCTGGCCCAGCGTGCGGTAGATCTGGCTGAGCTGGGCGGGCCAGACGAAGTGGATGCTGGAGCGGATCGCGGTGGCCAGGTCGTAACCGGTCATCGGTTGCCGGAGCAGGAAGCCCAGCAGGGCGAATCTGAGCATCGGGCTCCTCTCGGCGGGAAACCCGGAGGATAGCAATCGGTCAGACCCGCTCGGCGTGCCGTGCGAACCAGGCGGAGAGGAGTTCGGTGACGCGCCGGGGCTGTTCGCGATGCGGCCAATGCCTGGTGTCGAGCCAGTGCAGCTCGGCTTGCTCGCACCGCGCCGCACTGGGTTCGGCGAGGTGCTTGCCGAGCGCGCCGTCACGGCGGCCCCAGATGATCTGCGTCGGCACGCGCACCGTCATGGGATCCGCGGTGCGAAGCGACGTCAGTATCGACCGGAACATCGCGCGGTACCAGAAGAGCGGGCGTTGGATCGTGCCGGGATGGCGCCAGACGGCGCGGTGCCGGTCGAGGTCGGCGTCGTCGAGGTGGGCGCCGTGTTCGAGCATCGCCGCCAGCATCGCGCCGTCGCGGGCGCCGAGGATCGCCTCGGCGAGTCCGGGGATTTGGAACGCCACCATGTACCAGCTCCGCAGCAGCTGGGAAGGTTTGCGTCGCAACGAATCGGCGAACACCTGCGGGTGCGGGCAGTTGACGATGGTCAGCGATCGGACCAGCTCCGGTCGTTCGCTCGCCACCGCCCAGGCGACGGCCCCGCCCCAGTCGTGCCCGACCAGATGCACCGGTGCCGCGTCTTGCCGCTCGATGAGCAGGACGATGTCCTCGGCCAGCTTGGGCATCGCGTAGTCGGCGACGGTCGCGGGCTTGGACGACAGGCCGTAGCCGCGCTGATCCGGCGCGAGTACCCGGTACCCCTGCTCGGCGAGCGCGGTCATCTGCGGCTCGAAGGTGAACCACAGATCGGGCCAGCCGTGGAGGAACAGCGCGGCAGGGCCGTCTTCGGGGCCGTCGGTCTCGACGTGGAGCAGGACGTCGTCGACGTCGACGAACTGTGGCCGGAACATGGGCGGGCTCCTCGTCGGACGGGTTCAACCGGCGCCGAGGACGGCGGCGACGGTGGCGGACAGGGGACCGGGATCGCGGTCGCGCAACGGCCTCAGCACCCGCCGGACGATGCGCGGGGAGCCGAGTGACGACAACGGCCGGTGGAGATTGAGCACGTCGTTGAAGGCCGCCGCCACTTCGGGATCCAGTGCCGCCGCTCGTTCCAGGCGGTTGCGATAGCCCTCGCCGAACCTGGCCGTCCAGGGTGACCGGACTCCTTCGGTGCGGCATCCGTAGCGGATGTCCTCTCCGAGCGCGAGGCGCCAGGCTTCGGCGGAGGTGGCGGCGATGGCCCGTGCCGCCCGCCTTTCCAGCCCCGCGTCGTCCCCGGCGGCGAGCGCCCGGCCGAGCGCGGCCGCGGACAGCGCCGCCACGCTCATTCCCTGGCCGTAGATGGGATTGGCCGCGCTGGCGGCGTCGCCGAGCGCGATGACGCCACCGGGCAGTTCGCGAGCCCGGTCGTAGTGGCGCCGGGTGTTGCTGCGCACGCGGAAGGCCCGGATCGGTCCTGCCGGTGCCGACCGGCGAAGTGCCTCGGCCACCACGGGCGCGGTGAAGCGATCGGCGAAGTCCCGCAACCCGGCGAGATCCGACGGTACGGGTTCGTCGCGGGCGACCGAGCCGAACGAGATGTGCAGCAGGCCGTGCTCGATACGCAGGACCACACCGCCGACTGAGGAGCCGGATTCGGCCTGGCCGCCCAGGATGGCCAGCCATTCGGGATCGAAGGACGGATCGGGTTCGGTGACGACGCTGACGTAGCGGACGTCGGAGTGGACGATCGATTCCGGTGCTGGCCGGTACCCGATCCGTTCGAGCCACTCCGGCAGCGGTGAGCCGCGGCCCGAGGCGTCCACGACCAGGTCGGCGCCGAGTTCCTCGTCGGGCGTCCGGATGCCGGTGACCCGCCGACGGATCCGGTCGGCCGTCAGTCCGATGGCGGGTGTCCGGTCCAGGATCGTCACGTTCGCCAACGCCCGGACGTGGTCGCGGATCGCGTGCTCGATCAGGATCCGGCTCGCGCCGAAGCCTCCGCTCCACCACGCCGGTATCCGGATGGTCGTCCCGCCGCGGACGAGGAAGAGCGAACGATCACCCATCGCGGGGTCGCCGGACCCCGGAGTGAGCGCGCCACGGGCGGCCAGCTCCGCGGACAGACCGGGGAACAGTCCCACCAGTACCCGGCGGCCGGAGCCCAGCAGGCCGTGCGCGTGATGCGACTGCGGGACGAAGCGCCGATGCTCCGGCCGGTCCGGGAGTTCGTCACGCTCGACCACGACCACCTCGGCGTAGTGCTCGGACAGGACCCGTGCGGCCACGAGACCGGCGACCCCCGCCCCGAGCACGAGCGCACGGTCCCGCCGAAGATATGACATGAGTCATATATAACTTGTGGAATAGCAGAGGTCAATGGCCGACCACGCCGGGCCGGCGGTGAAGGCGGCGATCAGAGTGCGGGAGGCGGCGGTAGCGTCACGTGGGGATCGAGTTCGACACCGCCCATTCGGAGCGTGTCGTCGAGCAGGCGCCATATCCAGCGGGTGAGCTGAGCGGCCAGCTCGGCTCTCGTTACGCCGTGGGGGTTTTCGAGCCATTGCGCGGCGCAGGAGTCGACGAGGCCGACCACGCCGAACGCGACGGTTTCGGCGATCCGCGGGTCCATTTCGAACGTCTTCAGGTAGTGCTCGAACAAGTGGGTCAGCTGTCGCGCGAGGACGGTCCTGACGTCGGCGACCGTGTCCCGTCCGCCGTGGGACCGCGAGTTCAGGTAGCGGTAGAGATTGCCGTTCTCGGCGAGCCAGCCGGTATGCGCGTCGACTGCCAGCGTGATCATCCGCATCGCGCTTCCCCGTTGTTCCCACAGCGGTCGCAGCGCGGTGGTGAGCCGTCGCGCGGCTTCGTCCGCGATGGCCCGCTGCAGGTCCGTCGCGCCGTCGAAATGCTTGTACAACAGTGGCCGGGCGATACCGGCTTCGACGGCGATGTGCGCGGTCGAGGCTTGAGGTCCGTGCTCGGCGATCGCGCGAAGGGCCGCCTCGACGAACTCGCGACGGCGCCGCTCGCGTTGTCCTGCCCAGCGGGTCGCGCGGCCATCGCCGGGGCGTGTGGTCGCTGAGGAGGAGGACATCCCGTGAAGCATACCGTCACGGGTAAGGGTTACGTCGTTGTATCTGTTACTTTGTGTGCCACTCCGTGGCGAAGGGTGCACGCGAACTCGCGCCGTGGGCAGTGTGTGCGGCAAATCCCTTGCCGGCCAACCGGAATCTGGAGAATGCGAGGTGGGATGCCGTGGACGACTCTCCGCCGGACGCGCTGCTGCTCGGCAGGCTCCGCGACGGCGATCTCGGCGCGGGCGACCTGCTGTTCCGGCGGCATTCCGGCCCGCTGCGGCGGATCGCCGCGTGCTGGGTCCGCCAGCCCGCCGAACAGGACGATCTCGTGGCCGAAGCGTTCGCGCGTGTGCTGGCCGCGGTTCGCGACGGCGGCGGACCGCGCGACGAGTTGCGGCCGTATCTGGTCGTCACGATGCGCAACCTCGCCGCCCGGTGGAACCGTCACCGCCTGCGGGTCCAGCCCCACGCGGTGGTCCCGGCGACGGAAGCGGCCGAAGGAGCCGACGGGCCGGCCCTGCGAGCGTCGACCGATCAGCTGCTCCGGTCGGCTTTTCGCACGTTGCCCGTGCGGTGGCGCGCCGTGCTGTGGAGCACCGTCGCCGAAGGACACACTCCGGCCGAGCTGGCGCCGATCCTGGGCGTGTCGCCGAACGGCGTCGCCGCGCTGGCCCACCGCGCCCGCGTAGGTCTGCGAGAGGCATATCTCCAGGCGCAGACGCCCAAGGTGCCGATGGTGCGCGAGGTGATCGGAAGGTGCTCCGGCCCGGGCGTCCGTCGCCCGATCGCCGCGGCCCGGGCGGACGACGAACGAGCGCGGTACACCACAGTGGACAGTGACAAAGAATGTCGTGGCACTCCACAGCATTCCGGCGAGACTTCCGGATAGGTCTTCCGGCAGACTGGATTTCGGATCCGAAAGGAGCTCGTCCTTGCGCACTGCCCGGCCATCGGCACGTCTGCCGTCCGGGCTCGGTTTCGCCGAGGGCGACTGGCTTCACGCCTGCCGGGTGGCGGCGGGCCTGCTCGTCCCGGGATTGGCACTGCTCTTCGCCGGGCGGCCGGAGCTGATCATCTTCGCCGCCTTCGGTTCGTTCACCGGGATGTACGGGCGTGCCGAATGCCGGGGACCGCGCCTTCGTCATCAGGCGCAAGGGGGAGCGATCCTGCTGACCGGCGTCGCGTTCGGGACACTCCTCTCCGCCTGCCACGCCCGGCCGTGGGTCCTGGTGGTCACCGAGTCGGCTTTCGCGTTCGCGGGTGCGCTGGTGGCGAACCGGCTCGACCTCGTCCCCCGGGGGCCGTTCTTCGGGATCTTCGCCCTGGGTGCCATCGCCCTCGTTCCCGCCGACCCGGCGGGGTTGGCGATCTGTGCCGGGACCGCTGTGTCCTGTGTCCTCATCGGACTGACCGGCCCGAAGGGACCTGTTGGCAGGCAGGCGGTTCCGCCGCCGGGAGTGATGTGTGGTCCGGAGGACTGCGCACGAGGGCGCCGAAGGTCGTGTGCTCTGGTCCACGCCGCCCGCTACGTGCTGGCGATCTCGGTGGCGGGCTTCTGCGGCCTGCTGCTGGGCGTCGAGCACGCGAACTGGGCGATGGCCTCGGCGGCGGTGCCGCTGGCCGCCGTCGATGTGCGCAACCGGCTCCATCCCGGAGTACGCAGTGTCGTCCACCGCAGCGTCCACCGGGTCCTGGGCACGTTCGCCGGACTCGGCGTCACCGCGCTGCTGCTCCTTCCCGATCTCGGCGGGACGTCGCTGGCCTTGTCGGTGATCGTGCTCCTGTTCCCGACCGAACTGTTCATGTCCCGCCATTACGGACTGGCGCTCGGCTTCTTCACGCCGCTGATCATGGTGATGACGGAACTGGCCGCTCCGGCCGAACCGCTGACGCTCCTCACCGACCGGGTGCTCGACACCCTGATCGGGGTCGTCGCCGGAATCGCGGCGGCGGTCTTCGTCCGCGGCCCGTGCGCTAGGCCGACCGTTCGACCGTGACCTTGAGATGCTTCATGATCGGCTGATCGCTCTGGGTGCTGTAGTCGCCGATGGCGCACAGGACGTTCATTTCCGGCATGTAGCCCGCCGCGCAGCCGCGGGGGATGTCGTACGGGATCACCTTGTAGCGCTGGAGACTCCGTGTGGTGCCGTCCTTGGCGATGCTGGTGATGTCGGCCTCGTCGAACTCCGCGAGCCCGCGCTCGCGCATGTCCTCGGCGTTCATGAAGATGAGCGTGCGCAGGTTCTTGACCCCGCGATAGCGGTCGTTGTCCGAGTAGATCGTGGTGTTCCACTGGTCGTGGGAGCGCATGGTGCCCAGCGCGAGCGTGCCGGGTGCCGGGATGACGTCCGGCAGCGCGGCGGTGGAGAACTCCGCGCGTCCGGAAGCGGTGTGGAACACCAGTTCCCTGGCGGGCTGGCGGATGCGGAACCCCAGTGGCTGCCGGACCCGCCGGTTGAAGTCCTCGAAGCCGTCGAGGACCTGCGACATCGTGTCGCGGATCCGGTCGTAGTCTTCGACGTAGGCTTCCCACGGCGTCGCGCTGTCCGGCAGTGCCGCGCGGGCCATCCCGGCGATGATGGCCGGTTCCGAGAGCAGGTGTGCGGAAGCGGGTCGCTTCATACCGGTGGACAGGTGGACCATGCTCATCGCGTCCTCGACCGAGGTGGCCTGCACGCCGGCGCGCTGTTCGTCCTTTTCGGTGCGGCCCAGACACGGCAGGATCAGCGCCTGCTCGCCGTGGACCAGATGGCTCCGGTTGAGTTTCGTGCTGACCTGCACCGTCAGCGCGCATTTGCGCAGCGCGGCCGACGTGTAGGGAGTGTCCGGCGCGGCCAGGACGAAATTGCCGCCCATACCGACGAAAACGGTCACGTCGCCGCGGTGCATCGCTTCGATGGTGCCGACCGTGTCGAGACCGTGGTGCCGGGGCGGGGTGATACCGCAGACCTCGCCGAGCCGGTCGAGGAAGGCGGCGTCCGGGCGGTGATCGATACCGCAGGTGCGGTTCCCCTGGACGTTGCTGTGCCCTCGGACCGGTGACGGCCCCGCACCCTCGCGGCCCAGGTTTCCCCGCAGCAGCAACAGGTTGACGATCTCGCGGACGGTGTCGACGCCGTGCTCGTGCTGGGTGACGCCCAGGCACCAGCTGGCGATGCTGCGGTCGGCCTCGCGGTAGATCCGGGCCGCGGCGCGGATGTCGGCGACGGAGACGCCCGACTGGTGCTCGATTTCCTCCCACGAGGTCGCCTCGCAGAGGGCGCGGTACTCCTCGAAACCGGTGGTGTGGCGTTCGATGAAGGTCAGGTCGAGGGCGCCCGGATCCGTGGTGGCCTGCTCCATCGTGGCCTTCGCCATCCCGCGGATCAGCGCCATGTCGCCGCCGCTACGCGGTTGCAGGTTCAGCGTTCCCGTGCGCGTGGCACGGAACGTCGCCATCCTGGCGAAATCGTGGGGGATGATGGTCCGCGTCGCGGCGGCCTCGATCAGCGGGTTGACGTGCACGATTCGTGCGCCCCGGCGGTAGGCCTCCGCGAGTGCGGTGAGCATCCTGGGCGCGTTGGAGGCGGCGTTGACGCCGAGGATGAACAGGGCGTCGGCGTGTTCCCAGTCCTTGAGGTCGACGGTGCCCTTGCCGGTGCCCAACGCGGCCTGGAGGGCGCGGCCGCTCGCCTCGTGGCACATGTTGGAGCAGTCCGGGAGGTTGTTCGTCCCCAGTTCGCGGGCCATGAGCTGGTACAAGAAGGTCGCTTCGTTCCCGAGCCTTCCCGAGGTGTAATACGCCGCCTGATCGGGACTGTCGAGGCCGCGCAGCGTATCGCCCACGAGAGCGAAGGCCTCGGGCCAGGAAATCGGGACGTATCGGTCGGTGGCCGCGTCGTACCGCATCGGCTCGGTCAGCCGACCCTCGCTCTCCAGTTCGGTATCGCTCCATCCCGACAATTCGCTCACCGTATGGGCGGCGAAGAATTCCCGGCCGACCCTTTTCCTGGTCATTTCCCAGGTGACGTGTTTGATTCCGTTTTCGCAGATGTCCAGATGCAGGCCCTTGGTGTCGTCGGGCCACGCACAGCCGGGGCAGTCGAAACCGCCGTTCTCGTGATTCATCTTCAGGATCGCGCGCGGGCCCGCCATGAGCTCGCCTTCGCGGATCAGGAACCCGGTGACACTCTTCGCCGCTCCCCACCCGGCGGCCGGATGGTGGTAGGGCTTGAACTCCGGCGGCTGTTCCTGATCGCTCATCGTCCACACTCCTGTTCCGCACCGTTTTCCGGATCATCCGACCATGGACCGCGCCCCGGCGGAAGGGCAGGGTCTCCGGTGTCGATGAAAACACACAATCGTGTGGGTTTTCCTCATCGGCGGCGGAAGTGACAGGGTTCGGGACCGTGCGGTGTGGCCCGCGACAAAGTTCTTTGTGGGACGCCACATATGCCCAGGAAAGAATCGGGACACGAGCCGTTCGCCTTGACGCGGGGCACGTCCCTTCCGTAGACCGATCGGCGAATCGTCGATTCAGGGGAGTGCGTTATGGCGAAAGCGGTAGGCCGTGATCCCGGTACGACCAATTCGTGATCGCGGCCCGGGAGGGTGCGCCGTGGACGGGGCGCCACGTAGCATCCTTGAAATGCAGGACGCCGCCCTCGCCGAGCTCGTGGCCTGGGTCGAGCCCAGGCTGCCCCGCCTGATCGACGACGTGTACGCCGCCACCTGCGATCGCATCGCGCTGTACCGGGACGAGAAGATGGTGCCGCGCGAAGACCTGCATCGCTCCATCGCGGTCAACATGCGCTTCATGGTGAACGCGCTCGCCGGAACCGAGACCCACGATGATCTGGCCGCCCCCCACGAGACGGGCAGCCGGCGCGCGCACCAGGGCGCTCCGCTGCCGGAGGTGCTGCAGGTCTACCGGATCGGCTGCTCGATGCTCTGGGACCTCCTGGTGAACCACGCCCGGCTCCACGCCAAGCCGGGTGCGATGGACGCGCTCGTCGACGTCGCGAGCCTGCTCTGGCAGGTCACCGACGAACACGCGATGCTCCTCACCGAGGCGTACCGGGCGGCGAGCGCGGAACTGCTGGTCGCCCAGCAGCGGCGGCGCTCCGCACTGGCCGAGGCATTGTTCACCGGTCAGCGCGTTTTCGACGCCGGGCCGTGGGAGGCGGGGAAACTGCTCGGCCTATCCCTCGACGGGAAGCTGGCGGTGGTGGCGGCCGAGACCCGCGGTCTGGCCGAGGAAAGCCTGGTCGGGATCGAAAAGCGTCTGAGCCGCCTCGGGATCGTCTCGGCCTGGCAGCTCACCCCCACCTTGCAGGCCGGGGTGGTGTCCCTGCGCGACGAACAGCGCGAACCCATGCTGGCCGCCCTGCGGGAAGTGACGGTGACCAGGGCGGGGGTGAGCCCGCTCTACCGGTCGCTCGTCGACACCCCGCGTGCCCTCCACCTGGCGCGGACCGCGCTCGCCGGGATCCCGCCGGGCAAACCGGACGTCCGCGCGTTCAACCCCAGCCCGCTGGCCGCGTTCCTCGCCTACGACCCGGACGAGGGCGGGCGGCTGGCGGAGGAGGTCCTCGGCGCGATCCTCGACCAGCCCGCCGAGGAACGAGACCTCCTCCTGGAAACCCTGCACGCTTATCTGTCCCACGGCGGATCCACCGAACGTGCCGCGCAGAGCCTGCATTGCCACGCCAACACCGTCCGGTACCGGCTGCGCCGGATCCGCGAACTCACGGGCCGGTCGATGACCGATCCGCGTGCGATCGCCGAATTGGTGACCGCGGCACAGGCCTTGAGCCTCAATCCCGCGCGACGGACTCGTGGGGCGTCGCCGGCGCCCGAGCGGTCCGGTAGCGAATAAGACACTTCGGACATCGAACGACGAACGAACCGTGGTCGAGCACGGCCGAAATCAGGGGACGAAGATCGGAGGAATCGGTGCCGGAGCCGCAGAACGTGCTCGCCCCGTTGACCGAAAGCGCCTTGTTCCTCACCCTCACCATCCGTCCGGGAGGGGAGGCGGCCACTCGTGAGCTGTTGCCGGAGCTCGCCGGAATGATCCGGTCGGTCGGTTTTCCGCTGCCTGGCGAGGTGCTGACGTGCGTCGTGGGAATCGGTTCGGAAGCGTGGGACCGGCTGTTCACCGGTCCGCGGCCGGAGCGGCTGCACCCGTTCCGAGAAGTGACAGGCCCGCGGCACCGCGCACCGGC
The DNA here is from genome assembly GCF_041021335.1 of Amycolatopsis sp. SB7-3. Taxonomy (NCBI): domain Bacteria; kingdom Bacillati; phylum Actinomycetota; class Actinomycetes; order Pseudonocardiales; family Pseudonocardiaceae; genus Amycolatopsis; species Amycolatopsis sp. SB7-3. The sequence goes on from NZ_JBFPJQ010000003.1 coordinate 633,400, forward strand.
CACCCCGGGCGATTTGTTCCTGCATTTGCGCGCGAAACGCCTCTATCCCTGTTTCGAACTCGCGCGCCGCGTGGTCGGCGGTCTCGGCGACGCCGTCTCGGTGGCCGACGAGGTGGCGGGATTCCGCTACTTCGACCGGCGGGACCTGCTCGGGTTCGTCGACGGTACGGAGAACCCCACCGGTGACATCGCGGACGCCGCGGTCCTCGTCCGCGACGATCCCGGGTTCGAGGGCGGCTCGTACCTGGTGGCGCAGAAGTACGTGCACGACCTGGAGCGGTGGAGCGCGATGCCGGTCGAGGAACGGGAACTGGCCGTCGGCCGCCGGATGCTCGACGACATCGAGCTGCCCGACGCGGTGAAACCGGCCGACTCGCACGTCGCACTGACCACGATCGAAGACGGCGACGGCACGGAACGGAAGATCCTCCGCGACAACATGCCGTTCGGATCGATCGCCCACGGCGAGTACGGCACGTACTTCGCCGGCTACACCGCCGATCCCGGCGTGATCGAAGAGATGCTGAGCCGCATGATCCTCGGCGACCCGCCGGGTCGTCCGGATCGCATCCTCGAGGTGTCGACCGCGAAGACCGGTGGACTCTTCTTCGTCCCCACCCTCGATTTCCTGGCGGATCCGCCGCCTTGCCCAGCGAACGACGGTGGCACGAGCCCTGGCTGACTCAGTCGAGTTCCAGCGCCGGTAGCTCGGTGCGCGCGGTGATGCCGAGCTTGGGAAACGCCTTGTACAAGTGGTATCCCACCGTCCGGGCGCTGAGGAACAGGTGCGCCGCGATGTCGCGATTGGACAGTCCGCGCGCCGCGAGCCGGACGATCTTCCGTTCCTGCGGGGTGAGTGCCGCGAGTACGCCCGCCGCGGGTTCCGCCACGACTTCACCGGTGGCGTCGAGTTCGGCGCGGGCTCGTTCGGCCCAAGGGACGGCGTCGAGCCGCCGGAAGGTCTCGAACGCCTCACGCAGGTGAGCCCGCGCGGCGGACTTGCGACGCATGCGGCGAAGCCATTCCCCGTACAGCAGCGCGGTTCGCGCGCGTTCGAACGGCCGGTCGCCGGGATGGCCGCGCAAGGCCTCCTCGTACAGTTCCGCCGCGGTGGAATCGGGCGCGAGCAGGGCACGGCACCGGAGCACGTGGGCGGAGATCCACGGCTGGTCCGCGCGCGCCGCCCAGTCCACGAGCCGCTCGACTGGTTCGGCGGCCAGATCCGGTTTGCCGAGGCGGGCCGCGGCCTCGACCAGGTCCGGGACACCGCGCAGACCGGGCAGCTGGTGGCGCATCGGGCCGGTGCGCAGGGCGGTGAGCCGGGTGAGCGCGGATTCCCAGCGGGCGAGCCCGAGATCGAGCAGCGCCAACGCCCAGTGCGCCCACGACAGGCCCGGCGCCGGCGTCCCGGGCTCCGGCACGGCGAGGGCTTCGTCGGCGTAGGCGTGGCAGCGGTCCTCGTCGCCGGCCGCCGCGGCCAGGTAGGCCAGCACACCGTTGGCCTCGGCGATCCATTGCCGATGGCCGAGTTCCCGCGCCAGCTGCAGCGCTTCGGCCGCCTGGTCGCCTGCCTCGGCATGACGGCCGAAGAAGACCGACGCGCGCGCCGCGCACAGCAGCACCGGCGGGGTGCGTCCGAGCTGTCCGTTCTTCCGGCACTGGGCGAGCAGTTCGTCGGCGACCTGATGCGCTTCGGCGTCGTGGCCCGCCGATTGCAGGCTGGTGGCACCGACCAGGATCGTGTCGTGCGGGCCGCCGAAGCCGGTGCGGCGCGCGTCGGCGATCCGCTCGGCGAGCGGACGCCGTACCGGGAGGCCGATCGCGGCGCGGGCGACTTCGGACAGCAGCCCGGCGACGTGGGCGATCGGTTCGGGGGCCGCGGGCGCCGCCGCGTCCAGCAGTTCGACGGTGTCCGCGATCTCGCGTTCGCCGAGGTACCAGGCCGCGTGTACCGCGTCGAGCAGCAGATGGACGGCGGTTTCCGGTTCGGCGGACGGGGCGGCTTCGGTGAGCAGGCGCCGCGCGGTGGTGAGGGCGCCGCGATGGAACGCCGCGGTCGCGCGGACCCGGTCGGCGCGGACGGTCAAGGCGGGATCGGCGGAGACCAGCGCACCGGCGAGGCTCTCCATGCGTTCGAGATCGCCTTCTTCGGCCGCGGCTTCGGCGGCGAGGACCAGCCGTCGCGCGGAGTCCGGTCCGGGCCCCGTCAGTTCCGCGGCGCGTTGGTACGCCGCGGAAGCGGCCGCGTAACCGCTGCGGGCGGCGGCACGCAGGGCGGTGCTCTCCAGTTCCCCGGCCACCTGCTCGTCGGGGCCGTCGGCGACGACCGCGTGGTGCCAGGCGCGACGGTCGGCGTCGGCGGGCTGGTCGAGCGCTTCCGCGAGCGCCGTGTGCACGACGAAACGCAGGCTGACCGGTGCCGCTTGGTAGACCGCGGACCGGACGAGCGGATGACGGAAGCGGACACCGCGGTTGTCGACCTGGAGCAGTCCCGCGGTTTCGGCGGGCACGAGGTCCGCGGGCCCGCAGCCGAGAGCGGTCGCGGCGCGCAGTACGACGCCGCGATCGCCGGTGTCCTCGGCGGCGGCGACGAGCAGCAGCCGCCGGGTCGGTTCCGGCAGCAGCCGGACCTGGTCGAGGAACGCCGCTTGGACGGTGTCCGGGAGCGGCAGGGCTTCCCCGGCGGCGGGACGGCCGGCGGCGAAGGCGGCGGGGAGTTCGAGGAGGGCGAGCGGATTGCCTCGTGCTTCGGCCAGGACCCGATACCGGTCGGCGGGGGACAGCGGCGTGGCGTGATCGGCCAGCAGCTCGGCGGCGGCGGGCGCGGTGAGCCCGGCCAGCGGCAACGTGGCCAGACCGGGCGCGAGAAAGCCGTCACGGGCGGCGATGAGCAGCGCGATGCCTTCGGCGTCCAGCCGCCGGGCGACGAACAACAGCGCTTCGGCCGAGGCGCGGTCCAGCCACTGCGCGTCGTCGACCAGGCACAGCACCGATCCGCCCTCGGCGAACTCGGCGAGGAGCGAGAGCACGGCGAGCCCGACGAGCATCCGGTCGCCCGGTTCGGCCGCCGCGAGACCGAACGCCCCGCGCAGGGCCCGTGCCTGCGGCGCCGGGAGCACGTCGGCCCGGTCGAGCGCGGCGCGCAGTACGAGATGCAGGCCGGCGAACGGGAGATGGGCTTCGGACTCGATCCCGGTTCCACGGAGAATCCGCAGGTCTCCGGCTTGCGCGGCGGCGTACTCCAGCAGCGCGGTCTTGCCGATCCCGGGTTCGCCGGTGAGGAGCAGGCTGCCGCTGCGCCCAGCCCGGCAGTCCGCCACCAGCCGGTCGACGACCGATGTCTCGTCCTCCCGTCCGCGCAACACGTCGCGACAGTACTTAATGCGCGAGGGAAACCGCCGCGAGACTGCCGGGTTGTGACAGATTCCGCAGGCCCGGCGAAGCCATAGCGTCCTCGGTGAAGGAGGTGGCCATGTCCGGCATGGATGAGCTGGCCCGGCGATATCTGGCGAGCTGGAACGAAACCGAACCGGTCCGGCGGCGCGCGCTCGTCGCCGAACTGTGGACGCCCGACGCCCGCTACGTCGACCCGATCGTGGTCGCGGAAGGCCACATGGGCGTCGACGAGGCGATGGCGACCGCGCAACGACGGTTCCCCGGCCTGCGTTACCGGGCGGCGGGCCCCGTCGACGCCCACCACGACGTGGCGCGGCTGACCTGGGAGCTCGGTCCGGCCGGTGGTCCGGCCGTGATCATCGGCAGCACTGTGCTGGTCGCCGGGCGGTCCCGGCTGAGCCGCGGCTACGGCTTCCTCGACCCTGTCCCCATATCTGGAGCCGACAAGTGAACCCTGATCCGACGACGCTTCACCCGCTGCCCGCGCACGAGCGGGTGATCTTCCTGAAACCGCTGATCCGCTCGCCGAAGATCGTGGTCGGCGACTACACCTATTTCGACGATCCGGACGGCGCGACGGAGTTCGAGCGGCGCAACGTCCTCTACGGCTACGGGCCGGAACGGCTGGTCATCGGCAAGTACTGCGCGCTCGCCAGCGGCACCCGGTTCCTGATGGCCGGTGCCGACCACCCGACGCTGGGGCCGTCCACCTTCCCGTTCACCATGTTCGGCGGCGACTGGACGGAGAAGACGCTCGACCTCGTCACCGGCATGCCGAGCCGGGGCGACACGGTGGTCGGCAACGATGTCTGGATCGGCCACCAGGCCACCGTCATGCCGGGGGTGACCATCGGCGACGGGGCGATCGTTGCGGCGGGCGCGGTGGTGACCGCGGACGTGCCGCCGTACACGATCGTCGGCGGCAATCCGGCCCGGCCGATCCGGCAGCGGTTCGGCGACGCCGGGATTTCCGCGCTGCGCCGCGCGGCCTGGTGGGACTGGCCGGTGGACCTGGTCACCGAGCACGTCCGGACGATCATGGCCGGCGACCCGGCCGAGGTTCTCCGTATCGCCGCCGAGCACGGGTTGGCGGCTGCCGAATGAGCCGCATCGGCATCGAAGAATTCCCCGTCCCCGGCGAAGGTCCGTATGCGATCGCCCACGGACCGGACGACGCCCTTTGGTACACCTTGGTCCGAAGTGGACACATCGGGCGGCTGGTTCCGGGAGGATTGCCGGAGAACTGGCCGCTCGCGCCGGACAGCGGTCCGACCGTGATCGCGGTGGGCCCGGACGGCGCGTTGTGGTTCACCGAGTACCAGGCGCACCGAATCGGGCGTATCACCACGGCCGGTGTGATCAGCGAGTTTCCCTTGCCCACGCCGGAATGCGGGCCCTACGGCCTCGCCGCCGGCCCCGACGGGGCGCTGTGGTTCACCGAGATCGCCGCCGACCGGATCGGCCGGATCACGGTGTCCGGCGAGGTGACGGAGTTCGCGCTGCCGGGCACCGGGACGTTCCCGTCGGCGATCGTCGCGGGACCGGACGGCGCGCTGTGGTTCACGATGAACCAGGCCGACGCCATCGGCCGGATCACCACCGGCGGAGAGATCACCGTGCACCGGCTGCCGACCCAGGCCGCCGGACCCGTCGGAATCGCCGCCGGTCCCGACGGGGCCCTGTGGTTCACCGAGATCACCGCGGGGCAGATCGGCCGGATCACCGTCCACGGGGAGGTGACCGAATTCCCGCTGCCCGACCGTTCCGCGCGGCCGCACGCCATCGCCTGCGGCGACAACGCGTTGTGGTTCACCGAATGGGGCGGCAACCGGGTCGGCTCGATCACCTCGGACGGTGTCATCGAGACACACGACCTGCCCACGCGGGGTTCCGAACCACACGGCCTCGCGTTCGGCCCGGACCGAGCACTGTGGACGGCGCTGGAACTGGGGGCACTTGCCCGAATCGACAACGAAGGAGAGGTTCGATGAGCACCACGATCGACGCGGAGTTCGAGATCGACGGCTGGGACGAGAAGCCCTACGCCGAGCCGCCGGAGGGCCCGAAGCTGACCCGGATCGTGATCCGCAAGACCTATCGCGGAGCACTGGCCGGAACCGGGGTCGCCGAGGTGCTCACCGCCCAGGGGGAGGGCGGCGCCGGATACGTCGCGTCCGAACGCATCGAGGGAACTCTCGACGGCAGGCCGGGGTCGTTCGTGATCCAGCACGGCGGACTGGCGGACGGGGACGAACAGAGCACTTTCGGCGCGGTGGTCCCGAAATCCGGCACGGGGGAGCTGGCCGGGTTGTCCGGGCGGGCGGTTGAGGCGCGGCACGGGGTGCTGACGCTGGAGTTCTCGTTCGGTGCCGAGGTCCGGGCGGAGGACGGCTGACGGCACTGCGACGCCGTCTTGGGCGGGCCGCTGCGGTGGAGGAGGAGCCGGCCGTCGTCGACAGCGGAGGCGACGGCGCCCACCTTGGCGCCATTCCTTGCATTCCTCCCGGATCGGGCACGATCTCGAGGCGTCCCAGGTGACGTAAACTGGGGCACTGTGCTCAGCAAAAGACGCTTGGCCGGCCTCTTCATAGTGGCCGGTGCCCTCGTACTGGCCGCGTGCGACGGCTCTGCCGCGCCGGATACTCGACAGGACGCTGTCGGCCTCGACAACGCCTCCGAGTCGGAGACTCCGGCAGCCGAAGCCGCCACTTTGCCCAACGGCTTGAAGGTCAGGATCATCTCCGCGAAGTCCGAGACCACGGATTCGGACGCGTACAACTCCGGCCCAACCGAACAGGTCCTGGTGACGATAGCCACCGAGATCACGAATACCGGCAACGCGACGTTCGTCTTCCCGACAACGAAGGGCACTGTCCGTGCGGAGTTGCTCTACGGCAGCAACCACGCCAAGGCGACGAACTCGGCCACTCGAAAGGGCAGCCCCACCGACCTGCCGGAGCAGCTCGTCGCGGGCGGATCGGCGACGGTGACGTCGACCTTCACGATGCGCTCCGGGGGAGCGGACAACATCGTCTTCCGGTTCAACCCTGACAACACCACGACGAACGACATCACCTTCACGAACGTCCAGACCTTGTACAAGTAGCGCCCGCCCGCGTTTTCGGGCGAGGGGAACATTTGTCCAAGACCGAAGGCCGGCGGCCCGGGCATCGTCCCGAGCATGAGTGAGTACGACGTCAAGCAGTCGCACGGGATGCACGTGGTCCATGAGGGGTCGCGGCAGGCGCCACCCCTGTTGCTCGTCCACGGCTCGGGAGCTTCGGGCGCCTGCTGGGGCCCGATGATCCCGATGCTCGCCAGGCACCATCACGTCATTCGAGTCGACCTTCCGGGTTGCGGCCAGTCTCCGCCCGCGCCGTCGTATGACGTGCCCGCGCAGGCGGGTCGTGTGGCGGCGGTACTCGATGACCTCGGCCTCGGTCAGATCGCTGCGGTCGGGCATTCCAGCGGCGGCTACGTCGCCACGGCGCTCGCCGAACAGCGCCCCGACCTGGTGGGTTCGCTCGCGCTGATCAGCACCGGCCCGAGTCCCGGCGCGCTGCTTCCGCAGCCGGTCATCCTCAGGGCCCTGCTGGCCCCGCCGCTCGGCGGGCTGCTCTGGGCGAGGCGTTCGAACACGATGATCCGCAGCGGGATCAGGGCGACGGCCGCTCGCCCGGTGGACGTCCCGGACGATCTGATCGCCGACCTCCAGGGCATCAAGTACCGCACGATGAGGGCTGTGCTCAGCCGGAACAGCGCGTACCTCGCCGAACGCAGCATGCCTGAGCGCCTTACCGCCCTCGACACCCCGGTGCTGGCGATCTTCGGCACCGCCGATCCCCGCTGGGATCCGTCGTCGGCGCACCAGTACGACGCGGTGCCGACCGCGCGGGTCGAGCTGCTGCCCGGCGTCGGGCACCTGCCTGTGCTCGAAGCACCGGAGGAGACCAGCAGGCTGCTGCTGGACTTCACGGCCGAGGTCCGCCGTCACTCGTGATCTCCGAAGCCTAATCTGGTCGCATGCCGTCAAGCGGGCCACCACTCGACTGGTCGGAGGTGGACGTCGCCGTTCCACGCCGGTCGGCTCGGCTGCCGGGGATCAGCATGGCCGGATTCCGGCAACGCGTCCCCGGCGCCACCGACATCGCCATGGTCGCGCACCCCTCCGTCAGCCTGCTCGTCGACCTGACAGGCGGAGCGGGTCTCGTCTACGACACCCATGGCCGCCGCGAGCGCGGCACCGTCGTGATCGGGCTCCTCCCCGGCGAGCTTCGGGTCGGTGGCTCGGGTCCGGCGATCGAGTGTCTCCAGATCCGGCTGTCGCCGCCGGTGGCGGCCAAGGTGCTCGGCGCGTCGGCCGAGTTCAGCGGAACGGTGGTATCGCTGGAGGATGTCTGGGGCCGCGACGCCGAGCGCGTCGAGGACAGGTTGCGCGCCGCCGCGACGTGGGACGAGCGGTTCACGATCGCGTCGAGAATCCTCGGCCGGCGGCTGGACTCCCACCGGACGGTCGATCCGGAGGTCGCCTACACCTGGCGGCGGATGCACACCAGCCGAGGGCGGATACGGGTCGACGGCCTGGCCTACGAGGTCGGCTGGAGCCGCAAGCGCCTGTGGTCCCGCTTTGGTTCCCAGCTCGGCACCACACCCAAACGCGCCGCCCGGCTGGTGCGCTTCGACCACGCCGCCCATCTGCTCGCGGCCGGTCACGCGCCCGCCGGCGTTGCCGCCGACAGCGGCTACGTCGACCAGTCCCACCTCCACCGCGAGGTCAAGGCGATCACCGGAGGCCCGCCCGCCGCCGTGGCCGCCGCACCGTGGCTGGCGATCGACGACATCGCGTGGCCGGCTGCTTCGTGAGGTGCGAATCCGGACATGTTCGACGACTGCCGCTTGGCTTGTTGTCGGGCAGGGTCCGCCACGCTGCTAGCACGCCGTGAGAACGATCTTCCGCTCTTCGGGTGATCGTTTCCCCTTGCCGCTGACGAAGTCCGCCCTCGGAGTGGGTGAATGGCGTTCTGGCGAAACAAATCTGGGGAGGGAAATCATGCGATGGAAGACGTCGCTGATCATTTTCGTCATGGTCCTCACGGCCTCGTTCGCCGCCGCGGCACCGGCTTCGGCGGATCCGATCACCGCGGAATCCGCGGCGGACTGCGAGCGCGGGGCGAATGGTTTCGTGGACATACCCGACGGTCTCACCGGTGAACCGGTCCGCGTCATGGTGGTGGGCGGCTTCATGACCGTGACCCTGTACAAGGGCTATGTCCAAGGGCTGCGCGGGTGGGCGCACGCGCGTGGCGCCACACAGGCGGGCGACCTGGTCTGGATGGACTGGACGCGGGACGGCGGCCATAGCTGGATCCAGTGCGGGCCGTTCGTGATCCCGCATTCGCAGGCCACCAAGACCAGCGCGGCGCAGCGGACGAACCCTTCGCCGACCTGGCAGTTCCGGGCCTGTGGCATGTTGCGTGACCAGCCGCGGACCACCAAGTGCACCGAACCTTGGTGGTGAGAGTTCACCGCGGCCGCGGTCTCACTCCGCGCGGGGCAGCCGGACCTCGACCGTCCAGCCGCCCTCCGCGGCGGGGCCCGCCTGCGCCGACCCACCCAGCGCGGTGGCCCGCTCCCGCATCCCGACCAGCCCCATCCCGCCGCCACTGTCCGTTTTCGTCCGCTCCCCGGCGGGACCGTTCGCGACGACGAGCGTGACCGTTTCCGGTGAGAACCCGAGTCGTACCGCGCGTGCGGCACCAGGGGCGTATTTGGCCGCGTTCGTCAGCGCCTCCTGCGCGGCGCGGACGAGGGTGTGCGCGACACCGCCGCCGAGCGGGCCCGCGGTGCCTGTCACCTCGAAGGACGCTGCGGGATCCGGTCCCACGGCAGGAACGACGCCAGGGCGAAGAGCGTGACGAGGACGAAGAGCACGGTGGTCAGGGGCCGGACGTGCACCTGCTGGGTGAAGATCCCGACCCCGGTCACGACGATCGCCGCCGTGATCAGGGCGGGCCGGACCAGCCTGTCGGCGACCCATTCGAGGCGGAGCACCGTCGCGTTTCCGGTCATCGGAGCTCCTGAGGGTGGAGAGGGTTCTCCACCCGAAGATACGGCTGCCGCCGCACGACGGCGCGCGCTCAGCATGTTCTTCGGGGTGCCGCAGTCCCGGGACCGCTACTACGCCGCGTTCTGGGACAAGACCCTGCCCGCGCCGGACCTCGAGCACCGTCCCGAGTCGTGGTGCGCACTTTGCGACACGACCGTCGAGGCGGTGTGGTCCTGGAAAACCGGGGTCCCGCCCACCGGGTCCGTGCGCTACGGCAAGCAGTACAACTACCGCTGCCCGCGCTGCCGGATCGAGGTGTTCCCGCCGATGACGCCGTCGATCGAGGCGCTCGACCTGACCAACCTCGGGACCCGTATCGGGGACAAGCCGCACAAGAAGCAGCGAGACGGCTAGGTCGGGCCGCTCGCCGCGGCGACGATGGCCCGCGCGGAACGCTGCCGCCAGCGCTTCGCCGACTTCCCCGCCGTCCTGATGCCCGCGAAAGCCGTCCACGGCACAGAGAAACACCCGTGGCAGCCGATGGCGACCCATACCAGCCAGCAGGAAACCGCGATCCTGTCCACGGGCGCGCTCCTGGTCGCCGCGGGCAACACCTTCGAGCGGCCGGGTTCCGACTGCCGCTCGCGGAACTTGGGGCAGCCGCTGTGGGCGCAGACCGCGACCAACGGAACGGGCGTCCTCTCACCGCCGGTCGCGGTCGCGACCGGGTCGGTGATCGCCGTGCACCGCCACAACGGCGACGGCCAGCACATCACCCGGCCGATGGACACCATGACCTCGACCCACGAGAAGGCGATGCTGCTCGCGGTCGCGAACTACCAGGGCGCACCGCGTAGCGCGGGCGAGCCGTTGCCGACGCAAGCGGGTTCGGAAACGCTCGGCATGGTGTCTGCCGGGATCGTGCCGTTCCGGCAGAACACGATCCCGACCACGCACGCCGAGTCCATGCCCACCGTCACCTCCGACCAGGTCCCCGGCCTGCTCACCGCCGCAGGAGCCACGCAACTGGCCGCCGAATGGCGCGCCAGACTCGCCGAGCTCACGCTCGACGACTGCTACTTCCGGATGCTCGGCAAACACGAGATCGGCCGCGGCTGCGGCTTCGACGTCGACTTTCCCGGCCACGAGGGGACGTTCATCGTGTGGGGCACCGCCCGCGCCCAGACCGACGGCTTCGGCAACGCGGTCTCCCCGGCCGTCCGAGCCTGGATCGGCACCCGCCTTCGCGCCGTCCTCGACACCCCGGAAGCAATCTCCTGATCAACTGCACAAACATCGGGCGGGCAGAGACCCATCTGGAATCCCGTTTCGTCGCAATGTTCGACACCACACGTAACAGGGGGGCTTCGGCGGACGGACGGTACGCCAACCGGTCGGGTGTTCGACGACAGGGGTAAGGTGCGGAGAATGTAGCCGTCCGCGCAGCAGTCCCACCACCTGGACGCGGAAACGCCCGCGACCGACTTGGAGGAGGGCACGCCATGAGTGATGGATCGTCCATTGAATGGACAGAGGCCACCTGGAATCCGACGACCGGGTGTGATCGCATCTCGGCGGGGTGTGATCACTGCTATGCGTTGACACTGGCGAAGCGGCTCAAGGCGATGGGATCAACCAAGTACCAGGCTGACGGGGATCCCCGGACGAGCGGGCCGGGTTTTGGTATCGCAACACATGCCGCGGCTCTCGGGGAGCCCTTCCGGTGGCGGCAGCCTCGTGTCGTGTTCGTCAACTCGATGAGTGACCTGTTCCACGCCAAAATCCCCATTGAGTTCATTCGGCGTGTCTTCGCCGTCATGGAGGCCACTCCGCAGCACACCTATCAGGTGTTGACCAAACGATCCCGGCGTATCAAGCGTCTCGCTGACTCGCTGAAGTGGCCGCGCAACCTGTGGCTGGGGGTCTCGGTCGAAGACAAGCAGGCTGTCTATCGGGTCGACGATCTGCGCGCGGTCCCGGCCGCCGTGCGGTTCCTGTCCTGCGAGCCGCTGCTCGGCCCGCTGCACGGACTGGACCTCGACGGGATGGACTGGGTCATTGTCGGCGGCGAATCCGGCCCCGGCTTCCGCCCCATGAACGCCGCATGGGCACGGGAGGTGCGCGACCTCTGCCAACGCGAGAACGTGCCCTTCTTCTTCAAGCAGTGGGGTGGCCGCACCCCGAAGGCCGGCGGCCGTGAGCTGGATGGCCGGACCTGGGACGAGTATCCGGTGACGCCTATGCGGATCGAGATGTCGGCCCCGTCAGCGTGACCCAGTGGTTCTGGAAGTCGCCGATGCCGTTGTTGGTGATCACGCCCTGCTGGTACAGCGACTTCATGGCCGCGCGAACCTGGGGGATCGCCGCCGCGCCGAATACGCCGTCGTAGACCTCGGCGAGCCGACGTACCGGCACAAACCCGTTGTGGCGCTCAAGCAAGCGCACGATGTTCTGCTCGATGATCCGTACCCATTCCGCGTGATGCGCTTTCTCGTACTCCTTGATGTCGAACGGCTCTTCGGCAGGTGGCAGTAACGTGTCGACGCCGAAGAGCGCGTACTCATTGACCCCTGCCGCCTTGGTTCTGGCCTTAGCCATCTCGGCTGAACGCCAGGCTCCTTCCCACTCCCGGCCGGCCTTGCCGACAGCGTCGGCGAAGTTCCACAGGCCGTCCACGTGCCGGGTGAACAAGACCAGCAGGTACTTCGGCAGCTGACCAGGCTTATGCCGGATCGGCATGCTCAGCGACATGCAGTGGGCGCCAGCCTCGACGCGCTTCTGATATTTGGCCGCGACCTCCAACGCTGCGGCCGTCGCGCCGCGTTCGTCCTTCTGATCTTTCACCGGCTCGAAGTGCTGCTGCCACCACGTACCCCCGAGGAAACGGTCCGCATGCGCGATGGTCTTCCGGTCTGCCGGACTGAGCGCGCCGGCCTCGCGACGCCGCCGCAGCAGCCCGCCGATGCGCGCCACCGTGCTGATGCTGATGTGCAACAGCACTTCGGTCGGGGCCCTCCCGCTCTGCCTGTTCAGCAGATGGTCGACCAGCTGCTCCCGGTCCAGAGCGGTGCCGAACGGATCCAGGAACGCGAATAAGGCTGTGGCCTGCGCAGTCTGCAGGACCCGCGGAAGTAGCTCGTGGAGGTTTCCGCCGAGCACGACGTCCTCGGGGCGACCATGCTCCGCCATGACCTGCTGGAGGTTCTGGAAATCGGCCTTGTTCCGCTCGACGTAGATGCCGGTGACGTATCGGAAGTCGCCAACCCGCTTGGCCGTGCGCGACAGCAGGAGCGGGGAACCAGGCGAGCCGTCTTTGTACTCACCGCGGCCGGCGTACCCGTCGAGGAACACAACCTTTCGCGACTGGCCGGTCTTGGAAGCGAACACCACGGGGTACCGCGAGAGAATCCCATGCTTGAAGACCGCCTGTGGCTGGCGTGTCCGGAAGAAGTCCTGACTCCCGCTCATCGGCTCGCCTCCGAACTTCGCGACGTCCGTTCCGTGTTTCTGCTCGCCAGACCACGGGCCCTCGTACGAGCCTGGCAGACGACCCAGCATCAGTAAGTCGTCCACCGGAGTGGACCTGTTACTGAAAGTGGAGGTCACAGGCTGCACAACGTCACCAAAACTCGGGTTGGCCGCTCACCTCCGTGCCTGCGCTAACTCTCACGGGCTAACGTCGAACACGCGTTCCGCCAGGCAAGACGACGATTTGGCGACGCGGCAAGGTCGGCGCTGCCGCTGCGGGCGACTGCGCAACGTCCGCTGCGGGTCGTACAGCCGCGTCGGATCTCGGTCGGGTACCGGCGAGGAGCTGTTGGCAACGCTCGGCCTCGCTGCGGAACAGCTCAGCCTTGCCCGGGAAATGCTGGTAAATGCTTCCAATGGCGACACCCGCTTGAGAACTCGAGAAACAAAGAACTTTAGTGATCGTGAAGTCGCAGGCGTGTCGCCCGTCAGATACGGCAAGTTCAGCAAACGCTGCGACTAAAAAGAAGCGTGCAACACTAGCGACGCGAATTTGCTGCGCATTTGCAGGATCATCTTTTCAAAGTGCAGATTCCGGGTTAGGTTCGACTTTAGTGGTCAAGGTGGGTTAGCGACGGCGACGTTCGCGTCGCGGCGCAGCCGAAAACCTCAATTTCTCATTAATGCTCGTCAGTTGCTTCGGTTGGCGTTGAATGCTGCCCGGGCTTGACGTGTGACCCTTTGTCGATTTGGGAACAGGAATGGAACATGACTCGGTCTGACGCCAAATATCGGACCCCGCCGATGGGCGTGTCGCTTGCAACGGACATCGAACACCGCGTGGGGCTTCCAAACCGTATAGGGCCCGCGTTCGCTGGAGCGATCCGAACTCGAACGCCTACCGTCTATCTCCCGTTCGTTCTCCACGGCTGACGACGCCGAGACGTGGATCAAGGACATGGAGCGGGCGACCGCCAGTGGTATCGATCCGACGGCTGCTGAGATGCCGCTCGGAGAGTACGGCGATCTCAACCTGTCCATCGCCATTCGAGGCCTGGCGGCGAAGACGACCGATTCGTACCTCGCCGGTTGGCGAAAACGCGTGAAGCCGACGATCGGGCACCTGCCCGTCAACAGCATCACGTACGGCGTCGTCGACCGCGCCGCAATGGGCTGGATAGCCGACGGCTGTAGTAAGTCGACGATCAAGAACAGTCTAGCGATGCTTGTCCGGGTAATGGAACAGGCATACCGCGACGAATTGGTCGACCGCAATCCGGCGCGGATCACCGGATGGCAGCGGGAATTCCAGCTCGCGGAGGACGAGCTGGACGACCCGCGATCCCTGGCCTTGCCCGACTGGGACAGCCTCACCGCTCTCGCCGACGCTCTGGTGCAGCGATCGGCGGGCAAATTCACGCCCGGCTATCCGGGATGGGGAAAGATCGTGACGTTCATGGCGTCCACGGCTGCGCGAATCGGCGAGGTTTCCGGTGTCCGAGCCTGCGACATCGACCGCGAGCAGTGGCTGTGGACGGTTCGGCGACAAACGACGACGGCGCCTGGAGGCCTGGTGGACGAGGCCACCAAAGGTCGGCGCGCCCGAACGGTTCCGCTGATCGAAGAGATTCGGCCACTGGTGGCTGAACGGCTCGACGTGGTGGGCTCGGATCCGATGGCGCGCCTCTTCACAGGCCCACGAGGCGGCCGGGTGACGACGGCGATTCTGCGCGACGCGACTCACTGGGATCAGGTGGTCGGCGCCTTGGGCTTCGAGCACCTCCGCCGCCACGACCTCCGGCACACGGGGCTGACGTGGATGGCGGACGCCGGCGTGCCTGTCCATGTGTTGCGCAAGATCGCGGGCCACGGCTCGCTGACGACAACTCAGCGGTACCTGCACCCCGACCGGCAATCCATCACGGACGCGGGCGATCTCCTGATCAAGCACCTGTCAGTGCCCAGGCGGCCGAGGTTGCGGGCCGTCTGATTTCGGGTGCTTGAAGGGAATCTGTCCCCAATCTGTCCCCGGCGAGCCAAGACGTAGATCACCGCCATGATCGGCCTTGATCACGAAGAAGGCCCGTGAGCAGCAGTGATGCTGCTCACGGGCCTTTCGTCTGTCCGTCGGGCTGACAGGATTCGAACCTGCGACCCCTTGACCCCCAGTCAAGTGCGCTACCAAACTGCGCCACAGCCCGGACCCGCGCTCCGTGGAGTGCGATGTGAGTACTTTAGCGGGTCCCGAACCGGGGCTTGCAACCAGGGGTCACTGTGTGTCTGAGCTGGGAAAACGGTCCGTGAGGGCCGCCCTGCCGCATTCGGGCGGCCCCCACGGGGTCACTGAGGGTTGCCGGCGTGGGTGAGGGTCTGCCAGGCGACGAACAGGTTGTTGGTGCCCGCCGGGCGTTGGCGCAGGGTGAGGGCCTCCGTGTTGCTCATGGTGTACCCGAGGCGGGTGTGGAGGTGGTTGTACCCGACCTCGGTGATCGGGCCGAGGCCGAGCTTCAGGCTGCCGCCGCACAGCCACGACGGGACGGCCGCGCCCATCTGGTACTTCGCATGGAAGCCGAGCCCTTCGCGGAGGCGGTCGGCGATCTCCGGGTAGAGGTCCTGGCCCTGGATGCGGGTGGTCTCGGCGAAGTCCGCGATGGCGGCGAGGCCGTAGCCGGTGTGCGTGAAGTCCCGGCAGGTCTCCTGGGAGAGGCCGTTGACGAACGTCGTCTGGCCTTGCCAGTACTTCACGATCTTGTCGCGCGTGTCCAGCCCGCTGCCGGGCGCGGTCTTCGGGAGCGCGCCGTCGCTGGTCAGGTAGAGGTAGGCGGGGACGCGGGTGCGGAACTTCGCGACGGCCTTGTCGTAGGCCGTCTTGTCGTCGAGGAACACGGCGATGCCGATCGCGGCCTCGGTCATGCTGAGTTCCCAGTTCCCGTTGCTGTGACTGCCGTTGATCACCTCGGGCAGGTACACGTTCCGGAGCATGGTGCCGAAGCGGCCGGAGTTCGGCCAGCTCGTGTAGGTGTGCTTGATGATCTCCGCGGCGCGCGGCCAGGAGGAGGCCGACCAGGCCGACTGCAGGGGAGCGTTGCTGTTCGTGTGATCCTTCAGTACCGCGGACCACGCGTCCATGATCTCGATCGCCTTGGTCGCGTATTTCGCGTCACGCGTGATGTACCACGCCAGCGAAAGGGAATACGCGGCGATCGCGTCTTGCCGTTCATTGGTACACCCGATGTTCGGATTCGAATAGGAACCGCATTCGACGATGGCCCGTGGTTTCGGTGACCGGGACAACGAGGCGTACGAACTCGACATCATCGCGTCGTAAGCCTGTTTCCACGGTTGCGCGCCGGCTTGGACCTTGGCGCGGACGAAGTCCAGTTGCGGGCGGCTGACCAGCACGCCGGGATGGGTGAAGGTGGTGGGCGCGGCCTGGGCGGGAGCGCTGAAAAGGCCTAGTGCCAACGGGACGAGCGTGGCCAGGGCGAGCAGTTTCCTCGGTAGGGACATGGTTCTCCTCGGGCGGGTGTGAGCCAGGTCACCGGCGGCGTGCGTTCAGTGTCATGGTCTGAACCAGTTGCGTCAAGACCTTTATTCGCCTCGAAAAGAAAGAAGACCCGCTTGTTCAGCGGGCTGAACGAATCAATGCGGCCAAAGGCCGACGAAGGCCGGGCTCCCGACCGGATAAGTGCCGATCAGACGCCAGGTCTCGCGTTCATAGGCCTGGATCGCGTCACTGCTCTGCACGGCGACATAAACGTGCTCGCCGACGATGGAGAAGTGCCGCGGCCATTCGCCGGTGCCGTGGTCGGCCACAGCCACGCCGTCGAAAGTGAATTCCGTGATCTTCTCGGGCCCCCGGTTCGACAGGAACAGCCGGTCGCCGTGCGGGACGAGCTGCGCCGGGAGGTTTTCGCCGCCCGGCTCGAGCGTCGCCGGAACGGAGTTCTCGACGGCGAACGTACCCGGCGGCTCTTCGCGCACCGTCACGAGCGACGCGGTCAGCTCGCCCACGACGTACGCGTGGCTCGTGCCGGGGCGCCGGACCAGTTGCCGCGGTCCGGTTCCGGCGGGCAGGGTCGACACCGACACGCGGATCAGCTCGCCTTCCTCGCCGAGACGATAGCTGCGGATCTCGTCGGTGCCCAGGTCGACCGCGCTGACCAGCGTGCCCGTCTCGTCGAGGACGGCCATGTGGACGTGCGCGGCTTCCTGCCGTCCGGCGTTCGGACCGTTGCCTTCGTGCTGGACCAGCGCCGTCCGCACGGTCGGCACCCCGTCCGGGCCCAGCGCGAACGCCGCCAGGCTGCCACCGCTGTAGTTGGCGCACAGCAGAAACCGGCCGTCCGGAGTGACCGACAGATGGCACGGATCCGCCCCGCCGGTCGGCAGCGAGTTCAAGGCCGACAGGGTCCCGTCTTCGGCGACCGCCACGGCGGTGATCGCACCCTCGGCCGTCTCGTTCACCGCGTAGAGCACCGGAAATGTGGGATGCGGGGTCAGCCAGCTCGGCGAATCCAGGGCGAGCGAGCCCACCGGGGTGAGCTCCCCGGTCCGTGCGTCGCGCCGGAACGTGCCGATGCCTTCGCCGCGGCCGTCGCTCGCGGCGGTGTAGGAGCCGACGATGAGCAGAGTCCGGTCATCGTTCGCAGAAGTCACGACGCACACTGTGCAGCAAGCCGACGTGGAGGTGAACCCCTTTTGACCACATCCGTCGCCCGACTTGGTCGGCGGCGCGTTCACCGCGGTGATGGCGCCGCTGCATGCACTCGACAGCCGGGACTGGGACCGTCGGCTGGACGTCGATCCGGCTGACGCTCGTGAGTGGTTTTGGTCGTTCTAGCCAAGGGTGTCTTGGCTACCCAGTGGCGTGCTGGAGGTGTTGCGAAAGCCACTTTCGCAACCCCCGCGGCGACGGCCGAGTCCTACCGCGTGTCGTCCGTCCAGACACGAATGGCGTCCCACCGGTCACGCGAAACCGCTCGACCGTAGGCACCTAAGGCACGTGAAGGCCCCCTTGCCTACCTTCAGGGTAGGGAAGGAGGCCTTCACGGACCTGCGGCCAACGGCCACCTACATTCAGTAGGCGCCCAAGGCAGCCTTGGTTCTAACCGTCCTTACCACTCACGAGGCGTCACTTCAGCGAGTTGTCCACTGTGGTCATGAGGGTTCCGGTGTCACCGGACATCTCCCAGGCCATGACCCCGAGCAGTCCTCGCGTCTTGAGCCAGGCGACCTTCTGCTGGATGGACCAGGCGTCGTCGAAGGTCCACCATTGCCCGCCGTTGCCCGTGTAGCACGACGTGGCCACGGCCGCGGTGTCGTGCTGGACGGCGCAGTTGGGGACGCTGGCCAAGAGATTCGCGTAGCCACGAGTACCTGCTTCCTCGGCGAACTGGCCGGGCGCGGCTCCGGTCGCGCTCTGCCATTCGCCCTTCTTCCCGCCTTCCGCGACCCCTTGCCAGCCTCTTCCGTAGAAGGCGAGCCCGAGGGTCAGTTTCCGTGGATTGGCACCGGCTTCGGTGTAGGCGTTGATCGCCGATTCCACACTGAACTTGAAGTTGTACGGATCGTCCGCGTCGGCGTAGAGGTTCCCCTGATGGCCGGTGCGGTTCGGCTCCCACGAGTTGTCGCTGCCCGAGCCGTGGAAGTCGTAGCCCTGCACGTTCGCGACGTCGAGGTAGTCGAAGATCTTCGGGATCTCCCAGCCGCCCTTCACCTTCGCCGGGTCGGCGGGGGTGAACGCCTGCAGTTCGTACCGCTTGCCGGTGGTCGCGCCGTAGGCGTCCATCTGCGTGCGGAACTCGGCCAGCAGCGCGGTCAGGTTCGTCTTGTCGTTGGCACTCCAGTGGTTCCCGGGGTGCCCGTCGGGGCTGCCGGGCCACTCCCAGTCGATGTCGATGCCGTCGAAGATGCCCGCGGCCGTGCCCGGCCCGCCGGCGCCGCCGTACGCCTTCACGTTCCCCTTCAGGTACGTGTCGATGCACGACGCGACGAACTTCTGCCGCGAAGCGGGCGTGGCCGCGACGTCGGAGAAGTACTTCGAGTAGGTCCAGCCGCCCAAGGAGATGAGCACCTTCAGGTTGGGGTACTTGGCCTTGAGCTTCTTCAGCTGGTTGAAGTTGCCGCGCAGCGTCTCCCAGCCGGTGTCGCCGACCCCGTCGACGGACTGGGACGCGGACATCGGCCGCGAGTAGTCGGCTTCCGCGTCGCCCGCGCCGTCGCCCTGGTTCGGGTCCTGCGGATTGGACGTCGTTCCCTTGGTGACGCCCGAAAGGCAGGTGTGGTTGACGGGGTCGATGTTCCCGAAGGCGTACAGCAGATGGGTCAGCTTGGCGGCGGAGCCGTTGGTCACCAGGTTCTTGACGAAGAACTGGCGGCCGTAGATGCCCCACTGGACGAAGTACCCGACCCGGGCGTACCCGTTCACGATGTCGCCGGTGCGAGCGCTGACGGCCGCGCTCGCCGCGGAGACGTTGTCGTACCCGTCACGGGCTTTGACCGTGAAAGAGTACGAAGTGGACGGTGAAAGCCCGGTCACCGTCGCGGTCGTCCCGGTGACGGTGGTGGCGAGGGTCGTGCCGCGGTAGACGTCGTAGGAGACGACACCGGTGTTGTCCGTGGACGCGTTCCACGCCAACGAGATGGAGCCCGAGGTGACCGCGGTCGAGCGGAGGTTCGACGGCACCGTCGGCGCCTGGGTGTCGTCGCTCGGGTTGTTGGTGGTCACCGCCAGCGCCGGGGTGGGCGGGGATTTCGCGTCCTTGCGGTCTTTGGCGACGACGGTGAAGCTGTAGGCCGTGTTCGGCGTCAGCCCGGTGATCCTCGCTTCGGTGCCGGTGACCGAGGCCGCGAGCGTGGTGCCCTGGTAGACGTCGTAGCCGACGACGGGCAGCGAGCCGGGGGCCGCGGCGTTCCACGCCAGCGCGGCGGTCGTGGTCGTCTTCGCCACGAGACGCAGGTTGGCCGGGGTCGACGGCGGCGCGTCGCCCGAGCCGTCGCAGTTGGCGTCGTCGATCCGGCACGTGGTCGGGTTGACCGCGGAACTGAGCTGGAACGACGGGCTGTAGGGGTAGGTCGAACGGCCCGGCGCGAGCGATTTGATGTAGAACGCCGGGGTGAGGGTGACCTGGTTGCCCGACTGGGAAACCGTGGCGTGGGAGCCGCTCGTGGCGGTCACGCCGGCGGGCACGGTGAAGGTGATGGACCAGTCGGCGACGGTTTCGCTGCTGGGGTTGGTGACGGTGTACTCACCGGTGGTTCCGGCCAAGGTGAAGGCGGCGCGGAGGCGGCCCGCCGCCAACGCCGGATTACCTGCGGCCACGAGGAGCCCGGCGGCGAGGAGTGTCACGGTGAGTGCGCTGAGTAGTCTTCTTCTGGTGCGTCTCATGGCGGTTCTCTCCAAAGAGGCGGCGAGACTGACCTGCTCGGAAAATGGCGCGTGTGGTCTAGACCACAGATGAATGTAGCGCGGCACGCATAAAAGGTCTAGACCGATTCGTCGGTCGTGAACCCGTTCGGCGCCGGATGCGGACAACAAGTGACATCGACGAACGGCGAAAGGCGGTCCATGAGCTCATCCGAGGCGGCTCCGGGCGATCCGGAGGACGCGGAAGTGATCGCGAGGTCGGTGACCAGCGCGGACCGGTTCTCCGCGATCTTCGACCGGCATGCCGCGCACATCCACCGCTACCTGGTCAGACGGATCGGGCCCACGGCCGCGGAAGACGCGCTGGGGGAGACGTTCCTGATCGCCTTCCGCAAACGCGCGGGATATGACACCGAGCGCCGCGACGCCCGGCCGTGGCTCTACGGCATCGCGACCAACTTGGTCGCGCAGCGGCGCCGTGACGAGGTCAGGGAGCTGAAACTGCGGGAAGCGCTCGGCCCGCCGCCCGACGAAGAGGGGCATGCCGAACGCGTCGCCGATCAGGTGACCGCCCAGGCGATGGGAAAACTGCTGGACTCCGCGCTCGCGGAACTGGCCGACGGCGACCGCGACACGCTCACGTTGTTCGCCGGGGAAGGCCTGAGCTACGAGGAGATCGCCGCGGCGCTCGACATCCCGCTCGGCACCGTCCGCTCGCGGCTCAACCGTGCCCGCCGGAAGGTCCGCGAGGCGCTCGGGCGCCCGGACACCACAATTTCGAAGGAGATCTCCACCCATGGATGAGCTGAAGCTGATCGCCGAGCGGACCGGATCGGTGCCCCTCGCGGAATCCGGCGCCCTCGGCTCGGCACGCGAGCGATTGATGGCCGAAATCGCCCGCACCGGAACGGAAAACGTGGTGCCGCTGAAGAAGCGGCGGCGCTGGGTCTGGACCGGCGCCGGCGCGGCCGGGCTCGCCGCGGCGATCACCGCCGTCGTCGCGCTGGCGCCGGTCGAGAAGGTCGGCCTGGAGCCGACCGCGGCCGTCGCGGACCCCGTCGTCGTCCTCCGCAACGCCGCCGCGGCCGCGTTGAAGGCGCCGGGTGCACCGCCGAAACCGGACCAGTTCGTCTACACGAAGACGAAGCAGCCCGACGGCGAGCGGGAGGCGTGGCTGTCGGCCGACGGCACCCGCGACGGGCGGATCAAGATGGCCGACGGCTCGCTCTTCCCGCTCCCGGGCTGCCGGGGCGGGCGGGCGCAGGTCTACAAGGGCGACCAGCCGCTCAAGGGCGTCACGGAGCCCTGCGCGCCGTCACCCGCCTACCGGACGGACCTCCCCGCCGACGCCGAGGCGATGTTCGCCTACCTCAACGCCCGTCACAGCGGTGAGACGGGTGACTACAACGCGATGGGCAAGGACATCCTCGCGCTGGCGAACGAGAACCTCCTCCCGCCCGCCGTCCGGGCCGCCCTGTTCGGCGCGGCCGCCAAGGTGCCCGGGCTGCGCGCCGTCGACCACACCGAGGACGCGGCGGGCAGGCCCGGTGTCGGCATCACGTGGCCGCTCGGACCGCACGACGACCCGAAGGTGGCGAAACCGGTGGTGATCGTCTTCGCCGCCGACACCTTCCTGTATCTGGGCACGAATTCGACCGCGGTGACCGCGTCCGGCGTGGTGGACGAGGCCGGACAACGCCCCTAGGGCGATCAGCGGCCGGTGAAGGTCGCCTTGCCGGGACCGTCGGCGAGGAACGACTTCACCGCGCCGCGCAGATCTTCGGTCTCGAAGAGCCCGGCGGCGATCGTCGTGATGTGCTCGTTCGCCTCGGCGACGCCGCCGTGCTCGTAGTGCTCGAGCACCTTCTTGGTGGCGGCGTGCGCCCGCGTCGGGCCCTGCGCGAGATCGATCGTGAACGCGCGGACGGCCTCGTCGAAGCCGTCCGCCGGGAACACCCGGTTCACCACGTTCCAGCGTTCGAGTGTCGCGGCGTCGTAGGTCGCGCCGGTCATCACGAACTCCTTGGCGCGGCCGACCCCGGCGCGGGCGGCGAGCCGTTGCGTGCCGCCCATGGTCGGGGTCAGGCCGACGACCCGCTCGACCAGGCCGAATTTGGCCTTCTCGCTCGCCAGGATGATGTCGCAGGCGACCGCGACCTCGAACGCCCAGGTCAGGCACAGACCGTGGGCGGCGAACACGGTGGGGAACGGGAGTGCGGCGATCCGGTCGGGGATCGCCAGCATCTCGTCGAAGAGCACCTTCGCCTCGGCGGCGCTCGACTGGGCGTCGAACAGGGAGACGTCCACCCCGCCGCTGACGATCTTGCCCTCGGCGCGGATCAGCGCCGCGCGCGGCGGAGTGGCCTCCAGTTCGCCGATCGCCTCGCCCAGTTCGCGCTGCAGGTCCGCCGTGTAGAGGTTCAACGGCGGCGAAGCGATGGTCAGGACGGCGAGGTCGTCTTCACGGTCGAGGCGGATCGAGGTGGCCAAGGCGGATTCCCTCCGGTGGGTCGGTTTCCCGTGACCCTAGCCCGAGGTCGCCGCGAGTTCGTCCCATTGCGCCTGTGCTTCCGGTCGCCATTCGACGTGCTTGCGGTGGAAGAGGTCCGCCGCGCGCACGCCGCTCCAACCGTCGGGGAGGAGTTTTAGCGGAAGCCGGGGATCGAGGAACGGGAAGCTGCGCCATTCGTGTACGAGTTCGGTCTGCGCGCGCAGGACGCCGTTTTCGCCGGAGGGACGCAGACCGGTGAAGCGGTCGATGAAGTCCTCGTAGCGGTCTTTGAGTTCGCTCAGATCCCAGGACCGCGCGACCATCGTCTCCTGGTCGCCGACGTCGCCGTAGGCGGCGGTGAACGACATCGCCTGGGCGTCGAGACCGAGGTCCTGCACGATCTGCTGGGCTTCCCGCTGGCGGCTGAGATCCGGGCTGACCCAGACCCCCGCCACCGGGGAACCGAACCCGGCCCACGTCAGGCGGGTGCGGAGCCGGTGCCGGAGATCTCGTTTCGCTTCGGGGACCGAGACGATCAGCATCAGCCAGCGTCCGTCCCAGGCCTTTTCCTCGTTGCCGAAGGCGTAGATCCGTTCCGCGCCTTCGGTCAGCAGGCGTCTGCCTGGCGGGGTGAGCGACCAGCGCACTCTTCGTCCGACGCGTTCGGAGACCACCCAGCCTTCGGCGGAGGAACGGGCGAGCGCCTGCCGGGCGGACTTCTCCTCGATGTCCAGCACCCGCAGTGCCTCGACCAGCGTGGACGTCCAGATCGCCTGGTCGCGGGGCAGGACGTACTCGCCGAGGATCGTCATCAGCAGCGACCGCGCGCTGGCATGACCGACTTCCCGCCGCCTGCTCAATGTCGGCCTGCGGGTACCGCCTTTCTGCTGGTGGACGACGGGGACCGGGGTGGCGGAGTCCGCCATTTGCTGTCACCGACCTCAATGCTCGGGGGATTCGTTCGGGTCCAGAAGAACAACCAGGTTACCCACGTTCCGTGATCGCTTGGATACTTGCCACTCTTCCGAGGGACCACGAGCTGTTCAATCGGTCCCCGTAGACTTACCGATCTCATGAGCGCCACACTCGTTGCCAAGGATCTCGCCGCCGGCCACGGCGACCGTGTTCTGTTCTCCGGTCTCGACCTGGTCGTCGCGCCGGGCGAAGTGATCGGTCTCGTCGGGGTGAACGGCGCGGGCAAGTCGACCCTGCTGAAGACCCTCGGCGGCCTCGTGCCGCCGGAAGAGGGCAGTGTCCGGCTGAACCCGCCGACGGCCACCGTCGGTCACCTCCCGCAGGAACCGGAACGCCGCGAGGGTGAGTCCGTCCGCGCGTTCCTCTCCCGGCGTACCGGCGTCACCGCCGCCCAGGCCGCGCTCGACGCCGCGACCGAGGCGCTCACCGCGGGCGAACCCGGCGCGGACGACGCCTACGGGTTGGCCCTCGACCGCTGGCTCGCGCTCGGCGGTGCCGATCTGGACGACCGGGCTGGGGAGGTCGTCGCGGATCTCGGCCTCACCGTCAACCTCGACCAGCCGATGCTGTCGCTCTCGGGTGGGCAGGCGGCGCGCGCTGGGATGGCGTCGCTGCTGCTGAGCCGGTACGACATCTTCCTGCTCGACGAGCCGACCAACGACCTCGATCTCGACGGCCTGGAACGCCTCGAGCGGTTCGTGACCGGGCTGCGCGCGGGGACCGTCCTGGTGAGCCACGACCGGGAATTCCTCGCCCGCACCGTCGATCGCGTCGTCGAGCTCGACTACGCGCAGCAGCAGGTGCGGACCTACGGCGGCGGCTACGAGTCGTATCTGGAGGAGCGTGCCGTCGCGCGACGGCACGCCCGGGAAGAGTACGAGGAGTACGCGAACACCAAGGCGTCGCTCGAAGCCCGTGGTGCGATGCAGCGTTCGTGGATGGAGAAGGGCGTCAAGAACGCCCGGCGCAAGGCCACCGACAACGACAAGGTGGGCCGCAAGTTCCGGAGCGAGGCGACCGAGAAGCAGGCGTCGAAGGCACGTCAGACCGACCGCATGATCGAGCGACTCGACGTCGTCGAAGAACCGCGCAAGGAATGGGAACTGCGGATGGAGATCGCCGCGGCGCCTCGGGCGGGCGCGGTCGTGGCGACCCTGCGCGGCGCCGTGGTGCGGCGGGGCGGGTTCACCCTCGGCCCGGTCGACCTGCAGATCGACTGGGCGGACAAGGTCGCGATCACCGGGGCCAACGGCGCAGGGAAGTCGACGCTGCTCGCGGCGTTGCTCGGGCGGGTCCCGGTCGACGAGGGCGCCGCCTCGCTCGGTTCCGGTGTCGTGGTCGGGGAAGTCGATCAGGCGCGGAAGTTGTTCCTCGGCGACCTTCCGCTCGTCGAAGCGTTCTCCCGGGAGGTGCCGGAACTCGCCGACGCCGACGTGCGGACGCTGCTGGCGAAGTACGGGCTCAAGGCCGCGCACGTCCTGCGGTCGGCGGCCACGTTGTCGCCGGGGGAGCGGACGCGGTCGGCGCTGGCGTTGCTGCAGGCGCGCGGGGTGAACCTGCTGGTGCTCGACGAGCCGACGAACCATCTCGACCTGCCGGCGATCGAACAGCTGGAGTCGGCGCTCGCGGACTACCCGGGGACGCTGCTGCTGGTGACGCACGACCGGCGGATGCTCGACGCGGTGGCGACGACCCGGCGGCTGGAAGTGGCCGACGGGAAGGTCACCGAACTCTGAGCGTTTAGTCCTCTGAATGCGTGCGCATTCAGAGGACTAAACGCGGGGTCAGCCCTTGGTCGCGCCCCCGGTGAGTCCCTTCACGAACTGCTTCTGCAGTGCCAGATAGAAGATGAGCACCGGCAGCGTCGCCAGGAACATGAGCGCGAAGACGCTGCCGAGATCCGCCTGGTACTGACCGATCGAGCGGTAGATCCCGGTGGTGACCGTGGTCCCCTGGCTGGGGCCGAGGATGATCAGCGGATCGATGAAGTCGTTCCAGATCCACACGCCGAGGAAGATGAGCACACTCGCCGTGGCCGGGCGCAGCAACGGGAACACGATCCGCCAGAACACCTGTGCCCGGCTCGCGCCGTCGAGCCGGGCGGCCTCCTCGAGTTCCACCGGCACCCCGCGGATGAACCCGGTGAACACGAAGACCCCGAACGGCACGTAGTAGCCGACGTTGAACAGCACCAGACCCTGGATCGTCGCCATCAGCCCGGTCAGCCGCAGCACCTCGGTGACCGGGATGAGGATCACCTGCGGCGGGATCATCAAGCCCGCCAACAGGATCAGCGCGAGCACCCTGGTCCACCGCTTGGCCGACCGCGCCAGGTAGTGCCCGAGCATGGCCGAAAGCACGGTCAGCACGAGGATCGACAGCAGGGTGACGAGCAGGCTGTTCGCCAGGCTCACCCAGAACAGGCCGTCGGGCCGGGTGAGCACGGCGTGGATGTTGGCCGGCGTCGGTGGCAGCGGGACCGACGCCGGCGTCCGGGCGATCTGATCACCGGGTTTGAAGACGTTGACGAGCACGTAGTACAGCGGCACGGCGAACAGCGCGCTCACCAGGATCGCGGCGACGGGCCGGAGTTTCGCGGTCACAGGTCGACCTCCCGCCGCCGCAGGAAACGCAGCACGATCGTGGTCAAGGTCGCGACGATCACCAGCATCACCATGGCCATCGCGGACGCGTAGCCGACGTGGTTCGCGTCGAGGCCGGTGGCGAGGACGTCGAACGCGATGGTCGCCGTGGTCCCCGAACCCGGCCCGCCGTTGGTGACGACCTTGACGTAGTCGTAGGTCTTGAACGCCGAGATCAGCAGCACGACGGTGTTGATCGTCAGCGACGGCGCGAGCAGCGGCCAGGTCACCGCGCGGAACCGGCGCACCGGCCCGGCACCGTCGATCTCCGCGGCCTCCAGCAGTTCGGCCGGGACGCCCTGCAGGCCCGCGAGGTACACGACCACACAGAACCCCAGCATCTGCCAGCACACGATCGACGCGACCGAGTACAGCGCCAGATCCGGGTCGGAGAGCCAGCCCGGTGGATGCTCGACCCCGAGGGCGCGGAGCGCGTCGTTGACCGGGCCCCGGTCGTCGAGGAGTTTCGTCCAGATGATGCTGACCACGACCGAGCTGAGGATCACGGGCGTGAAGAACACGCTCCGCAAAGCGTTGTACAGCCAGCCTTTCCGGTCGAGCAGCACCGCGACACCGAGACCGAGCACGTTCGGCACGACCACGACGATCACGGTCAGGATCGTGGTGACCCGGAGCGCGGTCAGGAACTGTTCGTCCTGGAACAGCAGCCGGTAGTTCTCGAGACCCACGAATTCCGCGGGCGGGCTGAACGGGTTGTGGTTCGTCAGGCTGTAGCCGAAGCTGATGAGGATCGGCGCCATGACGAAGCACAGGTAGATGACGACGCCGGGCGCGCCGAACGAGGCGAAATGCCACACGCGCGGCAGGATCGGTTTTCTCCCCATCGTGGTGTCAGCGCGCCTTCGCCCACTCGGTGTCCAGGAACGCGCACGCGTCGGCCACCGTTCTGCGGCCGGTGATGACGTCCTGCGCGGCCTGGTACACCTTGTCCTTCATCCCCGGCAGGAGCCCGTCGTCCGCGGTCTCCCAGCTGAAGGCGTTCACGACGGCGTTCTTCGCGACGGCTTCCTTGTACAGCTCGTATCCCGCCTTGAAGACCGGCCCGACGTCGGCGGGCGGCGTGTAGCCCTTGATCGCGGGGAACAGGCCGTCGGCCTTGACCGAGGCGTCGATCTGCTCCTTGTCCAGCTGGAACGCGAGCGCGAACTTCCTCGCCGCGTCGAGGTTCCGCGACTTCGCGTTGACGACGATGCCTCCACCGGTGTACGCGGGCACGACGAGTTTTCCGTCCTCGGAAGGAAAGTTGAAGACGCCGATCTCGAACGGCGGCTTCTTGGCGTCGGCGCTCGCGGCGAACCAGTTGCCCATCGGGTACATCGCACCCTCGCCGTTGAGGAAGGCCGCCTCGGTCGCGGAGTAGTCGCGCGACACCTGCGTCTTGTCGAGGTAGCCCTTGGCCACCAGATCGGCGAATTTGCCGAACGCCTGCTGGAAGGCCGGGTCGGTGAACTTGACCTTGTCGGCCCGCCGCTGGGAAAGCCAGTCCGGCGTCTTGCCGTAGACCTCGACGCTGACCAGGCCGTCCAGCAGCATCGCGGACGGGAACCCTTCCTTGCCGCCGCCGATGGTGAACGGCGTGATGCCCTTGGCCTTCAGTTTCTCCGACGCCGCGAGGAGCTCGCTCCAGGTCGACGGCACCGAGGTGATCCCGGCGTCGGCGAAGAGCTTCTTGTTGTAGTAGATCGGCGGGATGGTCTGGGTGTTGGCGGGCAGCTGGTGGTGCCCGCCCTTGATCGGGTTGGCGCCGGGGAACTGGAAGTCCTTGAGTTCCTCGGGTGTCCACGCGTAGAGATTGCCCGATTCGGCGAACCCGGCCGAATCGACGGCGATCGCGACGTCGGGGAACTGGCCGGACTGCAGGAGTTGTTTGGCGTAGCCGGTGCGGTCGGTCGACGGCGCGACCAGTTTCTTCACGCTCAGTCCGGGGTTCCGGTCCGTGACGCGTTTGATGGCGGAGTCCCAATAGGACGGTGGGAGGTTCGGCGTCTCGAACGTCAGGAAGGTGATCTCGCCGCCGGAGGCGTCCGTCCCGCCGCCGACGGTGCAGCCGGTGAGGCTCGCGGCGAGGAGTAGTGCGGCTCCCAACGCGAAGGACTTTCTCATGCCCCGGTCACCCTTCTCGCGGCGATGCACGACGTCTCATATACGACGGCATTCGATCGGATGTCTAGGGCGATGTCAAGCAGCTCCGGCGGGCATCGGCGAGTGAAAAGTGAGGATACATCTGATCTATCGGCTGGCTCAAACCTTCGTCAACCGGATCACCGCACTGGCGAAATCGCCGTCCGGAAGGCCGGGGAACAGGCCGTGTGCCAGGAGCGAGGCGCCGTGCCACACCTTTCCGGTGTCCTCGTCGCGGTAGCGGGCGGCGGGGTCGAGACCGTCGAGCCGGAGCGGTCGTTCGTGAGTGTGGAAATGTGCCGCTTGCCGGAACACGAACACCACCGCGCTTCCGCCGTCGGCCGCCACGTACTGCAGCGCGGAGACACCGTCGGTGGCAGGCGGCACGAGCCGGTGGAGCCTGCCGTGCTGGACGATCGGCCGGATGTCCTTGTACAGCGCGATCTGTTCGCGCGCGTAGAGCAGATCCTCCTCGGGCCATTTCAGGATGTCGCCGCCGATGCCGAGCACGCCGGCCATCGCGACGTGGAACCGGAAACGCAGGGGAGTGGACCGCCGGGTGACGAAGTTGGGGTCGTCGGTCACCCATGCCGACATCGCGCGGGCCGGGTACACCTGACCGTAGCCGTGCTGGATGACGAGCCGGTCGAGCGCGTCGGTGTTGTCGGACGTCCAGACCTGATCGGTCCTGGCCAGCACCCCGAGGTCGATTCGCCCGCCACCGCCGCTGCACGCCTCGATCCGCAGCCCGGGATGGCGGGTGCGGAGGCGGTCCATGAGCGCGTAGACCGAGCGGGTGTGCTCCACCCACAGCGTGTCCGGATCGACGGCCCCGGGCCAGCCCGCCTCGCTGAAGGGGCGGTTCATGTCCCATTTCAGGAAGTCGATGCCGTGCTCGCCGACGAGGGAGTCGAGCGTGCCGAACGCCCACTCGGCGACGTCCGGCCGGGCGAAGTTGAGCACCAGCTGCCGTCGCAGCTCCGATCGGGTCCGATGTGGATGGTGCAGGACCCAGTCCGGGTGGGCGCGGTACAGATCGCTGTCCGGGTTGACCATTTCGGGTTCGACCCAGAGCCCGAACTTCATGCCGAGGCGGTGCACCTCGCGGACGAGCGGTTCGAGACCGTCGGGGAACTTGTCGCGGTTGACCTGCCAGTCACCGAGGCCCGCGTGATCACCGCTGCGGGCGCCGAACCAGCCGTCGTCCATCACGAACAGTTCCACGCCGAGCGCCGCGGCCTTCTCCGCGAGCGCGCGTTGCCCGGCTTCGGTGACGTCGAAACCCGTTGCCTCCCAAGAGTTGTAGAGCACCGGCCGGAGTTCGCCGGGATGCGGGAGGACGTGGTCGAGCGCGTACGCGTGCCAGGCGCGGCTCGCGGCGCCGAATCCGCCGTCGGTGTAGAGCCCGGCGAAGACCGGGGTGGTGAGCGTGTCGCCGGGTGCGAGCCGGGGGACGACGCCGTCCTGGCCGAAGCCGCCGGTCACGGTCAGCCGGCCGGTGGAGGAGCGCGTGGTGGTGATCCGCCACGAACCGCTCCACGCGAGCGCGGCGCTGTAGACCTCGCCGTGCCGCTCGGTGGCTTCGCCGTCGTCGAGCATCACCCACGGATTGGCGTGATGGCTGGTGATGCCGCGCCTGCTGCCGAACGTGGTCTCGCCGTGGGGGACGGGCTCGCGGAGCAGCTGGCTCTCGGCGGCCCAGCGGCCGGTGACGTGGCTGATCCGGTAGTCCGGCCGGATCGGCGCGACCCAGGTCGCCGAGTCGGCGCGGATGATCTCGATCGGGCCGTCGGTACCGTCGTGGGCGAGTTCGGTCCAGCGTTCGATGACGTCCGTGCCCGCCGGGACGCGGTAGCCGAGCGTGATCCGCAGCGGGTAGTGGCGATCGCGGAAGTGGACGCGCAGGCTCATGCCGTCGATGTCGTGGCCGAGGTAGCGCCATTCGAGGGCGCGGGTCCCGTCGGCGAACCGGACCTGGAGGGCGGGGGTCCAGTAGCGGGTGCCGCCGTCGGCGGCCAGTTCATCCAGTCCCTCGGCGGGATCGTTGAAGGCATCCCAGCGTTCTTCGGTCCGGCTGAGGACGTCGGCGAGCTGATCGGCGGTGAGCGCCGGACCCCAGTAGACGTGGGAGGGCGCGTCGTCGTCGCTCAGCCGGAGCGCGTAGCTCGTGGCTGCCGTGCGGATGAGCCAGGAACGGATGCTGTCGTCGAAAACGATCTCGGCCACGGGCCCATCCTGACGCCCGGCGCCCGCAGGGGCCAAGTGGCTCCCGCTCGGCGGTACATGAAGGCCCCCTTCCTGTACTTAGGCGCAAGGAAGGGGGCCTTCATGTACTTGGGAAGCGGTCAGCCGCCGACCTTCGCGATGGCCACGAAGTGCTCCGGCCGCACCCGCACGATCACCTTCCCCGGCGACGTCGCGTACGCCAGCCAGCCGTCGATGACCTCCTGTCCCGCTTCGCCGAGGTATCGCCGGGCGATCAGTTCCGAGCCGAGACGGACGCCGTCCGGATCCGAAACGATCTCCGCGACACCCTCGACGCTCACGAACGAGTACGGCGGGGTCGGGTCGTCGGCGACCACCGAAACTCGCGGATTCTCCTTAAGCGCCTTGCCTTTGACCGTGTCCGCACCCAGGTTGACCAGGATGTCGTCCCCGTCGAGGGCGAACCAGACCGGTACCGCGTGCGGCCTGCCGTCGGGGCGGACCGTCGCGAAGACGGCGGTGCGGGTACCTTCGGCGAGGAAGGCGCGGCGCTGGTCGTCGGTCATCTTCTCCGGCATTACTTTCCCTCCAGGATGGCGTCCAGGCCGAAGGCCGGGAACAGGTGACTGTCGAACGTGGTGAACTCCGCGGCCTTGCCGTCGACGACGCGGACGAGGTCGAGCTTGAAGGCACGGAAGACGGTGTCGCCGGGACGCCGCAGGTACGAGGCGAACGCGGGCATCCGGTTCGCGTCGACGGGGACGGCGCGCCATTCGCCCATCTCCTCGGCGATCCTGCCGTGCCGGGCGAGGTGTTCGAGGCCGATGTAGCAGTGGGGCTCCGGCGGCATGGTCACGCGGACGTCGTCGCGGACCAGACTGCTCAAAGTGCTGAAATCGCCGCTGTCGTGGGCTTCGACGAGCCGCCGGACCAGCGCCCGTTCCTCTTCGGAGGGAGCCGAGACCGACCATTCGCCACGCTGCTGCGGGAGGCGTTCACGCAGGGTCGCGCGACCCCGTTGCAGGGCGCTGTTCGCGGCGGGGACCGTGAGATCGAGCAGTTCGGCGGTTTCGGCGGCCTGCCAGCCGAGCACGTCGCGCAGGATCAGCACCGCGCGTTGCCGAGGCGGCAGCATCTGCAGGACCGCGAGGAAGGCGAGTTCGATGGTCTCCCTGGCGATGGCGAGCGCGTGCGGTTCGGCTTCCGAGGGCGCGATCTCGTCCAGCAGGCGGTCCGGATACGGCTGGATCCAAGGGACTTCGGCGAACGAGCGGACCGATGGCACCCGGCGGTCCTTCTTGCGGAGCGCGTCGAGGCAGGCGTTGGTGGCGATCCGGTACAGCCACGCGCGGAAGTTGCCACCGTCGAAGGTGTCCAGCCCGCGCCACGCGTTGAGCAGCGCCTCTTGGACGGCGTCTTCCGCCTCGTCGAACGAGCCGAGCATCCGGTAGCAGTGGACGTGCAGTTCCCGGCGGTGTCGTCCGGTGAGCGCGGCGAAGGCGGTTTCGTCTCCCGCCTTCGCCGCGGCGATCGTGTCGGTCATGGCGCCTCCCATCGAGTGTTCTTACCCGATGTAACGGCGCCCTTCGCCGGAACTCATCGGTCCCGCGATGACTTTTTCGCCGGACCGCGGAAACCGCAGGTCAGGGACGAGCGGTGAGGTATCCGCCCATCGTGCGGAAGTACTCGGTCGCGGCCAGTTCGGTGCCGTCCTCGGTCCGCACCCGCTCGATGACGAGCCCGTGCGACCGGCCGCGGCGCGACTCGGGCCCGGCGACGATCACGACGCCGTCACCCTCTCGGATGAAGATCCGGCCGGGGGTGCCGCCGTACTGGCCCACCGACACCGAGGAGCGGATCACGCGCAGCTGCTTGCCGCGGTGGTAGGTGAAGGCGTTGGGGTACGGGTCGGACTGGGCGCGCACCAGCCGCTCGATCTCGTCCGCGGGCCACGACCAGTCGATGAGGCTGTCTTCGAGGGCGCGCTTGTGGAAGAAGCTGGCCTTCGACCTGTCCTGTTTGACCGGGGTGAAGTCCCCTTTCGCGATCAGCTCGATGGCTTCGGTGGTGATCGGCGCGATGAGGTCGACCGTCCGGTGGAACAGATCGGTCGTCGTGTCCTTCGGTCCGACCGGGACGGAGCGCTGCAGCACGATGTCGCCCGCGTCGAGGTCGGCGTCCATCATGTGGGCGGTGAGGCCGACCTCCTTCTCGCCGTTGATGAGCGCCCAGATCAGCGGCGAGAAGCCGGCGTAGGCGGGCAGCAGCGAGTCGTGGACGTTCAGCGTCCCGTACCGCGGCATCTCGAAGATCTCCGGCGGCAGCCAGGTGCGCCAGTTGTTGGCGACGATCAGGTCGAGATCGGCTTCCTTCAGTTCCGCCAGCAGTTCCGCGTCGTCGGGACGCTGCCGCAGCAGCGCGCGGATCCCGTTCTCCTCGGCGAGGTCCGCGACGGAGTCGGACCAGATCTTCTCGTAGGCGTGGTCACTCTTCGGGTGGGTGACGACGAGGGCGACCTCGTGGCCCGCGTCGATCAAGGCCCGCAGGGTGCGGTGTCCCCAGGTCTGGTATCCGAACATGGCGACCCGCATGGGACCGGCCTCCTCCTGGTCGAGGGATGAACATCACCACTGAAAGTACTAGTTGAGCCTCACCTAACTTAGGTTAGGGTTCCCTGGTCTTTGTTGCGAAGTACCGAGATGCGGCTGAGCCGCGCAAGGGGTTCAAGATGGCACGAGCAGTGGTCGGTGAACGGGTTCCGGTCTACGACGTGGTCGGGGTCGGGTTCGGTCCCTCGAACCTCGCGCTCGCCATCGCCGTCACCGAGCACAACGCCGCGCCAGGGGCCGAGACCGTCACGGCCCACTTCCTCGAGCGCCAGGCCCGTTTCGGCTGGCACCGCGGGATGCTGATCGACAACGCGACCATGCAGGTGTCCTTCCTCAAGGACCTCGCGACTATGCGGAACCCGACCAGCTCGTTCAGCTTCCTGTCGTATCTGCACAGCAAGGACCGGTTGGTCGATTTCATCAACCACAAGAACCTGTTCCCGTTGCGGATCGAGTTCCACGACTACTTCGAATGGGCGGCGGAGAAGGTCGACGACCTGGTTTCCTACGGCACGGAGGTCCTTTCCGTCACGCCGGTGTTCGACGGCGACGAGATCGTGTTCTTCGACGTGCACGCCCGTACTGACGGCGAACTGGTGAATCTGCGCGCCCGCAACCTGGTGATGGGCACCGGGCTGCGGCCGAATCTCCCTGAAGGTGTGACGCCGGGCACACGGATCTGGCACAACAGCGAACTCCTGCACCGGCTCGAAGGCCTGGCCGCCGAGGAGCCGCGCCGGTTCGTCGTCGTCGGCGCCGGCCAGAGCGCGGCGGAGGTCAGCGCGCTGCTGCACGATCGCTTCCCCCGCGCGGAGGTGTGCGCGGTGTTCGCGCGCTACGGCTACAGCCCGGCCGACGACAGCGCGTTCGCCAACCGGATCTTCGACCCCGAGGCGGTCGGCCGGTTCTACGAGGCGCCGGAAGCGGTCAAGGACCGCCTGATGCGCTACCACGGCGCGACCAACTACTCGGCCGTGGACATCGAACTCATCGACGAGCTGTATCGCCGCGTCTACCGCGAGAAGGTGCAGGGGATCGAGCGGCTGAAGCTGATCAACGTCTCCCGGCCCACCGAGGTCACCGACACCGGCTCCGAAGTGCGGGTCACCGTCGAGGCGCTGGAAACCGGGGCGCGGACCAGGCTCGACGCCGACTTCGTCGTGTACGCCACCGGGTACAGCCCGGCGGACCCGACCCCGTTGCTCGGCGAGCTCGCCTCCACCTGCGCGCGCGACGACGAGGGAAGGCTCCGCGTCGAACGCGACTACCGGATCGTCACCGAACCGCCGCTCGACGGCGGGATCTACCTGCAGGGCGGCACCGAGCACACGCACGGCATCACGTCTTCGCTGCTGTCCAACACCGCCGTCCGGGTCGGCGAGATCCTCCAGTCCATCGTGGACCGGCGCGCCGCCGACGCGTCCCGGCCCGAGTACGCGGTGAGCGGGTCCAGGCCCGCCTGAGGCCGGACGATCCCGAGCGTTTCCGAACGGTGGAGGCAAACCCGATGAACCGCGGCTTTCCCCTGACCCCGGCACAGCAGGGGATCTGGCTCGCCCAGCAGCTCGACCCGGCCGATCCGGTCTACACGATCGGCTGGGTCGTGGAGCTTCGCGGCGCCATCGACCTCACCCGGCTGGGCGACGCCGTTCGGCGGGCGGTCGCGGAGGCCGAGTGCCTGCACGTGACGGTCGGGCTGGACGGCGACACGCCGGTCCAGCGTCCGGTCGCTCCCGGCGAGATCGCCGTTCTCGACTTCAGCGGTGAGCCGGATCCGGAGCGGGCGGCCGACGAATGGGCACGGGGTGAACTCACCGTGGCGGCCGACCTCGAACGGGGGCCGCTCACCGCGCATACGCTGCTGATCCTGGCCGGGGACCGGGTCCGCTGGTTCCAGCGCTACCACCATCTGGTGATGGACGCGCACGGGCAAGCCGTCCTGACCCGCCGCGCGGCGGCCCTCTATTCGGGCACCGCCGAGGAGATCTCTTGGCCGCTGTCGGGCTTGGCCGAGTCCGGCTACGACGGGACAGCCGACCGCGGCTACTGGCTCGGCGAACTCGCGGGCAGGCCGAACCCGGTGCGGCTGCTCGGCCGCGCGTCGGCGGGCCGGGTCCGGCTCCGGCGGCATTCATGGGAACTGCCCGCGGCCGAGGCGGGCCGCCTGCGGAAGTTCGCCCTGGACGCGGGGACGCGGCTGTCCCGGGTCGCCATCGCCGCCGTCGCGGCGTACGCCCACCGTGTGACCGGCGCCGAAGACCTCGTCCTCGGCCTCCCGGTCACCGCGCGCACCACCCGCGCCCTGCGTGAGCAGCCGGGCATGGTCTCCAACGTCCTGCCGCTACGGCTGACCGTGCGGCCGGAGACGACGCCGTCGCGACTCGTCGCCCAGGTCGCGGAGAAGGTCTCCGCGCTGCTGGATCACAGCCGGTACCGCGGGGAGGACCTGGCCCGTGAACTCGGCGCGAG
Source organism: Amycolatopsis sp. SB7-3 (assembly GCF_041021335.1). Lineage (NCBI taxonomy): Bacteria > Bacillati > Actinomycetota > Actinomycetes > Pseudonocardiales > Pseudonocardiaceae > Amycolatopsis > Amycolatopsis sp. SB7-3. The sequence goes on from NZ_JBFPJQ010000003.1 coordinate 669,212, forward strand.
CGGCGGGGTGCACGAACTCGTCGGGCTGAGCGTGAACTACATGGCCGTGGACGGCGAACTCGCGTTCGGCGATGCGAGCGCGACGACGCACAACCTCGAACTCGGGCCGATCAGCGACGTCGCCATCGCCGTGTACGACGCGGGCGAGGGCCGGGGCCTCCGCTTCGACTTCGACGCCGATGCGGCCGTGTCGTCCGACGACGAACTGGCCGACCATCGCCGTCGGTTCGCCGCCGTACTGGACGCCCTGCTGGCAGGCCCGGATCTTCCGCTGGCCGCCATCGACCTGCTCTCGGCGGAGGAGCGGGCCCGGATCTTGGAGCTCGGGACCGCGGTCGCGGATTCGCCCGAGGTGTCCTGGCCCGAGGCGTTCGCGCGGGTCGTGGCGCGGAAACCGGACGTCGAGGCCGTCGTCTGCGAGGACGTCCGGATGACCTACGCCGAGGTCGACGCCGCCGCCAACCAGCTCGCGCGGCTGCTGCGCCGGCGCGGGGTCGGTGACGAGGACGTCGTCGGCGTGGCCATGCCGCGTTCGGCCGATCTCGTGGTCGCCCTACTCGGTGTCATGAAGGCCGGCGCCGCGTATCTCCCGCTCGACCTGGACCACCCCGAGGACCGCCTCGCGTACATGCTCGCGCACGCGGGCGCCGGGATCGTGGTGTCCACTGTGGAGGAATCCGCCCAGCTCCCGTCCGGTGTGGACTTCGAGCGGATCCTGCTCGACGATCCGGAGATCATCGCCGAGCTCGCGGAGGTCGATGCGTCCACTGTGGACGTGAGCGGGATCGCGCTGAGCCAGGCCGCGTACGTCATCTACACCTCGGGCTCCACCGGGAAGCCGAAAGGCGTGGTCCTGTCCCACGACGGGATCGGCAGCCTGATCAGCACGGCGACCGAGCGGATCGGCATCGGCGAGGACAGCCGGGTGGTGCAGTTCGCCTCCACCGGGTTCGACGTGACGGTCTGGGATCTGGTCATGTCGCTGTGCGTCGGCGGGACGCTGATCGTCGTGCCGTCGCACCGTCGTGTGGCGGGCGTCGAGCTGACCGGCTACATCGCCGCCAACGCGGCGACGCATATGATCCTGCCGCCGTCGCTGGTCGCCGCCCTCCCGGCGGACTGCGAGCTACCCAAGGGTGCGGTACTGATCGTCGGCACCGAGACCGTCCCGCCGGAACTGATCGCGCGCTGGGCCGAAGACCTGAACGTCGTCGCCGCGTACGGGCTGACCGAGGCGACGGTGAACTCGACGTTGTGGGCGGCCGAGCCCGGCTGGAACGGGCCGATCCCGATCGGCGTCCCGGATCCGAACACCCGCTGCTACGTCCTCGACACCGCGCTGCGGCCGGTCCCGGTCGGCGTCGAAGGGGAGTTGTACGTCGGCGGACGCGGTCTCGCCCGGGGGTACGCGGGGCGTCCGGGGCTGTCGGCGGAACGCTTCGTCGCCGATCCGTTCACCGGTGGCGGCGAGCGGATGTATCGAACTGGCGACCGCGTCCGCTGGCGCGCGGACGGGAACCTCGACTTCCTCGGCCGTACCGATCACCAGGTCAAGATCCGCGGCTTCCGGATCGAACCCGGGGAGGTCGAATCCGCGCTCGCCGCGTACCCCGGGGTCGAGCGGATCGCCGTCGTGCCGCGCGAGGTCAGGCCGGGGGACCGGCGCCTGGTGGCGTACGTCGTGCCGCAGACCGACGGCTCGCCCTCGTTGCTGAAGGACCTCCGTGCCCACGCGGAATCGGCGTTGCCGCACTACATGGTGCCGTCGGCCTTCGTGGAACTCGACCGGCTGCCGATCATGCCCAACGGCAAACTCGACCGGACCGCGTTGCCGTTGCCGGACTTCGGTGCCGCCGCGACCGGCCGCGCACCGGCCACCGAGCGGGAACGGATCCTCTGCGACGTCGCCGCACGTGTCCTCGGCCTGGCCACGATCGGCGCGGACGACGACTTCTTCTCCCTCGGCGGCGACAGCATCCTGTCCATCCGGCTGGTGCTGGGCGCGGCGGAACACGGCCTCGCCATCACCCCGCGCCAGGTCTTCCAGCACCGGACTCCCGAAGCGCTGGCCGTCTGTGCGGAAACAGTGAGCGCCGAGTCCACTGTGGACGACAGGCCGTTGCTGGAGCTGACCGACGCCGAACGTGCGTCGTTCGCCGAATACGCCGAAGTCCTGCCCGTGACGCCGTTGCAGGAAGGCTTCTTCTTCCACGCGGAGTTCGAAGGCGGTTCGGCCGCCGACATCTACACGGTCCAGGAGGTGCTGGACCTCGAAGGCGACGTCGACGCCGACGCGTTGCGCCGGTCGGTGCAGACGCTGCTGGACCGGTATTCGTCGCTGCGGTCCGGCTTCCGGCAGCTCGACGGCGGCCGGGTCGTCCAGACGGTGGCACGGCACGCCGAACTGCCTTGGCGCGAGGTGACCGCCGAAGACGCCGAGGCGGCCTTCGAGGCCGATCGTGCGCGCCGGTTCGACTTCGCCCGGCCGCCGCTGCTGCGGGCGACCTTCACCCGGATCGGCGAGGATCGCGCCAAACTGGCGCTCACGTTCCACCACATCATCGCCGACGGCTGGTCGGTCGTGGTGCTGCTGCGCGAACTGCTCGCGGCGTACGGGGGAGCGCCCGTACCGCCGGAAGCGGGCACCCGCGCCGACCACCTGCGGCGGCTCGCGTCACGTGATCGCGAGGTTTCGCGCGAAGCCTGGCGGACAGCACTGTCCGAAGTGGACGAACCCACCCGGCTGATCGACGAACGAGCCGGGGTGGCGAGACGGCCGTCGCGGCTGCACCTGAACCTCGGCGAGCAGGCGACGACGGCGTTGTCCGCGATGGCCCGCGAGCACGGGCTCACCCTCGGCACCGTCCTGCACGGCGCCTGGGGGCTGCTGCTCGGCGGGCTCACCGGCCGGGACGACGTGCTGTTCGGGAGCACGGTCTCCGGCCGCGACACCGGCGCCGCCGGCCTCGAATCGGCGGTCGGCCTCTACATCAACACGGTGCCGGTGCGGCTGCGCTGGTCGGGCGCCGAGACCGTCGCCGCCGTGCTGCGGCGACTGCAGGACGAGCAAGCGGCCCTGCTGGACCACCAGCATCTCGGCCTCGGCGAACTGCAGCGCCTCGCGGGCGCGGGGCAGGAAGAACTGTTCGACACCCTGGTCGTCGTCGAGAACTTCCCGCGCGACGACGAGCACGCCTCCGGAACCCTCCGCCTCATGGGCGTCGAAGTCACCGACGCGGTGCACTTCCCGGTCGCGGTGATCGCGACACCGGGCGAAGACCTGGCGTTCAGCCTCAAATTCGACGCCGCCCGGATCGACGCGGTCGCGGCCGGACAGCTCGCGGAGCGGTTCGCGCGGCTGCTGGAGACGCTGACCGCGAACCCCGGTCTCCCGGTCGCCGCGCTCGACCTGCTGTCGCCCGCCGAACGCGGCCGCCTGGCCGAACTCAACGCGACCGCGCACCCCGTACCGGAGCGCACACTGGTCGAGGTCTTCGCCGCGCAGGTCGCCAAGACGCCTTCCGCGACGGCGGTGATGTTCAAAGACATCGAACTGTCCTATGCGGACCTCGACGCCCGCGCGGAGAACGTGGCGCGAAGGCTGCGTTCCCTGGGAGCCGGTCCCGAAGAGGTCGTGGCCGTCGCCGTGCCGCGGTCGGCCGAACTGATGGTCGCGTTGCTGGGTGTCCTCAAGGCCGGGGCCGCCTACCTGCCCATCGACCTCGATTATCCGGCCGACCGGCTCGAATACATGCTGGCCGATTCCGGGGCGCGTCTCGTGCTCTCCGAACCCGGGACGGCCGCGAGGATCCCGGACGTCGCCGGGCTGACGCGGGTCCCCGTGACCGGCGAGCCCGTGGACGACGTCGAGGGTGCGCCCGCGGGACCGGACAACACCGCGTACCTCATCTACACGTCGGGTTCGACCGGGCGGCCGAAGGGCGTGGCCATCACGCATCGCGCGATCGTCAACCGGCTCGCGTGGATGCAGCACGAGTACCGGCTGACGCCCTCGGACCGCGTGCTGCAGAAGACGCCGTCGAGTTTCGACGTGTCAGTGTGGGAGTTCTTCTGGGCGCTGTGCGAAGGCGCCACGGTGGTGCTGGCCGAACCGGACGGCCACCGCGATCCCGCCTATCTCGCGCGAGTGATCCGGGACCGGCGGATCACCACCCTGCACTTCGTCCCGTCGATGCTCGCTGCCTTCCTCGGCAGCGGCGAGGCCACCGGCGATCTCGGATCGCTGCGTCATGTGTTCTCCAGCGGCGAGGCGCTGCCCGGCGAGACCGCCGCACGCTGGCGCTCGCTCACCGGCGTCCCGCTGCACAACCTCTACGGCCCCACTGAGGCCGCCGTGGACGTGACCTTCTTCGCCTGCACCGGAGCCGACGGCGCCACCGTCCCCATCGGACGTCCGGTGTGGAACACGCGGCTGCACGTCCTCGACGGCTGCCTTCGCCCGGTGCCCGACGGCGTGGCGGGTGAGCTGTACCTCGCCGGTGTCCAGCTGGCCCGCGGCTATCACGGACGGCCGGGGCTGACCGCCGAACGCTTCGTCGCCGACCCGTTCGGCGAGCCGGGGCAGCGGTTGTACCGGACCGGCGACCTGGTGCGCCGCCGCGCCGACGGCGAGATCGAGTACCTCGGCCGCACCGACCGGCAGGTGAAGATCCGCGGCAACCGGATCGAGCTCGGCGAGATCGAAGCCGTTCTCGTCGCGCGGCCGGAGGTCACGGCCGCGACCGTCGTAGCCAAGGATGGCGCGCTCGTCGGCTACGTCGCCGGGAACGCGGATCCGGAGAGCCTGCGGACCGCGCTCAGTGAGGCACTGCCCGCCCCGATGGTCCCGCAGGCGTTCGTCGTCCTCGACGAATTCCCCCTGACCCCCAGCGGGAAGCTCGACGTCCGGGCCCTGCCCGCACCCGGGACCGGCCGGACCGAAGCCGCGCCTGGAAACGATCAGGAGCGCGCGCTCGCGCGGATCTTCGCCGACGTCCTCGGCCTGGAGACCGTCGGCGCCGACGGAGACTTCTTCCTGCTGGGCGGCGACAGCATCTCGTCGATCGCCGTGTCGAGCCGTGCCCGGCGGGCCGGATTCGAGCTGAGCCCCAAGGACGTGTTCGAACTCCGGACCCCGGCGGCGCTCGCCGCGTCCGCCGCGCCGGCGGAGCCGATGGCCGACGCTGACGGCATCGGAGCCGTCCCTCTGCTGCCGGAAATGCTCCGGCTGCGTGAGCTGGGCGGCGCGGTCCAGCCGGAGTCCGTACTGCTGACCGCGCCCTCCGGAGCCGACCTCGAGACGCTCGCCGCGGCCCTGCAGCTCGTGCTCGACCACCACGATGGCCTACGGCTCACGCTGTCGCGGGTCGCCTCGGTACTGTGGTCGCTCGAAGTCCGTCCACAAGGGACTGTCCAGGCCGCGGACCTGCTCCGTCACGGATCCGGTTCCCTCGAAGACGAGTTCCGGGCCGCTGCGGACAGGCTGACCGACAATCTGTTGCAGGCCGTCTGGTTCGACGAGCCGGGCAGGCTGCTCCTGCTCGCGCATCCGGTCCTGCTGGACGCGCGGAGCCTGACGACGCTGTCCGCCGATCTCGCGATCGCCTGGCAGGCCGTGACCGAGGGGCACCCGCCTGTCTTCACCCCGGCGGGGACGTCGTTGCGGACCATCGCCCGCCGGATCACCGACGCGGCGCAGGATCCCGCGCTGCTCGGCGAGATCGAGCACTGGACCGAGACGCTTGCGCCGGCCTCGTTCGAGGTCGACGGCGATGTCACCGAACGCCGGATCACACTGTCCGTCGAGGAGACCCGGACGCTTGTCGGCGCGCTGCCGTCCGCGGTGCACGGCGACGTGACCGACGTCCTCCTGACCGCGCTGAAGATCGCCGTCGACGGTGACCTGCTCGTCGATCTGTACGGCCGGATCGACCGGTCGGCCACGATCGGCGCGCTGACCTCGGTGCGCCCGGTGCGGATCACCGCGTCCGGCGAACCGCTCGCGATGCTGAAGGCCGTCAAGGAAACCGTCCGGAAGACGCCCGAGGGCTACGGCCCGCTGCGCTACCTCAACGCCCAGACCGGCCCGCTGCTCGCCGGACTCGCGAAGCCGCAAATCGTCCTGCGGTACGACGGCCGCGTCCCGGCCGGGGCGGGGGACTGGCAGGTCGCCGGGTACGGGGCCACGCCGCCGTCCGGCGACCACGCGGTGCGGATCGGGGTCGCCTGCGAAGAGACCGAGGAAGGCCCGAGGCTGACGGCGACGTTCGCGGGCGGTGACCTGGCCGAACGCTGGGCCGCCGCCCTGGTCGACCTCGCGGCCGTGGACACGACGGCACCGGTGGGACTCACGCCGTCCGATCTCGAACTGGTGTCGCTGACGCAGGAGGAGATCGACCGCGTCGAGCGGTCCAGCCCGGTGCCGGTCGCCGACGTGTGGCCGTTGTCGCCGCTGCAGGAAGGCCTGTTCTTCCACTCCAGCTACAACTCCGGCCGGGTCGACATCTACACGATCCAGGAGGCGATCGACTTCGATCACCGCCTGGACGCCGGCAGGCTCCGGGCGGCGGTGTCCGCGCTGCTGCGGCGGATCCCGAGTCTCGGCGCCGGTTTCACCAGCGAGGGGCTGCGCGGCCCGGTCCAGTTCGTGGCGGCCGAAGTCGAGCCGCCCGTGTCCGAAGTGGACCTTTCGGCACTGCCTGAAGACGAACGGTCTGAACGGCTCGAAGCACTGATGGCCGAGGACCGCGCGACGCGGTTCGACCTCGGCGCCCCGCCGCTGTTCCGGCTGAAACTGGTGCGGCTCGGCGACGGCCGCGACCGGGTGGTGCTGAACCGGCATCTGCTGCTCTGGGACGGCTGGTCGGCCTGGCTGTTCATCGAGCAGCTGTTCACGCTGTACGACCTCGGCGGCGACGACCGGACGCTACCCGCGGCCGGGTCCTATGTGGACTTCCTGCGCTGGCTGGACCGGCAGGACATCGAGGCCGCCACGAACGCGTGGCGCGAGGCGCTGTCCGGCCTCGCGGAGCCGACCGTCGTCGGACCCGAGGGCCGTGACCTGGCCCCGGCGACCCCGGTCAACCTAGACACCTTGCTGCCGTCCGGGCTCAGCCGGGCCTTGCGCGAGCAGGCCCGCAGGCACGGTCTCACGGTGAACTCCGTGCTCAACGCCGCCTGGGGCCTGGTCCTGTCGACCATGACCGGACGCCACGATGTCGTGTTCGGCGCCGCGGTCGCGGGCAGGCCCGCCGCCGTGCCCGAGATCGAGAACACCATCGGCCTGTTCCTCAACACCGTGCCCACCCGGGTGCGGCTCGACGCGGCCGAATCCGTGCTGGACCTGGTGCGGCGCCTGCAGTCCGAGCGGATGGACCTGACCCCGTACGAGTTCATGAGCCTCGGGGTCCTGCAACGCGAGGCCGGGCACCGTGTCCTCTTCGACACGCTGTTCGTGCTGCGCAACGCCGATGGCGACGAACGGCGCGACGGCCTCCGTCACCGCCACGGCATCATCGACCTGCTGAACATCGATGCCACGCATTACCCACTGACGCTGGTGGTCACCCCGGGAGAGGAAACGTGGGTCACGCTGTCCTACCGGGACGACGTCATCGACGCCGCCGAGGCCTCGTCGGTGCTCGACCGGTTCACGTCACTGGTCGCACAGATCGTCGACGACCCGGCGAAACCGGTCGCCGCGCTGGCCACGGTGTCCACTGAGGACCGTGCCGCGCTGGAAGCGGGCTGGGCCGAGGCCGAACATCCCGTCATCGAGGACACGATCGCGGATCTGCTCGCCGTCCAGGCGGAGCGCACCCCCGGCGAGACGGCCCTGGTGTTCGGCGAAGAACAGCTGACCTACGCCGAACTCGACGCGCGCATCAACCGGATGGCCCGGCTGCTGCTGGCCAAGGGCGCCGCGCCGGAACGGGTGATCGCGCTCGGCCTGCCGCGTTCGATCGACATGGTCGTCGCGCTGTTCGCCGTGCTGCGGACGGGTGCGGCGTACCTTCCGCTGGAACTCGACTACCCGGTCGAGCGGCTCGCGATGATGCTGGAAGACGCCGGGCCGCTCTGCCTGGTGTCCACAAAGGACGTTTCGGCGACGCTGCCCGGTGCCACGCCCCGGGTGCTCGTCGACGACCACGAAGACAGGGCGTTCGGCGACGGCCCGATCTCCGACGCCGAACGCCCGCTGTTCGCGCGGAGCCGCGCGGACCGCATGGAACACCCGGCGTACGTCATCTACACCTCGGGCTCGACCGGCAAACCCAAGGGCGTCGTCACGCCGTATCGCGGCCTGACGAACATGCAGCTCAACCACCAAGGCGCGATCTTCGCCCCGGCCATCGCATCGGCGGGCGGACGGCGGCTGCGGATCGCGCACACCGTGTCGTTCGCCTTCGACATGTCCTGGGAAGAACTGCTGTGGCTCGTGGAGGGGCACGAGGTCCACGTCTGCGACGAGGAACTGCGCCGGGACGCGCGGGCGCTCGTGGCGTATTGCGACGAGCACGAGGTCGACGTCGTCAACGTGACGCCGACGTACGCCCACCTGCTGATCGAGGAAGGACTGCTGGACGGGCACCGGCCCGCGCTGGTCCTGCTCGGCGGCGAAGCGGTGTCGGAGTCGGTGTGGAACCGGCTGCGCGACACCGAGGGGACCTACGGCTACAACCTGTACGGCCCCACCGAGTACACGATCAACACGCTCGGCGGCGGCACGACCGACAGCGACACCCCGACCGTCGGCAAGCCGATCTGGAACACCCGCGCGTACATCGTCGACGCCTGGCTCCGGCCGGTCCGCGACGGTGTCGCGGGTGAGCTCTACATCGCGGGCGAGGGCCTGGCCCGTGGCTACCTCGGCCGTCCAGGCCTGACGGCCGAACGGTTCGTCGCCGATCCCTTCGTGCCCGGGGGCGGGCGCATGTACCGCACCGGTGACCTGGTGCGCCGCCGTCCCGACGGGAACCTCGACTTCCTCGGCCGCACCGACGACCAGGTGAAGATCCGCGGCTACCGCGTGGAACTCGGCGAGATCGAGACCGCGCTCAGCCGCTACCCGGAGGTCGCACAGGCCGCCGTCATCGCGCGGCCGGATCCGTCAGCGCCCGGTCTGCAGCGGCTCATCGGTTACGTCGTCCCGGCCGAACTGAGCGGGGACGCGCGCGCCGAGGCGGAAGCCGACCAGGTCGGCGAATGGCGGCAGATCTACTCGGACGAGTACACCGAGATCCCGACGGCGTTGTTCACCGAGGACTTCGCGGGCTGGGATTCCAGCTACGACGGCGATCCGATCCCGCTGGAGCACATGCGGGAATGGCGGCGCGCGACCGTCGACCGGATCGCCGAACTGAAGCCGGAACGGGTGCTGGAGATCGGCGTCGGCACCGGTCTGCTGATGGGGCAGATCGCGCCGCTGGTCCAGGAGTACTGGGGTACCGACCTCGCCGCGCCCGTGATCGCGAAGCTGAACCGCGAGCTGGAACAGGATCCGGAACTGGCGGCCAAGGTGAACCTGCGCGCCCAGCCGGCGCACGTGTTCGACGGCCTGCCCGCCGGCCGGTTCGACACGATCGTGATCAACTCCGTCATCCAGTACTTCCCGAGCGTCGACTACCTGACCGACGTCATCACCCAGGCGATCGGCCTGCTCGCCCCCGGCGGCGCGCTGTTCGTCGGCGACGTCCGGAACCTGCGGCTCGCCCGCGCCTTCCACACCGCGATCCAGCTCACCCGCGCCGACGCCACCTCCGACGTCGCCCAGGTGCGCCGCGCGATCGAACGCGGGGCCGCGCTGGAGAAGGAACTGCTGATCGACCCGGACTACTTCACCGCGCTCGCGCGGCGGCTCCCGGACGTCGCCGCGCAGGTCCGGATCAAACGGGCCCGGTTGCACAACGAGCTGAGCCGGTACCGGTACGACGCGGTCCTGGTGAAAGAGCCCGCTGAGACCTTCTCGGTCGCGCAAGCACCGCGGTCGTCCTGGGACGAGGTGGGCTCGCTCGCCGCGTTGGAGGACCGCCTCGCCGGCGTGGAAACGCTGCGGGTGAGCCGGATCCCGGACGCCCGCCAGACTCCCGAGGTCGAGGCGACGCGTGCGCTGGACGCCGGCGCGCCGCTCATCGACGTCCTGGACCTCTTCCGTGCCCCGGCCGGGGTCGAGCCGGAGGACGTGCACGAACTCGGCGACCGCCTCGGGTTCCGGGTGTACTGCACCTGGTCGGCCGACGGCGCTTTCGAAGCCGTGTTCGTCCACAAGGGACAAACGGACGCGCTGGTCACCGGGGTGCATCAGCCGGTTTCGGTGGGCACTAGCCTGGCCAAGTACGCGACGAGCCCGACGGCGGCGCGTGGTGGCGGCGAACTCGTGCAACGCCTGCGGGACCGGCTCAAGACGGAGTTGCCGGACTACATGGTCCCGGCCGCGTTCGTCACGCTGGGCGCCTTGCCGCTGACCGACAACGGCAAGCTCAACACCCGCGCGCTCCCGGACGCCGAGCAGACGGTGCGGCTCGCCGAAAGCCGTCCGGCCGAGACCGCCGAGGAAGAGACGCTGTGCGCGCTCTTCGGCGAGGTCCTCGGCGTGGAGGGGGTCGGCGTCGAGGACAACTTCTTCGACCTCGGCGGCCATTCCCTGCTCGCCACCCGGCTCATCAGCCGGGCCCGCACCGAACTCGGCGCCGAACTGGCCATCCGTGACCTGTTCGAGGCACCGACGGTCGCGGAGCTGGCCGCTCGCGCGGGTGGCGGCGAACCGGCGCGGCCCGCCGTGGTCCGCGCCGAGCGCCCCGATCGGATCCCGCTTTCCGCCGCCCAGCGCAGCCTTTGGCTCGTGGACCGGATGGAGGCGAACGCGGTCGCCTACAACTTCCCGCTGACCTTCCGTCTGCGCGGAGCCCTGGATCCCGACGCGCTGCGGGCCGCGCTCGGCGACGTGCTCGGCAGGCACGAAGTCCTGCGCTCTGTCTTCGAGGAGCACGACGGCGAGCCCTACCAGCGTGTTCTCGACGCGCCGGAGATCCCGTTCGCCGTCGAGGACTGCGACGAGGCCGGGCTGGATGCCCGGATCGCCCAGCTCTCGCGGACGCCGTTCGCGCTGGCGCGGGAGATCCCGGTCCGGCTGCGGGTGCTGCGGCTCGGTGAAGGCGACCACGTGATCTCGCTGGTCCTGCACCACAGCGCGACCGACGAATGGTCCGACCGGCCGTTCCTGGGCGACCTCACCTCGGCCTATCGGGCGCGGCTCGCTGGTGACAGTCCCGTGTGGACGGATCTCCCCGTGCAGTACGCCGACTTCGCTCTGTGGCAGAAGGACTTCCTCGACCAGCACGGTGCCGCCCAGGTCGCCTACTGGGCCGAGTCGCTGCGTGGGGCTCCGGACGAGCTGGCCCTGCCACTGGATCGTCCCCGTCCGCTCCAGCCGACAGGCAAGGGCGGCAAGGTGAAATCCGCGCTGTCCGAGGAACTGTCGGCCGCGGTGCGCGACCTGGCGGCGAAGGCGGGAGCGAGCCCGTTCATGGTGCTCCAGGCTGCGGTGGCCGCACTGCTGCACCGGACCGGCGCCGGGGACGACATCCCGCTGGGCGCCCCGATCGCCGGACGGACCGACGCGGCGCTCGACGATCTCGTCGGGTTCTTCGTGAACACGTTGGTGCTGCGGACCGATCTCTCCGGCGATCCGACGTTCGCCGCCCTGCTCGACCGGGTGCGCGACGCCGACCTCGCGGCGTTCTCGCACGGCGACCTGCCGTTCGAAAGCGTCGTCGAACGGCTGAACCCGCCCCGCGTTCCGGGGCGCAATCCGCTGTTCCAGGTGATGGTGGGCTACCACCGGCAGAGCGACGCGCACGACGTGCTCGGGCTGCCGGCCGAGTGGTTCGAGATGGACACCGGGATGGCGAAGTTCGACCTGCACTTCACGATGGTCGACGACGGCACGACCGCGACGTTGATACTGGAGTACGCCGAAGACCTCGCCGGCGAGACGACGGCCGTGCGCCTGCTGGACCGGCTCACGTCCGTGCTGGAGCAGGTCACCGCCGAGCCCGAGCGGCCGGTCGCCGCGCTCGACATCCTCGTCGGTGACGAATCCGCGCAGCTCAGCGGCTGGAACCGCACTTCGCACGACGTCCCGGCGGGCACGTTGCCG